>DAIDKF010000004.1 GCA_027450185.1 Granulicella sp. | reverse complement strand
CGAGCCATAGCAGAAGCAGGCACATTCCCTAAATTAGCTGTCGTTTTGCTTGCAATCACCTATGCGAGTATCTGGCTTGTGTGGGCGGTACGGCTGCGCACCGGAGCGTGGTTTGCCGGTGTCTGCTATTCCTTGACTTCTTCGTTGATTCTCGCGCCCATGCTCTGGGAGTTAACCCTGCGGTTCCATGTCTTATCTCCAGCGATGAGCGCTGCTGTGCTGGCAGCCTTTGCGCTTGCGGTTGTAGTGCTGACATGGAAACGAAATCTTGCCTCGGTCTTTTGGGTGGGCTATAGCACATCAATATTCACGGCCCTGATTCTGATGATCACGACCAAGGATCTGGCTCCATTTCTGTTGGCAATAATGCTTAGCGCACTCCTAAGTGAGTTCGCGGCATGCCGTGGACATGAACTGAATGCCCGAGCGCTGGTTGCAGTCGCAGTCGACGCCTCTATATCGGCACTGCTTTACATCTACTCCATGCCGGAAGCTGCCCACCCCGGATATAGCACCATCAGCATGCCAGTGTTGACAGCGCTGATTACGATTCCGTTCTTGATCTATGCTGCAAGCGTGACGTTCCAGACAACAATGCGGAGGCGGACGATCACAGCCTTCGAAATTGTCCAGATCATCGTTGTGTTCCTGCTTGCGAGCTATGGGTCCATGATGTTCAGTTCGAGCGGTCACCAAGTAGCAATGGGTACCATTTATTTCGTCCTGTCTGCCTTCGGATATGCAATTGCGTTCGCCCGCTTCAGCGATCAACCTGCCGCGCTCAACTTCCGCGTTTACACAGCTTGGAGTGCAGCACTTCTTCTGGTGGGAAGTTTCTTATGTCTGCCGCGGATATGGCTTGTAATTTGGTTTGGATTCCTTGCAATCATGGCGACATGGATTGGAACTCGACGTACTCGATCTTCACTGGAGTTCCATGGATCCGTATTTCTGGCAGCAGCTGCCTTATTCTCGGGATTACTCGAATTTGACTATCGATCTCTGATCGGATCCCTGCCAACGGCACCCACTGGGATCCTCGGGGTTATCTTCGCTTCTTCCCTTCTGTGCTATCGATTAGGAGGGCGCGTCGGAAAGGAGCACTGGAGACAGTTCCTATCAAATCTGATCTCTGCAGGTTTGGCCGCAGGTACAAGCGCGGCATTGGCCGTATTCGTTCTGTCGCGTGTCATCACGCATCTTCGAACACTTAGCATCTCGCTCGATGCGGGCCCTATTGAACTAATCCAGACCCTCATTGCGTGCTTAATAGCCCTGAGTCTGGCAGATGCTGGATCGCGCTGGCACAGGAGAGAGTTGACCTGGCTCGCATATACGACGCTTGTCCTGATGGCAGCGAAGATATTGCTGCAAGACGTACGCAATGGTCACCTGATTTTCATCGCTGCATCTTTCTTTCTCTATGCGGCAACTCTTCTCCTGTTGCCGCGGCTAGTAGGTCAAGATCGTAAAAATCAGAATTCTGCTGAGATAGGCGCTTAGAGACGAGGTGTCAAGAAAGAAGAATGGCTCTGATCCCAGCAGGGCCAGAGCCATTCTTCTTTACCAGGTAATTGAACTAGCCATGTGCCTGCATGAGTTCCGCAAACACTTCGCGGCTGGGGCGAACGCGTTCTTCGGGTAAGGTCGCTAGGGGCTCCTCAACCATATTGAGCCGCGAGGCGAAATCTAACTCGTGCGTATCCACATAGAAGATTCCCGTAAGAACTTCTCCCTTTTCATGTGTCTCCATCAGCAAGTTCACAGCGCCGGCCTTGTCGGTGGGAGTGTAGTCTTCGTGCAGCTTTCGGAGGCGAAGGTGAGAGCCATCATGCATCTGAACGTCGACAGTGGTGTCGTGGTCGTACTCGACGGAGATCTCCTCGAAGTGCGTAATGAAGCCCGTCTCATTGACCGCCTCGTCATGCTCCTTCATGTACTTGTAGCTTTTGGTGGATCCTTCGTGATCATTGAAGGTAACACACGGCGAGATGATGTCGAGCAGAACAGTTCCTTTATGAGCAATGGCCGCCTTCAGCATCGTAGAAAGCTGCTTCTTGTCCCCGGAGAACGAGCGGCCAACAAACGTTGCACCCATCTGGATAGCAAGAGCGCAGACATCGATTGGAGGCAGGTCATTAATGACACCCGTCTTCAGCTTCGAGCCAATGTCTGCCGTTGCGGAAAACTGCCCTTTAGTCAGCCCGTACACTCCGTTGTCTTCAATGATGTAAATGATGGGGAGATTGCGGCGGAGCAGATGGACAAATTGACCGATTCCGATCGAGGCCGTATCGCCATCACCGCTGATGCCAATCGTACGCATCGTCTTGTTGGCAAGAGTAGCTCCGGTCGCCACCGAAGGCATGCGGCCATGCACGGAGTTGAAACTGAAAGAGCGGGACATGAAATAGGCCAGCGACTTGGATGAACAGCCAATGCCACTGATCTTCATGACTTTTTCCGGCTGAATGCCCATCTCGTAATAGGCTTCGAGGATGCGCTCTGCTACAACATTGTGCCCGCAGCCCGCGCAAAGAGTGGACTTGCTGCCGCGATAATCCAAGATCTCGAGACCAATACTATTGGACTTGACGGGTGCTGAACTAACTGGAGTGGTCGACATAATTACTTATTTGCTCCTTCGTGTGAGGCGATCGCCTGGGTAACTGAGCGCGCGTCAATGGGTAACCCATTGTAGTGAGTGATGGAATGCAGCTTGGTAACCTGGGTAGGATCTAGGTCGGTCTTCAACAGATTCATAAGCTGGCCGTCACGGTTCTGTTCGACAACATAGACCGTCTCGTGTTGTGCAATGAATTCGTCCACTTGCTGGGTAAATGGATAGGCGCGCACGCGAAGGTAATCAGTCGCCAACTTCAATTCACACTCCAACTGCACACGGCTCTCGAGAACGGCGCAGTCGCTGGTGCCATAGGCGATAATGCCGACCTTCTGCTTGCCTGTTCCATCGATAATGGGTTTAGGAACCAGTGTCCTGGCGGTTTCGAACTTGCGCACCAACCGTTCCATATTGCGCTGGTAGTCCTCCGGTCGCTCGGAATACAGAGCCTTGTCATTCTTGCCGGTGCCGCGCGTGAAGTACGCAGCAGCTGGATGGTCTGTGCCGGGGAGAGTGCGATAGGTAATTCCATCTCCATCGACATCCTTGTACCTCGAAAATCCGCCAAGTTCATCAAGTTGTTTGACGTTGAGAACTTTGCCGCGATTGATGGGCTTTTCGGGATATTCAAAAGGCTCCGACATCCAGTTATTCATGCCAAGGTCAGTATCCGACAGAACGAAGACAGGTGTTTGCAGGTACTCAGCGAGGTCGAAGGCCTGCACCCCCATCTCAAAGCATTCTTTGACAGATCCGGGAATGAGCAGCACATGCTTGGTATCTCCGTGGGAGAGTCCAGCGAGGCACTGGATATCACCTTGTGCGGTTCGCGTAGGTAATCCGGTGGAAGGGCCCGTACGCTGGACGTCAAAGATGACGCCAGGGATCTCAGCGAAGTAGCCAAGTCCTGCGAATTCTGCCATCAGGGAGATTCCGGGACCAGAGGTGGCGGTCATCGCCCGGGCCCCGGCCCATCCAGCACCAAGCACCATGCCGATGGCTGCCAGTTCATCCTCAGCCTGCACAATAGCAAAGCTTGCCTTACCATCCTTCTCGACGCGATATTGCTTCATGTACTTGATGAGGTCCTCAACAATGCTCGTTGAGGGCGTAATGGGATACCAGCCGACTACAGTGACCCCTGCAAACATGGCACCCATCGCAGACGCAGAGTTGCCATCGATGATGATCTTGCCGTGCGTTGCCGTCATTGGCTCCACTACCAGAGTATCCTGCTTGGTCAGCGTGCTGGCAGCATAGTCGAAGCCAAGCTGAACGGCCTTCCAGTTGACATCGGCCACAGCGGCTTTCTTGCCAAACTGTTTGCGAACAATACTCTCGAGACCCTTGATGTCGATCGACAGGAGTTGAGCGGCGACGCCAACGTAGACCATGTTCTTGATCAGCTTCCGTACTTTCATCTCCGCTCCGGTGGCAGCGGCCAAGCGATCAAAGGGAACTGGATAGTAGATTAAATCGGAGCGTCGGTCGGTGAGATTGAATGTCTCGTCAAAAATCACCGATCCACCGGTCGGCAGGCTGCGCACATCCTCATGAAAAGTCTCGTGATTCATGGCAATCAGAAGATCGATGTCATTCTTGCGTGCCACCCATCCTTCCCGGCTTACTCGAATGACAAACCATGTTGGCAGCCCTGCAATATTGGAAGGAAAGAGATTCTTCCCCGACACCGGAATTCCCATATTGAAGATGCTGCGGAGAAGAATGTTGTTTGCAGATTGTGATCCAGAACCATTCACCGTTGCGATCTGGATCGAGAAATCGTTCACTACTTTCTTCGAGTGAACGGGAGAGTCTGCAATGGGCAGGCTCTGAACTTCGAGATTACTAATAGCCATTTAAAAATCCTTCCATCATTGTGAGTCGATAGCGTCTAGCGAAAGTTGCAGGGGAAATAAATAATTACAAATTCACTTTAATATTCCCGTGGCCGTTTAGCGGCCGTCCATTATGTCAGAGGAATTGTAGTCCTTCCGCATAACAGTTCGCCATACTGTAGTGCTCCGATGTGGGTCGTAAACCACGCATGAAACGTATCCGCAGTGTCGATATGTACGCGACTCGATAAGGTGTTATCGCTTGTGAAGCACGCGCATCTGCACGATTCAAAGCATGTTTGTGATGGTTCGATCGGCAGCGACGCAAAGCAAGAGTGTCGTTATCGCTCAGACCGAGGCTGCTAATACTCAGTGCGATTATCATTCATGTCCTTTTAGTGCCAGAGCTTCATGCTTCTCTTCCGATGGCTCAGTGACTGCGGGTTGTGACGGGACATGTACCGAATCGGCTGCTCGGTCAGCATAAACTCCCCACTCGCGCGCTACGTCCTGCTGCGCTTCTTCGAGAAGCTTCTTTGCAACATCGGGATGACTGCGTGCCAGCATGGAGTAGCGCGCTTCGTTATAGGTGTACTCCTTGAGCGGAATTGAAGGCGCCTTGGAGTCTAACTGAAACGGATTCTTCCCTTGCTCTCGGAGGGATGGGTTGTAGCGCATGAGTGGCCAGTAGCCAGAGAGCACCGCCTTCTTCTGCTGGTGCATGCCGTTCGCCAGATCATAACCGTGAGCGATGCAGTGGCTGTATGCGATGATCAGCGCGGGACCGTCGTACGCTTCGGCCTCTTGAAACGCCTTGATGGTCTGCATATCGCCCCCGCCCATGGCGACGCGCGCAACATAGACTGACCCGTAGCTGACTGCCTCCATCGCAAGATCTTTCTTGCCAGTGAGCTTACCTCCAGTGGCGAACTTGGCCACGGCTCCGCGTGGTGTCGACTTGGACATCTGTCCACCGGTGTTGGAGTAGGTCTCGGTGTCGAGCACGAGAACCTTGACGTTTTTGCCCGAGCCAAGCACGTGGTCCAGACCACCGAAGCCGATGTCGTAGGCCCATCCATCGCCACCCACGAGCCAGACACTTTTGCGCACCAGGGAGTCAGCAACGGCGAGCAGCGCTCTAGCCTGCAGAGAGTCGACTACAGCCAGTTTGTTGCGTATCTGCATCACTCGTTCGCGCTGCGCGTCGATGCCCGGTTCGGTGGACTGATTGGCGGAGAGTATTGCCGTGACCAGATCGTCTCCAAGGTCCGGAACAAACTGCCGCAGCAACATCTCGGCATACTCCTTCTGCTGATCGAGTGCCAGCCGCATGCCTAGTCCAAATTCTGCATTGTCTTCGAACAGAGAGTTCGACCACGTAGGCCCGCGTCCGCTATGGTTCACAGTGTAAGGCGTGGTAGGAAGATTACCACCATAGATTGACGAACAACCCGTCGCGTTGGCGATAAAGAGCCGATCGCCGAAGAGTTGAGTGAGCAGCTTGATGTAGGGGGTTTCACCACAGCCAGCGCAAGCTCCAGAGAATTCAAACAATGGTTCGAGCAGTTGAACATCCTTGACTTGCCCATGTGATAGGCGATTGCGATCGACGTAAGGGAGCGACTGAAAGAAGTTCCAGTTCTTGGCCTCGGGTTCGCGCAGTGGCGCCTGCATCTCCATATTGATCGCCTTATGCTTGACTTCGCTCTTGCTGATAGCCGGGCATGCCTCAACACAGATACGGCAACCGGTGCAGTCCTCTGGCGCAACTTGCAGGGTGTAGAGTTCCTGCTCCATGTCACGCCATTTGGGTTTGGTGCTCTTGAACGTCTCGGGTGCTCCGTTCAGCAGTGCTGCGTCGAAGACCTTGGCGCGGATGACCGCATGAGGACAGACAAGCACGCATTTTCCGCATTGAATGCAAAGGTCCTTGTCCCAGACGGGAATCATCTGGGCGATGTTGCGCTTCTCCCACTGCGCGGTTGCGGTGGGGAAGGTTCCACCGGGTGTCAGCGCGCTGACCGGCAGAAGGTCGCCGCGGCCTGCGGCCATCTCACCGAGGACGTCGCGGACGAAGGCTGGTGCCTTGCTGGGAAACATAGGAAGAATGTCGAAGGTCGCGCTGGCCCGCTCTGGAGGCACTACGCGATGTAGATGGGCGAGCGCCGCATCTACGGCGTCGAAGTTCTTCTGCACCACGTCACCACGTTTGCCATAGGTCTTCTTGATAGCCTTCTTGATCTCTTCAATCGCTTCGTCTCGCGGCAACACACCGCTGATTGCGAAGAAGCAGGTCTGCATGATGGTGTTAATACGGTTGCCCATCCCGGCATCGCGAGCCACGCTGTACCCATCGATGACGTAGAACTGGAGCTTCTTGGCCAAGAGCGTCTCCTGAGTGGTGCGGGGCAGATGGGACCAGACTTCGTCAGGGCCATACGGCGAGTTCAGCAGGAACACAGCACCCGGAGCCGCTGCGGCAAGAATATCCATTCTCTCCAGGAACGAAAAATTATGACAGGCTACGAAGTTAGCCTCTGTAATGAGGTAGGTCGAGCGAATGGGTTCCGGGCCAAAGCGCAGATGCGACGTGGTAACCGAGCCGGATTTCTTTGAGTCATACACGAAGTACCCCTGCACGTAATGCGAGGTGCCGGAGCCGATAATCTTGATGGAGTTCTTGTTGGCGCCAACGGTACCGTCCGAGCCAAGACCATAGAACAACGCGCGGATAGTGCGTGGATCTTCGGTTGAAAAAGTGGGATCAAAGTCCAGGCTGGCGTGGGTCACGTCGTCATGAATGCCGATGGTGAAGTGGTTCTTCGGCTGTGGCCTCTTTAGTTCGTCGAAGACTCCCTTGACCATGGCAGGCGTGAACTCTTTAGATGAAAGGCCGTAGCGCCCACCGATCACGGTCGGGTGATGCTGCAGCCTCGGCGAGGTGGTGAAAAATGACTCGCTCAACGCCGTGACAACATCCTGATACAGCGGTTCGCCTAGTGCACCCGGCTCTTTGGTGCGGTCGAGCACGGCGATGGTTTTTACGGTCTTCGGGAGGGCAGCAAGAAATGCTTCGACGGCGAAGGGTCGGTAAAGACGAACTTTAAGCAGGCCCAGCTTTTCTCCCTGTGCATTCAGACGGGCAATCGCCTCTTCTGCCGCACCGGCACCTGATCCCATCATGATGATCACGTGTTCTGCGTCTGGCGCCCCAATGTAATCAAACAGGCGGTAAGCCCTACCTGTGAGACGAGCGAACTTATCCATGATGTTTTGAACGATGGTCGGACACGCGAGGTAGAAGGGATTGCAGGCCTCGCGGGCTTGGAAGAAGACGTCTGGATTCTGTGCCGTACCACGCAGGATCGGATTATCCGGACTCAGGGCGCGCTCACGATGGGCACGCACCAGCTTCTCATCGAGCAGGGCCAGGATGGTTTCGTCGGAGATTGCGACGGCCTTGTTGATCTCGTGCGAGGTGCGAAAGCCATCAAAGAAATGCATGAACGGGATACGCGCCTCAAGCGTGGCGATGTGGGAGATCAGGGCCATATCGCCTGCTTCCTGCACGGAATTGGAGGCGAGCATGGCATACCCGGTTGATCGGCAGGCCATGACGTCGGAGTGGTCTCCAAAGATGGACAGCGCGTGTGTGGCAATGGATCTGGCGGTCACATGGATGACATTTGAGGTGAGTTCGCCCGCTATCTTATACAAATTAGGAATCATCAGCAGCAGACCTTGCGACGCAGTAAATGTGGTACCGAACGCTCCGGCCTGCAGGGCTCCATGCATGGCCCCTGCGGCTCCGCCCTCGCTCTCCATCTCTGCGACCGACGGCACGATGCCCCAGATGTTCTTACGTCCCTCCTCCGTCCACTGGTCTGCCCACTCGGCCATCGTCGAGGACGGCGTAATTGGGTAAATAGCGATGACCTCTGCAAGCCGGTAGGCCACCAGTGCTGCTGCTTCGTTACCGTCAAGAATTGCAATTTGTTGATCTTCCACTTCGGTCTCCTCGTTGTCCGGTACCATTTTCGGCTTGCGTGCGATGATTACTTGTGACGATTATCACAAGCCAGTCATTTCAGTGTCTGGTAAAGTTGTAGGAAGACGTATGACGAACTCTGTTTATCTGCCGGTTATCGTATTGCTGCTCGGTGGCGCTGGCTTCGCGGTCGGACCACTGGCGCTTGCGTGGGTTTGGGCGCGGAAGTTTTCGCCCCAGAAATCTGGTCCCACAAAAAATGCAATCTATGAGTGCGGACTGGAGTCGACCGGTGACGCCTGGATCAAATTCAAGCCGGGCTATTACATCTATGCGATTATCTTTCTGATCTTCGACGTGGAAGCCATCTTCCTTTTGCCGTTCGCCGTGGCATTTGGTGGATTCACGGCAGCAGAATCCGTCGCCATGCTGGTGTTTCTGATCCTGCTGGTGGAGGGTCTGGTTTGGGCCTGCCAGAAGAACGTGCTGTCCTGGAGTTAGTTCTTACGTGAAGCAGATTGTTCTCAATATCGGTGTGTCAGCTGCAACAACCGATTCAACTTTGAACGTTTGAAGGTCTGAAGAATGGATGAACAGCTAAAGAGTGAGTTGAGGCGTCAAGGAGTAGTTGCCACGTCTCTTCAGGAGCTCTACAACTGGGGCCGCAGAAGTTCCCTCTGGCCGTTGAATTTCGGCCTCGCCTGCTGCGCCATTGAGATGATAGCTGCCACCATGGCACGCTATGATCTTGCGCGATTCGGTGCCGAGGTCTTCCGCCCTTCTCCGCGACAAGCCGACCTGATGATTGTAGCCGGGACGGTGACCAAAAAGATGGCGCCGCAGGTTGTGCGGCTCTATAACCAGATGCCAGAACCCAAGTACGTGATCTCCATGGGTGCATGTGCCATCTCCGGCGGGCCCTTCAAGCAGGGATATAACGTGCTCAAGGGCATCGATCGTTATATCCCGGTGGATGTATACATTCCTGGATGCCCGCCGCGTCCGGAGGCGCTGATCGACGCATTTCTGATGCTGCAGAAGAAGATAGACGAGCAATATCTGACCGGACCCAACAGGCCGCGTCACTTGAACGCTGATTTGCCAAGCGAATTCGTCGTGCCGGAGTTTAGCGCGCACGATCTTGTCCCTACACAGAACAGTGAAGTGTGGAAAGCTCCCCTGGTCAACATCTCCATTGCAGGCAAGAATGAATCTGGAAGAAATTAAGTCCGAAATCGAGGCGAACGTTCCCGGCTGCCGGTTGGAGATCATCCCCAATGGCAGCCCGTCTGGTCAGCATTCCCTGTTGATCGATGCCGATCATGCATTTGCGGTGTCGAGTTACTTGCGTGATGCAACGAATCGACAGTTCGATTATTGCTCAAACGTCACGGGTATCGATTGGCCCATCAAAGAGATCTCAACCAAGGTCAAGACGAAGAAGATCGTCGATGGTATGGAGAAGGACGTTGACGAGGTCGTAAAAACCCAGACCGGCGGATATCTGGAAGCGGTCTATCACCTGTTCTCGGTTGAGCAGCGTCAGGGCCCGCTGGTTCTGCGGATGCGAACAGAGGATCGCACTGAGCGCGTCCACCTGCCGTCGCTGACGCCGCTCTGGCGGAGTGCGGAGTACCAGGAGCGCGAGATATTCGACCTGTTTGGCATTGTCTTCGACGGGCACCCTGATCTGCGCCGGTTGCTGATGTGGGAAGGGTTTGAAGACCATCCGATGCGCAGAGATTATGTCGATCCGGACGATTATGAGTACGAGCCAACCGCTCATGATGAGGTGCTGAAACGGGCTCAGGCACACCAGGCCGCGGAGGGAGGGTTATGAGCATCTTGACGGAGACCCCCATAGATTTGGTCCCGGGACCCTCCAGCGATCGGAGTGAGGGGCAGTTGCTTGAAGTATCGATGGGGCCACAGCATCCCTCCACCCACGGCGTTTTTCGCATGGACGTGACGCTGGACGGCGAGAAGGTCGTGAAACTGAAGCCTGTGTTTGGCTATCTGCATCGCAATCACGAGAAGATAGCCGAGACCGAGAGCTATCTCGGATGCATGCCCTATACCGACCGACTGGACTACATCTGCTCGATCACCAACAACTGGGCATACGCTTTGGCCGTAGAAAAGCTAGCGGGCATTCAGGTACCAGAGCGCGCGGAGTACCTCCGGATAATTACGGGTGAGCTGACACGGCTGCAGAACCACGCCGGCCTGGTGGGATTCCTGATGCAGGATATGGGCGCGAGCGGAACGCCTTTGATGTACGCCTTTCGCGAGCGCGAGAAAGTTCTGGACCTGTTTGAAGCTCTGACCGGGGCTCGCATGATGTGCAACTACATGCGCTTTGGCGGCTGCCGCGTGGACGTACCGGCTAATTGGCTGCAGCAGGCACAAAAGGTTATCGATGGGTTTCCGCAGTTTCTGGACGAATTTGAAAACCTGCTGACGAGCAATGAAATTCTGATGGCGCGAACCCAGGGAGTCGGAGTGGTTACCCGGGAACAGGCGATCAATGCCGGCATCAGCGGCCCGATGGCGAGGGCCTCGGGGGTGAATTATGATCTCCGGAAAGTAGATAAGTACGGCATCTACGACCGCTTCTCTTTCAGGGTACCGCTAGGAGAACATGGCGACGTCTATGACAGGTACATGCTGCGCGCGCTCGAGATGCGAGAGTCGATTGAGATTCTAAAACAGGCCATGCGGGATCTTCCTGCCGGCCCGATCATGGATCCTAATACAAAGATTCGCGGCTTCCGCCCGAAGGCAGGTGAAGCATACGGCCGAATTGAGGGCCCCAAAGGTGAGCTCGGCTTCTATCTGATCAGCGATGGTACCGCGAGTCCCTACCGCTACCGCGTGCGCCCCCCAAGTCTGATCAATCTGACACTACTCGAAGATATGTGTTTAGGCCAGAATGTGGCGGACATCGTGATCATTCTTGGAAGCGTCGATATTGTTTTGGGAGAGGTGGATCGTTGAGTTCTACTACGCAGTTCGAAGGAACCGCACTGAGAGTTTTCCTTTCAGAGAATATGGCCGCATACATGAATGCGAGGGGAGCTAACTGTGCTAGGTGAAGGCATCCTGAAGGGCTTGACCGAGACTGCGCGCAATTTTCTTGGCAGCTATGTAAGCAAGGATCGGTTGACGACGATTCAATTTCCAGAGGAGCGTCTACCGCAAATTGAGGCAACCCGTGACTTCCCATTTCTGGTATACGACGGCACTGAATGGGAAGCAGGTTTACGGTGTGTATCCTGCCAGATCTGCGAGAAGGAATGCCCGCCCAAATGCATCTACATCGAAAAGAGCAAAGATAAAAAGCCTGACGCCACGGGTAAGCTTCAGTTCTATCCAACGACATTCAATATCGACATCTCGGTCTGCATGAGTTGCCAGATATGCGTGGAGGTATGTCCCTTTGACGCCATCAAGATGAATGTTGAGTTCGAAATGAGCTCGGAGGACCGGTTCGGCGGCTTGCTGTTGCGCAAGGAACAGTTGGCAAAATCGAACGAATACTACAACAAGATTCATCCCACGGAGGCTACTGCTGTGGATGCAGCTCTTGCTGAGGAACGCGCGAAAGCTGAAGCAAAGGCACGACAGACCACAGAGGCAAAGGCAGCAACACCAGCGCCGATGGCCACTCCTGAAGCCGGAGAGACAAAGTGATGAGCTCGGTGGTCAATCAAGGATTCTGTATATTACGGCGGACGGTATGGACATATGCCTGAAATGATCGATCAGATCTTTGTGCTGCTGAAGCACTGGCTCCTGGCTTACGTGCCAGCAGCCCTTCAACCGATAGTCTCTGCGGTGCTTTCCGTCGTGCCTGTCCTCGTAGCCTTTCCGCTGTTGTTTGCGATCACAACAGTCCTTGAACGCAAGGGACTGGGCAGAATGCAGAACCGGTACGGCCCGAATCGTGTAGGCCCGTTTGGAATTCTGCAACCCATGGCGGACGGCATCAAATCGCTGACCAAAGAAGATATTATTCCCCGTACGGCAGATCAGGTGGTTCACTTCCTCGCACCAGTCATGCTCGTCATTGCTTCCTTCGTGGTTTATTCCGTTCTACCTATTGGCAAGAATATGGTGCTCGCCAATCTGAATGCTGGCGTACTGTTCTTTTTTGCTGTGGGCTCTATGGTAGAGCTATCGGTCTTCATGGCCGGGTGGTCGAGCCGGAGCAAGTATTCCCTGCTCGGGGCGATGCGAGCCATAGCCCAGATGATCAGTTATGAAATGCCGTTGGTACTTGCATCTGTCGTTGTGATCATGGCCGCCGGGTCCCTGTCTACTGTAGCAATTGTAAATATGCAGGCAGGTTACACGGGTATATGGCCACGTTGGTATGTATTTACCCCGTGGGGCCTTACCGGGTTTGTTATCTTCATGATTGCAGCAACGGCGGAATCCAATCGCTGTCCCTTCGATATGCCCGAGGGAGAATCGGAAATCATTGCAGGTTATTACATTGAATACTCCGGCTTTAAGTTTGCCCTATTCTTTCTTGGCGAATATCTTGGCATGTTCGCCACCAGTGCGATGGCAATTACGCTATTTCTTGGTGGATGGGCCGCTCCATTTTCTTTTCTGACGTGGATTCCATCCTATGTGTGGTTCTTCGTAAAGCTACTCATCATCATCATGGCCTTTATCTGGGTTCGCGGAACGCTTCCCCGGCTTCGCATGGATCAACTGATGAATTTTGCGTGGAAGTTCATGTTGCCCCTATCAATTATTAATATTGTTGGCGCGGGCGTATGGCACTTGATACCTGCTGGGTTTACACGCTGGTTGATTGATAGCTTGCTCGTCATTGTTTCTTGTGTGTTATTGAGCCGTGGAATAAGGCGTGGCAAATCGTTTCATGTGCGCACCTATCGCTTCGCGAGCTAGACCTGTGACGAACGTCACAGGGTTGTAGTCTCCAGTATGTTCATCTGTATCTACTTACTTTTCAGGGTCGGAATCGTATCAAGATGACAATCACATTTTTGCTACTCGCCGCAACTACGATCACCGGAACCGCCGCGGCGATGAGCCTGAAAAATCTGGTGCATTGCGTCCTGGCGCTGACGCTTGGCTTGGTCAGTCTAGCCGCTCTCTATTTACAACTAGGGGCGCAATTTGTTGGCTTCACGCAGATTCTCGTGTATGTCGGTGCGGTTGCCATTCTAGCTGCATTTGCCATCATGATGACGAGGAGCGCAGAGCCCGCTGTGTTGACCGGCTCCTCCTCTTTTCGTGTCTCTGGAGCGCTCATCGCTTTGGTTGTATTTGCAGTCCTGGGTTGGGCCGTCTGGTCAGGAACCGGCGCGCTGGCAGTACTTGGACCTGAGCCTGAAGCGCCGGTCAACGAGATCGGTGTTGCGCTGATGCATCGATTTGTTCTGCCACTGGAAATCATCGGACTACTCTTAACTGCTGCACTCATTGGAGCGGGCATACTAGCAATGGATGAGACACGGAGGACGAAATGACACCAATGTCAGGCTATCTGCTCTTGTCGGCTCTGCTGTTCTCCATTGGCCTGGCCGGTGCCCTGACGCGGCGCAACGCGATTCTGGTGCTCATCGGAATCGAATTGATGCTCAACGCGGCAAACTTGAATTTCATAGCCTTTTGGCGCTATGGACCCCATCCTGAAGCATTAACCGGTATCATGTTCGCTATTTTTTCTATCAGTGTTGCCGCTGCAGAGGCAGCCGTCGGTTTGAGTATCATCCTCGCCGTCTACCGGCATTCTAAAACAACAGATTTAGACCAGATGAACTCGATGAAGGGTTAGCAGCGGATGAAAAGATTACTAGGTAGCAACTTCAACCATTCTAGATTTGCTGCCTATTTTGAACACCAACAGAGTCTTATTATCAACCTACAACGATTTACTGGCGCTCAATGAACTGGATCGTACGAAATCTCTGGCTGGTTCCCGTGTTGCCGCTCCTTGCGGCGGGAATAAGTGCCCTTGCAAAGCGGAAGAGTCGAGCGATGGCTGCGTCACTCGCCATCGGCTCAATGGCAATCTCTTTCCTTCTTTCCGTATGGGCGTTTGCGCATGTACTCTTGCTTCGCAGCAACGGTCAGGCTACCCAACAGGTCTTCAATTTCCGCTGGTTTCAATTCGGCAATGAGTGGCTGTCACTCGGATGGATCTTGAATCCCCTGACGGCTGTGATGTTGGTTATGGTGACCTTCGTCGGCATGCTGATCTTCATTTATAGCGTGGGATACATGGAACACGACGACAACTTCACGCGCTTCTTTTGTTTTCTGGCGCTGTTCGCCAGCGCGATGCTTGGTGTCGTCATTGCCAACAACCTGCTTCTGCTCTTCATGTGCTGGGAAATTGTTGGGCTTACGTCCTATCTTCTCATTGGCTTCTGGTACGAAAAGCCGAGTGCCGCTGCTGCATCGAAAAAGGCATTCATTACGACTCGCATTGGAGATCTCCCCTTCTTTCTGGGAATCGTCTGGCTCTATGCACAATCGGGAACGCTACTCTTTTACAATAACGGGGCCGGCTGCCTTGAATCCACTTCCATCAATCATCTCCTGACCCAGCCAACCCCCCTCGGATTCTGTTCCGCCACAGGCATCGCACTGCTGGTCTTCTGTGGGGCAATCGGCAAGTCCGGCCAATTTCCATTGCATGTTTGGCTGCCGGACGCGATGGAGGGCCCAACGCCGGTAAGCGCGTTGATTCACGCCGCAACCATGGTGGCAGCCGGTGTATTTCTCGTTGCCCGCGTCTACCCTCTGATGAGTGCGCATTCCGGAATCGCAACAGAACTAACGACGTCTACAGCATTGCAGGCAGTGACATGGATAGGTGCGATCACCGCTCTATTCGGTGCCGTCATCGCTGTCGCGCAATTCGATATCAAACGGATTCTCGCGTACTCCACCGTCTCACAATTAGGTTACATGATGATGGGTCTAGGGGTCGGTGGCGTGGCTGTAGGCATGTTTCATCTGATTACCCATGCATTCTTCAAGTCTCTGTTGTTCCTGGGCGCTGGATCCGTTATTCATGGCTGCTCGGGAGAACAAGATATTCGGCGCATGGGTGGCCTGAGGAAGTTGATGCCCTTTACTTTCGCGACGTATACCGTGGGTATGCTCGCGCTCTGCGGATTCCCCTTTTTCTTTTCTGGATTCTGGAGCAAGGACGAGATTCTTCACGCGGCCCACTCCTGGAACATCTCCCAGGCACCGTATTATATGGGCGCTTTTGCCGCTTTGCTCACGGCCTTCTACATGTCACGCCAGATGTTTTATATATTTGGTGGTAAGTCGCGTCTGACTGAAAGCAGTGAGGGCCATTCGCATTCTCCAGTGTCCCCAGATCATTCAAGCCACCATGGCTCGAACTCTCCACATGAGAGCCCAAAGGTCATGACGGTTCCGCTAATGCTCCTTGCTCCGGTTGCTTTGTTACTGGGCTTCTTTGGGACTCCCGCATGGCCTTGGTTCCAATCTTTTCTCGATGCTACTCAGTTAGCAGTTGACTTCGGCGCTCTCTCAGAGGGGAGCATGCTCCCGGTAATGCTGTCCTCCTCGGTCATCGTTCTCCTGGGCCTGGGAATAGGCTGGTGGATCTACGGTCGCCGTCCAATCAAGAGTGCGGAGGCTCCAGATAACTTAGGCAAGCTATCACCGCCACTATTTACCTTCCTAGGCCATGCGTTTTATGTGGATGCACTGTATGGAGCCACCGTCATTAACCTGAACACTCAACTCTCAAAGATCTCCGATTGGCTTGACCGATGGATTTGGAACGGCGCTGTCAAGACGGTGACCAACATTGTGCTTGGACTGGCTCACTTGGATAATTTCTTAGACACGCACGTTGTTAATTCTGGATTCGATGAAGGATGTCAAAGTGTATCGCGTAGTGGTCAGATCCTTTCACTCCTACAGGCCGGCCGAATACAGGGATATTTGAAGATTGTCGCAGGGGCGGGTATTGCCTTCACCCTATTGCTGCTCTGGAAGGCCAAGATATGATCACCTTTCCATGGATCACAACCTTGACCGCAGTCCCATTGTTTGGCGCACTCACTGTGCTAGCTCTTGGTGGAAGAAACAAGGTTCTTGCACGTTGGACTGCGTTGTTGTTCAGCCTCATATCACTGGTTCTGACTCTTATTCTCTGGCACAGCTTTAGTACCGTAGCCGATGGGTATCAATTTCAGGAATTGCATCGCTGGATCCCGTCGCTCAACGTGGATTATCGCGTAGGGATTGATGGTCTGGGCCTGCTCATGCTGCTCCTCTCCTGCATCGTCGTACCAATTGGCATGCTTGCATCCTGGCACATCGAGAAACGAGTACCCCTTTACTTTTCCCTCATGCTGGTGCTCCAATCCTGCCTCTTTGGTACGTTCACAGCTTTGAACTTTTTTCATTGGTTCATCTTTTGGGAGTTGAGCCTGGTTCCTGCATTCTTCCTCATCAAGTTGTGGGGTGGACCAAATAGCGCAAAAGCTGCAATGCAGTTCTTGATATACACGATGGTGGGAAGTGTCGCGATGCTGATGTCTTTCCTCGCGATCTATTTGGCAACAAAGACCTTTGACCTCACAGAACTTGGACAATTGGCGCAGAACGATAAGTTGATGCCTGCCGTGATTGGTGAACTTGGATGGCATCTCTTCACGCCACACCATACCGCCATGGTGATCTTCCTGGGTGCATTCCTTGGCTTTGCCGTCAAAGTTCCTCTGCTTCCATTTCACACGTGGCTGCCTTCCGCTTACTCTGAAGCACCAAGCGGTACAACGATTCTACTGACCGGTGCCATGTCTAAGATGGGGCTCTACGGTTTTCTTCGGATACTGCTCCCACTATTCGGGGCGCAGATGCAACAGATCCTGACACCACTCCTGTGGCTTGCAGTCGCAACGGTTATCTTCTCGGCCTATGCCGCGCTTGCTCAGACTGATCTGAAACGCATCTTCGCTTATTCATCCATCAATCATCTTGGCTACTGTCTGCTCGGCATCTTTGCCGTCGTCAAAATCACGGGCGGCGATGCTACCCTGACGGCACAGAAGTACGCAGCCATGAACGGCGTATTCCTCCAGATGTTCAATCACGGCCTAACAGCTGCAACGCTTTTCTGGTTTGTTGCAATGCTCGAACAGCGTACTGGCGGACTGCGTGGTTTGAACGACTTCGGTGGCTTACGTAAAGTAATACCCGTCTTTACAGGGCTAATGGGAATTACGATTTTCTCTTCGCTCGGCCTGCCTGGTCTAAACGGGTTTATCGGAGAGTTCTTAATATTTGAAGGCACATTCCCACTCGTAACGTGGGCCGCCGCACTATCAGTGCTTGGCCTGATGATTACTGCCATCTTTTTCCTCGGCACCCTGCAACGCGTTTTCTATGGGCCACTTGAGGAGAACTGGGCTCATCTTCCCGATCTAACTCTCAGTGAGCGATTGGCTCTCATTCCAACCATTGGACTCATGTTTACTTTGGGACTCTACCCCCAGTTTATTCTTGGCGTCATCAACCATACCGCCATCCAGATGGCACTACAACTGCGGAACTTCTGATTATGCTTGCTTGGACGATCTACATATCCTTTCTCGGGGCTCTGGCACTCTTCCTGCTGCCAAGTCGTAGGGCGGCTTGGGCACGCATCCTTGCGCTTGCGACCACCATCACCACATTTGCAATTGCGCTCACGGCATTTATCCAGCATCGGACTGGAGAGCTGTTTACCGTGGCTCACTATTCCTGGATACCCTCGCTTGGTATTCAATTTAGCTTAAAAGCAGATGGCATTAGCCTGACACTACTTTTGCTAACTGGAGTAATTGGAGTCTGCGGAGTCCTATTTTCCTGGAATATTGAAGATCGAATCAAGGAATTTTTCGCCTTTTACTTGGTATTGCTTGGATCTGTCTACGGGGTCTTTCTCAGCTTCGATCTCTTTCTTCTTTTTGTTTTCTACGAAATCGTTGTGATTCCAAAGTATTTTCTGATTGCAATCTGGGGCTCAACCCGTCGTGAATATGCAGCTATGAAGCTTGTGCTCTATTCGTTTGTCGGAAGCGCCATGGTCCTCATCGGTCTCATTGCAGCGTATGTCGTTGCTGGCTCGAAGAGCACCTCACTCGGAGATCTTGCTGGCTTCCCATTTGCACCTCACTTCCAAATGTGGGCATTTCCCCTCGTCTTCGTTGGCTTTGGTATCCTAGCCGGCCTTTGGCCCTTTCACACCTGGGCCCCGACAGGCCATGTGGCTGCTCCAACGGCTGCATCGATGCTGCTAGCCGGCGTCGTCATGAAACTCGGAGCCTATGGTTGTCTCCGTGTGGCAATGGCCCTCTTCCCCCTCGGCTTGGCACCGTGGGGTTTTCAAGTGCTTGGTTTGAGCTCGTGGCGTGATGTCTTTGCTGTCCTTGCTGTCATCGGAATTCTCTACGGGGCACTGGTCGCTTTAGTGCAGAAAGACTTCAAATTTGTTATCGGCTATTCCAGTATTAGCCACATGGGCTTCATATTGCTCGGACTGATGACCCTGAACCAAATTGGAATCTCAGGTGCAATTGTTCAGATGGTCTCCCATGGCATTCTTGCCGGCCTCTTGTTCGCAGTTGTTGGCCGCATGGTGTACTCACGCACGCACACAAGGGATCTTGCAGAACTGGGTCCGATGCGTCTTGGCAAGGTCATACCTTTTGCCGCATTCACCTTCGTGGTGGCTGGCATGGCGAGTATGGGTCTGCCGGGCTTCAGCGGATTCATGGCAGAATTGATGATCGTCGTAGGAGTTTGGCACTCCTATCCGTCGCTCATTGTTTTTGTGGCTCTAGGGCTTGTAGCGGGTGTTGCATATATCTGGCGGGCCATGCAACTGGCGTTCTTCACTGGAACAGCCGTTGATACGAAACCATCCCACCCTCCACTTCCCCCTATTTCCTTCCCCGAATGTCTTGGTGCCGGAATTCTCATTTGTGCAAGTGTGATTGTTGGAACGTTCCCACAGATATTTCTCAACGTCATCCACCCTGCCTTAAGTTCCCCCCTCTTTCAGGGCCTACGTAAGGGAGGCTGGTAATGAACGTGATCAACTATGGACAGTTGTTACAATTCGTTTGGCCGGAGATCATTCTTACCATTACGGCATTAGTCGTTGTGGCAATTGATCTTCTCTTTTTCCGGAGATATGGAGTTCGAGCTCGATTTCTGGCTGCTGCCACAATCGGGTCTGCTGGATGTGTGGCAGCCATACTCAAATTGCTGCTGACCTCAGCTCAGGGGAGCATTCTCGATGGCATCTTCCTGTCGAATCCCCTCACACATTTGGTGCAAGTTGCCCTGCTCGCCATCACTATCGTTACGCTCTTTCTTGCCGTAGACTCGACCTTCACAGATCACGTGAGCGAGTTTGCTCTCCTTCTCTTACTGGCAACTACCGGAATGCTATTCCTGGTTAGCTCACAGGACCTTCTGGTCATCTTTATTTCACTTGAACTATTGAGCCTGTCTGTCTATATTCTTGCAGGATTTGACAAGAGCAGTGCCCGTTCTTCAGAGGCGGCTCTAAAATACTTCCTCTTTGGCGGCATGTCTGCAGCATTCATGCTGTTTGGCTTTAGCTTGCTGTATGGCCTTTCAAACTCAACCAACATTACACACATTGCCAGCGCCATTCATAGCCAACCAATCAATCCGATTCTGATCATTGCGATCGTTACTACCGTGATCGGCTTTGGATTCAAGATCGCAGCCGCCCCCTTTCACTTCTGGGCACCAGATGTATACCAGGGTGCGCCTCTGCCTAGCACTGCGTTTATCGCATCGGGCTCAAAGGTTGCTAGTTTCTTCATCTTCTTTCAGGTGTTGGTACTAGGCTTTGCGGGAGCGGAAGGCAGTACCAGCCTATTGCACTTTCAAACTGGTTGGATTCCCGTTCTTGTAGTGGTCTCGGTCATCTCAATGCTGCTCGGCAATCTTGTTGCAATTGCGCAGTCTAGTCTGAGACGCTTGCTCGCCTACTCAGCAATTGCCCATGCAGGCTATATGCTCCTCGCATTTGTAGCACACACGCAGCAGAGTCTCGCAGCGCTGCTCTATTACGTAGTGACATATGCGTTGGCAACCCTAGGAGTACTGAGTGTGCTGTCGGTTACAGAAAAGCACCTTGGAAACGATACAATCTCTGATCTAGCAGGTCTCAGCCGGCGAACTCCCTTTCTGTCATTATGTCTCGCCGTTTTTGTGCTGTCTTTAGCTGGGATACCACCCTTGTCTGGATTTTTTGCAAAATTCCTGCTGTTCTCTGCTCTCCTTGCGGCGGATCCAGGCTCTAAGCTACTGCTGTGGCTCGTCATATTTGCCATAGGCATGAGCGCCGTATCTCTCTTCTACTATCTTAAGATTCTCAAGAAGGTATATGTTGCAGACCCACCTGCTGAAGCTAGTAATGTTACGTCACCGCTTCTCATTCGAGTCATCGTAGGACTTCTTGCCGGTAGCGTTGTCATCCTCGGGTGCGCACCTGACCTTATCTTGGAGAAGGTCGTGCGAGCCATCCATGCATCGGGCCTCTAATTTGCTTGGCGTCAAGGAAAGCAAGTATCCTCCGGCAGAGCCGGGGGCTTTCTTTTGGTGACCCTCTCAACGATATCCATCCAGGTGGCTGACCTGCCCCATTCTTCCAGCCATTCATAACTGGAGATTCTCTCGATTGTTGATAGTTGTGGTTTTCGAAGGGAGAGGAGCCATAGCCCCTCTCCCTTCGAGCGTTCGGCGGAACTCCCGTGGGGTGCGTTAGCCGAACGCAGCGTTGAAGGGCCCAGCATTTCTATACCAAGCTCAGAGTTAGACTCTAGCCGGTTGAAGGGCTTGTTTTTTCCATACCAGTTACAGGGTTAGTTCTCAGTCTGTTTTTGTTTCAGTCATATCGCGCTTAAGCGCGATATGACTGGCGAACTCCGCAGGTGTCCTGTCGACCAGAGCCCTGTGAGGACGACTCACATTATATTCTTGCCGCCACTGCTCGATGAGGTGCTTTGCATCGACGAGTGTCTGGAACCAGTTGGTGTTCAGACACTCTGCTCGGAACGTTCCGTTGAACGACTCGCAGAAGGCGTTGTCAGTCGGCTTGCCCGGGCGGGAGAAGTCGATCTTCACCCCGTTGCGATAAGCCCACAGATCCATCATCTGGCCCGTGAACTCGCTAAGGACTTGTGGAAATGGCTTGCAAACACAGGAGCAAAGACGTTGTACATCGAGCCCGGTTCACCGTGGGAGAACGGCTACTGCGAAAGCTTCAACTCCAAGCTGAGAGACGAGTTCCTCAACGATGAGATCTTCTGCTCAATCAAGGAACTGCGCGTGCTGGCCGAACGTTGGCGCGCCCACTACAACACCGTCAGACCACACTCTTCGCGGGGCTACAGACCACCCGCGCCCGAGACATGGCTGACAACCAACATGGGGTGTGGAGAAGTGGAAAGCAAAGAACGCTTCCCTCTTCTCCACACCCCCAACGGCGGCTACTCGAACTCAGAAGAAGCTGCGCTACACTAACACTTCCAACGGCACAAAAGATCGGGCACTCCAAGAACCAGCCATGTCCCTTGTTCAGCCTACTCAACCGGTCACCGTTCTGGTAGCCATCGATATCGCCAAACTGCGTCACGATGTCCTAATCGAAGCGCCGGCCTGGAAGAACCGCAAGCGCATGATCCTTACCCAACACCGCAGCCGAGTTTCGGTTGTTCGCTGACTTTCTTCATGGCTTGAAGCATCCCGGGCGTGTCGTCTTCGAGGCCATCGGCAACTACCACCGTCCGCTGGCACACTTCCTGCAGGCCGCCGTACTCCTTGCGCCAACAAAAGTAGGTCTGCTCCACGATCCCGGCTTCCTTCGCTGCCTGTGCCGTCGTCTTCCTGTTCGCTACTGCCACTTCGATCTGCCGCAACAGACTCACCACCTGCTCAGGCTGGTACTTCCTTGCCTCGTCCCTTAGGTTCCCCTTGTCCAGTGTCTCTCTTCTCCACTGGTACATTTCAAGCCAGACACTCCAAGGTCTCGCTCTTGCTCACTCATCATTAGCTTCTTCAGAACTCTACCTACTCAATCTTTCATTTTTTATTCTTGGGTTGGCGATTCTGAAGTAGCACTGTATAGCTGCGCTGGAACAGCTGCAGATGAGTTCGCATTGCCTCTCGCGCTTTCACCACATTGTGCGTCCTTATGGCCTCCAGAATCTTACCGTGGCCACGCATAGCATTCTCCTTCCCTCCTTCCAGGAGCAGGCTTTTGGTGATCAACTCCATCGACTGCTCACGAATGCCAGATAGGATATTGTTGAGAACTCCATTGTTTGCGGCTGCTCCTACGCAAAGGTGAAACGACAAGTCGAGTTGGGCAAATTCCTCCGCGTTGTGAATCGAAGCCTTCATCTGCTCAACCAGCCGCTCCATTTCGGCCAACTGTCGCGGAGTAATTCGTTCAGCACACAAGCCAGCAACTTCCGCCTCCAGAGACAGGCGCGCCTCGGCGAACTCTCTCAGCTCCTTCTCTTCAGTGAGGCGACCACTCCTCAGCCAAGGACTGGCGAAATAGACAGCGGGCTGTTCAGAAATATAACTTCCAGCACCTGCACGCACACGAATCATACCAATCAGCGTCAGCGATGCGAGCGCCTCGCGCAGACTTGAACGGCCCACATTGAATGCCTTGCGCAGTTCCGCTTCCGAGGGAAGTTTCTCGCCCGGCTTCCACTCCCCTTCCGCAATCCGCGTCGCAAGTTGTTTTGCAACCTGCTCACTCAGCGTAGCTCGGGACGGCGGCTCCAAGCCCATCAAAAAATTCGTTTTCATGGCATCCCATCCAAATTTCATCGAGCATAGGAGGAGGAAAGAAACTATCAGTTAAGCATACATTCAGCTGAGCAGATAAGTTTGACTGTTCGCCCGAACGCACATGGCCACTTGCTAATTTTTCGGCAATTGCGTAGCACTCCACCCTCCGCCAAGCGCCATCTGCAACTCCGCGCTCGCAACGACCCGTCGTGAAACTAAAGCAGCCGCAAGCCGTTCGTCGTTCAACTCGATCGATTCATTCGTCAGTAGTTCCAGATAGGGAGCAAGGCCACGCTTATACCGGACTGCCGAGAGTACAGTAGTCCTCTTCGCAGCATACACGGCACGCGCTGTTACCGTCGCCTCATCCTTCAGCACACGCAGCGCTGCCAATTGGTCCTCTACATCACGAAACGCAGAAAGCACCTGCTCCTTATAGAGTGCGACGGCCTGCTCGTGTTGTGCCCGCGCATAACCTACCTCAGCCCTCCGTCGTCCAGCGTCAAAAATTGTCTCGTTGACGCTGGGTCCTGCCGACCACATCGTACTAGTGGGACTCAACGCCTCACTGGCACTCTCGCTATTTGTACCTCCTGTGGCACCCAGCATGACCGTCGGGAAAAAAGTGGATCTTGCAACGCCGATGAGTGCATTGGCCGATGCTACGCGGCGTTCAGCAGCCGCAATATCCGGACGACGCTCGAGCAACTGCGATGGAATCCCCGTCGGTATGGGTGGCGGATCACCGGCAAGCGGCTTCTCGGAGATATGAAATCCCGTTGCGGGTACACCGATCAGAACCGCCACGGCGTTTTCGTATTGAGCCCGCTCAACTCCAAGATCGATCAACTGTGCTCTCGTCGATTCCAACTGTGCCTTCGCTTCTTCTACATCAACATCAGAGGCCAAACCATACGTTTTCCGATCCAGGGTGAGCTGCAGCATCAACGAATAGTCATGGATCGTTGAACGAAGCAACTGTGCCTGCAGATCGATTCCGCGAATCTGAAAGTATGTAACTGCGAGTGTTCCCTGTAGACTTAAGCGCGTATTTGCTAGGTCAGCCGCCGTGGCCTGAGCGTTTGCAGCACTGGACTCAATCTCCCTGCGAACGCTCCCCCACAGGTCTGGCTCCCACGAGATGTTCAGCGGAATCAGAAAGTCCCAGTAGTCTAGCAAAGTACTCGGTGAAACAAACGGTTGATGCTGCGACAGCTTATTGCGAGTTGCCGCGCCTCCAATTGACACCGTCGGATACAGCGACGATTTATTTTCCCGCACCAGATCATGCGCCTGCTCATAAGCATGCAGAGCCGCTGCAATACTCTGATTAGCAGCCGCGCACCGCAGTTCCAGATCGTTCAGATCCGCATCCCTGTATACCGTCCACCAGGCTCCCCTGTCTTCCTGATCAGCGGGAACGGCGGCACTCCAATCTCCGTTATGGCCGTTATCGCTGTAGGCTGGCGGAGAGGGCATGGTAGGGGCCTTGTAGCTTGGTCCCACCGCACACCCACCCAATGCTAGCAGGGTAAAAAATGCTCCTGCCCTATGAGGATAAATACCCCTCATCGCCTGGCTCCTGCACTCATGTTTGGGTTTACAACGCGAACCCTCTCCCCATCAGTCAAGGAGTCCGGTGGATTCGCAATGACGGGTTCTCCCTCCTTCAGTCCGTTCACTATCTCGATCGACGATCCCCTATCTCTTCCCGCTATTACATGGACGAGATGCGCGGTATCATTCGCGTCCACAGTGGCAACGTACAACCCATCCGGCTGCAGGATTAATGCGCTAACGGGAACATTCAGTGCAGGCGCTGGATTCGATGTATGCAGATGTACCTCCGTATAGCTGCCTGGCAACAATTCACCGTCTCGATTGTCGACATCTACTTCAACCAGCAACGTTCTCGTCCCTGGATCAACAGCGTCGGAAGACCGCACTAGTCTGCCTGTAAACTTCCGTCCCGGATACTGCGGCATCGTCAGCGTTGCCATCACACCAGTCTTCGCATCCGGCGCACTTACTTGTGGAACGTTGACATAGACGCGAAGAACCCGGATCGCGGACATATCGAACATCTCCTTGCTTCCTGTGACCGTGCCCGCTCCTGCTGTGATCGTGCTCCCGGTCGCCGTAATGAACTGCCCCACATCGATATTGCGCGTGGTAATCACGCCATCGAACGGGGCCACAATACGCTCGAACCCTTGCAGTGCTTCTAGTCGGCGCACATTTGCCTTGGCAGAGTTTACTTGTGTCCTCGAAGCCAAATCCTGTGCCGTCATCGTATCTGTGTCTTGCTGAGAAACAGCATTGAGGCCTATCAGATCCTTGTATCGGTCGGCTGTCGTCTTCGCAATAGCTGCGTTACTTTGTGCAGTGGCAAGATCTGCCTTCGCCTGATCGAGTTGCTGATCTAGCTCGGGCGTCTCAATGACCGCCAGCAAATCGCCCCTACGGACATGAGCTCCAATATCGTGGTACCACGCTCTGACATAGCCAGTCGTTCGCGCATAGATTGGAGCCATCGTGTACGCCTGAACATTTCCCGGCAGCACAATCTCATTTGCGCTCTGCTGGAGCACAGGCAACTCTATCGACACAGGTGGCGCAGAGTCCGTATCGGTGTACTCCGTCAGTGTCCTCGTTGCCTGCATTCTACGAAGAATTCCCAAAATGGCGAATGCTCCTAACACGATCAACACCACCACCATGAGCATTACCAGGGATCTGGGCGTGACCTTCGGGTTCTCCTGCTTCAGTTGCTCTGACCCATGAACAGCTGAGTACTTTGAAGCTGGAGCATTTGCGGAATCCATTTCATAAAACTTGTGCTCGTCTATGCTCATCGCTCGCGCTCCCTGAAGGTCCTTGGTGCCGTGTCCGCTCGGCCAAATAGGATTGAATCGCTCATGCGTGCGTTCCCTTCTGCATGTCTGCCGGCCGGGTATCTACCGGAGGATCATTACGATGCATGAACGAGAAGAAAACCGGAACAAAAGTCAACGTACCGAAGGTCGCTAGTAGCAAGCCTCCTATCACCGCGCGCCCTAGCGGCGCATTCTGCTCTCCACCATCTCCCAATCCCAAGGCCATCGGCACCATACCGATGATCATCGCGAGAGCTGTCATGACCACCGGTCGGAACCGCGTAAATCCTGCAGACAACGCCGCCTCCTTCGAACCGATTCCAAGTTCCAGCTGCTCTTTTGCGAAGCTCACCACAAGAATCGAGTTTGCTGTGGCTACACCCATGCACATAATCGCTCCTGTCAGCGCTGGAACGCTAATATGTGTTCCCGTCAGAAACAGCAGCCACACAATTCCTGCAAGCGCACCCGGCAGCGCAGCAATGATGATGAACGGATCCAGCCAGCTCTGGAAATTAACCACAATCAGGGCGTAGACCAGCACAATCGAGAACAGCAGTCCCAGTACCAATCCTGTAAAAGACGAGTGCATGGTCTGAATCTGACCACGCACAATAATCTCTGTGCCACGCGGCTTCTTGTTGCCGTACTCCTTCACAATTTTCTCAACCTTCGTCGCAACGCTTGCCAGATCCGTTCCCTCCACAGAGCCATAGATATCGATCACGGGGCGTGCGTTGTAATGACTCACCGTGCCCTGTTCTGCGCCCCGCACGATCGATGCAAGATTGCCCAGCACCTGCGATTGTCGATTCGACCCGCTCGTAGCAATCGGAAAGTTTTCCAACTCCTGCAAGCTCAACACGTCGTACTGTGGCGTCTGCACCGCAATGTTGTAACTCACCAGGTTCTCGGGATCCAGATAAAAGGTTGGCGACGTCTGAAAACTCCCACTCAGGCTTGTCAGCACATCGCCCGCAACTGCGCTCTGGCTATATCCAACCTCTTGCGCCCGCGTCCGATCCACATTGATCGTCCACTTCGGAAGATTGAAGGGCTGCTGAATACGCAGATCGACAACGCCGGGGATCTGGCTTATATCCTCCATCATATGTTCCGCCAATCCGTGATCCGCATCCAATGCCTGCCCAATCACCTGGACATCGAGTTGCGCAGGCAAACCAAAGTTCAAAATCTGACTCACCATATCGGTGGGAAGATAATAGAACTCAGTACCGGTAAACTCCCGCGTCAGTTTATCGCGCAGCGCGCGCATATATTCCTCCGTCGACCGATGCTTTCCCGCAAGCGTTACCAGAATGTCCGCATCCGCTGTGCCCACAGGTGCAGAATTCGAGTAAGACAGATTCAACCCCGAGTAAGGGATCCCAATATTATCGATGATCGTCCCTAGTTCCTGCGCCGGAATCTCCCTGTGAATGACACCCTCGATCTGATCGCACAGACGTGCCGTGTCTTCAATGCGCATTCCTGTGTGAGCTCGCACATGCAGCTTGAACTGCCCACTATCGACGGAAGGGAAAAAATCCTGGCCCAGCCACGGATACAACACCCCAATCGAGAGCACCCAAAATCCTACAATGGAGAACAGGAAAACACTGCGATTTTCAAGGCATATATTTAGTACGCCGTGATACCAGATGCGTAGCTTCTCAAAATAGTGCTCGAAGGTAATCTGAAACCGGACAAACGGATTACGGCTGACCTTCGCCTGATCTACTCGGTCGTGCTCATGTCCTCGCAGTAGATACTTGGCCATCGTCGGCACAATCGTCCGCGACAGAAAGTACGATGCCAGCATCGCAAACACCACGGCTTCTGCCAAGGGAACGAAAAGATACTTTGCTACGCCTCCGAGAAAGAACATCGGCACGAACACAATGCAGATCGCGATCGTGGAGACGAAGGCAGGAACAGCAATCTGCGCTGCACCGTCGAGGATCGCCTGCTCAACCTCTTTCCCCTCCTCCAGGTTGCGATTGATGTTTTCGATCTCCACCGTCGCATCGTCGACCAGAATGCCTACCGCCAGCGCCAGGCCTCCGAGCGTCATGATGTTGATCGTCTCACCCAATGCTGCCAGCGCCAGCAGCGAGCAGATCACGGACAGAGGAATGGATACCGCAATGATCAGCGTCGAACGCCAACTTCCCAAAAAGATCAAGATCATTGCGGCCGTCAGACAGGCGGCGATAACGGCTTCCCGCACAACACCGCTGATTGCACCTCGTACAAACACCGATTGATCCGCAATCGGCTGTATCCGCAATGCGAGTGGCAACTGGGAAAGAATCGACGGCAACTGCTCTCGGACGTTCTTGATGATATCGAGCGTCGAAGAATTGCCGGTCTTCATCACCGTCAGCAGCGAAGCTCGCTGTCCGTCCACCCGCACAATATTCGTCTGCGGCGGAAATCCATCACGAACATTGCCAATATCGTGGATGTAAACTGTGGCCCCATTAACCGTCTTGATCGGCATGTTATTGAGCCCTGCAATGGACGTCGGTGCGCTGTTGGTCTCCACCTCATAGTCAACGTGCCCAATCTTCACGTCTCCTGCCGGCAAAATGATGTTCTGTGCATTGACAGCATTCACTACATCGGAGGCAGACAACCCATAAGCCTGCAACTTCTGCGTGTCAATATCCACCTGGATCTGACGTTGCTTCCCTCCATAAGGCCACGGCACTGCTGCCCCTTGCACTGTCGCCAACTGTGTTCGTATAAAGTTCGTGCCAAAGTCATTCAGTTGCTGCTCGGTAAGTCCTTTCCCAGATAGTCCCAGCTGCAAGATCGGTACGCTCGAAGCGCTGTATTGAATGATTAGCGGCGGCGTCGTCCCAAGTGGAAACTGCTTCAAAACGGTCTGCGCAATCGCTGTCACTTGCGCCACTGCCTGCGATATATTGACCGTCGGTTGGAAGAATATCTTCACTACCGACACACCATTCAGCGTCTGTGACTCAATGTGATCAATGTCGTTGACTGTCGTTGTCAGACTTCGCTCGTAGGGCAGGACAATCCTGTTAGCAAGCTGTTCCGGCGACAACCCTGCATAGTTCCAAACAACCGAAACCACCGGAATATCAATATTCGGAAAGATATCAACCGATGTCCGAAAGATCACCACCGGACCGACAATAAATAGCAACAGCGACAGGACGACAAAGGTGTAGGGCCTCCTAAGCGCGAGACGAACAATCCACATCAAAACTCCTTTGGCCGTTCTAGAACTTCAGTGCTACTAGGCTAAGTTTGCAACGTTTCTTCCAGTACACCGAAGCCTCGCACAAGTGAACTATATGTACTAGACATCTAGTTCAGCACGCATACGCGGCTCAACTCATGCAGGACTCCTGAATATTTTCCGGGTAGCCTGCGATGCAGGCGTTCTCTTTTTCAACTTCTCAGAACATCGATACCCTGACTGCCTGATTCCCGCAAACACAGCTTCTACCATGGCTTCCGATTCCTGCTCACTCAGTGAGCCGTGTCCGGCAAGCAGGCGAAAAATCATTGGACCGTAGATCAGGTCGAGAACAATCTCCGAGTCAACCTCGCTACAAATTTCGCCACGCTCCACCCCTCGCCGCCACATCACTCGCGCCGCATCCCGCCTTGCGAACAGAAAACGCTCGCGAAATAGAGCTAGAAGCTTTGGATCACTCTGCCCCTCCGCGATGAACTGGCAAAATAATCGCCCGAGAGGAGACTTATAGAAAGCCGTTACTGACTTCAACTGCATTGTGAAGTCCATCACTGCGGATCCGGTATCCGGCATCACAACGCGTTCCGTCATGCCTCCCAGATACGCGTCCAGCGCCACCAGGCTCTTGTTGGGCCACCACTTGTAGATCGTCGCCTTGCTCACACCGGCGCGCTGCGCAATTGCATCCGCAGTAACCTGGCGCAACGACTTGCGCTCCAGCAAGTAAAGCGCAGCCTTCAATATCGACGCTTCGGCCTCAGCGCTCCGGTGTCGGCCACGCGGCTTCCATTCGTGACTGGATGAAACATCAAGCGACGGTTGCAATGGGTTGTTCCTCCTGTCTGTCTTAGTTCAACTGCTCAAGTGATCTCTGTCCAACTTGTCGTTATGTGCCGTCTTGAGTCGCAGAGATAGCACCGGCCATACGGGCAATCTCTTAATTCTAAACTGAACATCCAGTATGCAAGACTACACATCGATTTCTGTACTGGACATCCTCACTTCGAGCTCTCCCAACATCCATCCCGCCCTGTGATGACAACCTGCGTCAACCTAAAACTCCAGCGTCACCTTGGAGTACACCGGATCCCGAAATGTCGAGTAGAATGCATCCCTTAAAGGTGTAGAGCGAACCTGAAAGATCCCCGGCCAGTCGATCACCTCGAAGACGTCAGGCGTCACCAGTGCCTCCAGTTGCCTGGCCGTAAACGGCGGATTTTTGTCCCACAGCGCATTCGTCTTCAGCAGCAGCCAGAACAACCGGTACGGCACCTTCTGTATGTGTGCTTTCGCCCCCGTCGCCTGTTTCAGCAACCGGATGAGATCGATGTAATCGATCCGCTCCATACCCGTAATGTTATACGCACCGGTAATCTCCGTCTCCACCGCTGAAGCGATGATGTCTGCAAAATCGCCAGCATACAACGGCTGACGAAGAAAGCGTCCATCGCCAGGAACAGGAAACACTGGTACCCGCTGCATGAAGCGCGCGAGCCAACCTACATGCTTGCGGTCAAACCACCCAAACATCAACGTCGGCCGCAGCACAACCTGCTTGATTCCCGAAGCTGCATTTAACGCCTCCTGCGCCTTCTTGGTCTCCGTGTAATCATCCACCGCCATCGAATTCACCACAGAGGACGAAATGCTCACCGCATACGGCACCTTGTAACGTAGCGCAGCGTCCAAAAGCCGCTCTGTCGCCGCAATGTTATTGCGCACGTACTCCTCGGGAAACAATCCACCAATCTGTGCGTGTCCGATCACCAGATGCGTGCATCCTTCTAGTTCCTGCTGCCACGTTCCGGCCTCAGCCATATCGGCCTCGACCACGCGAAGCCCCGGGTGCAACTGTCTCAAGATAGCCGTATTCTTCGGATGCTTATCGATAGCCACCAACTCACCCAACTCCTTGCGCTTCAATCGCGGGAGCAAGTTTTGGCCTACGAGGCCTGCGGCCCCTGTGATTACAATTTTTCTGGTGGACATAGTCTCCATAATCAAGCCGCTCGATTCACGTGCGCAATGCCCTTGAATCGAGCTCTTTATTTAAATCTAACCATACCGTTCGCACTCACGCTGCACCGTATGCCCATTCACGCAATGCCGTCAGGCCCAGCAACCATCAATCGCGACTGGTTCAATTACTCACTCAACAGCACTCGCCATCTCTGCACCCAGTCGCACACTCTCCGCTATCCCCCGATCCTCCGGGTAGTAAAAGCAGGTATCGGCAATCTGCAACCCCTCAATTGGCGTTTGCACCTGAGGAATCTTCGCCGCGAAGCCGGGCTCGCAGATCGGTTGCCCATACCGCAGACGCGCCACCTTCGTGCCGCGAACGTCGCTCTCCTTCAATTGCGGATTAATCCGCTGCAAACAGGCAAATGATTCCGTGAGCAACTGCTCATCGGGCCAGGAAAACTTCACATGCGTCACGGGCATGTAATACGGCACATACACAATGGCATCACCTCCAACGCTCCGCAGGTTGGAGAACTCGATGATCCCCGGAATCTCGATATTGGCCACAGAAATATTCACCCAGAAGTGTGGGGTCACCGCGCGAGCCAGTTTGAACATAACGCAGATCACCCCGATATTGTGAATAGCCTCATAACGCCGCTTCCAATCCTCTGGCAAGTCCGGCACCATAGCACTCACCAATGGCGTCGGCGTTGTACAGATCACTGCATCTGCGGCAAACATCTGCCCTACCACCCGTACGCCCGTCACGCGTCCGTTTGCTGTCATCACCTGTTGTGCTGGCGTGCCAAGATGTACCCTCCCACCATGTGCTTTGATCCCCTCCATCAGTGCACGCACCAGCGTGATCGAACCACCCTCGATGTACCCGAGTTGCTCCTCCATCATGCTCTTGCGTGAGCGGCCAATGCGTCGAATACGCGTCCATATCCACGCCGCTGAGATATTATCGGCATACTCATAAAACTTATGATCGAACAGCGGCTTCCAGAACCGATCATAGATCGAGTGTCCACACCATCGCACGATCCAGGCCTTCGCCGACTCATGCTCAATCGCCGGCCAACGGTTCCGTCGAACACATATCAATGCAAACAACCCGTACCGTATCTTTTCCAGAAGTGTAAGCGATGGATAGCGCAACAATGACACTGGATCGCCCCAGGGATGGAGCGCACCATCGAAGTACCCCATCGTTGTCTTCCGCCAACGCATCTTATCGGCGATGCCAAGCTCATCCATTAGTGCAAACGTAGGCAGGTCCGTGCGGCACACAAAGTGATAAAAACGCTCCAGTGACACGCCCCCGAAATCGAAGTGGCCTGCCATGCCGCCAGGCTCAGACGACGCTTCAATCACATCCACCTCATGACCATTCTTCGCAGCGCGATACGCCGCCGCCAGCCCCATCGCTCCAGCCCCGATTACCACAACACGAGCCATTCAATATCCTCGACCATCGATTCGCTGAGCCCGGTTCATTCTTCGTCATCCGGTCGCTGCAACGTATTTACTCGTTTTGTCTAGAGTGTACAGGGCAATCGACCCGTTCGTCCCAGGCCTCAGGCTTGAATTCTCTCCTGCGTGGTTCGAGCCCATGCAGCGCACCGACTGTCTCACCATCTCCTCCTAAGTGGTGCAGTGAAATGCCTTTGTGTTGATGGCTCTTGGCATAGAAGTGAACCGTTTTGAGTTGTACGCCTTTGCTAAAGGCGCAGACCTATAACATTTACTCCACTCGAACGATGTCTCCTAGAGTGAATGAATTGGCGATGCTTGCTCATGCCAACGCATCTTGCAGGTTCCGCACGTAGCGGAGGAATTGGAACGCTTGCACAAGAGATTTCACGAATATCTCGACGCAGCTAACCCGCTCGCCAACCTGCTCTGGTAGCACTCGAGCGTGGAGTCGCCACGCTCCACAACTGGGGTAGATGCAGAGAATTTATCGCCGAGGAGAGTCAGAAACACGAGCACTCTCACGCTGGAACGACGGACTCGATTGCCTCGGCGGTCAGAGTCTTCACTGGGGTTAGCAGGTATGTGATACAACAGTTTGTGCATATGGACCTCAACTTGCCGGAGCAGAAGATGGCGCGTAGCTGCCGTTGGCTCGTGAGCGTGTTGCTTGTTCTGAGTGTGGTGTTTTATGCCGTTGGCTTTGTGCATCTACGAGCGGATTTCCCGAACGGATCGCCGTGGGTGGACTGGTCGAAGATGACCGATGAGGGATGGTATGGAGGCGCAGCCATTCATCATTTTATTCAAGGAAGTTGGTATCTGCCGGACTCATTCAACCCGGCTGTAGCGATGCCCGCGTGGCCAACGATGCTGGCAGCGTGGTTTTCCTTGACTGGGGTAGGCATGGTCGCGGCAAGAACTCTGACCATGCTGCTTTATGGAATCTCCCTGGTGCTGTTGTATCGGGTGGTGTGGAATGCAAGGCAGGGACTGCTGGCAGCCGTGGTTGTCCTGCTTACGGTAATCAACCCGTTCTGCTATGCCTTTGACCGGCTGGCCGTGCTGGAGCCGGTGACGGTTTTTTGGATGATGTTGGCCTTGTGTCTCGCAGGGCAGACACGACGCGAAGATATATTGCGCCAAGGACTGCTGGGTGTGGTGGTATTTCTGCTGGTGCTAACAAAGATGACTGCAATCGCACTGGTCCCTGCGATCCTCTACCTGATGAGTGCGCGATGGAAATGGGCTGGGCAACGGCGAGGACTGCAGTGGCGTGGCGCAGCCGCGGTGGCGGTCGTGGTGGGAACGGCGGCAGCACTGTGGGAGGGCTACAGGCGGCTGGTAATGAGACCGCAGTACTGGGCAGACTACGCGTATCTATTCAAGATCAATGAGTATCGAGTACATTGGAGCATCGCTCCGAAGATGGCATGGGTGACGCTGCGCGACGCGGCGTGGGTCAATCCCATACTATTCTGGGTTGCGGTGGCCATCTTTGTGCTGTCGATGGTGTGGCTGCGCGAGCTGTGGAGGATTCCACTGTTTGGGTCGGCAGTGATTGCGATTGTGGGGCAGATGGCTTTTATCGGCTACCACACAAACTTTCAGCCACGGTATTACCTTGTAACCGCGATGCCGCTCGCAGTGGTGGTCGGGTTGGGTGTAGCAACATTGTGGGACAAGTCCTGGGCGAGCCACGAGGTCCTTTGTTTGCCTATATCTGGTGTGATGTCCCCACGGTGGGGTGTGGTGGCCCTGGCTGGAGCGGTAGTGGTGGCGGCGATAGGGATGGCTGCACAGACGGTCGGATACGTCCTGCAGCCCGAGTACACCTTCTGGAAGGCGGCGCAGGGGATTACAGCGATCATGCACGCAGATAGCAGGGCCCAGAAGGATGGTGCAAGGCAGGTACTGCTCTCCGACAGCGGTGACAACATTACCTTATGGACAGGCGTTCCGGCAGTATGCGCCAGCCTCGGAGTGCATGGCCTGGATGCGACGTTGAGCAGATATAAACCGCAGTGGTATGCTGCTTGGCCAGGGTGGGAGAATCGGTCGATCCAGCAGGTCGGAAAGCGATATCGGCTTGATGAGGTGGCCCGCTACAAAGTGTTTGACGACACAACCCGGCATACGCTGGTACTGTACAAACTCACGCCACGATAGGAGGGCTGAGATAGAGCATGGACTCAAAAATCCAGACTGCCTTCTTCCGCCGACACCCCGCAGTCCTTGTACTATCGCGAACGGCACGAACCGAAACATAACAAAACAACTGTCCGAGACGCCCTCCCATCCCATTCAATGCGCTGTTGCGCCCATCTCTCTCGAGCTCTCAGTACGCCATCGCTGTCAATAACGACTAGCCCGACGGCACCAGAAAGCGTACCCCCTTACGCAAACTATGCAGGTTCGCGCTCCGACGCTGGTACATGCACTCTCGGCTCGGTGTGGGTGCGGCTATATCCCGACAAATGCCGAACCCCTGCTGCCCCAATCAGCACCAGCGCCAGCGCACACACACCGTTCCATCCCCACCGCCACCACGCCCAGCCCGCCACCGACGATCCCACCGCACCCCCCGCAAAGTACATCGTCATGTAGATCGTGTTCACCCGGCTACGCACCTCGGCTCCCAGCCCGAAGATCCGCGTCTGGTTACCCACCTGCATCATCTGCGCCCCCACATCGAGCACAACCACCCCAACCACAAGAGCCGCCATGTGCCACGCCGTCGAGATGTGCCAACCATCCGTCACCAGCAGCCACACATACGACGCCGTCAGCACCGCGCCCGCCACCGACACCACGAACCGAGTCCCCTGCCTATCCGCCAGCCAACCGGCAAACGGTGCAATCATCGCACCCGCAGCACCCACCACCCCAAATGTTCCTGCAACCCCCGGTCCCATCCCGTAGTGTGAGTTCAGCAGAAACGCCAGTGTCGTCCAGAAGCAACTGAATGACCCGAAGGTCAGTGCCCCCAACACACATGCCTCACGCAGCAGCGGCTCCGTCTGAAACAGCGTCCACAGAGATCCCATCGCCCGTCCATAGCTTAGCGAAGCTCGCGGCTCCATCCTCGGCATCACCCGATACATGATCGGCACAAACGCCATATTCATCGCTGAGGCCACTACAAATACTGAACGCCAGCCCTCCACATTTGCCAACCATCCGGCAAACGTCCGTGCCAGAAGAATCCCCAGAAGAAGCCCGGTCATTACCGTCCCAATTGCCTTGCCTCGCTGCTCATGTGCCACCAGATCTGGGGCCATGGGTAACACCACATGTGTCACTGCCGCCAGCAGTCCCACCAGAGCGCTGGCCACAATCATCCACGCCAGCCCCTGCGCAATCGCCGCCAGCAGCAGTGCCAGCGATACCCCCGCATACATCCGCATCATCAGCGCACGCCGCTCCGCTACATCCCCTAGCGGCACAAACAGCAGAATCCCCAGCGCATATCCCAACTGTGTAGCAACCGCCACCCACTCCATCGACCGCGCGCCGTGCCCAAACGTCCTGCCCATCACCATCAACAGCGGCTGATTATAGTAAATCGATCCCACGCCAACGGCACACGCCACGCCCAGAAACGGCAATGACCATTGTCCCGCCATTGTGCTCTGCTCTTGCTCTGCCAATCAAAAACCTCAACTTTCCGTCGTACAGTCCAAACCGCTCTCGCCCATTCCATCCATCAAACACATTCGGCACAAACCATCGCAACGACTATCATCATATCTAGTTGCTCTATGCCTCAACCGGACACCATTGCCGTAGCCATGTCTGGCGGCGTCGATTCGTCGACCGTCGCCGCTCTTCTGCACGCCCAGGGACATCCCCTTGTCGGCCTCACCCTCCAACTGTGGAACCAGCGCCGTCTCGCCGCAAACTACTCCAACCAGGGTCTGCCCGAAACCGTTCCCCAGGGCCGGTGCTGCTCCATCGACGATGTCTATGATGCCCGCCGCGTCGCCGAACACCTGAACATCCCCTACTACCTCGTTAACGCGCAAGACCGTTTTGAAGATGAGGTCGTACGCCCTTTCGTCACCGAATACCTCGCTGGTCGCACCCCTATCCCCTGCACCCTCTGCAACAATCATCTCAAATTTGATCAGCTTCTTCTCACCGCGCGCCAGATCGGTGCCGAGCGCATCGCCACAGGCCATTACGCACGCAACCATTACGACGATGCCCGCGGTCGCTGGATTCTTTCCCGTCCCGCTGACCGATCCAAGGACCAGACCTACTTCCTCTTCGGCCTCACCCAGGCCCAACTCTCCCGCACGCTTTTTCCACTGGGCGAAATGCAGAAGCCGACCGTCCGCGACTTGGCCGCCGGTCACGGCCTCGCGCTCGCCCAAAAGCCAGACTCTCAGGAGATATGCTTCATCCCCGGCGGCAGCTACTCACACTTTCTCAAGGCCTATCTCGCCGAGCAGGGTCGAGAACTCCCCGACTCCTCCGGTGAACTTGTCTCCCCCACAGGAGAAGTTGTAGGCCAGCACGAAGGCATCCACAGCTTCACGGTCGGACAGCGCAAGGGTCTCGGCATCAGCAGCCCCGACCCGCTCTACGTGCTCAAAATTCACCCCGACTCCCACCGTATCGAGGTCGGCTCCGACGATCAACTGCGCTCCAGTCGGCTCACCGCCAACCGCCTCAACTGGGTCTCCATTGCCGCACCCACCGAGCCCATCCGCGTCAACATCAAGATCCGCCACCGCCACGAACCCGCCCCCGCAACCCTCCGCCTCACAGCGCCCGACCGCATCGAGGCCGTCTTCGATGAGCCCCAGCGCGCCATCACCCCCGGGCAATCCGCTGTCTTCTACCAGGGCGAAGAAGTAGCCGGTGGTGGCTGGATCCTCTAGTCACCCAGCCATCCCCTCTCCACCCGCTCAAGCTCTGCCACACCCCTCTACCGTCTGCCCCCAAACGGTAACCGTACCACCAACGTCTCAATCCCCGCCTTCACGCCGGCCAAAATGCCCGCAATCTGCCGCACAGGTCCCCTGATGCCCTGCTGCACCATCTGCGAGATCTCTTCGGTCGTATGCAGCGCATCGCTCACAATCCCATCCACACGCGCCACCTGCATGGTTGTGCGCACATTGATCTCACGCACCGTCTCATTCAGTTCGCTCACCGTCACGCCCAGTTCATCCACCTTCACCCGCACCGTCGCGCTGATCTGCTCCACATTCTCCGTGAGGCTCTGCACCTGTTCCGCAATAGACTGCGCCTTGTCCGCCATAGCATAAACCTTAGGCCCAAGGTCCTGCAGAATCTGGTTCGTCTTGTCCAGGATCGGCCCGGTCTTACGCTCCACCCGGTCCGCGACGCCCTTGATTCGGATCAGCAGTTTCGCGGCAATCACGCCTCCGATCATTACCGCCACCGCCTGCAGCACCAGCACCAGCGCAATGACAAAAAGAAAGATCATCGCCAGATGAACATCGTGTCCGCTGAACGCTGCATCCTGCAGCAGAACCACCGCTGCGCCATTAAGAACCGGCATGAACTTGCTCCTGTTCGATATCCAACGCCATCAACAAAGTATTGATCCTTCTATCTTCGGCGCTCCCTGCGTCCCTCCGCAAGTAACTCCACCACATTTCACTCGTCGTGCATAACGAAGGGCCGGTCGTCAACCGGCCCCTCGCTTGCCCAAAGCCCTCAACCCGATGCGATCACCTCGCACCATCGCCATGCTATATAACGGGCGTTGACTCGTTAGTCTTGGCAACATACGCTTCCTTGCCGGCCTCAACCGCTGACTTGGCCGCCTCAGTCTGCGTTTGGATCAGGTCCTTACCCTTATCCACATACTGCGCCCACTGGGTGCGTCCCTTATCGTAGTATTCCTTGCCGCGGTCCACATACTCACCGGCAACCTGCCGGCTCTTGTTGACATACTCGCGGGCAACCTGCTTGCCCTGCTGCGCATATTGCCCAACCTGATCAACGCCCTGCTCGTACATCTTACCCGCGCGTTCTTTCGCATCGCGTGCACTCGCTGCCAGGTCTTCCCGAGTCTCCTTACCCGACTTCGGCGCATACAACACCCCAACCAGTGCTCCAATACCAAGTCCAGCCAGAAACCATCCAAATCCGCTTGTGCTCTCGTTGTCTGCCATTCCACTCTCCTTGAGCGACTTAACTCTTTGCGACAGAATACTCTCACCGCCCGGTTTCCTGAAACCTCTCACTCCACCACATCGCGGCTTGTACTGTCTCTTTCAAGTGGATGCCGCCTAAAACTCCAGGGTTGCGTCACCGTCTTTTTCGGTTAGCAGCCAGTCCCCGTCAAAATCTTCGATACCCTCGCCTGATAAGGGTTATCCTTCAAGTGGAGTTGCCCTGCGCAGCCCCGAACATTGTCTCTGGAGCTTTCATGACCACCCACATCTCGGATACATCTCCCGCTGAGCCACGTCGCTCCTCGCGCGCCTCTCGTTTCTTCTTCCGCGCCATGTCTTTGACCATCGTTCCATTGTTCCTCCTCGCCGGCTGCCGCAAAGCCGTCATCAGCGACACCCAACTCACCACCAACGTCCAGGCCGCTCTCGCCGCCGATCCCGCCATCAGCCAGCAGCCCATTCGGGCGACAGTCCAGTCCGGAGTCGTCTCTCTCACCGGAAACGTCAGCGACGACACAGCCCGCTCCGTCGCCGCCGAAGATACCGCCCGCGTTCCGGGCGTCAAGGAAGTAGTCAACGATCTCGCCGTCGCCGGCATGCCCGTTCCTCCCACCGTCACATCACCCTCCAATCCAGAGTACGCCCGCCCAACCACCCCGCGGGAACAGCAGCAGATTGCCACCAACGGAACCCTCACGCCTCCAGCGACGAGCGCTCCTCCTCCACCTCAACCCGTCTACCATGACGTCACGCTCCAACCCGGCGCGGATATCCCGGTTCGCATCAACGAAACGCTTGACAGCGAGACCACGGCCCCAGGCAGCACCTTCACCGGTGTCGTCACCCGCGAGGTCGTCTCCAACGGCTACGTTGTCATCCCCATGGGCACCGCCGTCCGCGGCACCGTGGTCGACGCCAAGGACGCTACCCACTTCAAGGGCAGCTCGCTGCTCGCCATCCAACTCACCGCCATGCGGCGCCACGGCAACGCCGTTCCCCTCTCAACCGACGTTTTTAGCGTAGCTGGCAAGGGCCGCGGCAGAAACAGCATCGAGAAGATCGGCGGTGGCGCGGCTATCGGTGCCGTCCTCGGCGGCATCTTCGGTGGTGGTGGTGGGGCGGCCATCGGTGCTGTGGCTGGCGGCGGCGGCGGTGCTGCATGGCAGGGATTCACCCGCGGTCAACAGGTTCGCATTCCATCCGAAACGCTCGTCCGCTTTCGCCTGAACTCCCCACTTACGATTAGAACCGCGCAACAGCCCTCCAACTATCCGGCCTCTGCCGATCCGTCGCAAGGCTATCAGAACCAGGGACAGCCACAACCCCAGGGCTACCAGAACCAGGGCTACCCATCACAAGGTCCATCCCAGGGGTATCAGAACCAGGGCTACCCTCAGCAGAGCCAACCCCAGAGCTATCCCCCGCAGTAGCGTCCGCCTCGCCGGATTCGACATCCGCAATCCCTGCGCAGCATGCTTCCTGAAATCGAACATTTAAGGAAGCATGCTGCGTTTCACCTGAACCCTTTACACGGCTCTCATCGTCCATCCATAGCAACACCTGCACCGCGCATCTCTCCAATAATCGCGTAGTGCAGCATTTTCACTACTCCTCGCATCCAACCCACTGTGCTGTTGCTGTTGTAGATTAAGGCCGCCTGTCCGCGAATCTCCCATCGCCTCAATCAGCTTCCACGGCCAGATTCCACGCCGCCAACAAACCACGGAAGGGGAACCTGCATTGAGCGCGCCAACACTAGACGTCACCCAGGCCAAAGCTACTGACTCCAGTCCTTCCGGGTTTCTTACCTTCACCCTGCACGCCCATCTTCCCTACGTCATCAACCACGGCACCTGGCCCCACGGTATCGAGTGGCTGCATGAGGCCGCCGCTGAAACCTATCTCCCGCTCCTCCGCGTCCTCGCAAATCTCGAGCGCGATGGCATTGCCCTGCACTGTAATCTGAACCTCTCCCCCATCCTCCTCGAGCAGCTCGCCCACCCCGTCTTCAAGGCTGACTTCCCTCACTACGTCGAGCGTAAGATCGTCGCCGCTCGCGAAGACGAAGCCTACTTCCTCTCCGTCGGCGAAGCACATTATGCCGAGCTAGCCCATTTCTGGCACAAGTACTTCACCGACGCCCTCCACGACTTCGAAGCCTTCGACCGCGACATCGTAAAAGGTTTTCGTCACTTCAACGACAAGGGTCTCATAGAGATCATTACCTGTTGCGCCACCCACGGCTATATGCCTCTGCTCGGGACCGACGAGAGCGTCCGCGCCCAGGTCCGCACTGCCGTCACCACTCACCAGCGCCACCTCGGCAAGCATCCCCGCGGTATCTGGGCACCCGAGTGCGGTTACCGCCCCGCTGGCCTCTGGAATTACCCCATCTCCAACCCCGACGGCTCGCCCATCGCTCCCGCCTTCAACCGCATTGGCATTGAGCAGGCCCTCAGCGAATCCGACATCGACTTCTTCGTCGTCGATACTCACCTCGTCGAAGAGTCCGCAGACATCGCATCGCCCTACGAACTCCAGCGCGGCGATGTTGTCCGCAATTCCAACGAGCCGATGCCCCACAACGACTTCCGCCGCCTCTACCAGCCCTACTACGTCGACGGCCCTTACGCAGCTGAAGAAAAGTCTTCTCCCGCCACCGTCTTCCCCCGCGACCCCGCCACCGGCATACAGGTCTGGTCCAGCGACTTCGGCTACCCCGGCGACAGCAACTACCTCGACTTCCACAAGAAGCGCTGGCCCGGCGGTCATCGCTATTGGTCCGTAACCGGCTCCCTGGTCGACATGGCCGACAAACAGCCCTACAACCCAAAGCTCGCCGCCGAACGTATTAAAGCCCACGCCTCGCACTTCGTCCACCTCGTATGGGAGGCCCTCAACGCCAGCATGACCGACTCCGTGCCACCCATCCTCTGTTCCCCCTTCGACGCCGAACTCTTCGGCCACTGGTGGTTTGAAGGTCCCGCTTGGCTCGAGGCTGTTGCCCGCACCCTCCATGACTATTCCACCGGCATCCATCTCACCTCCTGCTCCCGCTATCTCGACCACTACCCCCGCGCCGGATTCATCTCCATGCACGAGGGCTCATGGGGCGCCGAGGGTACTAACCATGTCTGGATGAATCCCAATACCTCCTGGACCTACACCCACATCTACCCTGCCGAGCTTTACCTCCGTAACACCTGCACCACCGGCAAGTGGCGCGATACAGCTCTCGGCCAACGCATCATCAAACAACTCTGCCGCGAACTCCTCCTCCTCGAGTCCTCCGACTGGCAGTTCCTCATCACCACTGGGGCCGCCCGCGACTACGCCGAACTCCGCTTCGAGACCCACCACGACCAGTTCAACGAGCTCAAATCCATCTGGCAGCAATTCGAGTCCAACCTCTCCATCACCTCGGATCAGGAAGCCCGTCTCGCCGCCATCGAAGACCGCGATAGCATCTTCCTCGACATCGATCCAAGCCTCTGGGCCGCCGGTTCCCGCCAAACCCGGACCGACAACCGCATCCCCAAGACCTGCGCTCCTCTCCCAATCGATCATCCCACCATCTCCGCATTCAACCCACCGCTCACTCCCAGTAACCAGAACCCAGCCCTCACCCAGCTCCAGAAATTTACCTCCAACACCCCTGCCTGAGCAGCTCCGCCGTCCTCTCCAACGCACCAGGATGAATCCTTTTCCCGCCCAACACCCACCCCATATTCCACACCCCAACCGGGTTCCACCTGTCATGCCTTTGAGACATGAGTTTGCAGGCCAGCTAAGCTCAGCCACCAATTGGCCCCCCAGGCCCCAACACGTCTCACAGTGCCCCACCCGTCTCTCACCACTCGCCCTCTGGCATCTTCTCTCGCTCGACGCCCCCACAGTGGCCGCGCTCTGGACCCTCTTCATCGCCCGCTGCTCCGGCCTCACCCTTCCTTGGATCGCCCCCGCCGCGATGTTCCTCGCCGTCTGGATAATCTACGCCGCAGATCGTTTACTCGACGCCCGCACCCTCGACACGAGCCAGCAGCATCCAGAGTTGGAAGCACGCCACCAATTTCACCACCACCACCGCGCACGTTTCCGCACCGCAATCGTCCTCAGCGCCGCCGCACTCGCCGCGCTCCTTCACTACCTCGACATCAGCGCCCTCCACCTCTATATCCTTTTGGCAGCACTACTGGTTGCCTGGATGCTGCTCATTCACGCCCACCCGCAACCCAGCGGCACCACTCGCCGCCTCCCCAAAGAGCTTGCCGTTGGCCTCTTCTTCCCCGCTGCGGTCTTTATCCCGACGCTCACCCACACTACTCCTCCCTCATCTCTTCATCTCCTTGGCTGGAACGTCACGTGGCTCCGTCCCACGCTACTCCCTGCCGCTCTGTTCTTCGCCTGCGTCTGCACGCTCAACTGTCTCTTCCTCTACATCTGGGAGCACCCCGCCGCAACCCTCCATCCCTTGCATGATACGGCCCATAGCACCACCCGCTGGGCCACCGCCCACCTCAAGCACATCGCCCTCTTCGTCCTCGTACTCTCTGCCGCCGCAGCCGCTCTCTGCCTTCCGTACCAAGCCTTCACCGCTGGCCTCCCAGCCCTGGCCTGCGCACTCAGTGCTGCGTCCCTCCTGCTGCTCAACACCTTCCGTTACCGCATCTCCACCCTCCATCTCCGCGCCGCCGCCGACCTCGCCCTTCTCACACCCATCCTCCTTTTGCCGTTCACACGATGACGTGCCCACCTCAGCCGGACTTCGACCGCATTGCCCGTCTCTACCGCTGGGCAGAGTACCTCACCCTCGGTCCGCTCCTCGTCCGCACTCGTAATCACTTTCTCTCGCAGCTTCCCCCGCGCCACCGCGCCCTCATCCTCGGCGACGGCGACGGCCGTTTCCTGGTCCGACTCCTCACCCGACAACCCCACCTCCATGCCCTCGCCGTCGACACCAGCGCCACCATGCTCCAGCTCCTCTGCCAGCGCTGCCGTCCTTACGCCGACCGCCTACAAACCCTCCAGACCTCCGCCCTCGCCATCACGCCAAACGGCTCCCCCGACCTCATCATCACCCACTTCTTCCTCGATTGCCTCACTCAGCCCCAACTCGACACCCTGTCCCTCAATCTCGCCACTCACACCACCCCCGGCACCCTCTGGCTCCTCTCCGACTTCGGTCCTCCTCGTCCCCGAGCCCTCCGACTTCTGGCAGCCCTCTACATCCGTTCTCTCTACCTCGCCTTCCGCATCCTCACCGGACTGCGTGTCACCCACCTCCCCAACCCCCAAACCTCCCTCCAGGCCGCCGGCTTCGATCGCATCGCCCGCCATGACCGCCTCTTCGGACTTATCTACACAGAAATCTGGCAACGCCGGTAAAATCATTCATACGAACGCTCCATGAACCAACCGCACACCCAACCCGTGAACGATCCGCAGTCGGACCCCGAGCCCGCCGTCCCCTCGCTATCCGGCCCCGACCCCGGCATCTTTCACCCCAACCCCGCACTTCCCGAACCACAAACATCGGATCCATTACCGCCCTCATCAAACCATTAAGCAATGAACCTCTTCATTCTCCGCCACGCCAGCGCCGGCCTCCGCCGTCCAAATCCGCTCCTCGACGTGAAACGCCCTCTCGACAAGGACGGCAAGTCCCAGTGCCTACAACTCGCTCACGTCCTCAACGCGCTCAAGCTCAGCTTCGACCTCGTCGTCTCCAGCCCGCTCAAGCGCAGCCAACAGACCGCCCAGCTTGTCGCCACCGAAACCGGCTACGAGCAGAAACTCCTGATCTCCAACGCTCTGGCTCCCGCCGCCACCTTCGCTCAGTTCCAGCGCCTTCTTCGTGAGTGCTCAGCCTTCGAGAATGTCCTCATCGTCGGACACAACCCCAATCTCACCCAGTTCCTCGGCCAACTCCTTGGCGTCGGGGCCACCAACGACCCCATTGCCGACATCGCCACCCCTCGCGTCCGCCTACGCAAAGGCTCCCTCGCCCGCGTCAGCCTGCAGCGCGGCACCGCAGTTCTTCAGTCGCTGCTCGATCCCCGCGTCGTGCGTGCCCTCTATACCACCTCAATCAAGAGTTCGCGCCGAAAGACTTCGCGAAAGTAGCCCGCTTCCTTCTTCAGCGACCACTGTTCCAACTCAGCCCCGCCGCGCGCCGGGATTAGCTCCAGCACCACCCGCTTCGGATACACCTTGGTCCGCACCCTCACCGCCGCCGTCGCCCGGTCCTGATTCAGCGCCTCAGCCAGCCGCAGCAGCACCACAGCACTCTGCACATGCGTGTGCTCCTCCACGGGAACATATCGCATCGGCCGATCCATCGCCTCCGGGCGGCTCTTCCCCAGGTAGCGCGCAATTGCAGCGACGATCGCCCGCTGCACCGGCGAAAATCCAAAAATCTCCGAGTGCGCAATGATGTACTGTGAGTGCCGATGATGCCCCTGGTGGTTCATATACTTACCCACCTCCTGCATCATCGCCGCCGCCTGCAGCCACAACCGGTACTCCGGCGGCAACTGATGCACCGTCTGCAACTGATCAAACAGCTGCACTACATGTTCCCGCTCTGGCTCAGCCCTGCGCGGGTCCACACCATATCTTCTACACACCTCCAGCACACCCTCCCACCGCTCGGCCTCCATCGTGCGGTGCGCGCTCGTCCGCACATCCGCGTCGGCCAGCATCTGTGCTAGTACTCCGTCCCGCAGCCCCAGCCGCGAGAAGCGATACCCCTTCAAACGCATTCGCTCCAGCAACTCAGCAAACACCTGCGCGCCACCCACAATAATCTCCGACCGCCTCGGCCCGATCCCCGCCACCGCGGCCCGTTGCGCATTGTTCAACTTCAGCAAGCGGTCGGCCATCTTGCGTACTGCGCCCGTCTCTGCTGTCAGAATCCTTACCCGCTTCACGGCCGTCTTCTTCGCCACACGCAGCCCAATTGACGTCTTCGCACTCTTCTTCTCCAACCCCAGCGCCAGCGAGTTGCTCGCCTCCGCCAGCGCCGCCGCCGTCCCCGACGTAGCAATCACCAACCCCACCTTCGGCTGCCCCAGTTTCTTCTGCGCGCGTCCCAGCTCCCGGTCAATAAACTTCCGCAGCCGCGCCACATCCTCTTTGGCTGGCGGATCGACCCGTAGAAACTCACTCTGCAACCGTACAGCTCCCAGTGGCAGACTCACCATCTCCTGAATCCGCCCGTGGTCCGACACTGTCACCTCGCAGCTTCCGCCCCCAAGGTCAATAAGCAAGCACCGCCCCTGCGCTCCCGGCTCGTGCGTCACAATCCCCAGATGGATCAGACGTCCTTCTTCCAATCCCGAGATCACCTCCACCGTCCATCCCGTCGCCGACTTCACCCACGCCCGAAACGCCTCCGAGTTCCTTGCATCACGCACCGCGCTCGTCGCCACCACGCGCACCTTGTCCACCACCTGCGCCTGCACTGCCTTCTGAAACCGCTTTAACGTCTTGATCGTATTCGCCATTGCTTCCGGCGAGATCACCCCCGTCTCAAAGACGCTCTCTCCCAGTCGCGTCACCTCGCGGTCTTCAAACAGCGTCTTTAGCCGATGCCCCTGCACCGAAGCAATCGCTAGCCTGCACGAGTTGGACCCAATATCAATAGCTGCAAAAGTAGGCATCGTCACTTGCATCCTTACACGTCCCGCACGGTGGAAAACCCGCCGGCAACCTGTCCTTGCGCGACCTTACATTCCCGAGAGCAGCTTCAACCCAATACGCAACCATCTCAGCTTCGTTATGCTGGGGAGAGAGCCCTTCAACGGCCTCGCCGCTGCAAGCCAAACCTGCCCTTATGAGTACTTCATCTGACATCCAGTTCGCCCCGCTTACTACCCTCTCCCGGTCTGCATCCTCACGTCACGCCCGCTGGCCGCTAGCGCACGTCATCATCATCCTCGGACTCTGGCTCATCATCTACGTCGCCGCTGCCTTCACGCCACCCCTGCTCGACGACGCCGACGCCACCCACGCCCAGGCCGCCCAGTCTATGCTCTCCACCGGCGACTGGGTCACCCTCCATGTCGACGGTGTACGCTACCTCGAAAAGCCTCCCCTCCCCTACTGGATCACCGCTCTCAGCCTCCGTCTCCTCGCCCCTCCCGCAAGTCTCTACCCACTCACGCAGCACGATGAAGATCTCGCGGCCTTCGCCGTCCACCTTCCTCTCGCCCTCACCATCCTCGGACTCACCCTACTCGGTTACGCATGGTCCCGCCGAGCCTTCTCCTCCGCCAACCACCACGCACCTCTCTACACCGCCCTCTTTGTCCTCACCTCCGCCGGAGTCTTCCTCTTCACTCGCGTCTTCATCCCCGACGCCCTCCTCTCTCTCTTCCTCGCCTTCGCCCTCTACGCCCTCCTCCGCTCCATCACTCCACCCCTGCCAGTTGCTTCAAATCTCGCTTCTGCAACCTGGGCTCCCAGTGTTCTCGCGGAAAGCGTCTGGCCCTACGCGATGTGGTCGGCTTTAGCCCTCGCCGTCCTCACCAAAGGTCTCGTCGCCATAGTCTTTCTCTTCGCAACCGCCTTAGTCTTCCTCTTCTGGACCCGCCAACTCCACCTCTGGCGACGTCTCCGCCCCGTCACCGGCCTCCTTCTCTTCCTCGCCATCGCGGCGCCGTGGCACATCCTCGCCGGCCTGCGCAACGCCGGCGGCGTCAACGGCCACGGGTTCTTCTGGTTCTACTTCATCAACGAGCACGTCCTCCGCTTCCTCGGTCGCCGCATCCCCCGCGACTACAACAAGCTCCCCGGCTATCTCTACTGGTCCCTGCACCTCGTCTGGCTCTTTCCCTGGAGCCTCTTCGCCCCCACCGCCCTCATCCTCGCATGGCGCAAACGTAGCACCCTTCTCGTCCGCCCCAGCAATGATCAGCTATCCCAAAGCTCCAGCCTTGAGCCTGACACACCTGTATCGAACGTAGGCTTACGTCCCTTGGGCCTGCCTTTCTCTACGTCCGGCAACACAACCACCAGACAGACAAACTTCCGCAACCAGACCATCCTTCTCCTGTTTATCTTCTCCGCGCTTGTCCTCGTCTTTTTCTCTCTGTCCACCAACCAGGAGTACTACACCTTTCCCGTTTATCTCCCACTCCTGATGCTCCTGGCCGCTGCGATCACCTCGATCGAACAGCACCCCCTCGACCCCATACTCCGCCGCTCCCTCACCTTCGCTTTCGCCGCTAATACCGCCCTCGGCCAGGCCGTCGCTGCCGCCCTGGCCTACGGACTCTGGTCCGCCCGCAACCTTCCCTTCGTTGCTGATATCGGCGACCTCCTCGCCCACCGCAACGTCGGCGGCTACACCCTCTCCATGTCGCATTTCTTCGACCTCACCGGCTCATCCTTCGCCGCCCTCCGGCTCCCCTCCGCACTTGCCCTCCTCGCCTTCCTCATCGGCCCTCCCGTCGCCTGGATATTCCACGCCCGCAGCCGCCCCCTTGCCGCAATCCTCACCATTGCACTCACCAACACGGTCTTCCTCGTAGCCGCACACATCGCCTTCGTCCGATTCAACCCCATGCTCTCCTCAGCAAACTTCGCGCAGACCATCCAGTCCCTCGAGATCTCCGGCAAAATCTCCCCCCACAGCGAGATCCTCATCTACGGAGACCAGGCATTCGGCTCCTCCATCCCATACTATCTAAACCGCCGTGTTGATCTGGTCGACGGCCGAACCACCTCCATGTACTTCGGCAGCACCTTCTCCGACGCCCCGCCCATCTTCCTCACATCCTCCGATCTCCACGCCCAATGGGGCACCGGCCCCCGCAAACTCCTCTTCGTGCCCCTCGAACAGCGCGGTATCGTAGACCGCCTCTTGAGCCACCGCCAGATCATCCTCCTGCAAACTTCGGGCAAAGCCCTCATCACCGACCGCCCCCTCAACCAGCCCTGACATTCAATGAAAGCCCCTCAGATCAAGTGACATCTACACATTCCATCCCGACACCCCCCACCGGTCCCCAGCGTCGCTGGCGCACCTCCTCGCTCGCGCTCATCGTCACCTTCTGGGCCATCCTCCAACTTGGCGGCCTCTTCACCCCCGGCCTCCTCGATGATGTTGACTCCATCTACATCCAGATCGCCCGCGAGATGCTCCAGCGTCACGACTTCATCACCCCCACCATCGACGGCATCCGCTTCTTCGACAAGCCTCCTCTCATGTACTGGATGGCCGCCGGTTCCATGCGCCTCTTCGGCATCCACGACTGGGCCGCCCGCCTTCCCCTAGCCCTCGGTGTCCTCGCCCTCCTCTTCGCCGTCTACGCCCTGGGCATCCGCTTCTACGCCACAGCAGTCTTTTCCTCCGCCACCCAAACCCAACTCTCACCACCCGCGCAGGACCGCGCAGGCCTCTACGCTGCCCTTGCTCTCGCCACCTCCCTCGGCCCTTACCTCTACACCCGCTTCTATATCCCGGACATTCTCCTTGCCCTCTGGATGACCCTCTCCGTCCACCTCTTCCTCATCGCCCTCGACCGTGTCCGTCAGACCGAAGCCTCACCAAATTCGGGCACCCCATTCATGGCGACCACACCATCGTCGACCTGGGTGGGGTCTGGTCCAACCCGTGCCACCACACGAAGCTCCCCCCCGCCATCCGCACATCGCTCCGCCCTCCTCCCGTGCCTCGTCTTCGCCGCCGTCACCGCCCTCAACCTCCTCACCAAGGGCCTCATCGGCATCGTCTTCCCCATAGGCTTCGTCCTTCTCTATCTAGCCTTCACTCACCAACTCAATCTCCTTCGTAAGCTCTATCTCATCCCTTCGACGCTGGTCTTTCTCGCCATCGCCGCTCCCTGGCACATCCTCGCCGCCGTCCGCAATCCACCCATCCCGATGCCGACCGGCGTCGGACTCCCCGCCCGCGCCGGCTGGGCCTGGTTCTATCTCTACAACGAACACATCGCCCGCTTCCTCGGCCGCCGCATCCCCCACGACTACGGCCAGGTTCCTATTCCACTTTTTTGGTTCCTGCTTGCCCTCTGGATCTTCCCCTGGGTAGCCTTCCTTCCTGCCGCCATCCTCAACGCCTATCGAACCCTCCGCAGCACCCACCGCACCTCCACGCCTGAAGCCACCCTCCGCTTCGACTCCGACGTCGACTTCTCCCACGTCGCACACAATCACCCCTGGCCGTCCACACAGGAATTGAGATCCCCACATCTCGCCTCCAACATCTTGGATTCCACGACTCCCAGCGCAGCCATCCCCGACCACAACCGCGAAGCCACGCTTGCCTGCATCCTCTGGGCCGGCATCATTCTCGCCTTCTTCACCCTCTCCTCACGTCAGGAGTACTACCACCTCCCCGCCCTCCCCGCCCTTGCCCTCCTCGTTGGAGCCCTCCTCGCCACCGCCGACGCCCAACTCACCACCAACAACAAAACCCTCGCCATCAAGCAAGCCCTGCGCGGCAGCCTGTGCTTTCTGGTCCCGCTCGGCACGCTCCTCTTCCTCCTCTGCGGCTACTTCGCCATCACCTCCCCCACGCCCCACCCCGGCGCCACGCTCAACGACGTCCTCAGCTCCAACCCCGCCCTCTACAACCTCTCCCTTGGACACGTCTTCGACCTCACCGGCCAGGCTATGGGCTTCTTCCGCGGCCCACTTCTTACCGTCGCCCTCTGCATGTTCACCCTAGGCCCCATCGCATACTTCGTCCGACGCCGCGCATCCGCCGCCAACCCTAACCGCGCCTTCGCCGCCAACCTCCTCATCGCCGCCGCCATGACCGGCGTCCTGCTCGCCGCGCACGAGGGCCTCGTCCGCTTCTACCCTATTCTCGGATCCAAAGACCTCGCCCTCGCCATTGACACCCAACTTCGCCCCCAGGACCTCATCCTCATAGACGGAGAGCTCACCGCCGGCTCCACACTGCTCTTCTATACCCCACCCACCGCCGCGCCCATCCTGCTCGTCAACGGCCGCGTTAACGGCCCCTGGTTCGGCAGCTTTTACCCTGACGCCCCCAACATCTTCCCAGACGACGCCCAACTCCACCATCTCTGGGCCAGTCCCCACCGCATCTTCCTCCTCACCTACCGCCCCGAGGCACGTATCTCCGACCTCTCCCCCTTCGGTCCCGTCCACATCCTCGCGACTTCCGGAGGTAAAACCATCATCACCAACCAGTACACCCAGAGATAGCGCTCGCAATCCACGCTCTCCCAAGGCGGTCCCCGTCGCCGGACAACCCCAGTGCGTCGGGGCGTCATCACAACCCTCCGTTGGGCCGCCTGCCGCACCCGAACCCAAGGGCGGTTCCGAGGAGATCAACGAATGAAACGTAACATGTTCTTTTCACTCCCTCTCGCAGCACTTTCTCTTGTAATTCTGCTTCCCTCCTCCGCCCAGACCGGAGCCATGCAGAATACCCCAACCGCACAAAGCGCCACCACCCCTCCCCACGGGATGCGTGAGGCCATGCGCATGGTACGTGCCCGCGCCGCACTTGACCGCGATCTCGACAGCAACAAGGTAAAACCCGGCGACGAATTCCGTGCGAAACTCGCCAAAAAGGTCCAGCTCGACAACGGCCCCGAACTCCCTGAAGGCACAGTCCTTGTAGGCCGAGTCTCCACCGATGATATGAAAATCGATGGCACATCCAAACTCGCTCTCCGCTTCACCCACGCCAACCTCAAAGACGGTCAGGTCGTGCCCATTAAAGCCACCATCGTTGGAATCTACGCACCAGAGACCGTCAGCTCAGAGGACTATCCCGTTCCACGCGGCGACGAAGTCCCCAACACTTGGAATAATGGCACCCTGGCCGTCGACCAGATCGACGCTCTCTCCGGAGTTGACCTTCACAGCAAGATTTCCAGCCGAAACTCCGGCGTCTTCGTATCCACCAAAAAAGACAATATGAAGCTGATTGCAGGAAGTGAGTTCGCCCTCGCCATCGCAAAACAACATCCCCACATGAAAGGCATGAAGGACATGAGCGGTATGAATGGGTCGGTCAACCAGTAGCTATAGAAGTGTTATCAGTGATCGGTTGTCAGTTCTCAGTAAAGGAAGAGCCCTTACTCCTGAGAACTGACACCTGACAATCTCCTACTCCGGACTCTCCACCCGCCCGCCGTCTTTCAGCTTATAAATCTTTCCTCGATAATAAAAATTATCCCCGCCATAACTCCCCACCCAAAGCACCCACCCCAGCAAATCTCGCAGCGGGTAGATCATCGCGTTATACAAAATATCCGGGTCCCCCAGCACGCCCAGAATCGCTCCCGCCTGCAGCCACCGGTTCAACACCATTGCCATCAGCCAAACCACACCCAGTGCCGCATGGCCACTCAGCAATCCCCATATCAGACCCAGCAATCCAAACGGCATCGCGAACGTCAGCCCGCTCCCCAGATGTCCCCACGGCCGAGACCGCCGCGTGCTCTGCATCCACCGCAGCTGGTTCCTGAAACTCAACCAGAAAGGCGAATCCTGCACCATCAGCCGAATAATATAGGTCGCCATCCGCACGCCCGTTCCTTGTTCGGCCAGCCGATTTCCAATCACAAAATCATCGGCATAAAACTGTCCTAGTTCGTCGAACCCTCCCACATCCTGAAAGCTCTTCTTCCGCACCGCCATCGTCGCGCCCAGCGCAAACTTCGTACCCTCCAGCATGTCCGCCACCAGCACGCCTGAGCTCATCTCCACGCTCTTTCCCACTGCATCCAGTTGTGACGCAAACCCTCCATTCTCATGCGCCGTCCCCAAATAAATGCAGCTAGCCAACCCTATCCGCGGGTCCTTCAACGTCTGCACCATGCGCAGCAGATAGTCCTTCTCCACCCGCACATCTGCATCGCTGGTCACATATAAATCGCTCTTCGCCACCGAATCCATCTTTGCCAACGAGTACACCTTCGCATTATGGAACTTCGGCGTCGGCTCTCCACAAGTCATATACCGCGCGTTCACCTGCGGATATCGCTGCCCCACTACCTGTGCTAGCTTCAGTCCCTCATCGGTCTCCTGCCGTGCGCAGAACAGCAACTCCCACTCTCCCGGATACTCTTGCTCAAAGAACGACGCAATATTCCGCTCCATCCCAGTCTCGGTCCCGTGCAACGGCTTTAGCATACTTACCGGCGGCAGAAAATCCGCTACCGCGCTCTGCTCCCGCCGCTTCCTCAGTCCAAACCGCGCCGCCGCCGCCAGCACCATCCCGCAGTAAATCGAAGAGGTGACCGACCCCACCGCCGCCACCCAGAACACAACCTGAACTAAAACCTTCATCGCACCGAACCGAAAACAAGATAGCCAATTCTAATTGGCATAGTGCTATGCCATACAGAAAATTGGCCCCCACCCACCGCAGCCAGCACCACCCCAAGTCTACGCGATACCCACTCTCTGCCCTCTTTACACTCTGCCTTTCCTCTTGAACGGCACCAACCCTGGCTGCTGCGGCGTCTGCTGTATCCGTGTCAGCATCTCGGTCCGTACATAATCCACGAACCCCTGCATCTGCCGATTCATCTCCTCCATCCGCTCCCGCATCTGCAGAACAATCGCGATCCCGGCCATATTCACGCCCATATCGCGCGCGAGGCTCAAAATAAACTCCAGCCGTTCCAGATCTTCATCTGTATATAACCGCGTATTTCCATCCGATCGCGAAGGCCGCAGCAACCCTTCACGTTCATACAGCCTCAACGTCTGCGGATGAATCTCATACATCTCCGCCACCGCCGAGATCATATAAGCGCCTTTGGACTTTCGCCTGGTAGCCATGCGTTTCGTAGCCATCCTCCAGAAAGAAGAATACCCCCATTCTGCCCGACTAGTGCACTCACTCGATCAACAAGATCATCCCCGGTTGTGAAGCCGTGGCGTTTACTGGTGCTGGCCTCTAGTTAACTATTCGATGATTGACCAGCGAACTTTCATCTGGAGGGCAGATGTCGCGGCAAGAAACACCCATGCTGCACGCTTGCAGTCGCCGAGTGCCCGGTGTTCGTCTTCCCTGTCTAGCTTGAAGACCTCCGCCAAGTAGGAAAGTCTATGGCTCTCCAACTCCGGCCATGCCCTCCGGGCGCGTTTGAGGGCGCAGGTGTACTTGTGGGCGAGTCGCATCCCACATCGTTCCGCCGCCGCCTTAAGAAAAGCAATATCGAAAGCCGCATTGAATGAGACGAGCGGAAGGTCGCCAACGAACTCAAGAAACTGGCGCAGGCCCTCATCGAGCGGAATACCATCCGCCTCAACCATTGCATCGGTGATGCCATTTACGCGCGTGGCTGCTTTGGGGATCTTCTTTCTTGGCTTGATGAGCGTATGCCAGGCCGGTTGTATCGAAGTGTCGAGGGTGACTTTCATGGCACCGATCTCGATTATTTCCTCTGAAGCTGGGTGCAGGCCAGTCGTCTCAAGATCGAATACTACGAATTGTGGTGGAAGCAACTCCCCGAGTGTCCTGGATGGTTCCGGTTCCGGCTCTGGTTGTTCCGTTGTCTCGCGGATTATGTCTTCTATCTCTTGGAGTGATTCCTCAATCTCCTGGAGTACATGCTCAGCTTTGCCGATAGGCTGAGGAGGCATGATCGGGGTGGTGGAATCGTCATGCCGATCGTTGTGTCGCCCACGGTAAACAATGAAGGAAATGAAAACAATAAACCCTATGACTCCTGCCCAAAAGAAAATAAGTCCTGAACCCATGGGTGTCTTGCAATCCTTTCGTTTTACAGGGCCTTCAGTTTAGCGTGGATGGACATTCGATGATGTGATTGCTAGCACTAGGGTTTTCTCATTCTTTTACTACCACAACGCAACCGTTTCGCATCATAATCCCCATATGAGCCGTCTCAACCTCGCCACTCTCGCCGCCGCAGCCACCGTCACCGTCACCGGAGCAGCCGTCGCGTCCGTTGCCACCGCCGTTGCCGCCACCGGAGCAGCCGTCCTGGTTGTCCGCGCCCTCCGCTCCAAACGCCTTGCCCCCGCCAACGGCCCCAGCCCCGTCATCGTCGTCACCGGAGGCTCCCGCGGCCTCGGCCTGGCCATCGCCACCCGCTTCGCCCGCACCCCTGTCCGCCTTGTCCTCGCCTCGCGCAGCCTCGCCGAACTCCAGCAGGCCCAGGCCTCGCTCCTCACCCACTCCCCTCACCTTCGCCCACAAGACTTTCACCTCGTCGCCGCCGACCTCTCCCAGCCCGAGCAGTGCCAGCGCCTCATCTCCGAGACCATCTCCCGATTCCACCGTATCGACGTCCTCATCAACAACGCCGCCATCATCGACGTCGGCCCCATTGAATCTCAGACCCTCGAAAACTTCGAGCGCACCATGCAGATCAACTTCTTCGCCGCTCTCTACACCACCTGGGCCGCCCTCCCCCACATGCGCCAGCAGCAACCACTCTCCGGCAGCCGCCGAGCCTCCGTGGTCAACATCGCCAGCATCGGCGGCAAGATCGCCACCCCCCACATGCTCCCCTACACCGCAGCCAAGTTCGCCCTCGTAGGCTTCTCAGAAGGCCTCCACGCCGAACTACGCCACAAGGGCATCCGCGTCACCACCGTCTGCCCAGGCCTCATGCGCACCGGAGGAGAATCACACGCCCACTTCCTCGGCAACCAGGATGCCGAACGCCGCTGGTTCAACTTCGCCGCCCAAACCCCCGGCATCGCCGTATCAGCCAGCTACGCCGCCAATCGCATCTATCACGCCGTAGCCCGCGGCCGTTCCGAAATCACAATCTCCCCCCAGGCCTGGTTAGCCGCCCGCTTGGCCCCCCTCTGCCCCGAACTCCTCCAATACGCCAACGCCCTCACCAACCACCACATACTCCCCAAATCCCCCACCCAAAGCGCCTAGCCACCGCACGTCCATCAGGCCGCCCGCTCAGACCTCCGCCAGCAACTCCGCCCGCGGATCCTCCGGATTCAGCTTCTGCAGTTCTCGCAAAATCTCCTTTGACCGCTCATCCTGCACCTTCGGCATCACAATCTTCACCTCAACAATCTGGTCTCCGCGATGCCCCTCCCGCGTAGCACTCACCACGCCCTTCTCGCGCATCCGCAGCTTCTGTCCGGTCTGCGTCCCCGGCGGAATCTTCAACTGCGCACGCCCCGACTCCGTACCCACTCCATCCACCGTCGGCACATCAATCTTCGCTCCCAGCACAGCCTCCATCACCGTCACCGGCACGCTGATATGAATATCATCGCCCACCCGATGAAACAGCTTATGCCCCGCCACCTTGATGATCAGATAGAGGTCCCCAGCCGGTGCGCCCTCGGTTCCTGCATTGCCCTTACCCGCCAGCCGAATCCTCTGCCCATCGCGTGTCCCTGCCTTGATGTTGAACGACAGCGGCTCGCGCTTTGTCACCACGCCTGCTCCCTCGCACGTAGGACAAGCATTCTGCACCTTGCCGCTGCCACCGCATCGCGGGCACTGGATATTGAACTTCATACGCCCGCCCATCTGCGTCACCTGTCCCGAGCCATGGCACTCCGGGCACTCCATGCTCCCACCCAGCACCGCCTTGCCCTTGCACGTCGGACACTGCTCCTGCCTGTGGATCTCCAGACGAGTTACACCTCCGCGAATCGCCGTCCAGAAATCGATCTCGACTTGATATTCCAAGTCTGTCCCAGGTTGCGGTCCGCGAGCCTGCCGCCCGCCACCGCCAAACATCCCTGAAAATACATCCTTGAAGCTCGCCCCAAACCCCTCGCTCCCAGCTCCGCGCGAAGCAGTCTTTCCTCCGCCCTGAAACCCTGAAAAATCGAAACCCTGAAAATCAAACGGAACACCCTGCCCGCGTCCGCTCACAGGGCCCCCTCCGCCATATCCTGCCGCACCATAGCCGCCACCACCTGGCGCACCACCGCTACGCGCATACGCCTCCGCCGTCGCGGCATCAATGTTGTCGGAGTAGAAACCCACCTGGTCGTAGATCTTTCGCTTCTTGTCGTCGCTCAGCACGTCGTTTGCCTCGGAGAGTTCTTTGAACTTCTCCTCAGCCTTCTTATCGCCGGGATTCACATCCGGGTGATACTTCCGCGCCAGCTTCCGGAACGCCTTGCGAATCTCTTCCGCCGTCGCCGTCTTCTTCACGCCTAGCGTGCCGTAATAATCCTTCGTCTTCGTCGCCATCGTCTTGTACTAAGCCACTTTCAGAGAACCTGTTGCTTCGTCCATCGGCAGCGAATGAACGTCTTGGTCAATCGTCTGCTCGAGCGGATCCATCGCTACATCCAGATCATAGTCAACCTGTAGCCCCTTCTGTAATCGGACATCAGCCGGTACAAATGGACAGTTTGCCAATGCATCTCTCCTCAATTCCACACCGCACTCGCCTTGATCCTCTCCACGCTGAACATATGGTCCGGCTCCATTTGCCGCATCTTCGCGACGAAAGCCTCTGCCTCCTCGCGCGTCCCAAATAAGCTCCGCTGATACAGCCGTCCTGCGCGTACGGCATCGCACTGCCACAGCGTCTCTCGCGCGTGGGCGCTCGCCCCGCCCAACTCCCAGCGCACCATTCCGGGCCACGCCTGGTCCTCCCTTTCACCGCCTGCTCGACTGTCTGTCATGGCACCACCTCCTGATCCTTCAAACACTACCCTCACCTAAACGACGCGGCACATTCACCGCCAGCCGTCTATACGACTGAGGAGGAGCCGAAGCCCCTCCTCAAGTTCTACGCCTGCTGCCTTCTTACTTCTCAGCATCCACGTACTCCGCGTCGATGACGCCCTCATCCTTCTTGGCTTCTTCGCTGCTTCCCGCCGCGGTTCCATCCGCCGGAGCACCTTCCGCCGGAGCCGCTGCATTGGCCTTGTACACAGCCTCCGCCAGCTTGTGGCTCGCCGTCGTCAGCTTCTCGCGAGCCGCGTTCAGTTCACTCGTCTCCGACTCGCCGGTCAGCGCAGTTTTGGCCTCTGCAAGCGCACTCTCAACCTCGCTCTTGTCAGAAGCTGCAACCTTTTCGCCACCGTCCTTCAGCATCTTCTCGACGTTGTACACCATGGAATCGAGCTGGTTCCGTGCCTCGATCTTCTCCTTGGCTTCCTTGTCTTCGGCAGCGTGCGCCTCTGCATCCTTCGCCATGCGCTCGACCTCTTCCTTGCTCAGACCCGAAGAACTCGTAATCGTAATCTTCGCGTCCTTGCCCGTCGCATTGTCCTTCGCATGAACATTTAGAATGCCATTCGCATCGATGTCGAACGTCACCTCGATCTGTGGCACTCCCCGCGGAGCCGGCATGATGCCACCCAGCTTGAACTTGCCCAGCGTCCGGTTCTGTGCAGCCATCGGCCGCTCACCCTGCATCACGTGAACCTCAACCTCGCTCTGGTTATCCGCAGCCGTCGAGAACGTCTCCGACTTCTTCGTCGGAATCGTCGTGTTGCGTGGGATCATGCTCGTTGCGACTCCGCCCATCGTCTCAATCGACAGCGTCAGCGGCGTCACATCCAGCAGCAGCAGATCCTTCACATCGCCCGACAGCACACCGGCCTGCACCGCAGCGCCGATAGCCACAACTTCATCCGGGTTCACTCCCTTGTGTGGTTCTTTCCCAAACAGCTTCTTCACTAGATCCTGAATCGCCGGCATACGAGTCTGTCCGCCAACCAGCACGACCTCGTCGATCTTGCTCGCGTCAACTCCCGCATCCTTCATCGCCTGCTTACAGGGACCAACTGACTTCTCCAGCAGATCGGCAACCAACTGCTCCAGCTTCGCGCGACTCAGCGTCCGCACCAGGTGCTTCGGCCCGCTCGCGTCCGCCGTAATAAACGGCAGATTGATCTCCGTCTCCTGTGCCGTCGAGAGCTCGATCTTCGCGCGCTCCGCTGCATCCTTCAGCCGCTGCAGCGCCATCTCGTTTCCCTTCGAGTGCAGATCCAGCCCGGTCTCGTTCTTGAACTCCGAGATCAGCCAATCCACAATCCTCTGGTCCAGATTGTCGCCGCCAAGGTGCGTGTCCCCATTGGTCGACTTCACCTCAATCACGCCATCGCCAACCTCAAGGATCGAAATATCGAACGTTCCGCCGCCAAAGTCATACACGGCAATCGTCTCGTCCTTCTTCTTGTCGAGCCCGTACGCCAGCGCAGCCGCCGTCGGCTCATTCACAATGCGCTTCACGTCCAATCCGGCGATCTTGCCTGCATCCTTCGTCGCCTGCCGCTGCGCGTCATTGAAGTACGCCGGAACCGTAATCACGGCCTCGGTCACACTCTGTCCCAGGTAGTCCTCGGCGGCTTTCTTCAGCTTCTGCAGGATCATCGCCGAGACCTCAGGCGCCGTGTACTCCTTGCCCTGCGCCACCACCGCCACGTTGTCGCCCTTGGCCACAACCTTGTACGGCACCATCTTCATCTCGTCGCCCACTTCGTTCAGCCGGCGGCCCATGAAGCGCTTGATCGAATACACTGTATTCTCCGGATTGGTAATTGCCTGCCGCTTCGCCACCATGCCCACCAACCGTTCGCCGCCCTTGGTAAACGCAACGATCGACGGCGTCGTCCGTCCTCCCTCTTCGTTGGGAATCACCTTGGGCTCTCCGCCCTCCATCACCGCCACGCAGCTATTCGTCGTTCCCAGATCAATTCCAATAATCTTTCCCATATCCTGACCTCACCTTTTATAGCCATAGCCCTAAAAACAAGCTCATCGGCTCAAAACTTTTGTCCAACCCTCACTAGAGTCGCATGTGAGTGACTTACTGTCAACTAATATGATGCGGAATTCCACAAGAAGATGTCCGCCCAGCAAAACTTTTCCAGCCTCCCCGCCACGCAGTACACTGCACCCACTCACGTTACTCCGAGGCCCCTATGCGTCCGCTCGCCCTCTTCTGCACCCTTCTCCTCCCCATCGTCCACTCCAGACTCCTTGCTCAGCAATTCATCTCCCAACTGTCGGCCGCGGATCTCACCCACGCGTTCGTTCAACACGCCAAATCCGCCTCCGGCAACCAGCAGGACTACACCTTCCTCATCCTGCACCGAGACCTCAACTACATTCACGGCATCCGCACCAGCGATCAGACCTACCTGTACGAACAGGTCTTCATCGGGGGCATGCCCTACGTCCATCTCCTCGAACACAACGGCAAACCGCTAAAGGGCAAGCTGCTCGCACACGAGAATGAACTCTACGCCAAGACACTCAAAGATCGCACCGGCCTCACTCCCGATGTCCGCAACAAGCTAGCCCACGCCAACTACCACACCATCCAGGCCTACGCCCTTGACCAACTCGAATCCCAGTTTCGTCCTGCGATCACCGGCCACCCTACCGTCGACGGCCACCCAACCATCCTTCTCGACCTCACCCCTCTCCACCCCGACGCCCCGCCGGCCCTCCAGCGTCACATCCTCCTTACCCTCGACGCCAGCAACCTCAACGTCCTCCAATCTCATGTCGAAACTCTGGCCAGCGACAATAACTTCTCAAAAGGCAGCGTCTTCGAACTCCACAATGCTTACATCAACGGAGTGCTTCTCCCTGCCTTCATCTCTGCCGATACCATCGTCCCGGTCAAGCACATGCTCATCACCGCAAACATCCATGTCATCGGCACTGACGAATTCAGTAACTACCGCCGCTTCACCACCTCCGTCACCCTCAAATCCACCCTAGATGACGACGTCCCCGCCCCGCCCAGAAACTAGGCTGACTCCCCCACCTTCGCCCGTCCGTAGGTCAGGAACCACGCCAGCAGCACCACCGCTCCCAGCGCGCCCACCACGCACTCGGTCCCTGCCAGACCGCGCCCGCCCCACCGGTCGCCGCCCCACCCATCCACCAGCGCCATATACAGCACCGGCACATTCGCCAGCGAGTTCAGCACCGAGTACCGTCCGCTCCCGCTCTTGCCCGACGCTCCCATAAACTCCAGGATCACCGCCGTCACCATCGCATAGCAACTCCCCACCGTAAACAGGTACAGCAGCACACCCACCAGGTACGTCCACGGCCGCAGCGGCCCCAGCCACAGCACCGCCATCGCCGCGCAGTTTATCAGCGCCACCACCATATACTTCACCGGCACCCTCATCTGCTTCCACACCATCGCCATCGCAGCCGACCCCGCCGCCACCAGCAGCCCTCCCACCAGTCCGTTAATCCACGCCACGTTATCGCCACTCACCCCATACTGGCTCGCCACCCCCGTCAGCAGCCCCACCGCCGATCCGCTCGCCATCGGGAACGTCAGCAGCGCAATATACGGAATCGCCTCCAGGCGAAAGAACGTGGCCTTCACCTCCAGCCACACCCGGTGCATCGTCTCGCCCAGCCCGCACATCGCTATCTCCTCCTGCTTGGGCGCAGCCAGCGCGAACAGCGCCGGAATCCCGATCATCGCCGCAGCCATCAGCCCCAGCACGTCCTGGCTCGTCCGCGAGCTCATCCACACCAGCAGCGACGCTGCCAGCGCACCGAACCCCATGCCCCCCGCCTGGTATCCGCTCACCGCCACCTGCTTGGCACGCTCGTTCCGCATCGCCCCCATCATGCCCCCGCAGCTCGACACCACTAGCTGCACGCAGCACGCACTCACCAGCATCAGCGCCATCGCCGTCCGCCCCGACAGATTCTTCTGATGAAACCCCGCCGCCAGCAACACCGCGGCTAGCAATCCGCCCACAAGCACCCATGTCCGCCGCCGCACAAAGAAATCCGTAATCGGGCTCCACAAAAAATACAGGCTCGTCGGCAGCGCCAGTACAAAGATCATGTGCGCCTGCCCGCCGCTTCCCACCCCCTGCCGGCTCAGCAGGTAGCCCAGCGCCCCGCCCTGCACCACCCCGTTGGCCAGCACCGCCGAAGGCGCAATCATCAGCCCAAACACCCACGGTCGCTCGCTGCTCTCCACCTCTGCCGCAGCCCCTCCGTCCGCCCCAGTCGGCGCATTCCAATCGACCTCGGCCCCCACCGCTTTGATCTCATTCATTCCCCAAGAAAATATCACATCTTGAGCCTTCAATTGACGCCCAGTGCGCAACCAACTACGCTGAGCCCAATGGCTCCCGACGCAATCCTCAGCGAACTCTCCGGCGACCCCTCCGGCGAACCACCACACCCCGATCTCTCACTTTCCACCGCCACCATCCCCAAAACCCGGCGCGACACTGCCCTCGACGGCCTCCGTGGACTCGCCGTCCTCATGGTCTTCCTCTACCACTACGGCGGTGGCCTCCAGTCCTCCAGGCCCTCCATTCGTCTCATCGGCTATGTCACCCAGGGCAGTTGGCTGGGCGTCACTCTCTTCTTCGCGCTCTCCGGCTTCCTCATCACCGGCAGCCTCTGGGACACCGTCGGTCAGCGCCACCGGCTGCGCAACTTCTACGTTCGCCGCGCTCTCCGCATCCTTCCCCTCTACATCCTTGCCCTCACCGCCGTCGCCGTTACCGCCCGCCTCGCCGGGGCCACACTCACCCAAATCAAACCCTTAGCCATCTTCGTCTTCTTCCTGCAGGACTTCCCCCATCTGTCCTCCATCGCCCTTAACAACCACTCACCTCTGCCGCTCTATCACTTCTGGACCCTGGCGGTTGAAGAGCAGTTCTACCTCATCTGGCCCCTGATCCTCTTGCTCGCCCACAGCCGCCGCCACGCCCTGCGCCTCAGTCTCTGGTGCTTTGGCGCCTCAGTACTCTTCCTGCTCTCCATCTACACTCTCCCGGCCTTCCAGGGTGCCCGCGCAAGTCATCTCTATGATGACTTTTTCCTCACCCAGAGCGGAGCTATCGCTCTGGGCTGCGCCACCTCCCTCGCCATGGGCAACCGCGCCAGTCTCGCCGGCCGCCGCCCCGGCAGCCACCGTATCGTCCGCAAGTACGCCCGTCCGGCCTTCTTCACCGGCCTCGCACTCTATCTCTACACCTGCTACTACGGCGGATCGCTCCTGCTTTCCGATCCCCTCCAGTTCTGGCTCGGTCTCCCAGCCATCAACCTCGCAGCCGCAGCCGCCATTCCCCTGGTCCTCCGCGACGGACTCCCCCGTAGTATCTTCTCTTTCCCGCCGCTCGGCTGGCTCGGACGTATCGGCTACGGTTTTTACGTCTTCCATATCCTGTTCGAACCCCTCTACGACCACCTCGGTGCCCAGATCAGCCACACTACCTCTGGCAACGCCTACCACATCGACCGCGCCATCGTAGCCTTCATCATTACCTGCGCCGTCTCATGGCTCTCCTTTCACCTCTATGAGATGCCCATCCTCTCCCTTAAGCGTTTCTTTCCCCTCAACCCATCTCTCCCCTGGGGAGAGCCCATTCACAACACTCCCGGTTCGCACCACAGACACTTGTGATCGCATGACCATCATCAAGCGCGATGTGGCCTGAAGGGTCTCTGCTATACTCAGCCCAAACATGCCCAAATCGGTGTCCATCCCCGCCGCTCCATTCTCCGGAGATGCCGACGTTTCTTTCGCTCAGTGGTTCGAATCCAAACGCGCCGTCATTCTTTTCATAGCCATACTTGCCGCTCTCTTTTGGACGGTCCTCTTCTTCAGCTTCACTGCCGACGACGCTTTCATCAGCTTTCGCTACGGCAAAAATCTCGCTCTGCATCATGTCTGGAACTGGAACCCCTACGGTACACGGGAAGAAGCTTATACCAGCGCCCTTTATACGTTCATCGCCATCATTCCAGCGTTTTTTCACCTTTCTACCGTCATCTTCATGAAGCTGATCGGCCTGGCCTGCATCGCGGTTATGGTCTATCGACTCATCACGCTTAGCTCCAGTCGAATTGCCGTACTTCTCGGCGTCCTGCTCATGACTCTCGGACCCGTCCTCTGGATGCAGGTCTATGCCGACCTCGAAACCCCGCTCTACATGATGCTCATTCTCGAAATGGCCATCGCCGCTGACCGCGCGGAAACCACCCCTCCCGTTTGGGCCTATACCCTCTCCCTTCTGCTTCCGCTTACCCGGCCTGAAGGGTTGATCTTTTCCTGTGCGGGCGTCCTTCTTTTCTGGAAAGGCCGTCAATCCGCAAAGCAGTTGGTATGGTTCGGCCTCGCGCTTGCCCTTGCCATCTCCTATTTCCTGGCCCGGTGGCACTACTTCCACCATCTCCTCCCCAATCCCTTTTATGTGAAGGTCACGCACGATTCCTTCCGCGATCTTATCGGCGAAATGTTCAATAACGTCGCCAGGTACAGGGGCTATTTCTTCGCACTGGCCCTGTCAATTTGGTTATCGAAGAACACCGTTGCGCGCACCTTTGCAGCTTGCAGCCTGCTTCTGATGTTCCTCCTCTTCGCACCCCATGACATGGCAATGAACTACGGCGATCGTTATTACGTTCAACTGACCCTGCCTGTACTTTTCTTCTTTCTCATCGCAGACAACATCCCCCGCGTCTCTCGTTTTGCCCTCGTCATCACCGCTCTCTTCGTGCTGGCCTTCACCCCCATTGACATCCTCCAGTCCGCCAAATACTCCTGCAATCTTGATCGTGCTCACTTCAACCTCGGCCACCGGCTGGCGCCCTTCGCCGAAGGCCACACCATGATCGCTCCCGATGTCGGCGGCCTCCCCTACTACTCCAACTGGTTTACCTATGACTTCCTCGGCCTCGGCACCCAAAGCATCGCGCTGCACGGCGTCACCGTCGACTCACTTCAGCGGATGCATCCCGACCTCATCGTCCTTTACAACCAATTTCCCGGTCCGGACCTTCTCCATAACGGCTCCTGGGTAGGCGGAACCGAGGCCACTGGCCGTGCCATCATCCAGTACATCAATCAGTCCGGCCAGTATCAGTACGCAGCCTCTTCAAAATCCAACGGCTTCTATCTGGTCGAATTCCTCCGGAACGACACCCCCCAACACAATCAGATCCTTGCTGCCCTGCAACAAAATGAGACGACATCCCAGGTTCCCCTCAGTCTCAAACGTCTCTTGTTTCAGAAATATCTCCCATCCGCGCAGTGACCAACACATCGTCGTACGCTCCCAAAAAACTTATCGGCATCCCTGCCCGCGGTCGGGCATCCAATACTTGATCAAACATTAGCGCTCGAACTCCCGAGTCGCCATTATTCCCGCACGCAATCCTTGGAAGAAAGTAGAGATTCCACCAACATGGCCGCAGCCACCACCGCAGCACCACCCGACCCCACGTATGAGCTTACGCAGGGCGTCAATCCGTGGCTTATCGCTGCTGCCGTCATGCTCGCCACGTTCATGGAGGTTCTCGACACCTCCATCGCCTCGGTCGCGCTCCCCTACATCGCCGGCTCGCTCTCGGCCACTACTGACGAGGCCACCTGGGTCCTCACCTCCTACCTCGTCTCCAACGCCATCATCCTTCCGGCCTCCAACTGGTTCTCCCTCAAGTTCGGGCGCAAGCGCTTCCTCATGTTCTGCGTCGGCATCTTCACCCTGGCCAGCTTCGCCTGCGGAGCTGCTCCCTCTCTCGCCTTCCTGCTCATCTTCCGCGTCGTTCAAGGAGCCGGTGGCGGAGCCCTCCAGCCCATCTCTCAGGCCGTCCTGCTCGAAAGCTTTCCCCCCGCCAAGCGCGGAGCCGCCATGGCCGTCTTCGCGCTCGGCGTCGTCGTCGCCCCCGTCCTCGGCCCCACTCTCGGCGGCTGGCTCACCGACACCTACTCCTGGCGCTACGCCTTCTACATCAACATCCCCATCGGCATCATGGCTCTGTACATGATCAACAAGTACATCCATGATCCGTCCTACATCCGCAACGCCAAGGTCTCGCGTTTCGACAACATCGGCTTCGGCTCCCTTGTTGTCTGGATCGGCTGCCTTCAGGTCATTCTAGACAAAGGTCAGGAGGTCGACTGGTTCGCCGCACTCTGGCTCCGTTGGACCTTCGCCGCCATGATCGTCGCCCTCGCCATCTTCGTCTATCAGTCCTTCTGGGGCAGGCAGCCGCTGGTCAATCTCCGCGTCCTCAAGGATCGCAACTTCCTCGTCGGTTGCACGCTCATCTTCCTCTTCGGCATCGCCATCTACTCCACCGTCGTAGTCCTTCCGCTCTTCTATCAGGAGCTCCTTGGCTATACCGCCTTCACCGCTGGCATGGTCGTCGCACCCCGAGGCCTGGGCGCCATCTGCGGCATGCCCGTCATCGGCTATCTCTCCAACAAGGTCGATCCCCGTTACCTGCTCACCTTCGGCTTCAGCATCTTCGGCCTTACCACCCTCTACTTCGGCTCCATCACGCTGGGCATCTCCCCGCTCACCCTCTTCCTCCCCATCCTGATCACCGGCTTCGGCCTCAGTTTCGTCTTCGTGCCCATCTCTATCGCCGCCTACGGTACGCTCCACAATGAGCAGATGGGTAACGCCAGCGGCATCTTCAACCTCCTCCGCAACGTCGGCGGCTCCATCGGCATCTCCATCGCCACCACCCTGCTCACCCGCCGCACCGACGCCCACCAGAACGAACTCACCAACTACATCCCCCAGTCCGGCCTCGCATTTCAGAACACCGTGCGTGCCACCAGCGGCTTCCTCAGCACCTACTTCGGCCCCGCCAATGCCTCCCACGCAGCTCGCGCCCTGCTCTACCGCCAGCTCGGCCAGCAAGCCGCTTATTGGGCCTACATCGACGTCTTTCGCTGGCTCTCCGTGCTCAGCGTCGCCTGCATCGGTGCCGTCTGGTTCTTCAAAAAAGTAAAGCCCGGCAAACCCCCAGCCGGAGCCCACTAACCCCATTCCTTCCACACAAATCTGTCATCTCGACCGGAGGCTCGCCTTTGCGCCGTAGCGGAGACACCCGCAGTTTTGCCCGCCCCAGCGCCACGTGGCCCCACCCACAGCCACCACCCACCCACCACCGTCATCTCGACCGAAGCGAAGCGCAGTGGAGAGATCCCTGTATTCCGCTGTTGCCCTTGCTGTTGCCGTTACCCACCCCCGCCCCCGCCGGACCAGCAGCGAGCCCATCCGCCTTAGCCCCTCAAAAATCCCCAAAATCCTCCCCCCACGCTGTACACTCTCCCCATCGCGCCCACGTCCCACCCAGCGAGGCATCCCATGTCCCGATCGTCTGCCCGTCCCGCGCTCCCAACCTCCCGCATCCTGCTCTCTTCCGGTGCCTTCCTGGCCGCCTCCACCCTGCTCGCCGGCTGTGGCAGCTCCGGCGGCATGCAGGTCAAGGGCAACAGCCAGATCGCCACCGTCACCACCAGCACCGGCATCCTCTTCTCCGACCCCCAGTCCGGCAGCGGCTCCCCGCTCCAGGGCCTCAACGGAGCCCTCACCGCCCAGGCATCCGTCCTCACCGCCACCTTCCACTCCAGCGGCTGCGTCCTGCCCTCCGCCGACCTCACCTTCACCGGCAATAAAGACGCCAACGGCAACATCACCCTCTCCTCCACCAACCTGCCCCAGAACACCGCCGTCATCACCGGCCAGTTCTCCACCGACTACCCCAACCTCTTCCTCGGCGGCCTCACCATCAGCGGCTCCGGCCCCTGCGCCTACACCGCCGGCATCGCCGCCCGTGGCACCGAGTACGCCCCCCTCACCGGCACCTTCACCGGTGCCCTCACCTCCGCCGCCTCCACCCACGCCGCCTCCACCCTTACCCTCACCCAGGGCGCCGCCAACGCCGACGGCTACTTCTCCGAGACCGGCACCCTCACCTTCACCGCCGGCTCCTGCACCACCTCCTATAACCTCTCCGGCCTCCTCGCCGGCCCCAACCTCTCCGCCACCCTCACGGCCACCTCCGGCACCGCCACCGCCACACTCACCTCCACCACGCAGGACGTCTCCCCCGCCCTCATCGACCTCGCCCTCACCATCCCCGGCTCCGGCTGCGACGCCGGCTCCTACACCGGCTACCCCACAGCCAACTAACCCCGCTCCCACACCTGGTCCTTACTACTTTCTACTTACTACGTGCCTTCTCCCGCCCCAAACCGCCCCCGATACGCCCACAGCCCCAACCCAGGGTTCGAGATATAAAAAATCTCCTCCCCACCCACTACATTCCATCCATCCACCAGCTTTGCCGGATCATATTTCACCGCATACTCCGTCAGGTCTCCATAAGCAAAGTGCACGCTCTCAATCTCCGCTCGCGTCAACCCGCCCGGGCAGTACCGAATCGTGAATCGTCCCTCGCTTGAACCATGAATCAAGTGCGCCGCCGCGCTCAGATTCGCCGCCAGCTCCGGATCGTTCTTCACCGCCTCTAGCGTCGCTGGAGTACCGCAGTAACCATACCGTCGAATCAGCGTATCGATCGTCTTGTCTTCACCAAACTCCATCACACCCGGCGCCAGCACAATCAACTCCGCGCCATCCGCCAGCGCCATCCGCGTCCGGTACACGCTCTTATTCCCCAGCCACGTTGAATGAAACTCTGCCGGATCGAGATACACCACCGCCTTCTTGATCTCGCGATGCATCATCAAAAAATTGCACTGCAAACTAAGCGCCGCCGCCCGCTCAAAGCACTCGTTATCGTCGCCGATAAATAACCCCCGCATCACCAGCTCGCCCGCGGCATTCTTGTTCACCACCGTCTGCACATACACAATCTGTGGCAGCATCTTCCCAAAGTGCTCGCTCGCATAGTTCAGCACTCTTCGCACCGGAGTATCGGCGCGCCCCATCATCCGCTCCATCCCATACACCGCGCCCAGAAAGTGCGAGCGATGAATCCCCATCACCCCGCCCGTCCCCACAAAGATATTCTTGCTCCCATTGGCCATCCCCACCACCTCGTGCGGCACCACCTGACCAATTGACAGAATCAAATCGTGCCCACCGTCCCGCAACAATTTATTCACCTGCGCCGGCCACGAGTAGTCCAGCTTCCCCTCGCTCACCTCCCGCATGAACTCGCCCGGAACCTCACCCAGCGTCACAATGTCATTGCGCCAGTCGTGCACGCGAAACAACTCCCGCGGCGTCTTGCCAAACATCGTCCGAATCTGCGCATCGGTCATCGCCGTATGCGTCCCCAGCGCGGGCAGCACATCGGTCATCGCATCGCCATAGAACTCCCAGGCCATCTCGGTCAACTCACCGGCCTTGGAGTGGAACCGCGTAAAGTCCGGCGGCACCGCCAGCACCCGCTTCCGTTCACCCAGCTTCCCCAGCGCCTCTCGCAACCCCGCGCGAATCTCCGCGCCACTCATCTCCGTCTCGGTCGATCCAGCAGCAAAAAATAAGCTCATAGACCTACCATTTTATTCCCACCCTCTCACCACGCCCCTATAATCTCTCCATGAGGCGAAGCCCGCAACTTTCCGCCGCGCAGCTTGCCGCACTCAGCGTCCTCGGCGGACTCATCGCCGCCTGCTCTTTCTTTGCGACCTTCAATCCCTGGACACTCCCACGCCACACTTCTCCCCATTTCACTGCCCTGTTGACCCTCCAGCTCGTCCTGCTCCTCGCAGGCGGTCTCATCGCATTCCGTTCCGCTACCAGTCTCGAGTCTGGCATCGCCCTCTTCATTGGATTCGTTCTGCTGGTCATCATCATTCCGCGATTCAGACCCGCCGGCTGGTCCCTGTACCTTTTGATGTTGACCTTCAACTTCCTTCGCTCCAACATACGTCGCAAAGCCGGCCCTGCCCCCGAATCAAAGTGGATCAACCTCTCCCCCATCCGCTCCGAGCATTGGGGCCAGCACTAACCTTCCCCCAAGGAAGTCGACTCCATTCGCCTCACATAGAATGACAACAGCAGCCCACGTCCTAGAGGTAGACCCTTGTCCGAAAGCACCGCCCGCCGCCTCACCACCCCCGAGTTCCACGCTCGCGTCCACGCCCTCAACCCCACCATCGCCGTATTCGACTGCGACGGCACTCTCTGGTCCGGCGACGCAGGCTCCGCCTTCATGCACTGGTCCATCGACACCAAGCTCATCTCCCCCCAGCAGATTGACTGGATCCTCTCCCGCTACGAAGGCTACAGAAACAACACCGTCTCCGAGTACGACATCTGCGGCGACATGGTCACCGTCTACCGCGGCCTTCCCGTCCAAACCCTCCGCGAGGCCGCCGCACACTTCTTCCGCGACTACATCGAGCCCAACATCTTCCCCGAACTTGCCGTCCTCATCACCGAACTCCAGCACAACAACTGCGACATCTGGGCCGTCTCCTCCACCAACGACTGGGTCATCGAAGAAGGCGTCCGCCGCTTCAACATCCCGGCCAACCACGTCCTCGCCGCTCGTGTCCAGGTCGATAACGGCATAATCACCGACAAGCTCATCCACGTTCCCACCGACGAAGACAAGGTCGTCGCACTCCACCGCGTAGGCATCACCACCGGCATCAACGCCCCCGACGCCGTCTTCGGCAACTCCATCCACGACGCCGCCATGCTCTCCATCGCGCGCAGCCAAAATGGAATCTCCGGCGCCTTCCCCGTCAACCCCTCCACCGGTCTCCTCGCCCGCGCCGACGACGAAGTCTGGCCCGTCTACTACCCCGCCTCCGTCATCCCCTGACCTGCCGTTGCTTTTCCGGCTATCCTTCTGAGCGTGGCGAGCAGCCGATTAGGGCGATCGCACTCAGATCAGGGCCTTAGCTCACCCAGCTTTGAAAACCACAGGTTTCCGGCCTCTTCCGCCTCCAATACCTGAGTGCGGTAGACTGAAGGTCCATGGCTAATGAAAAACTGCAAATAATTCCGCTGGGCGGTCTCGGAGAGTTCGGCATGAACTGCCTCGCTCTCCACTTCGGCAACGACATTCTCGTCATCGACGCCGGCCTCATGTTTCCCGAAGAAGAGCTCCTCGGCGTCGACATCGTCGTCCCCGACATCTCCTACCTCATCGAGAACCGCTCCAAAGTTCGCGGTATCGTCCTCACCCACGGACATGAGGACCACATCGGCGGTCTCCCCTGGATACTCTCCGAGCTCAACGTCCCCGTCTACGGCACCGAATTCACCCTCGCCTACGTCGAAGGCAAGCTCGAAGAGCATCGCCTCCTTGACGACGCCGAACTCATCGAGATCCTTCCTGGCCGCCGCTTCTCCCTCGGCGTCTTCTCCATCCTGCCCATCCGCGTCACCCACTCGCTGGTCGACTGCGTCTCGCTCGCCATCCACACCCCCGTTGGCATCGTCCTCCACACCGGCGACTTCAAGATCGATCTCTCTTCCCCCGACGGCCACCCCTTCGACCTCCAGGCCTTCGCCGACCTCGGCAAACAGGGTGTTCTCGTCCTCCTCCAGGACTCCACCAACGTCGATCGTACCGGCTTCACGCCCGGCGAAAAGGCTGTCATTCCACGCCTAGATGACATCTTCGGCGCCGCCAAAAAGCGCCTCTTCTTCTCCTGCTTCTCCTCCTCCATCCATCGCATCCGCATCGCCATGGACCTCGCCCACAAGCACGGCCGTAAGGTCGCCCTCATCGGCCGCTCCATCGACAACTCCACCGAAATCGCTCAGGATCTCGGCTACATCGACCCGCCGCCCGGCCTCATCATCCATCCCAACCAGATCAAGGACACCCCGGCCAGCAAACTCTGCGTCCTCATCTCCGGCACTCAGGGCGAACCCATGTCCGCGCTCTCCCGCGCCGCCGTCGATAACCATCGTTTCGCCAAGATCGAAGCCGGCGATACCGTCCTCCTCAGCTCACGCGTCATCCCCGGCAACGAGAAGGCTATCTACCGCGTCATCGACCACCTTGAGCGTCGCGACGCCCGCGTCATCCACGACGACGGCACCCACGGCCTCATCCACGTCTCCGGCCACGGCTCGCAGGAAGAACTCCGCATGATGATCAACCTCGTGCGCCCCAGGTTCTTCATTCCCGTCCATGGCGACTACCGCCACCTCAAACGCCATGTTGAACTCGCCGCCGCCACCGGCGTCCCCGAAAAAGTCATCCTCCTCGAAGACGGCGACGTCCTCACTCTCGAACGGACTCATGACAGCGTGCACGCCGAGAAGACCGGCCGCGTCACCACCGGCCGCGTCTGCATCGACAACAACTCCACCGCCGACGTCGTAGAGGACACCATCATCCGCGACCGCAAGCACCTCGGCGAAGACGGCGTCTTCCTCCCCATCATCGCCATCAACAAGCGCACCGGCCAGGTCGAAGGCGCACCCGAGATCACTACTCGCGGCTTCGCAGCCGACGACCCCGATCTCCTCCGCAACGCCCGCGACATCGTCGCCCGCACGCTCGACCAATCCAGTGACGAAGAGCGCAAAGACTACGGCGTCATGAAGGACAAGATCCGCGGCGACCTCAAGCGCTTCATCCAGAAGAACGCCAACCGCCGCCCCCTCATCATGCCCATCATTCTGGAACTCTAGCCAGCATCCTGATCTCGTTGATCGAGTAGATGACTTCGCCGCTCTATAACTCGTCGGATCTCATCGGCACGGGCTACGCCACCCCCTGAATATAGCAATTCTTTTTACCGCAAGCCGTTTGCCTGTAATAGGTTATGGGATACACGCAACACAACATGCAAACCTTAAACATCCTATGGGAATCAAGAGCAGTCCTCCTTCACAATGATTAGGATCAGGCCGACCAACTACAGGCGTTCGCATGATGCACGGCTGACACCGAACCAGGATATCCCGACGTTTGCGGCCCCTCAGGAGCTTCCATCTGCGCTGTTTTTTGTCTCTCCATCGCGCTCCATATCTCTCGAATCTTCAGCACAAGAGCCACCTGTTCCTCTAGACTTTCCGCTGACCTTTTGATCTGAGCTTCGATCATCTTGCGCCTAAGCGACGAGTAGAACGCCGAAAGTTGTTGCGCCAACTCCCCACCTCCGGACCGCTCAATCCAGTCCTCCAGGTAGCCGATGACGAGCGTCGCATGGTTGACCTCCTGACACCTCTTCTCGATGTCATTTCTCCGCTCTGCATCTGCAGCTCGCAACAGATCGCCGGAGAGTGTGTCGTAGAGTGCAATCAGCAATCCGAAGCCGCTTGCACCTTCGACGGCGGTCTTACGATACGTCAGTTCTGTTGAGTTCATGGTCATCTTCCGTTAGCCTCCCGTGGTGGTTGTGTTGTAACCCAGTTCTGTATCAATTTGCTTCATCTCGGTGGGCAACTGTTGAAGCAGAATCTCAGCCTGGCTCAAATCGCTCGTCAGTTGTGTCTGAAGCGGTGTGATCACATTGGCCTGGAAGTTGGTAATATCCGTCTGGAGCCCGCTGGATTGGGTACTAATGCTCTGCAGGTCCACGGTGAATGCACCATCCGCAGGACTGATGAAGCTCGTCAACTGTTGATCCAGCGTGTTGGCGAATCCATTCAAGGAAGCTCCCTGAAAGAAGTTCTGCACATCGCTGAAGTTATTATTGAGAACATTATTCAGTGTCGTGTTATCCACGCTCAGCGTGCCATCCGCATTCACCGAGATGCCCATCGATGTCAGGTTTGGAACCGTAGTGCTGCTGCTGCCTGACGCAGGCGCAGCAGTGTAGCTCGATGCCTGCAACAGTTCGCTCTGCAAATTGCGCACGGTTGGATCCTGGGCCAGGACCCCTTGGCCACTGCCTGAGGTGTAAGAGAACTGTGAATTCACATCGGTAACAGCCGTGTTGTAATCCGTCACAAACTGATTGATGGCGGTTGACGCCGCTGACACATCAGGCGCAACCGACAGGTTTACCGTCGTCCCAGGGCTCGAACTCAACAAGTTGAGGGTCAACCCAGGCACAGCTCCCGTCACGGTATTCGTTGCACTCGATATGCCGATCCCGTTTACAGTGAGCGACGCATTATTACCGGTGACCGCTTGCGCAAAGGAAAAGCCTGTACCGGTTGAGGAGACCGTAAAATTTCCGCTGCTGCCGGAGGTGTTACTCGTGATCGCCAGACGAGCCCCTGAGGCGTCGTTGATAATACTGGCCGTAACTCCAAGACCGGCAGCGTTGACTGCTGTCTCAAGGTCCGTCAGCGTGTTCACACCGCTCCCCGTAGTGATCGTTGAGGCGGTCCCACTGCCGTTTGTAATCGTAATACTCTCCGCCGGTAGCGCCGTCGTAGCGGATGCCACTGCCGTGGAGGAGAACGATGCAGTGCTTGCCAGATTGTTGACAATTACACCATAGCTTCCCGATGCGCTCCCAGACGCTGCCGTGGCTGTAACGACGCCGGTATTCGACGAAGTCACCGTGCTTGCAGACAGAGGACCGCTCAAGCTGTTGAGCGCCTGCATATCGTTATCGAGATTGGTCGCATCGGTCTGGATCTGGGTCAGCGCCGTAGTCTGGCTCTGCAGTGTGGAGATCTGCGATTCCCAGATGGTCTCCGGAGCCTCCGCAGCCGTTACTGCTGCATTCACTGCAGAGGTCACGTCGATTCCAGGAGTGGAGGCTCCCGTCGCCGCTTGCAGGATAGCGCTCAAATCGGCAGTAGTAGAACTGTTGTCCGAACCCAGGAGCGAAGACAGTAGTGACGTTGAGCTCATAACCCTTGCAGGTTCCTTTCCTCGGGGAGCTGTAGCTGCTCACGCGTTCAAGAGTGTTGAGACAACTAGCCCATGACCACACTATCGGCAAGCCCGGGCGTTTTGTTTAGCCCTATGGACAAAAAGGTGACGCCCAGAAGGCGCCACCGGTCAGAAGAGTGAAGATGCTTACTGCAGGAGTTTCAGTACGTTCTGCTGGGCGGAGTTCGCCTGCGAGAGCGCTGCCATGCCCGTCTGTTCCAGCACGTTGTACTGCGTCATGTTGGAGACCGTGGTGCCTATATCAGCGTTCTGAACGTTGTTTTGAGCGCTGGTCAGGTTCTGAACCTCAGTGTTCTGCACACCCTCGTCAGCGGTGAGTTGGTTTACCGAAGCGCCTATCGTCCCGCGGGTTGCGGCCACCGTGCTGATGGCAGCCGTAAGCGCCGTCAGCGCGGTCTGCGCGTCGCTGCTATTGCTTAGGTCCAGGCTGGCTCCTACGGCGGAGGTGAAGGCGGTAGCTGTGCCAGCGGCTGTCGCGCCAAGCACCGTATCCGTAGTGGACACCGTGTCCGTCGACGGAAGCCCGGTGATCGTTAGCTGCCCGTTGGTATTCAACGCCGCTGTTCCTACGCCCGATGCGTTAATGGCGCTGATCAGATCACCAACCGTGTTGCCAGAGGAGGCCGTGTAGCTGAACAGGGTCGTCCCTGCCGTGTTCTTAATCGTGGTTGTCTGGGTGGCCGTGAGCGCTGTTCCACTCGCCACTGCCGTGGTAGACGTGTTGTCTGAAGTAAAGGTCGAACCTCCGCCGAGATTCAGCGCAGCGGCCGAAAGTAACCCGGTTGTTGTCGAGGTGGTAGTGCTGCCACCGCTGGTTCCATCGCTGGTGTAGACCGTCTGTGGATTGGCGCTGAAGACCGCTTCGCCGTTGAAGTTGGTTGTCGATCCAATCTGATTGATCTCCTTGAGAATCGATTGGAATTCGGTGTTCGCTGCCGTGGATTGCGCCGTCGTCAGACCACCGTTGGAAGCTTCAGTCGCAATGGATACGGCCTGGTTCAGCAGCGAAGTCACCTGCGAGAGCGCGCCATCGGCCGTCTGCAGAAGCCCAACGCCGTTCGACGCGTTCTGCGTGGACTGCGTGAGTGCAGAGATATTGGCACCGAGGCCGTTGGCAATCGAAAGGCCAGCAGGATCGTTCGATCCGGAGTTGATGCGCAGACCGGTCGACAGTTGCTGGAGAGTATTTTGCAGGCTGGCCTGCGTCGAGGAAAGGGCGTTCTCTGCGACCAGAGAAGAGACGTTATTGAGGACACTAATCATTGAATTGCTCCTTATATCGAATTCCGCCTGCGCCGAACCGGTTTTGTTTGCTTCAAGGTCCAGAATCGTTACTTGGAGCAGGTGGTTATTGTTACGAGCAATCTATCGGCATCTCCTTTTTGCATTCTAGGGAGGTACATAAACTTTTTTGGACTTCCCCTTGAATCATGACGTTGTCCCTGCCACGAGCCTGCTTATCCGTTCCTTATGTCAACTTCGCTGGCCTGCGCGGCAGCAAAGCATTGACCGGAGTTAACGGCCCAGAGCTATAGCTGATAGGACGTCGCAACCAGGACACCAGTGCTCGGTGTCTGCCAGCATCACGTCGTGAGTGGCACTCGACAACGGCGCAGCAACCAACGCAGGCATAGACTTGCTCGTCTGCAACCGTCCACCAGCATTCAGAGCGGCAGAGGTTCTCCCGGCTTCGCGCTCGATCGATAGACGGCCTCCACCAGAGCCATGGTCTCGTAAGCTGACTCAAAGCCAGTCGGCAATTCCGCGACCGACCCTTCCACATAGGCCTGTAGCGCTCCCATGCTCCCGACAAACGCGTCCGGAAACCAGTTCCCGCAGACAGGAACACTCCGCCATTTGCGATCCTCGCTATCGCGCAACACATACGACAGAGTATCCGGTTGGCCCTTCGGATAATCCAGATTCACGCCCATGTCCATTCGCATCGCCCCCTGCGTTCCCTCCCATTGGACAAAGCTGCATTGACTCTCTTCCGCAAGATCATGGCCGTGATTCGTCACCACGAACACACGCTTCCAATCTCCGTAGTCCAGCACGATTGAAGACTTTGTCGCTGCAAGGCCGGCACACTGCGGATTCCTCACCGTCCTGGCATACACTCCGATGGGATTGCCGAGCCACGAGCGAATCAGATCGAGATAATGAATGCTGTGATACAGCACCTCCAGGCGTGGCGCCGTGGCAAGGAACATCCACAACTTCCAGGGCGTGTAGGTTCGCACCTGCACCTCCATATCGTGCAACTCTCCAAGCACCCCTGCGCTGGCCAGAGCGACAGCACCAAGGTTATTTGGTGCATAGCGCAGTTGAAAGTTGACAGCCAGCGTCAGCCCATGCTGCCGACAATGATCTCGTATCGTTTTAGCTTCTTCCAGGGTCTCGCCCATCGGCTTCTGCAATAAAACAGCAGCGCCAGTCGGAAGTTGCGGCAGAATCGTCATGATCTGCGACGCAGGAACCGCGACATCAAAGATTACGTCTGCTGGAGCAAAGCGCACCGCATCTGCAATTGACCCGAAGCTGCGCTCGATCTTCCACTCAGACGCAAGCTCGGCTGCTCGATCTTGTGCAATATCTGCAATCGCAACCACACGATACCCGGCCTTATGATATGCGGGCAAATGCGCCGCCCGAATGATACCGCCGGCTCCAAGAACCACGATGGGCCGAACCATCTTAGGACGCGGCGCCGCTGCTTGTTTTACAGCAGTAATGTAAAGTTTTTCTTTGCTATCCATCGATGGCTCGACTACCTTTACATGCGCCCTCAGTGTAACTCGGGTATGCATTGCTGATAGCTTCGGATTGCTTGCTGGCTCCTAGACAACGAGCACCACATCAAGGAACCGCGGCCCATGGACGCCCTTGATTCTCGTCATCTCTATATCAGCTGTCGCCGAAGGTCCAGAAAAAAAGGTCGTCGGCAGCGTGGATACCGCATCTAGTTGCGCAAAGGATTCCGGAACTGTCTCCACAACCTGCTCAGCAAATACCACGCATAGGTGATAATCGGGTACCAGCGAAAGGATTCGCGGCCCCTGTGCTGCAGCAGTCTGTAGAACGATGGAACCGGTTTCTGCTATGGCGACCGTGCAACCAGTGAGGACCCCGTCCATCAGATCGAGTTGATAGTCGTCGAAGTGTGTACCATCCTCAAATTCGAAACCCTCCGGTAACCACCCCGCTGGTAGTCCGTCTGGAACCGCAATCTTACTGCGGCCACGTGACCTAAGAATTCTCGCAATCTCGTCGCTGATCTTGTCCACCGGGCAATACGAAACTCCTGCATCATATTCCCTTAGTCGATGAGCAAACAGATCAAGCAGCGCATCTCGTCCCAGTGTGCCTACGCGCTTGTAGGTACGTGAAATTGCAGCATATTCATCGGCGATTTCTGCGGCATCCATCGAACTCCGCAAGGCGGACCGGATGCTACTCAAGATGGCCGTCCGTGCATCCGTGCTATTTGACATGAGAACCCTCCAGAGCTGTACCGTGGTCGGACAAGGGTTTACGCTGCGCCCACCAGTCTCGAAAGGTCTGATCTGGCAGCGGCATCAGATCGCGCGTCTGCGTCCAACCAGAGAGCATGAAGGGTAGCCGTTCGATCACGCCGTTCCTGGACACCACCAGCTTCTGAGCAATCTGTCCCAGGTGCTGCGCAAGCGACAAGCGACTGGAACTCGCAAACAAGAATGCAGCCGCCTGCATTCCGACATTCCACATGCCAAACTTGCCACCCAGTGTCTTCTGGTCTTCCTGGACGATCTCTCCGCGCAGATGAATCAGCACCTCCGGAATATTAATCTTCACCGGGCATACCTCATAGCACGCACCGCACAAGGAAGACGCATACGGTAGTGACCGCCCTTCTTTCATCGAATGAAGCTGCGGAGTCAGAATCGCACCAATCGGCCCTGCATACACCGATTCATACGCATGCCCTCCGGTCTGGTGATACACAGGACATACGTTCAGACATGCAGCACACCTGATGCATTGCAGTGTCTGCCGCGACTCCACATCACCGAGAATAGGACTGCGACGATTGTCCAGCAGAACCACGTGAAACTCTTTGGGGCCATCTCCATCGTGAACCCCGGTCCAGATAGAGTTATACGGGTTCATTCGCTCACCCGTGGCCGAGCGCGGCAACGTCTGTAAAAACACTTCCATGTCGCGATATTTTGGAAGCACCTTTTCAATGCCTACCAGCGAAATGAGCACGTCAGGCAGGGTCAGGCACATCCGGCCATTCCCTTCTGACTCGACAACACACACCGCTCCATTTTCAGCGATCAGAAAGTTGGCACCCGAAACAGCCACCTTGATGCGTAAATACTTTTCCCGCAGGTACGTCCGTGCGGCGGAGGCCAAGTCTTCCGGACGTTCGCCAAGGTCAGGCAGGTTCATCTCGCGTTTAAATATCTCCCGCACCTCCTGGCGGTTCTTGTGGAGCGCGGGAACAACAAAGTGCGAGGGCTTGTCGTGCCCCAATTGAATGATTAACTCGGCCAGATCCGTTTCAATCGGGTGGATGCCATTGGCCTCAAGGTTCTTGTTCAGACCAATCTCTTCCGAGGTCATGGTCTTGATCTTGATCACCTCTTTGGCATCATGCTCTTGGATCAGGGCAAGAATGATGCGATTCGCTTCAGCAGAATCGCGCGCCCAATGAACATGGCCCCCAGCACGTGTGCAAGCCTCTTCGAACTGCTCCAGGTAAAAGTCCAGATGGGCCAAAGAATGCGCACGAATGGCTGCACCTGCATCGCGTAACTGCTGCCAGTCAGCAAGTTCCCCAACCACGTTGTTGCGCTTAGCCTGGATAACATTTGTCGCATGGCGAACATTACTGCGGATCTGCGAGTCCTGCAGCAACTCCTTCGCCGCCTGGGGGAAATTGCGATCCGACCAGTGCGATTGCTCTTGAGTCGTCATACATTGTCTCCAGCCGTCGAAGCCAGTATCTCGGCAATATGTGCGGTACGAACAAAGGTACGCTGGCGATGCAGCGAACCGTAGAGGTGCATCAAACAGGAATTATCGACCGCGGTACAAACTTCGGCGCCTGTATTCAGCACCGTGCGAACCTTATCCGCCAGCATCGCAGAGGATACGTCTGCATTCTTAATCGAAAATGTTCCGCCAAACCCACAACACTCTTGAGGGTTTTCCAGCTTCAATAGCTGTAGCCCGCGCACTTGCTTCAGCAGCCGGATCGGAATATCTCCTAGATGCAGGCTCCGCTCCGAATGGCAACTGGTGTGAAATGTGACTTTGTGTGGATAGGTAGCACCAACATCTTCCACTCCAAGCTTCTTCACTAGAAATTCTGTGAACTCATAGATACGCGGAAGTAGCTCCTGAACGCCTGCTGCCAGTTGGTTGTCCCCCACACTCTCAGCCGCTTTTAGATAGTGGTCGCGCATCATGGAAACACAAGAGCTCGACGGAACCACAATCGTCTCCGCATCTCGATAGACCTCAACAAAATGCCGCAGGATAGGCACTGCTTCCTTCAGATAACCGGTGTTCCAGTGCATCTGTCCGCAACAAGTTTGTCCCGTCCGGAATTCAACCATGTGACCGAGCCGCTCCAGCACGCGAACAACCGACTTACCAGTCTCTGGAAACAACGTGTCGTTATAGCAAGTGATAAATAGAGAAACCCGCAAAGTAAGACACCTCCAAAATCGCAAAACGTTGATGATCTATGCCGATATGACCCCATCGGCCACGCCACGTAAAGCATGGCGACATCAATATAGCTCAGAGTTCTCATCTGCATACTAATGGCATATTCGCAGAATGGTTAGTCAGAATCATCTTCTAGCACTTCGAGTCTGGTGGAACGAGCCCGCCAAAGCCAATTTCCAAAACCTCAAACTGAATCGGTATCGGATGGATGCCGCGAAGCATACTCCAGCAAATGCAGATACGACTGGTATGCCTTGCCTGTAGCTCGTGTCATACCGATCTCGCAGGTCCGACTACTTGAATAGTATCCATCATGATCTTCGGCTGTAGCTTGGCCGGCTTCGATGTTAGTTGCTGAGGCCGTTAGTTCAGGAAATAAAAATCCACGATCACCAGCAAATGCGCAGCATCCCGCATCACTTGGCACAAGCACCGCATCGCTACACGCGTTGGATATCCTGATGAGCTTAGATGTAATGGCCATCTTTGTCGCCGAGCAGACAGGATGCAGCGCCACCGAGTGAACTTTTCGGTAAATTGGCAGCGTGGGGAGCAATCGATCATGAGCAAATTCGACCGAATCCAAAATGATGAGCTTGTCGAATCTGGCCTGATTCTCCAAACTCAGATGAGATCGTGCAGTCTTGAGCCCGTACGTACAAGGACTCGTGTCAATCACGATCGGCAACTCGCCTCCGTTTGACCATCGAAAGAAACTCTCAATGGTGTGATCGACCGCGGCATGATGCGCTGCCTCAAACCCCTTGGATGAAAATGGAACCCCGCAACAGTTTCCTGCAATGTCCTCCGGCACATACAATTTCACTCCTGCTCGGTCCGCAACCGCTAGCAGCGCCTGCATCACGCTGATCTCCTGCTGCTCGCCGGGTAGCGCCCCCATAATGCGGGAGATGCACGCAGGAAAATACACTGCCTCGGCATTCAGTCGCGGGCGCACCGGCAGCGCACCTCGCCTTGGTCGCGGCATCTCGGCACACCACTGCCAGAAGGCTTCATCCATCACACTGCGAGAGACCTTATCTAAAAGACGCGTGATGCCTTGCATGAACCTCAGCCCGAAGACCTTCTGAACTAGATGGCCCATGCCCATGGCGAAGCGGCCACCCATCTCTGTAAGCTTCATGTTCTTCGCGACGGCAACCGCAATCCGATTCGCAACCGCAGTATGGCGCAACCTGCGAAATCGCTTGGTCAGAGCACCCGTATCAATGCTCACAGGGCAGGCCGTCGCACACAGGCCATCTACCGCACAGGTGTCTAGGGCCATGTAAGGAAAGTCGCGGTTGAGCGCATCATAGGCGGCGTTGTCCGTCCCATCGTCCTTAAGTCTCTGCATCTCGCGGCGTACCACGATACGCTGGCGTGGGGTCAGCGTTAAATCACGGCTCGGGCACTTCGGCTCACAGTAGCCACACTCAATGCACTTATCGATCTCTTGCTCAACTACCGGCATTCTCTTCAGATCGACCATGTGGGCTTCGGGATCTGAGTTGATGATCACGCCGGGGTTGAGCAGGTTATCGGGATCGGCCAGTTCCTTGAGCTCTTGCATGATGGCATACGCATCTTTGCCCCACTCTGTCTCCACAAACGGAGCCATATTGCGGCCCGTCCCGTGCTCGGCTTTCAGCGCGCCATCATATTTGTGCACTACTAACTGCACCACATCGTCAATGAAGTCCCGATACTGCGCGACTTCCCTCTCGGTGTTGAACCCCTGGGTAATGACGAAATGAAGATTCCCGTCTTTGGCATGGCCGAAGATGATCGCGTTTGGGTAATCATGTTTCTCAAACAGGTGAATCAGATCAACGGCGGCGTCAGCCAGATGCTCCACGGGGAAAGCTACATCTTCAATAATGACCGTGGTTCCACTGGCCCTCACCGCACCAACCGAGGGAAACAGGCCCTTGCGGATGCTCCACAAGCGGTCTTGCTCCACAGGATCATCGGTGAACATAGGTTTGCCGAGCAAATTGAGACCAGCAACAGCAGTTTGCGCCTTCACCGCGTTTTCTTTTACAGCGGTCACATCCGCCGTTTGGAATTCGACCAGCAGGGCCGCTGCGCCATTCGGCAGTCTCTGAATCTCCGACGGAATGCCAGGCTTGCTCTCAACAGAGCGCAACGACGCGCGGTCCATCAGTTCCAACGCAGCTGCTCCTGCATTGCGCAGCGGGGCGATCGCCTCGCAGGCCGCATGTAGATCAGGAAACAAAAGTAGTCCGGTATATTTCACCGGCAGGTCGGGGACCGTCTCCAACACCGCCTCGGCAATGAAGGCCAGCGTCCCTTCAGCTCCAATCAGCAAGTGACTGAATATCTGCACAGGCGTCGAGTAATCCAGAAACGCATTCAGTGAATAGCCGGTGGTGTTCTTCATGCGATACTTTGCACGAATTCGCTTTGATAACTCCGGATTGGCCTCCAACCGCCGCTTGAGATCAAGTAACCCAGCAGCAAGTCGAGGCTCACACTGCTGAAAGCGTGCCTCTGCATCTGGAGCGGCCGTGTCAATCTCCGTGCCCGACGGAAGCATGAACGTCATCGAGTGCAGAGTGTGATACGCATTCTGCACCACGCCGCAACACATTCCGCTCGCATTATTGGAAAGAATTCCTCCCAGCCGTGCTGCGCTGATCGAAGCCGGGTCTGGTCCGATCTTGGCTGCATACCTCTTGAGCATCTGGTTGGCTTGCTGTCCAATCAGGCCCGGCTGAACACGCATCAGACGACCGGCTTCTTCCGCCCTGCCCATGCGCCAGTAACGCCCCACATCCACTAGAATTCCATCGGTGATTGCCTGCCCACAGAGACTTGTCCCACCCGCGCGAAAGGTGAGCGGTATTTTCCGTTCCCGGCTAAATCGGAAGAGCCCACGTACCTCCTCTGAACTGATTGGTTGAACGACCACACGTGGAATCAGGCGATAAAGACTTGCATCCGAAGCAAATGCAATTCGGTCGATCGTTCGCGTGAGAATACGCGTCGAATCGATAAAGGATTGCAGCTGCTCCCCAATCTGATGTGAATTGAGTTGGCTGGCGTCGGGTACCTTCATCGTTGCAGGAGGTGCAATGGCTGCTGTCATCATCTTCTCTCCGCGCACAGGGCGCGAACTACTCTGGAGTGGATATGACGCATCGCGTCCTCGCGCATCGATTCCGCATCATACGCTGCCAGAGGGGAGCAGGCGGTCGCAGCACATAGATGCAGATCAGTCTCATCGCACTCCTATCAACACTCATAATCCCCCTACGCACACCGAGCCAGTGCAGGGTGCGCATAGGGGTGCCTGCGTTATCGTGCCACCAGTCCGGTAAAGGGGTAGACATACGCCATCAGGAAGACCAGCACGCCGACAAGGCAGGCCAGAGCCAAACTATGGAAGAATACGAATCGCAGAATACTTCCCTCCTGTCCATAGTTCTGTGTAGCCGTGCTGGCTACGACGATGCTCTGCGCATCGATCATCTTGCCCATAACACCGCCCGCAGAGTTGGCTGAAGCCATCAAGTGCGCAGGCACGCTAATCTGATGCGCGGTGATCGTCTGCAGGCTGCCAAACAACACGTTCGACGATGTATCCGAACCCGTGGTCGCCGTACCCACCCATCCAATCAGCGTGCCAAAGAACGGATAGAGCGCCCCGGTACGAGCGAAAGCCAGCCCCATGGTCGCATCCAGGCCACAGTAGCGGGTGATGAAGCCAATCGCCAGCATAGCCACGATCGTAATGATCGTAAAGCGGATGTTGACGACCGTCTTCACAAAGGTCTTCGCCATCTCTGCCGGCCGGATACCCATCATGAACCCAGCTAAAATGGCCGCAAGCAGAATCGCCGTTCCCGTCGCCGTTGCCCAATTCAACATGTAGATGGCGGCTTCAGCCGTTGGTTTCGGTACCACGGGTTGCACCCTCTGCACCAAATTATGCAGACCGATGACCGTGATCTTCGCTGTCGTAAGGTCATTGAGAAATTTGGAAAACTTCGGCAGTCCCCAAATAAAGACTAGGGCGCTCAGTGTCAGCCAGGGCAGCCATGCCTTGAAGACCGTTGCGGCTGTGTGCGAGTGCTTCTTCGGCGCCTGAGCCGTAATGTCCACACCAACTGGATTCAGAATCCGCTTCGGCTTCCATATCCTCAGAAATCCGATCAGGACAATGATGGTCATCATGGAGGATATGACCGCCACCAGCATCGGCCCGCTATAAGCCGCCACCAGCAATTGCGTAACCGCGAATGTCACACCCGCTACCAACGCCGGAGGCCACACTTCGAGCATGGAGCGAAAGCCCGCGAAAGCCCATATCACCCAGAAAGGCACAAGGATGCAGAACGGGGCCAGAATATGCGACACCGTCTTGGCTAGCAGCATTGTGTCCAGACCTGTGACGCCGTGCAGTGCGACGATCGGGATACCCAATGCGCCAAACGCCACAGGAGCGGTATTCGCAATCAGAGAGAGGCCGGCTGCCTGCAATGGGCGGAAGCCAAGGCTGATAAGGATCGCACCACACACAGCTACCGGCGTGCCAAACCCGGCAGCCCCCTCGATAAACGCTCCAAACGCGAAGGCAATCAACAACAACTGCAAACGGCTGTCCGGTGTAATGTTGGTCAGGCTCCTTTGCAGCGACTCGAACTGCCCCGCACTAACGGTGAGCTGGTAAAGAAAGATCACCGGTAGAATGATCCAGCAGATGGGAAACAATCCGTACCCACCGCCATAAGCCGCCGTAGTCAAAGCCATCCGCATCGGCATGTGGAACACGCCTACCGCCACAATCAGAGCCGTTGCCAAGCCGAGCACTGCCGCGATATGGGCTTTCAGCCGAAGGATGGCCATGCTTCCAAGCAGCACCACTACCGGCGTCGCTGCAAACAGAGTGGAGAGCCACCAGTGGCCCGTAGGATCATAGCGCTGATTCCATATCCCAGCATGGGTGTTGGTCTTGAAGAGATACGCGGCGCCCATCGCGAGAACAATGGCTCCTGTGAGCCATATCGCAATTGACGGAGCCGCTGGTTGACTGCCGCCTGTTGCAGGCGCAGATGTAGTTTGGGAAGCTGCAATACTCATTGGGGAATCCAATCTCATAAAGAAATTGACTCACCGCTGCGTTGCCTATCTTGCCGGGGGAGATCATTGAAAGCGGCTTGCCGAGTGCAAAAACAATATACTCACCGATCAGCTTGTCTGACAAGCTAAATCGGATGGCTACAGCGAGCAAACTCCATTGTGGCGGTGGCTCCACTGTCTTCGCGATCAGCGCTTCCAGATATTCGATGAAATACCAGTAAAACTGGCAATCACAAGCCCCGTTGAGCTACTGGCGGATGCGACAGCTATGCCGATAATCGTACCTAAACTCCTGGAAAGATTCTCCTCAGGCAATCAATGATGGGTGGCTAAACGTCCGCAGGTAGCCATATCGAATTCAACGTAGGACAAAAATCTACGGCGGGCGGCACCGTGAAGTGCGGTTTGCAGTAAGGAGGTTGCATCGGCGAGCACATCGATGCGTCCTGCCTTAAAACTCCGACCCCAACCATGACCCAACCCTCCTACACCAACGCAATCACGCAGCGTCCTGTCACAATTCCACTACTACCTATCTGATTAGACCTACTTTAGCTCTAAGAGTACCGGGGGCCAGTCCCTTACCGTCGCATCCTCGGGTCGGCCAGCGCATACACCGAATCCGTCAGCAGGTTCACCAGCACATACGATAGGCCAATCGCCAGAATGCACCCCTGCACCAGCGCGTAATCGCGATTTGAAATTGCCGAGAGCGTCAGCCGCCCCAGTCCTGGCCAGCCAAAGATCGTCTCTGTCACAATCGCTCCCGCCAGCAGAGATCCGAACTGCAACCCGACCACGGTCAGCACCGGGTTCAACGCATTCCGCAGGGCGTGCCGATAGACCACCACATTCTCCGACAACCCCTTCGCCCGCGCCGTCCGAACATAGTCCTGTCCTAACTCCTCCAGCATCGACGTCCGCACCATGCGCGTCAGTATCGCCGCCAGCCCCGACCCCAGCGTGATCGCTGGCAGCACCAGATGACGCAGAAAATCTCCTGCGCCAACGCCCGCACCCGAGACCGGCAGCATCGCCAGATCGATCGAGAAGACCAGAATCAAAATCGGCCCCAGCGCAAAATTGGGAAACGACAACCCCGCCAAACTTGCAAACCCAATCGTCCGGTCCGACCACCGATTCGCCCGTCGTGCCGAAGTAACGCCCGCCGGAATCGCCAGTCCCACGCCCAGCAGCATCGCCGCCGCCGTCAATGCCAGCGTGTATGGATACCGCTGCTGAATCAGATGCAGCACCGAATCATGCAGCCGCAGCGACTGTCCCAGATTCCCATGCAGCAGCCCGTTCCAGTAGCGCACATACTGCACGCTCAGCGGAGCATCCAGCCCATACGCGTGGCGCAATCCCTCAATGTCCGCAGCCGTCGCGCCATCGCCCAGCATCTGCACAATCGGATCGCCCGGCACGAGGTGAATCATAAGAAACACCATCGTCACGACCACCCACAGCACTGGAAGCGTCGTCACCACACGCCACAAGACCCTGCGCAGTGCGGCACTCCGCAATGAGGTCGTCGGCTTCATCGCTGCGCCTCCTCGCCAAATTCACCACGCTCGCCCGACTTTGCGGCAGCGTTTCCCAACGCCTCCAGCTCGGCAATTGGGTCCACGCGCACCTGTGCAATCCGCTGCCCCTCCATCTCGACCACAGCGAAGCGCCGCCCATTGAAGTCCACATGCTCGCCTTCCGTCGGAATATGTCCCAGCTTCACCAGCAGAAATCCAGCCAGCGTCTCAACTCCATACGCTCGCGGAAACTTCCAGTGCAACTGCGTCACCAGGTCGCGCAGGCTCACACTGCCATCCAGCAGCAGCCCACCCCCAATAGCCGGCAACGGCAGATTCCGCCCCGTATCGAACTCATCCTCCAGTTCGCCGACAACCTGCTCCAGCACATCTTCGGCGGTAATCAATCCCAGTGTGGATCCAAACTCATCCACCACAATCGCAATCTGCCGCCGCCGATCCTTGAACTCCTGTAGCATCTCCACCGCCAGTTTGGTCTCCGGCACCATCAGCACATCGCGCATCACCTGGCGCAGCGTAATCCCCGAAGCACCGCGGCTGCCCAGTCCCTGTGCAACGCTACGGAAGTGCATCAACCGGGCAACGTCTTTCGAATAGGCAACCCCGATAATGTGATCGCGTCCCTTCGCCTGGTCATACACCGGCACCCGCGAGTGCTGCTCCTCGACGATGCGCGCACTCGCCTGCTCCAGCGTCAAATCCGCCGCCAACGAGAAGATCTTGCCTCGCGGCGTCATGATCTCGCTCACCCCCACCTGATTCAACTCAATCGCTCGATGGATCATCTCCTCCTGAAACGGTGGCAGCAGGCCCATGCGCCGCGTTGCTGTCGCCAGCATCTTCAACTCTTCCGGCGAATGCGCCACGTTCTCCGCACTCAGCGGTGCATGAAACATCCGCAGCACCACCGCCGCCGAGGCATTCATCCACCGCACCGCCGGCCGCGTCATCCGTATGAACACATCCACCGGACCGGCCACCGCCAGCGCGATCCGCTCCGCGCGCTGCAGCGCCAGCGACTTGGGCACCAATTCGCCCAGCAGCACCTCAAAGTATGTAATGATCGCAAACGCCAGCACCACTGCTACAGTGTGGGCGTACAGCAACTCATGCGCCCGCACCACCGGAAGCCGACTCAGAAGCTCCACTTGCGCCAACCCCTCGAGCACGGCGTCAGCAAGCGCAGGCTCACCCAGGCCGCCCAGCGCGAGGCTGGCGATCGTCACCCCAAACTGAACAGCGGGCAGAAATTCATTGAGATTGCGCTTGAGTCGAAGAGCGGTACGCGCTCCGGGCCGGTTCTGCGCGACCAACTGTTCGATACGCGTCTCACGCACGCTGACCAGTGCAAACTCCGCAGCCACAAAGAAGCTGTTCGCCAGTATGAAGAAGGCGATAAGACTCCCGTGAACAAGACTCCATTCCAGCATGGTTGGCCTAAAGTCTACACTGAGCCCGGCAATACCCGACGCAGCAACGGCCCAACGAAGCCTAACACTCCGCGGGCCGTACACTCTGCAACCTTGCGAGAATTCTTATACAAGAACGCGCTTCAACGACTGGTCGATCGTGTCCTTCGGAACAAATCCGACGATCTGCTCGGCAACCTTGCCGCCCTTGAAGACCAGCAGAGCAGGAATCCCCCGTATGCCATAGCGTCCAGGTGTCATATTGTTCTGGTCGACGTCCATCTTCATTACCTTCAGCTTGCCCTGATACTCTTCGGCAACTGCGTCCACCACCGGCGCAAGCGCGCGGCAAGGCCCGCACCACGCTGCCCAGAAATCAACCAGAACCGGTGTATCCGATTTCAGAACCTTCTCCTCGAAGTCCGAATCATTCACCTCAGACGTAAACTGACCTGCCATATCATCTCTCTCCCTTGGTTTGCCTGCTCCTGTTGTGCTTCCCTGCAAACCCACACCATGATAGATGCCGCACGGTGGAAAACGATGCGGCAAGTCTACAGGAGGGTTCGCTCCACGCCGCCCCCAATCCGCAGTGGCAGCAACTCCACATACGGCCCCACCATCTGCTGGATGCGCGTCTCGGCCTCCAGCAGCGTCGTCTCCGCAGCCAGAAACACCAGCACAGAAGGCCCCGCCCCACTCAGCGCAATCCCTGCAATCTCCGGCTCGCACATCAGCGGCAACAGCCTCTCCAGCAGCGGGCAGGCCTCTGCCCGATACGGCTGGTGCATCCGGTCCTGCATCGCCGTCGCCAGCAAATCCAGCCTACCCTGCGCAAAGGCCGCCACCAGCAGCGACGCCCGTTGCACGTTGAAGATCGCATCGGCCTTCGTATAACTCTCCGGCAGCAGCGCCCGCGCCTTCTTCGTCGCCAGGCTGGTCGGCTGCACCGCCAGCAACATCTCCCACGCAGGATCACCGGCGAACGTCGCCACTGTCACCTTATCGCCTGCCTCTGCCGAAACGGAAAACCCGCCGTACCAGCAGGCTGTCACATTATCCGGGTGCCCTTCGATGCGGCTAGCCTCGGTGACAATTTCCGCATCGCTCATACCCAACTCGCCAAAATGATCTGCCAGCGTCACGCCCGCCAGTAGCGCCGCGGCGCTCGACCCACACCCCATCCCCAGTGGAATCTCGTTGTGCAGTTTCAGGTGCAGCGGCAACACGTGAACTCCTGCGCGCGTCAGCACATCACGGTACGTATCCAGAATCAGGTTGTGCTCCAGCGCTCCGCACAGTGCGGCATCGCGTCCTGTAGCCTCGATCTGAAACCCGGCAGCAACCCTTGCCTCCATAGTTAGACGCATCGACAGTGCCAGCCCTGCCGTGTCAAATCCCGGCCCCAGGTTCGCCGAAGTCGCCGCAAGCGACAGCCGCAGCCCGCGCGTCTCCCTTGCCGCGCTCACGCCGGGAACGCCGATCGCGTCCGCGCGTCGATAGCGTGCAACACAGCGTCCGCACTGGCATCCAACACGATCGGCTCATGACGCAGCCGCGCATGCAACGCGAGTTCTTCAGTGTTTGCACCGGCCATCTCCGCCTCCGTCAGCAACTCGCCACGATGGTACTTGATGGTGTACTCCGAGTCCTTCAGCGTGTGGCCGGTCAGTAGCAGAATGGCCGTCTCTTCCTTCCCCACGCGTCCATTCGCCACCAGTTTCTTAAGCCCCGCCAGCGTCACCGCCGAGGCCGGCTCACACCCGATTCCCTCCGCCCCAATCTCCGCCTTGGCCAGCGCAATCTCCCGCTCCGACACCTGTTCGCACCACCCACCCGTCGACGCCAGTATCCGCACCGCCTTCTTCCACGACGCCGGATTGCCAATCTGGATCGCAGACGCGCGCGTGTTCGCCGTCACCGGCTCCAGCGAGACGCCGCCGTTCGTCCGCAGGCTCTGGTACAGCGGATTCGCACCCTCCGCCTGGATCACGCTGATCCTCGGCACCCGATGAATGAACCCCAGATGCAGCATCTCCGCAAAGCCCTTACCCAGCGCCGAGCAGTTCGCCAGATTTCCCCCCGGCACAATGATGTGGTGCGGAACCTGCCACTCGCACTGCTCCAAAATCTCGAACGCCGGCGTCTTCTGCCCCTCCAGCCGATAAGGGTTCACCGAGTTCAGCAGATACACCGGAGCCCGTTGCACAATCTCGCCCAGCACCTTCACGCAGCCATCAAAATCCGTCCGCAACTGCACCGTCGTCGACCCATAATCCATCGACTGCGACAGTTTGCCCCACGCAATCTTTCCCTCCGGAATCAGCACCATGCTACGCAGCCCGGCTCTTGCCGCATAGGCCGCCATCGCCGCCGACGTATTCCCGGTCGACGCGCACGCCACCCACTCAAACCCGCTCGCCACCGCCACCGACAGTGCTGCCGTCATTCCCGTGTCCTTGAACGACCCCGTAGGATTCATTCCCTGGTGCTTGGCCAGCAACCAGTTCAACCCCAGCGCTGCCGCTGTCCTCGGCATCTCATACAGCGGCGTGTTGCCCTCGCGCAGCGTCACAATGCTCTCGTCTGGAACGATCGGCAGCAGATCCCTGAACCGCCAGACGCCGCTCTGGTCGATGCCCATCGTCGAGGTCCGCCGCTCCTGCCACAGATACCGCAGCGCACTCGGATTCGGGCGATTCTTCGGCGTCGGCCTGCTCGCCGAGTAGCCCTCCGTCACGCCTTCACTTGCCGGCGCACCCTCACTCCACGGATACTCGACTTCAAATAGATCTCCGCACGTGCGGCAGCGAAAATTACTCTGGGCGTCCTTTGCGGCGATCCGTTCTCCGCATCCGGTGCATCGAAGGATATGAGATGAAGAATTCATGGTTTCCTCTAGGGTATCGCAAAGCGCTCTTACCCTGCGCTCTTGTCGCACTTCCTCTGCTTTTGATCGCCCTTCTCACCAGCGCACCACCGTCCGCCCGCGCCCAGGCCACAAAGGAACTCCACATCGCCGCAGCCTCTGACCTCCAGCCCGTTCTGCCCACCCTGGCTGCGGCTTATGAGCACGCTACTGGCATCAAGATCATCGCCTCCTTCGGTTCCTCCGCAACTCTTACCCAGCAGATTCTCAACGGCGATCCCCAGGACCTCTTTCTCTCCGCCGACTCCGCGCATCCCGAGCAACTCATCGCCGCCGGCCTCGCCACGGGCCTGCAGGACGACCGCACACCGACCCCCTATGCCCGCGGAATCCTCGTCCTCTGGGCGCGCAAGGACTCACCAGCCCACCCACTCACCCTTAGCATCCTCACCAACTCCAGGGTGACCAGGATCGCCGTTGCCAACACACTGCACGCGCCCTACGGCTTTGCCGCAATGAAAGCCCTCTCGAACCTCCACATCGCCGACCTCGTCTCCGACAAGCTGGTCATCGCGGAAAACATCTCCCAGACCGCTCAGTTCGCAGAGTCCGGCAACGCGCAGGTTGCCCTCATTTCGCTGACCATCGCCAGTTCGCCGCACTTCCGTGACCTGGGCAGCTTCGTCCGCATCCCCCCGGAGAGCTACCCTCCCATCAGCCAGTGCGCGGTCATTCTCAATGCCTCGAAGAACCCCTCCGAAGCACAGGATTTCCTCCGCTGGCTCACCAGCAACTCCACCCAGCGAAGCCTCACCAAATTCGGCCTCGATCCCGCCCTCCGATAGCCCATTCGATGCACGCCATCCTCATCTCCTGTTCCGCTCCTCCACACTGCAAATTCCGTCTTCACGCTAGACTGACAGCACCATGGACTTTGCCGCCCTCGTCCTGACGCTCCGTCTCGCCAGCCTCACCACAATCTGCCTGCTGCTGGTAGCCACGCCGCTGGCCGCATGGATCGCGAGTGGCCACAGCCTCACCCGCCGCATAGTACAGGCCACTGTAGCTCTCCCACTCGTGCTTCCACCCACCGTCCTTGGCTTCTATCTCCTCGTCGGCCTAGGCCCCGCCACTGCCCTCGGTCGGACCCTCATCGCCCTCGTCGGGCATCCTCTCGCCTTCACCTTCTGGGGGCTCCTCATAGCCTCCATGATTTACAGCCTGCCCTTCGCCGTGCAGCCGCTCGTCGTCGCCTTTGCCTCCGTCGATCCCGCGACCATCGAAGTAGCCCGCGTCCTCGGAGCATCCCCCTGGATCGCCTTCCGCCGCATCACCCTGCCGCTCTCGCGCGCGTCGTTTGTCACCGCCGCAGTCCTCACCTTCGCCCACACCGTCGGCGAGTTCGGCGTTGTACTCATGGTCGGCGGCGACATCCCCGGCGTCACCCGTACCCTATCCATCTCCATCTTTGACCAGGTGCAGGAGCTCCGCTACTCTGACGCCAACCTCACCGCCGCCTCCCTGCTGGCTCTCTCCTTCGCCGCGCTTCTCATCGTCTACGGGCGATCTCGCCGGAGGCCCGAACTTGTCTAACCCCTCCACCCCTCTCCAACCGCATCACCGCCTCAGCGTCGACGCGCACCTCGGCCCACTGCACCTCCTCGCGCACCTCAACCTCGCCGCTCCATGGACCGTCATCTTCGGCCCCTCTGGGGGTGGCAAAAGTTCCCTGCTCCGCGCCGCCTGCGGCCTCCTTCAACCGACCATCGCATCAGCCATCGTCGAGTTCTCCCAGCACTCCGCTGACAACACAGCCTGGCTCGAAATCCAGGGCCGCCACCACGCCACACCCGTCCACCAGCGCTCCATCGGCTACGCTCCGCAGGGCGCCGTTCTCTTCCCCCATCTCTCCATCCGCAAGAACATCGCCTTCGCGGCCAAGGCCCGCCACAGCCCCGATAACCAAAGCATCTCCACAGCCATCGACCTCTTCGAACTCAGCGCGCTCGCCCATCGCATGCCCAGAGACCTGTCAGGTGGCGAGCGCCAGCGCGTCAACCTTGCCCGCGCCTTCGCCGTTCCTTCAGCCCGTCTCCTGCTGCTCGACGAACCCTTCACCGGCGTCGACCGTAACCTGCGCAACACCCTGCTCCCCCGCATGCAGCAGCACGCCGCGCAGTTCGCCATCCCCGTCATCTCCGTCACCCACGACGTCGAAGAAGCTCTCCTCCTCGGCGCCGAAGTCATCCGCATCGAGCAAGGTGCCGTCATCGATCAAGGCCCTGTCGGCCGAGTCCTCGCCGACGAGCGTGCCCGCATGTTGAACGTTCTGCTGTAGTCAGCCAGGCGCCCTGGTGTTTCGAGCATCTCCCCGATACGTACCCCGCCAAAGAGCTGTCATCTCGACCGCGGGCAACCGGCCTTATCGTTTGGCGTAGTGCAGAGACCTGCTGTTGGCTCGCTCAGCCACGCTGCACTCCTGCTGCATAGTTCTCCTACCCCACCAGCACCGGCTCGCGTTGCAACATAACCCCAAACCGAGCCTTAACTCCGCTCACAATCTGCCCCTGTAGCCGCTCGATATCCGCGCATGTCGCTCCTCCCCGATTTGTCAGCGCAAGCGTATGCCGCGTCGAAATCCCCGCCGCCCCATCCCGATATCCCTTCACAAATCCAGCATGCTCCAGCAGCCACGCTGCTGGTACCTTCACCCTCCCCTCACCCGTCGGCCAATGCGGAACCTTGCTCTCTTCCACTCCCGCCGCGGATGCAATACGCTCCAGCATCTCCCTCCCCACGATAGGATTCTTGAAGAACGACCCAGCGCTCCGGCAGTCCGCCTCGCCTTTCACCAGCAGCATTCCCTTCTCGCGCCGAATCTCCCGCACCGTCGTTGCAACCTCCATCAGCGTCAGCCCCATCCTGCCGCCCAGCCGCCGCTGCAAGTCGGCATAGCGCAAATTCGGCTCTCCCCCGGGACGCAGCCGAAACCGGACGCGCGTCACAATGTAGCGCCCGGTCTCATCCGTATTGAACACGCTTTCACGATAACGGAACCTGCAATCCGCCTTATTCAACTCCACAAACTTCCCCGCCGAAACATCGAGCGCCCGCACCGACTCTATCGTCTCGGCAACCTCCTGCCCGTACGCCCCCACATTCTGCACCGGCGTCCCTCCCACCGATCCCGGAATCCCCGCCAGGCACTCCACCCCTGCCATACTCAGTCCCACCATCCTCTCTACAAAACCATCCCAGACCTCACCCGCGCCCACCTCAAAGCATCCGTCTTCGCAGGCCTCCACGCCCATCACTCCTATCTTCAGGACCAACCCCTGAAACCCCGCATCCCGCACCAGCAGATTGCTTCCACCACCCAGCACAAATAGCCGTACACCATGCTCTCGCGCCCAGTTCACCGCCGCAGCAACGTCCTCTTCGGCCATGGCCTCGGCAAAATAACGTGCGGGGCCCCCAATCCCGAACGTCGTCATCGGCCCTAACACCACTCCCTCGCGAACTTTCAACCCGGTCGTCGTCACCCAACCAGCATACGGCCTCTCATGTACCGCGAGAGGTTGACACCACCGCTACAATGACAGAAGCGATGAAGTTTGATCGTTGACCTCAGGCTCTTTTGCTGAACCGGCAGGTGCGGCCGCTGCAATCAGCGGCCTTGAGGAGCATGGTTACCTCACAAATCCGGCGCTAAGCTGAGGTTTGTGCATACTTTATGTCGAACGGGATAGGGGTCCCCCGTGGCCCAACCCGGCAACGTACAATCGAATTCAAAGCAGTTAAGTTTCTCCCAGATTCAGGAGGTAAGACGATGTACCCAGAGTTAATGCTCATTCCGATGCGCGAAGAGTTGACCAAAGCCGGCATTCAAGAGGCGCGCACCAGCGCAGAGGTCGATGCTGCACTGGCAAAGCCCGGAACGACCATGCTGATCGTGAACTCCGTCTGCGGTTGCGCCGCCGGCAAGATGCGTCCCGGCGTTCGCCTCGCGCTCCAGCACGCCACCAAGCCAGATCAGACCATCACCGTCTTCGCCGGCCAGGACCGCGACGCCACCGAGCGCGCCCGCAGCTACTTTCAGGGCCATCCCCCCACCTCTCCCGCCATCGCCATCCTCCGCGACGGCCAGCTTATTTATCTCCTTCAGCGCTCTGCCATCGAGAACTCCACCGCTCCCGCCATCGCCCAGGAGCTCACCCGCGCCTTTGACACCTACTGCGCCAAATCTGTGGCGTAACGTTACCCTTTTCGCCTCTATAGACTGTAACTTTATGAGCGGAAAGCTTTTGCTGCCCGCTCATTGTTTTATCCTACAGCGATCCATTCATGGCCGGATCGCTGTAGCTTTGACACAAACTGCCGATATAGCAACCATGGCAGAACCTAATCCGGTACCGAGTCTCTCTCCGGTTGAAACACGACCGCCGCTCGAGACTGACTCTCTTTCTCCGTCACCCGCCATTTGGCTCGCGGGTTCCAGTGTAGTTATGACGAATCTGCGTGCCCAGATCCACCGCGTTGCGCCGTACTTTCGTACTGCCCTGCTTACCGGGGAACGAGGTTGCGGCGAGGAATCGGCTGCACATCTCCTGCACCAACTCTCGCCACTCAGTCATCGCCCCTTAGTAACCCTAACTCCCGCCACGATTGAACTCCTCTTCGGAGCCAATCGCTTGCCCGACTCGATGGAAGCTCAGGGAATGCTCTACATTCCTCGCCCGGAGCGCCTGCCCCGCACCGTTCAGATCGCCCTGCTTCGTCTCATTCGCAAGCACGATTCCCAGGCTCCGCGCATCGTTGCATTTGCCGAGCGCGGCCTTCGCCCATTGGTAAGCTCCGGTAGTTTCTCTGCGGAACTTGCAGACTCCCTCGGTGCGCTGCGCGTCACCCTTCCATCCCTGCGCGATCGTAGCGAGGACATCCCGACCTTGCTCACCGATCTCGTGCGCGAGGTCGCCAGGCAATCGGGCATCTCATCGCCACAGCTCGCTCCCGACCTTATGGATGCGGCCATGACTCTTACCTGGCCCGGCAACCTCAACCAGTTGCATGCCGCCGCCGCCGCCTTGATCGAGCATCCATCCCGCCCCGTTCTGCACGCGCTCGATCTCGAAACCGTTCTCGGCACCATTCCCCAGCCTCTGCTACATGACCGCCGCGAGGTCCGTCTGATGCCCCTTGATGATGTCATCCAGGAGCATATCCGCGCCGTGCTCTTCGCTTGCAACGGAAACAAGGTTCGCACCGCAGAGGTCCTCGGTATCAGCCGCTCCACGCTCTATCGCATGCTTGACGCTCAGGTCCAGCCCGCAGCGTCATCACTCTCCGCTGCACGTCTGCGCATGACCGGATAAACCCGGATGACAGTGGATTCGCCCCCTCGGCTGTCGTTCTACAATGCATCAGTTTGCATTTGCCTGACAATGCAAAGCTTGGCATTTGATAGCCTTGCAGCATGACATCTTCAAAGAAATCGAATTCCACCAATGCAGAGCCTGCAGCGGCCTCCACCGCCAGCCTTTGCGTCGCCGTCCTTGGCACAGGCAAGATGGGCGGCATCCTGGTACAGGCGTTTCTGCGCAGCGGCCTGTTTCCTCAAAAACATATCGTCGCAACCGTCGCTCATCGAGCGCGCGCCGAAGCTCTTTCTAAACAGTTCGGCATCTCCGTCACCACGGATAATCTGAAGGCTGCAAAGATCTCCGACATCATTCTGCTGGGCGTCAAGCCGCAGCAAATGGGAGATATCGTCTCCAGCATCGCACCAGCGCTTCATCCCGGCAAGCTCCTCATCTCGTTCGCCGCCTCGGTCAAGACCGCCGCCATTGAAGACGCTGCAGGTTGTCAACTCGCCGTCATTCGCGCCATGCCCAATACCCCCGCCATGCTTGGTGCGGGCGTCACGGCCATATGCCGAGGCAGGTTTGTCTCTGACCAGCAGCTCGCGCTCGCCGAGCAGATCTTCGCCACCGTCGGCCGCACCGTTGTCGTCGACGAAAAGCACATGGACGCGGTCACCGGCCTCTCCGGCTCCGGCCCGGCCTTTCTCTACATCATCATCGAAGCGCTCGCCGAAGCTGGCGTCAACGTTGGCCTCCCGCGCGACATCGCCACTCTGCTGGCCGCGCAGACCACCTACGGCGCCGCCCGCATGGTGCTCGAAACCGGTTCCCACCCCGCTCTGCTCAAGGACGAAGTCACTACCCCTGCCGGCTGCACGGTCGACGGCATTCTTGAACTCGAAGAAGGCGGCCTTCGCGTCACACTCATCAAGGCTGTCAAACGCGCCACCGAACGCGCCCGCGAACTGGCATGCGGTTAGTCTTCTCAACCGCTCGCTCGTATACCGAACGCACCAGCAATCGCTCGCTCGTACAATCAACTCCATGACCAGCGCAGTGGTTCCAGCATCGGCCCCAGTCAAGTCAAGATATCCTCGCGCCCTCCCACGCTTCGCCGCCATCTCCGTTGGGTTCATGGTGCTGGTGATCCTCGAAGGAGCGCTCGTCCGCGCCACAGGATCGGGTGCCGGCTGCGGCAATCACTGGCCACTCTGTAACGGCGATTTCTTCCCCCACCACCCGCGCCTCACCACCCTCATTGAGTACACCCACCGCTCCATGACCGGCATCTGCACCACACTGATCGCCGTCCTCATTGGCTGGACATTCCTCGCGCGCCCACGTGGAGACCGCGCCCGACGCGCTGTCGTCTGGTCCGGCACTCTGCTTATCACCGAGGCCCTCCTCGGCGCCCTGCTCGTCAAGGGCGGCTACGTCGAAAACAACGCCTCGAACATGCGCGTCGTCATGCAGTGCATCCACTTCACCAACACGATGCTCCTGCTCGCGGCCATCACCCTCACTTGGTGGTGGCTCAGCAGTCACCCACAGCCCACCGTCGTCATCAACGCACAGACCCGCGCAGCCGCATGGTTCGCGCTCGTTGCCACCCTCTTCGTAGGCGGTGCCGGCTCCATCGCTGCGCTCGCCGACACGCTCTTCCCGCCCACATCTCTTCACGGTGCCTTCCTGCAGGATTTCGCCGCTCATGTGCCGCTGCTGGTCCGCATGCGCTGGCTGCATCCGGCCTCCGCTCTGATTGCTCTCGGCACCGCCATTTGGCTTGCCCTGCAACTGCGAAGCACCTTGGGCCGCCTCGTACTGGCCCTCATCTGTGCGCAACTTATCCTCGGAGCGACCGATGTGGTTCTTCTTGCGCCGACCTGGATGCAGATCCTGCATCTTCTCGGTGCAGACGCCTACTGGATGGCCCTCGTCGTAGCCTGCGCAACCGTCCTTGCTCCGCTGCCTCTGAGCACTACTGAACAGGCACCTATGCTCGATCCATCCTAGGCGTTGTGCAAGATGACCCTCAGCCCCGAGCAGCCCTTCATCCCGTTCATCGAGCCGAAAATGTAACCTCAAGCTGCGTGTCACGCGGAAACGTAACCTCGTGGCCGCGCGTCAGAAAGCGAAAGTAGACAGACTTCGCAAACGCGTACGCTCCGAACCCGATTGCCAGATTGCGACTGCCCGCGGTGATCGCAGCCACTCGTGCCACCAGACCGAAGCCATTCGATGCTACCGCCATGTTGCCAAACGCTGGGCTTCCACCACCGGCAGCCTGACCACTATCCTGATCTGCGCCCGCCATGGCCGTTGCCGCCAGGAGTAGCGGAGCTACGAAGCGACCTTTGTCAGGGCTGGCTTTGACGTTCCCCTCGGAGTCGACCGAGAGATTCTGCCCTGAGTTCCCCTCCGCCCCCGATAATGTTCCGTAGACCGTCTCCTTGTGTTGCTCCGCGGTTTCAATTGGATTCTTCACTCCTCGAATCGCGAAGCGCAACTGACCATTGCGGCCAAAGCTGCGCGCAGGTTTGCTCATCGACACCAAGCCGTCCAGCTCTGCGCCTTCGGGCAGGATGAGTCTGTGGTCATGGTCAAACAGCGGAGCAGTGACCAGCGCCGTGACCGACTCGCCCCTCTTCGCCGTCTTGGAATCCAGAGGCTCCGTCAGGCGTGCATCGACGACTTTGCCGCTCAGGCTGGAGGAGTCGGATACCGCAACCGGTGGCAACGCCGGAAGCTGCAACGTGACCGCTGCCGTGAGCTCCGCAACGAATTGTGTACCCGCCCAGATGCGCTGCGGATGATACGGGAGCTGGCCGTAAAGCAGTCTGAGCGCACGATCCCGTTTGCCCGGACCGAAGAAGGCGGCGTACGTATCGTGAACGCTCGCCTTGGCGGCGTTGATGCCGCGCCGAATCAGCGATGGCTTCTTCGTGCTGGTGAACCTTACCATCTGAGTAGTGCGGATGTAGGCCTGTGTCTCCATCGGAACATCCACATTTGTTGCGGCAAGGTGCACGGTCGTGAAATCTACCACCGGATCATGCAGAGGCGTCAAATCGCCGTTCAAGAGCGCCTGCTCGCGAACCAGATGTTCCACAGGTACAAACCCGACAACCTTGCCACGAACAGCGGAGCCAATCGGAAGCACTAAACGGTCGCGCACATAAATCGGCTCGGTAAGCACACCCTTCACAGAGACCCCGACGCGCAGATCCGCCGTTTGACCAATTTGAATATGCAACGGAACGCCCGTTGGAATGACCACAGTCGCAGTCGCCGATGGAGTCTCATTGACCGGCGTCTCCTGTTGCGCCCTCTCCGCAGCAGCACCGAAGATCATCACCAGCACTACGGCGAGATGTACCCATCTGATCTTCATAGATCTCAGTGTAGATCGGGAGCGGAATGTATTTTTGCTGGAGGGGGTTGGTCAGGGGATGAGGGGAAGAATTTCGGCGGCGGGTTGGCCGTTGGTGATGCGCAGGAGTGCGCAGGTGATAGGCAGGTTGAAGCGGCGGGGGCCAGCGCTGCCGGGGTTGAGATAGAGGATACCGTTGCGGTGCTGAATGGACGGTTGGTGGGAGTGTCCGTAGAGGACGACAGCGATGCCTGCTGCCTGGGGGTTGAGGTCGAGTTCGTCCAGGGCGTGGACGATATAGATGAGGCAGCCGGCAAGTTCGATGGCCTCGGTGGGTGGAAGGGCGGCGCAGGGGCCGTGCGTGTCGACGTTGCCGCGAATGGCCGTGACGGGGGCAATGCCGGTCAGTTCGGTGAGGATGGTGGGATCGCCAATGTCGCCTGCGTGGAGGATGTGATCGACTCCGGCGAGGATGGAGAGGAGTTCGGGGCGGAGGATGCCGTGAGTGTCGGAGAGTACGCCGATGAGCATGCTAGAGGCCTTCGCGGATACGGGCACGGGGGTCGAGGTAGTCGCGGAGGCCGTCACTGATGAGGTTGAAGGAGAACACGCAGAGGGCGAGCGCGAAAGCGGGGAAAAACATGAGGTAGGGGGACTCAAACATGTGGGAGCGAGCGTCGTTGAGCATAGCTCCCCAGGTGGGTGTGGGGGGTTGGACGCCGAGGCCGAGGAAGCTGAGGGTGGCCTCGGAGAGAACGGCAGCGGCCATACCTACGGCAGCCTGTACGAGCAGCGGCTGAAGGATGTTGGGCAGGATGTGTCGGAGCATGAGATGGAGGTCGGTGGCGCCGAGAGAGCGGGCGGCCTGTACGTATTCGCGCTGCTTGACCGTGAGGACCTGGGCGCGGACGAGGCGGGCGTAGTTGACCCACCCGGCGAGAGCGAGGGCCAGGATAAGATTCGCAAGCGAGGGGCCGAGGAACGCAACGATCATGACGGCGAGAAGGATTCCGGGAAGGGCCAGAAAGGCATTGGTGAGGTAGACGTTAACAAGGGTGTCGGTGAATCCGCCATAAAAGCCGGCGAGCATACCGAGGGTGGCTCCGAGCACGAGCGAGATGCCGACCACAGCAACAGCGACGGTGAGTGAGATGCGAGCGCCATACAGTGTGCGCGAGAGGACGTCACGGCCAAGTTCGTCAGTGCCAAACCAATGTGCGGTGGAGGGCGAAAGAAGCCGCGCGCTCAGGTTCAGCCGTGCGGGGTCGTGGGGCGCAAGCCAGGGGGCAAAGAGGGCGCAGAAGATGAACAGCGTGAGGACCAGGCAGCCAGCGAAGGCGAGGCGCTGATGCGCGGCGCGTTGCAGCAGGAATCTGAGTCTTGAGGGGGGTCGATGAGTTTGGTCCATGGCCGTTGCATGGATGATAGCGCTAAAGCGTGTGGCGCTGAAACTATCCCGGAAACGAACGATTCAAGGTGATTGAGCCCTTTCGAATGATGAAGTAAACCTGAACGGTGAGATCTCGGCGTGCAGAGAGGACGTGGAGTGTCTGCTTTCGGGAAGAACGTCATGGTCTGTTCGCGGTCGTCGCGGCGGTGGGGGTAGTTCAATCGGCCGTCATACGCTTGATCCGCTTGCACGGTGGTTCAGTGTGCATGCTGATCTTCTTGCAGGTTGCTTTGGGCATGTTGGATGCGCCGTGCGGCTTTCGATGTCGTGCGATAGATGCGGCCACGCATTTGAGCGTGTTGAGGCAGAGTTCGGTTCAGCCGCGTGATCTGCGCCTGGCAAGCGACCGCCCGCCGAGACCGAAGGAAATGCCTCCACTTCAACCAAACTACTTTCTCCGCTCCATGCAGGCTGATCACCCATCCTCAGCTTGCTCGCTCCGGCTCTTTCAGTCCATCCTGCATTGGGAAGGAGAGCACAATTGCTCTGTTTCGCTCAATCGCCTACACTTAGTCTCATGCCCGGAGTGGGCGGATAGCTCAGTTGGTTAGAGCGCCTGCCTTACAAGCAGGATGTCGGGGGTTCGAGTCCCTCTCTGCCCACCACTCACTTTTAAAGTTCATAAGAACTTCTCCCCAACACACAATTCGGCTGCCACGCTACGCCTGTGCGGGTATTCGCCTTATAGTTTGTTACTGCAGCTTCGCCGTCCTGAGAAAATCAAAACTTCCGCCCGGGTCGAGCGTAATGTCACTCACGCGGGCGGCGTGGACGACGATATTGTCGGGGTACCAAAGAGGAATTGTGGGGAGATCTTCTGCGAGGATCTGCTGGATCTGGATGTAATCGCTGCGCCGGGCGTATTGGTCGGTGGTGACGCTGGCAGCTTTGAGAAGAGCGTCGATAATGGGGTTGGAGTAGCGGCCGCGGTTGGCTCCTTTGGGCGGAAACATCTCTGTTGCGTAGCTGTAGTGAAAGATGTCGGGGTCTTCGTTAGAGCCGATCCAGCGCAGAACATACATCTGGAATGCACCCTTGGTGATGTCAGAGTAGAAAGTGCCGAACTCGGCCGAGCGCAGAGTGAGAACGATCCCCGCATCGCGCAGTTCGGCTTGGATGGCCTGAGCTTCCATGCGTGTGGTCTCGTCGGTGGAGGTCTTCAGTGTGAGGCGCAGACGCACTCCGTTGCGGTCCGGCTTCAGTCCCGCAGCGTCAAGTAATTGGATCGCTCGCGCAACGTTGTGCGGATATTGTGCCAGTTCGTCGTCCGGCGCGGCGGCCCAGTGGCCACGTGGCAGCAGCGTATCAGCAAGATAGGCGTGGCCCCGCCATATAGCCGCAATGAGCGCAGGCCTGTCGATCGCGAAGGCGATGGCCTGGCGGACGCGCGGGTTCCGCAGGGCGGGGTCTTGGACGTTAAAGTTCAGATAGTCGACGCGCGCGCCAGGGCCGGTGTCCACGCGTAGGTTGGGCTCGCTTGCGAGAGCGTGGACCATGTCCATGGTGAGGACGTTGCTCTCGATGTCGGCCGAGCCTTTCTTCATCTCGAGCGCAGCGGTGATCGTGTCTGGAATGACCTGGAAGCGAACGCGTTGGATGGTGGGGCTTACGTTGCCGGCCCAGTAACCTGGATTGCGGTCCAGAACCACTTCCTTGTCCTGTACCTGCGAGACGAAGCGGAAAGGTCCAGAGCCGATAGGGTGAAGGCCTTCGTCGGCACCGGCATTGACTTCAACCACACCGAAGAGGCCATCGCTGAGGCTAAAGAGCAGGCTCGACTGCGGCGTGTTGGTGTGCACGATGACGGTTAGCGGGTCCGGAGTGTCAACCGCGGTGATGGCTTTGAAGGCACCACCCTTGGGAGTGATGAGCGCCCCGTTGATCATGCTGCGGATGGACCATGCGACGTCGGCTGAAGTAAGCGGGTGGCCGTCGTGGAAACGGATGCCACTACGAAGATGAAAGACCCATGTGAGCGGGTCGGGGCGTTGCCAACTGGTGGCTAACCACGGTTGCAGGTTGAAGTGCTCGTCTTTCCGGACAAGCGAATCGTATATGAGGCCGCCGATGCGCTCGGATTGCGAGTCGGCTCCCTGGCGGACGTCGAGATTGTTAGGCGAGGACTCGATGAGGAATGTGAGGGTATGGGGTGTGCGACTGCCAGCACAGCCGGTGAGGGCAACCATCGTGATGAGAACGAGCGCGGTGGCAAGGCGGCGTCTCACGCGAGCGTCACCTTGCCAAGGATCACAGGGCGGACTGCGCCCGTAGCGCTTGGGATGTTGCCAGGAAGACGATGCCAGGTGAGCCAGCCGAGCAGCGCGAAGGCGGCTGCCTCTTTGGCTTCGACCGGAAGGCCAGTGTCGGCGGTGGTGGATACCTTGACGCCGAGCGGTGTGAAGCCTTCAGTGAGGAGGCGCATCAGGGCGAGGTTCTTTGCGCCGCCGCCGGCTGCGATAAGTTCTGTGGCTCGGGCGAGCGGCGCATGCTGGCTGAGGTGTGGCCAGCAGATTCGGCGGTAGGAGGCGAGAATGGTGGCGGCCGTAAGTGCGGTGGCCGTGGCGATGACATCCTGCTTGTTGGCCTTGGCCTGGGTGCAGAGCGCAAGGAGATGATGGGCGAAGGCTCCGCCGAACTCTTCACGGCCGCAGGACTTGGGCGCGGGAGCAGAGAAGTAAGGTGTGGTGAGGAGGCAGTCGAGGACTTGCTGTAGCACTTGGCCGCTGGTGGCGACAGTGCCGCTCTTGTCGAAGCGGCGATTGTAGAGCTGCTGCATAAGCTGATCGATGAGGATATTGGCGGGGCCGGTGTCGAAGGCGAGAACGCCGTCTGTGGCGCAGCCTGCGGGAAGCGCGGTAACGTTGGCGATCCCTCCAAGATTCAGCAGGAGACGATTCTTTGTGGCGTGGCGAAACATACAGAAGTCGAGCATGGGGACGAGCGGCGCGCCCTGTCCTCCCGCAGCCAGGTCGTTGGGCCGGAAGTCGCTGACCACCGGAATGTGCATGCGTGCAGCGACGAGCGCTGGTTCGCCAATCTGTGCGGTGCAGCGGATGGAAGATCCGAGGAATTTTGCGGGTACAGCCTGGTGGTAGACCGTCTGGCCGTGGATGGCGGCTAATTGCGGCTTGAGGTTCAGCTCTCTTGCGGTCGTGGTGATGCAGTCAGCGTAGAGGTCGCCGAGACGCCAGGAGAGCTGTGTGAGTTCGGCGGCTGTGGTCTGGTTGCCAGCGGCGATGGAAAGGATGGTGGCGCGGAGTTTTTTGTCATAAAGGAATGCACGGTGGCCAAGAAGTTTGAGACGGGGGGTGCTGTCGTGGCGAAGTGCTGGCGAGATGCGGCAGAGCGCTACGTCGATGCCGTCAGCGGAGGTGCCCGACATTATGCCGGCAACAAGCAACGACTTGGGTTGGGGAGGTTTCATGCATCACCTTTCAACTCACGCTGTAGGTCTGCCAGAAGTTGCAGCGCCTCTCGCGGGGTGAGGCCGTCGATGTCCACCTGCTCAATGCGATCGACGATGCGTTGCGAGAGAGGCGTGAACATGGTCATCTGCAGTTGGGCCTCGCGCATCGCAGGGGCGGACTCGCGGACCTGTTGGCTCTCGGCGCGTTCGTGGACCTTAAGGACCTCACGGGCGCGGCTGATGACCGCATTGGGAAGGCCGGCGAGGCGCGCGACCTCAATGCCATAGCTCTTGCTGGCCGCGCCCGGCTCAACCGTGTGGAGGAAGACGATGCCACTGGCGTTTTCACGCACGGTGACGCGGACATTGCGGAGGTGTGAAAGACGATCGGCCAGCAGGGTGAGTTCGTGGTAGTGCGTGGCGAAGAGGGTGCGGCAGCCTATGGTGTCGTGCAGGTGCTCGACGGTGGCCCATGCGAGCGAGAGCCCGTCGTAGGTGGCAGTTCCGCGTCCCATCTCGTCGAGCAGCACAAGCGAGCGCGAGGTTGCAGTATTCAGAATCGCTGCGGTTTCGGTCATCTCGACCATGAATGTCGACCGGCCGCGAGCAACGTTATCCGCGGCACCGATGCGGGTGTAGATGCGATCGACGAGCCCTAGCTTCATGCTCTCTGCCGGTACGAAGCAACCGCACTGTGCCATGATCACCAGCAGTGCAGCCTGGCGGAGGTAGGTGCTCTTGCCGCCCATATTGGGGCCAGTGATCAGCAGCAGCGATGGCCCGTCCGTCGTCGAATCTCCGGCACAAAGATGCAGCGAGTTGGGGATGAATCTCCCAGCGCCCTGATCTTCCAGCCGGCGCTCGACGACCGGATGGCGGCCGCCCCTGAATTCGAGGATTTCGCTGGCGTCGATCTCCGGCCTGACGTATCCCCGCATGGCTGCAAGGTGGGCGAAGTTTCCCAGCAGGTCGATCTCGGCGATGTGCCGGGAGGTCTCGCGGATGCGCGCGGCGTTTGCGAGGATCTGGCGGCGAAGCTCAGCGAAGATGCGGCGTTCGATCTCACTGGAGCGCTCCTGCGCGGTTAGTATTTTGACTTCGAGGTCCTTGAGTTCGGGTGTCGTAAAACGTTCGGCGTTGACCAGGGTTTGCTTACGCTCGTAGTCGACGGGAACAGATTTGGCATTGGCCTTGGTGACCTCGAGGTAATAGCCGAAGACGGAGTTGAAGCGCACTTTGAGCGAGCCGATGCCAGTTCGCTCGCGTTCACGCTCCTCAATCGCGGCAATACGCTGGCGGCCTGTGGACGACAGGCTACGCACGGCGTCGAGGTCTGCGTCAACGCCTTCGCGGATGGAACCACCGTCGGAGAGCGCAACGGGTGGCTCATCGACCAGCGTGCGGGCGATGAGTTCATGGAGATCGTCGAGGGTATCGAAGGCGATGGCTAACTCGGCCCAGCGGCCGGAAGGATTTGCAGGTGCAAACTCTGCAACGGCGGAGCGCAGACCGGGGAGGCGGGCAACGGTCTTGCCGAGAGCGACGACCTCACGCGGGCCTGCCGTCTCCATGGCGACTCGGCCGAGCAATCGCTCGAGGTCGAGGACTCCTTCCATGGCGCGGCGCAACCCTTCGCGGCGGCGAATATCCGCGGCGGCCTCGCCCACGGCGTCAAGACGCATGTTAATAGCGCCGGGCGACTGCATGGGGCGAAGCAGTTGCGAGCGCAAGAGTCGCTTGCCCATGGGCGTGCAGCAGGCGTCGAGCGTCCAGAAGAGGGTAGTCTGCGCGCCTTCTCCAGAGAAGATCGACTCAACGAGTTCGAGGTTGCGGACGCTCACTGCGTCGAGTTCGAGACAGTCGTTGCGCTCGTAGTATCGCAGGGTGTCAAGGTGATCGAGCGCACCCTGCTTGGTGGCGCGGAGGTAGTGGACGATGGAGCCAGCGGCGACGGCCGCTGCCTGACGATGCTCCAGACCCATGCCGTCGAGCGAGTGCACACGGAGTTGCTGGCGAAGCAGCGGGAGCGCATAGTCCGGGGTGAAGACCCAGTCTTCAACTTCGGTGCGCGCGCCCGAGATGTCGAGTTGCACGGCTTCTTCGGGTGCTTGCGGGCCGAAGCCCTGAGAGCCAGCCTCGCGGAGCACGCCCTGTCGGACGCTCTGCGAGGTGGCCCCGAAACCTGCTCCGCGCGGCCCTGCATTTTGGGGATAGATGACTTCGGCTGGGCGCATGCGGGCCAACTCGTCGAGCGCCAGTGCCCAGGCGGAGGTGCCGGAGAATTCAGTAGCTCGGAACTCTCCGGTGGAGAGATCAATGGCGGCGACTCCAACGGCGGCGGCTGCATTGGAACCTGTGGCTGCAATGCTGGCGAGCCACTGGCTTTCACTGGCGTCCAGTGCGGCATCGACAGCGGTTCCCGGCGTGAGCACGCGGGTGACCTCGCGGCGAACGATGGTCTTGGTGGCTTTAGGGTCCTCCATCTGCTCGCACAACGCCACCCGGAAGCCCTTGCGCAGCAAACGCTGCAGGTAGATTCCGGCAGAGTGGTAGGGCACGCCGCACATGGGCACAGATTTGGTTTTGTCGCGCGAGGTGAGGGTTAACTGCAACTCGCGCGAGGCAATCAGGGCATCCTCATAGAAGAGTTCATAAAAGTCGCCCAGACGAAAGAAGAGCAGGGCGTCAGGATGAGCGTCCTTGGCGGCACGGTATTGTCGCATCACCGGGGTGAGGTCACGGTCGGTTGCTGCTGAGCCTGTTTCAGTTGCCATGGTCATACACTCGTATCAGAGTGCCCAGAATACCGCAGACGCTTGGCCAAATCTTCGGCGGCTTCTACACTGGCAGCATGATTGAGATTCCGATGTCCGAGACACAGTTTGCCGCGGCCGCTCAACGGCTGCGCACCAATGGGATAGAGTTGGCCGGAACCACCGGGACGATTACCAAGGATGGTGTAACCGCTGAGTACCTCTATGCCGAGGGCAAGCTTGCGATCAAGGTCCTCGATCACCCATTTTTTCTGCCTCTGTCGCTGATTGAGAGTAAGCTGCTGTCGTATCTGGAGCAGTCGGTAGCGTACGATGCGAGCAATGCGCGGCATTAAGGTAATGGTTACAATAAAGATTGAGGGTAATATAACGAGCTTTCTTCCATTGTCTTTGTACGTAAGGTCTGGTGATGATAGAAGATCCGAGTCGATATCGGACCACTGAGGCTGCACGGTACGTCGATAATGCTTGGTTGCAGCCGCTCAATGGGTTAACAACAGATCTGAGCGTGCGCAAAATCGCCCGTTTGGCAATCGTTTTTGCGAGGTCGGGTGTGTGCTGGATATGCGTTGGCTGCATTGCACTTGAATTGGTGCAGTTGGCAACGCATGGATCAAACCAACGGAGGGCGATCGCCGGTCTGTGCGTGTGATCACAAATTGCGTGGCGGACTGCGGATATACTGGATTTTCTCGCACATCCAGCGTGCGAAGCTGAACGTATGACTCTGCTCTGGCTACGACTTGCGGTGATTCTCTACGGCATTGCCGCATTGGCGGTGCTGCCCGCTGCGCTATACAACCGGCCGCGCTGGCGGCATATTGCGCTACCTGCGGCGTTTACAGGGGCGTTCTTCCACTTCGTATCCATCGCAGAGACGTTGTATGCGGCCCATCGAGCGCTGCCGGTGGACACTCACGAGACGCTTTCGATGCTGGGGCTGCTACTGATCGTCGGATTCCTGATTCTGGCCGCGCGCTACCGGACGGTGTCCTTTGGAATCTTTCTGCTGCCGATCGCGGTACTGCTGGCCATTGTTCCGGCGTTCGACCCAGGGCACGAGAAGATCGTCTATCCCCTGGTGCGAACCGGGTGGATCATGCTGCATATCGCTCTGCTGCTGGCGGCCTATGCTGCGATGTTTCTCTCTCTGATTGCGAGTCTGCTCTACCTGATTCAAGAACGGCGGCTGAAGCAAAAGCGCATGGAGAGCAAGCGCGGTTGGTTGCCGCCGCTGGAGACGCTGGACCAGATTGGCTTGAACGCTCTGCGCTTTGGGCTGCCGTGCATGACGGCGGGCTTGCTGATTGGATCGGTGCTGGCACTGCAGACGATTGGCCTGTCGTTCTTTGCGGATCCCAAGGTGCTGCTGTCCTTCGCAATGTGGATTGCATACATCCTGATGATCTTCATCCGCAGCCGCAGCGGCCTCCGCGGGCGGCGCGCAGTCTATCTCTCGAGCTTCGTGTTCCTGGTGATGATCGCTGTGTGGGCCGCGAACTCGCTTTCTGCGGTGCATAGGTTCAAGACGCCATGAGTGATCGAAGCAGCATAAGGATCGTGCGATCGTCAGCCAAGACAGTGGCGGCCCAGACTTCAAGACTGTTGCTTCTGGGCGTGAACCATACGACCGCCCCGATTTCAGTGCGGGAACGGTTGGCAATTCCCACGCACCGGCTCGCTGACGCGACGCGCACGCTGGCTGATCAGCCTGGAATACGCGAAGCGCTTATCCTCTCCACCTGCAATCGCGTGGAGATTCTGACGGTGCAGGACGGGTTGGACGGCGGGCCGGAAGCGGACAGGGATACATTCCACTCCGGCCCTCAGGCACCGGCGCTAAGCGTCATCCGTTTTCTCAACGAATATCTGCAGATTCGAGCCACCGATATTGAGCCGCATGTCTACGAGTTCCGTGAGCGCGAAGCGATCCGACACCTGTTCCGGGTGGCGAGTTCGCTGGATTCAATGGTCGTGGGAGAACCGCAGATTCTGGGGCAGGTGAAGCAATCGTGGACAGTGGGGCGCGAAGTGGGGGCAGTAAAGTCGACGCTGGACCCTTTATTGCAACGTGCATTTTCTGTAGCGAAGAAGGTGAGGACGGAGACCCAAATTGGCAACACCACGGTGTCGGTGGCATCCGTCGCGGCGGAGTTGGCGCGCAAGATCTTCGGATCGCTCGAGGGCAAGACCGTCCTGCTGGTGGGCGCAGGCAAGATGAGTGATCTCACGGCACGCCATTTGATTCAGCAGGGAGCAACCATGCTGCTGGTCTCCAATCGCACTGAGTCACGCGCGCAGGCCATTGCGGATGCTCTGCGCACTCCTAGTATTACCACTGGCGTGATTCCCCTGGATCAGTTGCATCAGCAGACCCACCGCGCCGATATCATCATCACCAGCACGGGAGCGGGTCAGGTCTTCACCCCCGAGAACGCGCGCGCATTACTGCAGCGGCGCAAGAATCGGCCTGTGTTCTTCATCGATATTGCAGTGCCACGGGATGTAGCGCCAGCGGTGAATAAGTTGGAAGGCTGCTTTGTCTACGACATTGACGACCTCCAGCAGGTAGCGATTCAGAACAAGGCGGTGCGTAACCGGGAGGCTGAGGCCGCAGAGTCTATCGTGACCCGCGAGGTGGCACGGTATAGCGATCGCATCTCGCAGGCACCGGTCACGGAGTCCATCAAGGAGTTGCTGTTGGGAGCCGAGGCCCTGCGCCAGCAGGAGATAGCGCGAATCAACCAGCAACTCTCGCGGCAGCCTCTGACCCCTGAGCAACTGGCGGCGGTAGAGCGGCTGACCAAGTCGTTGACCGGCAAGCTGCTGCACCCGCAGATCGCGGCGTTGCGCGAGATGGCCGCGGATAGCGAATCAGATGACTAGGTCGTGTTGCGCAACTGTCATCCAGAATCGCCCCAGATAGCACAATTTCAGTCGAAGCTCGTCATCGTATGGATATTGTGTCCCTGGGGCCTTGTTTCGCACTAGGTGTAGGTTCACGGCATGTGCGTGACGTGCTGCCGGCACCTGTAATACTGAGCAAGATGGTTGAAGTTGGGGCCATCCGGCGTTGTAATTATTGAGGTAAACTCAAGAGATTCCAGCCAGAATCCTAGTCTGGAACGATGCAAGGGTACCAGGTAGGAGAGCAGGCAGAATGAGTCTTATTGCGCCGTTGCGATACGGCCAACAGTCGCGCCGCAGGTTAGCCTTCGTGCTTGCGGTGGTTCTGCCCATTATCGGGACGCTGTTGACAGAGCGCGTGCCTGTGCTGCGCGGCACACCCTACTCGCTGCATCTGCTGGTGGTCGTCGTCGTTGGGTTTCTGGGTGGACTGGCTCCGTCTCTGCTGACGATTGCGGTAGCACTGCTGTCGCGAGGCTTCCTTCTGGTAGTGCTGCCGGAGCGCAGCATGCCGATCAAGTTTGAAGTCATGCACATTCTGGTGCTGGTTGCCTCAGCGTTTGTGGTCTGGTTCATGATCAATCTGCGTCGGCGCTCAGAGGATAAGCTTGAGACGACGTTGGTTGCGCTCCAGGAACGCACCGACGATCTGATTGCATCACTCAACAGCAGCAAGTGTGCTTGCTGGACTCTGGACCTCGATAGTGGACAGAGTGAGCGCTGGTACAGCGGTAGCTATCAACTGTACGGGCGGCCTTATATCGAACTGGAAGAGTTGCCGTCTCTGCTTCCCTTGGTACATGCAGAAGATGATCAGCGACTGCGCGATCTGATGCTGTTAATGCGGAATACCTGGGAGTCAGTGGTTTTTGAACATCGCGTCGTGTGGCCGAATGGTGAGGTCCACACGCTGGAGATGCGAGGCAATCGCGTTGCCGGAAGACGGTGCGTGTGGCGCGGCGTGACGCTGGATATCACAGAGCGCAAGAAGACCGAGGCGGCGTTGGTGCGCGCCGAGAAACTGGCGGCAATGGGACGATTGGCGTCCACAGTGGCGCACGAGATCAATAATCCCCTGGAGTCGGTGACGAACCTTCTGTATCTAGCGCGCTCAAGTCCGTCGCTGGATGCAGACACGCAGTCATACCTGGTGACGGCTGAGCGTGAACTGGCCAGGCTGAGCAATATCACCCGCCTCACGCTCGGATTTGTTCGCACCAGTGCAAGCGCCGACGAGACCGAGATGGCCGAGGTGGTAAACGAGGTGCTTTCAATCTTTCACCACCGCTTTGAGACGAAGAACGTCAAGATCGAATGCCACTATGAACCGGATGTGTGCATTATGATTGCCCCACACGAGTTGCGCCAGATTGCGACGAACCTGATTGCCAACGCTGCCGACGCAGTGGGCGTGGAGCATGCCCGCATTGCAATCCGTATCGCGCGCGAAGAGGAGAAGGCGGTTCTGGTGATTGAGGATAACGGAGAGGGCATCGACCCAATTCATCTACCGAGAATCTTTGAGGCCTTCTTCAGCACCAAGGAAGAGGTTGGAACCGGCATCGGGCTGTGGGTGACGCGGGAGTTGGTGGAGAAGAACGGGGGTCGCATCTTTGCCCAAAGTAGTACGGAACCGGGGGGCTTGCCTTCTGGAGCAACGACGCAGTTTCGCATCGAGTTTCCGAGTGCCTGCTGAGTAACAACCCAAATTTCGCGCATCAGCCAGTTACTGCGAGACTTTAACTCGTTGACCCCTTCGGCTTCCGGGTGAGCAGATAGATCATGCCAGCCATGATCGCCAGCGTGATCATCCCGGCTAGGCTAAGGATACGGATCACCGACACTGAGTAGCGTCCGACCTCCGGGCTATAGTTGCAGCAGTAGAGGATGAGCAGATCAGCGGGATTGCTTATCTTTTTATTGCCCGCGTCGAGGATGGCCATGCGCAGATCGCGCGTGGGATAGTCGATGCCCGAGAGGTACTTGGACATGCGGCCATCGGGGGTGGCGAACATAACGACGCTTGAGTGCGCAAACTGGTCCATCTTGCCGTCCGGCCCGGGCACGCTGACATAGTGGAAGCCCGTGGCGCCCGTGATTGCGTCGATACTGGCTTGGTCGCCAGTGAGGAAGTGCACGGCATTGGCGGCCTCGGGGTTATTGGACCAGCCCGCCTGGCTGAGAAACTTCTTCTTCTCGCTGAGGGCGTCCGCTGGCTTGTCCATCGGGTCGATACTGAAAATGAGCACTCCGTAGTCATAGTCGGGCCTCAGCGTGATGTGGCCAAGTCCGGTGGCGAGGCCGTGCTGCACCTGCGGGCACAGCATGACGCAGTTGTAGTAGACCTCGGCCATCACGACGGGCTTATTACTGAACCAGGTGCTAAGCGGGCCAGTGCGGCCAGTCTCATCGGTAAAGACAGTAGACAACGGCAGGGGCTGGCCGAGGCGTTGCTCAATGCCTGCGTGAGCAAGATATGCAGGCGTCTGTTGCGCAGCAGATCCAAGCGGCTTTTCCGCGTCGTAGCCCTGCGCCTCCGCCATAAGAAAACCGCAAAATACCAGAACTACAAATGCCAGAGCCCGAGTCCATTTCATTCCCATCTTCACAGGTCTACCATCTCCCGACTTCGTTCATGCTAAACCGGCGCGGCTCCACAGCCTCATGGCGAAGGACTGCCCGGAACAGGTATTCTATTCGTTGTGACTAACTATACGATTCGGATTGGTTCACGTGGTTCCCAGCTTGCCTTGTGGCAGGCAAACCATGTCGCTTCGCGCCTTCGCAGCCTTGGACAAACTGTGGAGATTGAAGTGATTCGCACGGTCGGTGACCGCATGCAGGACCCTGGTTTTGTTACGCCAGCAACCTTTGATGACGGAACGCCGCTGGACGCAAAAGGTATCTTCATCAAGGAGATCGAAGACGCTCTGGCGGCGGGCAGAATCGATCTTGCCGTGCACTCGCTCAAGGACCTCCCGACAACCCTGCATAAGCGGTTTACGCTAGCCGCGATTCCGCAGCGAGTCGATGCGCGTGATGCGTTGGTGTGCGAGAAGTATTGGGGGTTGCACATGCTTCCCTCTGACGCCAGAATTGCCACCACCAGTCCACGAAGACAGGCCATGCTCCTCGCGTTGCGCCCGGACATCCGCTTTGTCGAGATGCGCGGCAACATTGACACCCGGTTGCGTAAGTGGTCAGAGGGTCAAGCCGATGCGCTCGTGCTCGCGTCCGCTGGGCTCGACCGGCTCGAACGCACCGAGCATGTACACTACCGCTTCGGCATTGATGAGCTTACGCCGGCTCCAGGACAGGGAGCACTGGGACTCGAAACACGCAGCTCACAACATCCTCTCGACACTGAAGATCCAGCGCGAGACCCCTATATTTACGAGGCAGTTCGTGCATTGAACGATCCAGATGCGGAGTATGCAACGGAGGCAGAGCGTGTGGTGTTGAACGCGCTGGGAGGCGGCTGCCAACTGCCGCTCGGTGCCTATTGCCATCGTTCGGATGACCTCTGGCATCTGCACGCAATGGTGGTTTCGCGGGACGGAGAGCAGACCGCGCATGTCGTCAAAAAGGTTGCCGTCGGAACCTCCGCTTCGGATCTCGGGGCTGCTGTCGCTGAAGAATTAATTGCCCGTGGCGCCGCAGAGTTGCTGGCAGCAGGCACGCATACGTAATGGATCTCGCTTGTATTTGAAGCAGGGATGCAGAGCACTGATTTGTGGGTCCGCTGGTGCTGCTGACGCCAAAGACCCCCCTGGCTGGCGTCGGCTCTGGACACAATCGATCCGATCTCTTGGGCGAGAAGCTTCTGCTCCTTTCAGAGTTGCATATATGATTCCAGGATCGTCGCCTCATCCCGGCCTACGGTTGAGACGAAGTATCCGCGAGCTCAAAAGCTCTGCCCTGCGTAGTTCTGCTTCCGCTCTCCGTACACCCGTGCCAGATGGATTGTGCTCTTGCCTTTGATGAACCACACCACCTGACTCACTGCGTACTTCGGTGGTGTGGTACTAGCATCCCCACTTCGAGTGGCTTAGACCCTCGAACTCATCCATCCAGAGACTCCTTGCACATGTGCTTAGCGGCTCACGACAAGCAGTCTCTTATCGTGGGATTAGAGTGGGGTTGGCTATAGAAGAAGCGTTCTCCGTCTGCTCTTCCAGGGACTGCAATATGCGCTTACCCTGGAAAACGTCTCTCTTAGCAAGCTGTTGTAATTGCGAAGAGGAGATAGGGATGACAAAATCTCCTCACAGCCATCAAAACAGCCACCAAACCAAAACGAAAAAGACCACCTCTCGGATGGCCTCTGCAACTTGCTAATATGTTGTACTTTATTGGCTCCTGAGGTAGGACTCGAACCTACAACCCTTCGGTTAACAGCCGAATGCTCTGCCATTGAGCTACTCAGGATCGCGTTATCAACGCCGGCAACCAGGCGGTTGCTCTACCTTCTTTATAGCAAATGCGCGACGGTGGGTCAAAGAGGCGTTATTCTGGTTGTCGTTTGTAAGGAGCCTCCATGCCACGCATCAGCCGCCTGAATCGTTCCGAGGCAAGTCCCGAACTCCGCGGCATCTACGACCGCTTTCTGCATGATCGCGGCAACGTCCCCTACTTCTTCCGCACCGTCGCTCATCGGCCAGAGATCATGCAGACCATGGCCGCACACATGAACGCCGTCCTCAACACCGGGACCCTCCCTACCCGGCTCAAGGAGCTCGTCGTCGTGCGCACCTCGCAGCTCAACGGAACCGCCTACTGCCTGGCTAGCCACACCGCCATCTGTCTCAAGTTGGATTGGACACCCGAACACCTCGCCGCGCTCTACGACTGGCAGACCAGCACGTTCTTCAGCGAGGCCGAGAAGGAAGCCATTCACCTCGCCGAGTCCATGACCCTCCACTCACACGAATTCACCGACGCCGACATGACCAGCCTCCGCCGCTTCTACTCCGAGGGCGAAGTCGTCGAACTCCTCTGCGCCATCGGCCTCTTCAACTACTTCAACCGCTTCAACAATCTCCTCCAAATGGAGCCTACCCAGCCCGCCACCGCCGAGGAACTTGCCGAAGCCGGAGTCGATCCCGTCACCGCCTGACGCATCACAACCCAACTACCGGTACAGCATCACTGCAATGCTATACGCCGTGAAATTATTGGTGGACTCCACTCGGCACGCACCGACCTCCGCCTCGTGATACCTTCCACTGGCAAGCTTCTGCTCCAGCATATTCGGAAGCTGATTCAGATCGGTTGCCGTGTAGCGCATAATGAACCACGGTCGCCGATTGCCCGCATACCCTGAATCCATCGCACAGGTCTTCCGTGCATTCTCCGTCGTGGGCAGGATCGAGACCAGCCCTGTGGCCTGCAACCGCTGTCCTACCGCACTCTCCTGCTGCCCCAGCGACAACTTCGTTACCGAGCGGTCGAAGTCTTCCACCGCATACAACTCCCCATCCCTGCTTACCACGCGGATCGCAATCGAATCCACGCGCGGGTCCAGCATATTCTCTCTATGCTTGGGCGAGTGCATCCACTCCTCCTGAATCAGCACCGCGCTCGGTGCCTCTGCCACATTCTCCGAGATCACACTGAAGCGCGCACCTGCTGTCTCTCCACGCGCAGTCAGATCCGGCTCACCTTGAAACTGGTGCGAGATTCCCTCGTGCTCTGCCATCGCCTGCGCATGCCCATAGGCAGCGCGATACAGCGAGTCGCTCCACCGCAACGGCTGCAATCCCCTTTGCATCCGCTCCGCATTCGCCGCTGAAAATAAATACTGCTCCGCCACGGACACGCGCCCACCCGGCCCCTGCACCTGAGCAGACCATGCAACACCACACCCAAGCAAGAGTAGAAAACCAACCAGTCGAAATCTCATAGATCCTATAACCCACAACCTGTAACGAAGTTCCTGCAACAGTCTAGTCGTGCAGCGCTGGCAGTCGCTCCCTGTAGCGAGCCAGCAAGTACAGCAGCTTTCGCGCGCGCCAGTACCGTGGCACGTAACGTCTAGGCTCAGAGATGCAGCGATAGAGCCATCCCAGGTACCTCCGATCCGCCCACATCGGGATGCGCACCTGATCGCCGCTAAGAAACGCAATTGCCGCACCAACGCAGTGAATTGCTGGCTGGTAGCTCAGGTTGCGCTTCAGATATAAGCCAACCCGTTCCTGTGTTCCGCCGCCTAGCGTCACAATCACATGCTGTGGCCGAGTCCGCTCGATTTTTTCCCGCAGCTCAGCATCCGCAATCGTTTCCTGCGCATACATCGGCGCCAGGTACACGCACTCCGAGGGCAAGTTAATTCCTTGTTCTGCAAGCCACGTCACATTCCGCTCCGCACTGACCTGGCTCGCCATAATCCACACCACGTTCCCCGGCTTGCGAACCTCCTGCTGCCGCAGCAACTCGCGCAGGTACTCCAGCCCCGACAACCGCCGTATCGAATCATGCTGCAGCCGGTTCCACACCATCACCATGTACGCCGAGTCCGTAAGGACCACATCCGCCTGCAGCAAGGCCTCGCGGTATTGTGCGTTGGTTCCCACATCCTTCAGCGCCGGCGCAGCCGGAATCACCAGCAGCCCGCCGTCCCGCATCCGCTCCACGGCCTGCGTCGCTGTCCCCAGAAAAAACCTGATTCCCAGAATCGTCCGTTGATCACCATCAACCGGCGGCATGGATCACTTCCCCTTGGCGCCGGTTGCGATCTCCCGTTCAATCCAGCGATAGGTCCGCTCCATCCCGTCGCGCAGCCGGATCGACGGCTCCCATCCCAGCTTCTCCTGGATCATCGTGTTGTCGCTGTTGCGTCCGTTCACACCCTTCGGCGCGTTCAGGTCATACATCCGCTTCAGTTTGATCCCCGCAATGTCCTCGACAATATCCACCAGCTGATTGATCGTCACCAACTCGCTCGACCCAAGGTTGATCGGCTCATCGATCTCGCTCTCCATAATCATCTGGGTACCCTGTACGCAGTCGTCGATATACATGAAGCTGCGCGTCTGCTTCCCATCGCCCCAGATATTAATCTCATGCACGCCCGAGTTCTTCGCCTCAATCACCTTCCGGCAGATCGCCGCCGGGGCCTTCTCCCGTCCGCCAGCCCACGTCCCATGCGGCCCATACACATTGTGGTAGCGCGCCATCCGGCACACCAGCCCATAATCCTCTTCAAAGTGCCGGCACATCCGCTCCGAGAACAGCTTCTCCCACCCATACCCATCCTCCGGCAGCGCCGGGTAAGCATCCGACTCCTTCAGCGCCACCACATTCGGATTCGTCTGTTTTTCGCCGTTATACACGCACGCCGACGACGAGTAAAAGAACCGCCGCACACCCTTCTCCTGCGCCGCCATCAGCATATGCGTATTGGTCAGCACGCTCAGCATACACAGCGCCTTATTGTTCTCAATAAAGCCCATCCCGCCCATATCCGCGGCCAACTGGTACACCAGCGCCACACCCTCCGCCGCCACCATGCAGTTCGCCTTGTCCTTCAGATCCAGAGACAGGTTCTCGACCCCCTCCGTCACCAGATACCAATCCTCCACCGGCTTCACATCCACAGCCCGAACAACCTTCACTCCATTTGCCATCAGGCTCTTGACCAGGTGTCCGCCAATAAAGCCGCCCGCACCGCACACAACCGCGGTCTCTCCTTTGAGGTTCATCAAAGCTCCAATCTAACCCAGGTCCGTAGAACGACTATGGCGGCTCTTATCCTCACCGCTCTTCCAACTTTGTTCCGCTTCTTTTGAACCCCGAACTGCTGAATTCGTTGTAAGGTCTCTAATCCAAGTTTATGTGTGCGGACAGCGATGTCAAGAACAACTCTTTTCTAATGCAGGATGAACCGTTCAGATCATGTTTGCCTTGAAAAGAACTTTGTTTGCGGTGAGACCCTGATCTCTACGGCGTTTCGCTGCGCCGCATGGGCCGGGATATCATAGTCGTCGGTACGTATGTTCTTGAATGAGTACAGAATGTACGGATGCCTGGACAGGAGCGCGCAAGATGAAGGCTTTGGTAAAGAGTCGTGCGGAACAGGGGCTTTGGCTGGAAGAGATTGCCCAGCCGGCAATCGGCATCAATGATGCTCTGATCCGGGTGCGGTATACGGGCATCTGCGGTACCGATGTACACATTTATCAGTGGGACGAATGGGCACAGAAGACCATTCCCGTGCCGATGGCAATTGGGCATGAGTTTGTCGGCGAGATCGTTGCGGTGGGATCGAATGTGAACGACTTTTATCCCGGCGACATCGTCAGCGGAGAAGGCCATGTGACATGTGGACGGTGCCGAAATTGTCTCGCAGGGCGTCGCCATCTGTGCGCGCACACGCTGGGCGTCGGGGTCAATCGGCCTGGTGCGTTTGCGGAATTTATCTCCCTGCCAATGAGCAATATCTGGCGGCATGATCCGCACATCAATCAGGAGGTTGCTGCGATCTTCGATCCCTTTGGCAATGCCGTGCATACGGCTCTGTCGTTCCCGCTGCTGGGCGAAGACGTGCTGATCACCGGCGCTGGGCCAATCGGGATCATGGCGATTCCCGTGGCGAGACACGCAGGTGCGCGGCACATTGTCATTACGGATATGAATCCCTACCGTCTGGATTTAGCCCGTAAGATGGGGGCCACGCTCGCGGTCAATCCCATGCAGTCGCCCCTTGCGGAGGTGCAGAAGCAGTTGGGAATGCAGGAGGGATTTGACGTGGGGCTGGAGATGTCCGGCAACCCGCAGGCCCTGCGCGACATGATCTCGAACATGTGCCATGGCGGAAAGATTGCCATTCTAGGTATCCCCGCGAAGGAAGCGCCGATGAACTGGCGCGACGTCATCTTCAATATGCTCACGATTAAAGGAATCTACGGGCGCGAGATGTATGAGACCTGGTACAAGATGTCAGTGATGTTGGAATCAGGCGTCGATATTGAGCCAGTCATTACGCATCGATTTGCCTTCAGTGATTTTCAGAAGGGCTTCGAAGCGATGATCTCCGGGCAGGCGGGGAAGGTCGTTCTGGACTGGACAAGCCTTATCTAAGACCCTGCTCTAGAAATCCTGGACTCACTCGTGCATCAACATGCCGCCACGCAGCCACGCCGCATTAACCCACAAGCGTTCGCGGCCCTGGTAGCGTTGGCAGAACTCCGCAATCTGTGTCGTCACAGCCTCGTCGATCTGCGAGTCGTAGCACCAGGCGGCACGCCGTTTGCTTTGCACTGCCTCCACAATCGCGTCGTTCGTCTGTCGGGGCTCAGTCGCATATACCGGCTGCAACTCGCACTGTAGCGACAGTGAGAGCGCATGGACTGCTCCCTCGATCGCTCCTTCCGCACCTGCGGCCGCCGCGTCGGGAAGCTCCTCGTAAAATGCCGTGGGCAAGTCGGCCAAGGCCAGCACACTCAGCGCAGCATCGCGGGCGCTCACATGATCCACATGCCCGCTGAGCCCTAGCGGCAGCACAACCGCTCCCGCCTTGCTCCCCTCAAGCGCTCTGCGGACCTTCGACAACACCTTCTCCGAGACATCCGCCGGACGCCCAAACACCTCCTCCGGCGAGCAATGCAGCCGGATCGGCGCATCCTTCACATTGAGGTCTGTGATTGCCAACTTCGCCGCACCAAACCGCTTACGCCACGCCTCCTCCTCGCGCTTGCGCACAGCCGTCACAAACGAAACACGATCGTTTGCATGCACCGACCGAACATCCGAGTAAGGTGCGAACTCACTGCGCGTGAAGCAACTCATCACCTCGATGGCGTGGCCCTGCTCGAGCCAGGCCGCCACGGTAAGGTCGAGTGCGAAAGCCGCGTCCCCGCGATGCGGAGAGACCACGGCAATCTTCACGATCTGATGTCCTGTCTGCCCATTCTGCCTCTACTTTAAGGTCGTGAGCGTCGGCTGTACCTGAACGGTAAGACCATCGGACTGGGCCTGGTAAGCGATGATCCGTTTCAGCGTCTCATAGGGAACCGCCGCCGGCGAAATGATCCTTCCATTGACCACCAATGCTGGGGCTGCATCAACATTCACCGACTTGGCCAGTGCAATGGAAGCCTCCACATCCGCCTTGGTTGCCGGCAACGCAGCACAGGCCTCGACCGCCTTCGGGTCCGCACCCGCGGCCGCAGCCGCAGCGTTCAGCGCTGCCTCTACCGTCGCTGGGGTCAACCCGGACTGCTTGGCGAAGACCTCATCCGCATAGGTAAAGAACGCTGCATCTCCCTTGGTCTTGCGCACGCAGACCCCCACCTCCGCTGCATGGAATGCATAGATGCTGCCATCCGCCGGCAGATTCTCGAATACAATCCTCGCCTGCGGAATCTCCTTCGCGAGATTGTCGATTGCCTCCTGTGCTTCTTTGGAGCGTGCGTTTAGCAGGTCGGAGAACTCGACCAGGAGCAGGTCTTTGCTTGCAGCGCCCTCCGCCGGCCCATTCGCTTGCATTTGTAATATCGCTCGACGCGCCTCAAACGGCTTCTCCCCAAAGTCGACCACTCCTCCCGCAATGGCATGCTTGCCATCGGGCGTGATAAAGAACTCGCTTTGGCTCAACTTCCCCGGCTGTGTCTTATCCGCTGCATACACCACCACTCGCACCACTCCAGGAGCCGCCGTCTTCTGGATTGCAGCCACGCTCCAAATCCGATTGGGATCATAGCCCCAGACATTCTTAAGAAATGCGTTCACCTCTGCGGTCGTCGGAGCGTCTGCCGTAAAATTCTTCAGGCTAATCGGGGGGAACGGGTCGACCGGCGCGGCGTGAGGCGCTGGTGCTTGGGGCTCACTGGCCTGTTGTGCCTCCGCTGTCGCTGGCGATACCACTGGAGGGGCTTGCGCCATCCCCGGCGCTCCTGCTCCTATCATCGCCAACACCGCTATCCACGCCACCTTCTTCATGCTCTCAACCTCAGTCAACGTCAAACTTCTCATTACTGTCTATCTCTCCTCAAATCAGATTCTGGCCTGACGGCCCGGAACTAAACCTCGCGTCTGGCTGCGATCGGAAACCTTCGCCCCAGGCCAAACGACTTTCTCGAAACCTTCAGAACCGGTGCGGCCTGCTGGCGCTTGTACTCGCTCATCTCCACCAGTCGAATCACCCTCCGTACCAACTCCAGGTCCACGCCTTGCGTGCGAACAATATCCTCCGCCGAGCTGTACTCCTCGATATACGCCCGCACTATAGGATCCAGCACATCATACGGTGGCAGCGAGTCCGTGTCCTTCTGCCCTGGTCGCAGCTCCGCAGAAGGCGGCTTGGTCAGTGTATCGTTTGGAATCACCTCGCGCTCGCGATTGACCCATTGACTCAGCTCATAGACCTCCGTCTTGTATACATCGCCGATGACCGCCAGCGCTCCCACCATGTCGCCATAGAGGGTGCAATACCCGCAGGCCATCTCGCTTTTGTTTCCTGTCGTCAACACCAGCGCGCCGGTCTTATTGGAGAGCGCCATCAGCAAACTCCCACGAATTCGCGGCTGCAGATTCTCCTCGGCGAGTCCAAAGCTGGTTCTCGCACCCATCGCTGCAAATACAGGCTCCAGCGTCGTCGAGAACTGCGTATAAATCTCGCGAATCGGGGCCGTAGAGAATGCAATCCCAAGATTGCGAGCCAGTTTCTCGGCATCCGTGATCGAGCCACTGGACGAAAATTCGCTGGGCATTCCAATCCCCTGCACGTTCTCCGCTCCCAGTGCTTCCACGGCAATCGTCGCGACCAGCGCCGAGTCGATCCCTCCGCTCAATCCCACAATTGCCTTCGTAAAACCGCACTTCCTCAGGTAGTCCCGTGTACCCAGCACCAGCGCATCCCAGGTTCTCTCCGTCCGTTGATTGCCCTCAACTTCGCCAGACGCCGCGGATACGCTTGAAGCCCCGCTCGTCATCTCGGTCTCAACAACCATCAGATCCTCGGCAAAGCAACAGCTCTGTGCAAAAACATCCCCCCTCGGCCCAACCGCAAACGAGCCCCCGTCAAAGATCAGACTATCGTTTGCCCCCGCCTGGTTGACCATCAGGACGGTCGCTCCATGTCTCTTCGCCAGCGCTCCAATCATTCGCTGCCGCACTGCGAGCTTCCCATGACAGAACGGCGATGCGGATATATTCAGGATCAGCCGATGCCCGCTGAGCGGCTGGGGAAGCGCAGCCCACTGTCGCATCAACTCTTCGATCGGATCCACAGGATAGAGTTGCCGCGGCCAGAACCCCTTATCGTTCCAGGCGTCTTCGCAGATCGTAATTGCAACGGCCTGCCCCTTCACCACAGTCAGCGATTGTTGCTGCCCCGGCTCGAAGTATCGCTGCTCGTCAAACACGTCATAGTACGGCAGCAGCATCTTCTGCTGCACAAACTTGATGGCGCCGTCTTCCATCAACGCAGCAACGTTGCGGACTCGCTTGCCCGAAGCACTCTCGCAGCGCATCGGCGAGCCGCACAACACTGCCGGTCTATCCACTCCGCGCGTCAACTCCGCAACGGTAGCCAGAGTCTCCTCGGCGCGCTGCACAAAGGCATCTTTTTCCAGTAAATCAGCCGGAGGATACCCGCAGGTCGCAAGTTCAGGAAACATCACAAGCGCAGCGTTCTCGGCCGCCGCACGTTCGACAAACTCCGCGATCTTCTTCAGGTTTCCTGAGAAGTCTCCAACGGTTGGATTGATTTGCGCCAGCGCGATCCGCACCCTTACAGTCTATCGCGAGGACATGATGGAATCTCTGTTTCTTTCTTCTAAGAGCCTGTTCCACCCAGCACGACCCCAACCGTACGTGCGAGGATCCGCAGGTCCAGCATAAGGTTCCAGTTCTCCACATACGCCGTATCGAGTGAAATATAACTATCAAACGACGGGTCCTGACGCGCTTCCACCTGCCACAATCCGGTAATACCTGGTAGCACATCCAGCCGGCGCAGATGGGCCAGATCATACTTCTTCACTTCGGAGGCCAATGGCGGCCGCGGTCCCACCAGGCTCATATCGCCCATCAGTACATTGAAGAACTGTGGCAACTCGTCCAGCGAATACTTCCGCAACCACACACCCACGCGTGTAATGCGCGGGTCATTGCTCATCTTGAACAAAATTCCATCGCGCTCGTTCTTATGCGCCAGATCCTCCCGCATCTTGTCCGCATGGGCAACCATTGTACGGAACTTATAGCAGGTGAAGGTCCGTCCCTTTCGGCCAATGCGCGCCGCGCGATAGAAGATCGGCCCCGGTGAATCCATCCGTATCAGCAGCGCGATCAGCAGCATGAATGGCGACGCCATCACCAGCGCCAGTGTCGATAACAACACGTCCAGCACGCGCTTGATCAGGAATGCACCCCGCGGAAACTCACGCTGATGCAGGGGGATTGTTGGAAACTGGCCAATGTACTCCACCGGCGCGTTCCACGCCAGACCATCGTAGAGATCAGGAACCACGCGCACCTCGATTCCAATTTCGCGCGCTTCCTCCACCACCGAAATCACCGTCTGCTTCTCCGCGGGCGTCGAAAAATAAATCTCGTCGACAAACAAGGATCGCGCCAGTGTCAAGCAGTTCTGGATATTCCCGATAATCTGCGAGTTCGCCGCATCCTCTGCGTCTTCATTCAGAGAGATAAAGCCCATGAACCGGAAGCCCATATGCGGTAGTGCGAGCAGATGATTACGCAAAGCGTGCGCCACTCTACCATTGCCCACGATCAGCACATTACGTGTCTCACGCCCCTGCAGAAACCGCCGCTGCATCATCTTTCGCTCAATCGCGCGACGTGCCATCAGAAACGCCAGTGTGATTACAATCGTCAGCGCCACCACGACTCGCGAAACGGTGTACTCCTTCATCACATACAACGTCCCGCATAACATCAGGCCGGAGGTCAGGGTAGTCTGGACAATCAGCCTCTGCTCGTTTAATCCGCTACGCACATCCGGCGATCGGTATAGCCCGAATATCCTCGCAAACAGCACCAGATAAAGGCTGAAAACCAGCAAATACGCAATCGAGATCAGCGGCGCTGTAGCCTTCAGGTGCATCAACACTGTATGCGCCGAAGGATTCACCACAGGATCGAGACGGATTCGTAGTGCAATGAAACCAGCCAGCAGCGCACTAAAGAAGTCCAGAAACGCCCAGACGATAATGATCAAGGATGGACGAGACAACAGCCGTCCGTGCTCCTGCGTCCTGGCGTGATGGCGCCGTTGGCTCGAGATGGTCGCTTGCTTCAGATAATCAAGGCTCGCCATATTCCTAGTCTTGGGTCCCAGGCCGTTGGTTGCTGCCATGGATTTCATGACAGAGTGATGGTGTACCTACAATCTATCTCGTTTATAAACACGCTCTCGGTCGTCAATTGTGTTTTCACTATTACCTTAAAGGATCACGCTGTGCAGAAACAGGTACTTAAGGTGCTAGACCGGAACCACCAGCTCGTCCATTGAGAAAAACTCCCGTAATATCGGGTCTGCACTCGCCCGCATCTCCTCCACGGTTCCAAAGAATCGCACCTTACCCTCATGCAGAAACACCAGTCGGTCCGCCAGTTTCTCTGCAAAACGCATGTCATGAGTGACAACAATACTGGTGAGATGCATCTGCATCTTGAGCCGTTGGATCAGGTTCCCTAATAGATGCGCCATCAGGGGGTCGACCATCGTCGTCGGCTCGTCATACAGCACAGCCGAAGGCTGCGCCGCCAGCGCCCGCGCAATCGCCACCGACCGTTTCATCCCCGTCGACAGCTCCGATGGCAACTGGTCCTCCATCCCCGCGACCCCCACCATCTCCAGCAGTCCCTTGACCACCTGAAGGATCTGATCTTCCTCCATATTCCGCCGCTCCCTCAGTGGAAACGCCACATTTTCCCCCACCGTGATCGAATCAAACAGCGCGCCATTCTGAAATACCATCGTGACCTTCCGCCTTACCTCTTGCATCTCGCGTTCGCCCAGCCCGGCTATATCCTGTCCCGCCACCAGCACCGTTCCACCGTCCGCCTTCAGAAAGCCCATCAGAATCCGCAGCGCCACCGACTTCCCCACCCCGCTGCGTCCCAGAATGCACAACGTCTCGCCCGGATTCACGTAAAAACTCACATCGTCCAGCACCACCAGGTTGCCAAACGCCTTCACTACATGTTCAAACGCAATGTAGGGGGCAACCTTCTCGCTCGCCTCTTCCTGACCTGCGACTGCGGGCATAATATTGGTTACCGCTTCCGCTGCAATCGCCGCATCTTGCTCTTCATTTGCATGGTTAGCCTCAGCAATGAACTCCTGCACCACCGGAGCCACATCTGCCGACACGTCTTCGATCAGGGGCTTGTCTATCTGTCCCTGGTCCGCTTCGGTCACTATCTCTGGCTTCGTTTCGGAATCACTCATGGTGGTTCCCTCTATGATGCCCGTTTTCCAACAAAGTATCCGCCCCAACCCACCCCCCGCACCTGCCATGGTGCACCTAAATTGCGCCGCATCCACCCTCAAGGCCGCGCAAAGCCCATGCCTCAGCTTCCACCAGATCCTGCGGCGTGTTCACGTTCAAAAACCACCGCTCCAGCGTCTCCTCTCTCGGAGCGCGATCCTCAATGCGTCCGTACAGTTCGTGCTCGTCATACACCCACGAAGCATAACCGTCAGCGTCCGCTGAACGATTCAGCAGCACCTCCAGCCGTCGCTCCCCGCCATTCAGAACCCGTGTAAAGGCCGCCAGTCTATCGCGTTGCAGCAAGCAGAATGCCGGCTGCATCCGACCACCCATCCCGAGATAGCTCACGCACTTCCCCACCCGCAGGGTCTCCTCACACCATCGATGCAAAAGCCCAACCGGAACCAGAGGCACATCCACTGGTATAAACATCACCCACGGTTGCGTTGCGACCAGCAATCCAGCTTCGATCCCTGCCGCCGGCCCCTGGTTCAGGCGTGCCTCCCGCACCACCGGAGCAAACTCCGCCAAATCGTCACGATTCCCCGCAATCCCGACTTCGGCGCAGAATTCGCGCAACTTCTCCACGGCGATCTCCACCATGGGCCGTCCGCAAACTCGCAGCAGCGCCTTATCTTCGCCCATCCGTGAGCTCTTGCCCCCCGCCAGCACGAACCCATGGACCGGCAGTCGTTCACGCATCAATCTCTGGACCCCGTGCTGACAGGTTTGTCACTCCCCACTCTGTCCAGAAACATCACAATCGACTCAATCCCACGATGGAAATTCGCCAGGTGAAACTTTTCATTCGGCGCGTGAAGGTTGTCATCCGACAGGCCAAATCCCATCATCACCGTTGGAATCCCCAACTCCCGCACAAAATCCCCCACAATCGGAATCGACCCACCTCCGCGGATGAAAACCGTCTCCTTGCCAAACACCTCGGCCATCGCCTGCGTCGCAGCGTGCACATACCTATTGTCCGTGCTCACCACAATCGGCTCGCCAGAGTGGATCATGCTCACCTTCACCTGGATTCCTTTGGGGCAGATCTCCTCCACAAATCTCTTGTACTTCGCAAACGTCGCCTCCGGCTTCATTCCCGGAACCAGCCGGAAGCTGATCTTGGCTGTAGCCCTGGCCGGAATCACGGTCTTCGCTCCGGCTCCTGTAAATCCACCGGGCATTCCATGCACATCCATCGTTGGCCGCGCCCAGGTCCGTTCGAGCACGCTGAACATCGTCTCTCCGGTCAACTCCGTCGATCCCACCTCATGCTTCCGATACTCTTCTTCGTCGAACGGCAGCTTCCGCCAAGCCTCAAGTTCGGCCTTGGTCGGCTCCTCAATCCCGTCGTAGAATCCCGGAATCGCAATACGCCCATCCTCGCGCTTCATCTTTGCAATCATCTGCGCCAGCGCCACAAACGGATTCGGTGCCGCGCCGCCATACATTCCCGAGTGCAAATCCGTCGCCGCGCCTCTAGCCTCCAACTCCGTATAGATCATCCCGCGCAGTCCAACGCACAGGGTTGGCAGTTCCGGCGCAAACATCTCCGTGTCCGAAACCAGCGCCGCATCGGCCTTCAACTGGTCTCCGTGCTCACGCACAAAGGCGGCAATTCCCTCACCTCCGACCTCTTCCTCTCCTTCGATAATCACTCGCACGTTCACCGGCAACTTTCCTTCGGTCTTCATCACCGACTCCAGCGCCTTCACATGCATCCACATCTGTCCCTTGTCATCGACCGCCCCACGCGCATAAATATTCCCATCCCGCACTTCGGGCTCAAACGGTGGTGACTTCCACTCGTCGAGCGGCTCAGCCGGCTGCACATCGTAGTGTCCGTAGAGCAGCACCGTAGGCTTGGCCTTTCCATCGGCTGCGGGCTCCGCATGCAGCCAATCGGCATACACCAGCGGATGCCCCTTATGTGCATCTGACGTGGTCTCAATCAGCCGTACATGCTCCATCCCCGCGGCGCGTAGCCCCTCCGCCACGAACTCCGCAGCCTTCCGCACATCTTCCACGTGCTCAGGTGCCGTCGACACCGAAGGAATCCGCAACAAATCCTTCAGTTCCTCGACAAACCGTGTCCCCTGCTCCCTTGCATATCCAACCGCCGCTTCGCTCATGAACCCACGCCTCCATCTCAAACTTCGCCCTCTGCCTCAGTGATCCATCCATTCGAAGCGGGCACCCCCAGCATAATCTTCGTTCGCCTTTCCATCCACCCTCGGACGGCCAACCCGCATCCTACAATCGGTGACAGAATGAAGCCCAACCTCAAGCGCGTTTATGCAGAACCCTCCCCCAGCGACGGAACCCGCATCCTCGTCGATCGTCTCTGGCCCCGCGGTCTCACCAAAGAGAAGGCCCACGTCGATCTGTGGCTCAAGGACGTTGCTCCCAGCACCGAACTCCGCAAGTGGTTCGCCCACGACCCTGCCCGCTGGACAGAGTTCAAATCCCGCTATCGCGCCGAACTCAGCAAGAGCGCCGAACCCCTCGCCACACTCAAGCAGGCTATAGCCAAAGGCCCCTCAACCTTGCTCTACGGCGCAAAGGATGAAGAGCACAATCAGGCCGTCGCCCTGCTCGACCTCGTGACCCGCTGACTGACCCTCACCGCCGGTGGTAGGCTAGCTCCTATGCCGCGCTCAAGTTCAATCCATAACTTGTTTCTTCTCGCCTCGCTCGCCCTCGCACCCCTGGCCCTCGCGCAGAATCCCGGCGCTCCACCTCCCACTCCCGCCCAGCATCACCTCCCCGCTGACCAGCCCCTCAATCCCCATCTCCCCACCGTCTTCATCGTCGGCGACTCCACCGCCCGCAACAACACAGACCTCGGCTGGGGCGACCACTTCGCTCCTCTCTTCGACACCTCCCGCATCAACGTCGCCAACCGCGCCATCGCCGGCCGCTCCGCTCGCAGCTATATCACCGAAGGACACTGGGCCCATCTCCTTGACCAGATCAAGCCCGGCGACTTCGTTCTCCTCCAACTCGGCCACAACGACAGCGGCGACCTCGGCGGCCCCAAGCCCCGCGGCGACCTCAAGGGCATCGGCGACGAAACTCAGAGCGTGCCCCAGATCGCCGGCCCCTTCGCCGGCCAGATTGAAACCGTCCACACCTACGGCTGGTACCTGCGCAAGATGATCGACGAAGCCCGCGCCAAAGGTGCCAGCCCGATCCTGCTCACCCTCACCGTCCGCAATATCTGGACGCCCTGCTCCGATAGCAAACTCAATAGTGCCGGCGCACAAACCTGCATCGAGCGCGACATGGGCTATACCGCATCCCTTCGCCAGCTAGCCTCCGAGGAGCATGTTCCCCTCATCGACATGAGCAACATTGCAGCCAACCGCTTCGAGGCGCTTGGCCCAGCCAAAACCGCCGTGCTCTTCCCCAAAGATCACACGCACACCAGCCCCGAAGGCGCAGAACTCAACGCCAGCTCTGTTGCCGAGGCCCTTCGCGACGCCCACTCCCCCCTCGCCGCCTACCTCCAATAGCTGCCCAAGCCCGCCGCCGCGACGTTATTCGCGCACCTTCGTTTCTCACCAAAACACAACCGAATTCAATCTCCTCTCGAATTACGCCGTCGAATCGTTTAAGATAGAGGATGATGCGTCTGCGGAACCGCCATCTCGCCTGCCTCTTTCTGTTGCTCACTGCTCTGAGTACGGCAGATACTCACGGTCTCCGGCCCGCAGACCTTACCCTTGGTGGCCGCTACATCAGCACCCTGCTCTATCAGAGCGCAGCGGCTGCGGTTGGCTCCGAGCCTCTTGGTGAAACCGCCGCCTCCCTCAAAGCAGCAACCTTCGTGCTTGCTCCCGCGTTGCGCGCAGTTCATTCCGCGCCCTGGACCATGCGTCCCCCGGCCGCGCACACTGCAACTTTGCAAGCCGTCACATCCCGCCTCAGCTAAGCGACGCCTCTCCTGTGCGTCCTGCGGCTCTAGTCCGCGTTTAGCCCGTTTACCCAGTTTCCGCGCCTTCGAGCGCCTCATCCAAAGGAACCCACACGTGCTCAACAATGTTCTCGCAAAAATCTTCGGCACCAGCAATGAGCGCACCGTCAAACGCATGCTCCCCGTGCTCGCCCAGATCAACAGCTTCGAGCCAGCACTCCAGCAACTCACCGACGAACAGCTCACCGCGAAGACAGCCGAGTTCCGCGCCCGCATCGCCGCCGCGCGGCTCAAAGCAGAGCAGTCCGGCATCACCGAACCAGACGAGCTGATCTCCGCCGAAAAACTCGCCCTCGACGAGATCCTCCCCGAGGCCTTCGCCGTTGTTCGCGAGGCCGGCCGCCGCACCGTCGGCATGCGCCACTTTGACGTGCAGATGATCGGCGGCATGACGCTCCATCACGGCAAAATCGCCGAGATGAAGACCGGCGAAGGCAAAACCCTCGTCGCCACTCTGCCCTGTTACCTCAATGCTCTCGCCGGCCACGGTGTCCACGTCGTCACCGTCAACGACTACCTCGCCAAGCGCGACGCCGAGTGGATGGGAAAAATCTACGGCTTCCTCGGCCTCTCCGTCGGCGTCATCGTCCACGACCTCTCCGACGAGCAGCGCCGCCAGGCCTACGGCTCCGACATCACCTACGGCACCAATAACGAATTCGGCTTTGACTACCTCCGCGACAACATGAAGTTCGAGCTCGCCGACCAGGTCCAGCGTGGCCACTTCTACTGCATCGTCGACGAGGTTGATTCCATCCTCATTGACGAAGCTCGCACTCCCCTCATCATCTCCGGCCCCACCGACAAGACCACCGACAAATACGCGATCGCCAATACCGTCATCCCCCAACTCGAAGAGGGAGAACTCATCGAAACCCTCGAGACCAAAACCTGGTCCGGCGACTACGTCGTCGACGAGAAAGCACGTGCGGTCACGGTAACCGACGAAGGCTGGGAGAAGATCGAAAAGATCCTCGGCATTGGCAACATCGCCGACCCTGAAAATTGGGATATGAAGCACCACATCGAGGTCGCGATCAAGGCCCACAGTCTCTACAAGCGCGACGTCGAGTACGTCGTCAAGGAGGGCGAGGTCATCATCGTCGACGAGTTTACCGGCCGCCTCATGCCCGGCCGCCGCTGGTCGGATGGACTGCACCAGGCCGTCGAAGCCAAAGAGGGCGTCGCAATTCGCAAAGAAGACCAGACTCTCGCCACCATCACATTCCAGAACTACTTCCGTCTCTACAAAAAGCTCTCCGGCATGACCGGCACAGCCGAGACCGAAGCTGCCGAATTCGACTCCATCTACAAGCTTGAAATCGTCGTCATTCCCACCAACCGCACCATGCAGCGCATTGAGAATCCCGACGTCGTCTATCGCACGGCCAAGGAAAAGTACTTCGCCGTCGCCGACGAGATCGAGCGTCTCCACGCCGCCAAGCAGCCCGTCCTCGTCGGCACCACCAGCATTGAAAAATCTGAGCTGCTCTCTGAGATCCTCAAGCGCAAGGCCGTCCGCCACGTGGTCCTCAACGCCAAATTTCATGAGAAGGAAGCCGAAATTGTAGCCCAGGCCGGCCGTCTCGGCATGGTCACCATCTCCACCAACATGGCCGGCCGCGGTACGGATATTCTCCTCGGCGGCAACCCCGAATTCATGGCCCGCCAGGACCTCGTCAAGCGCAAGGCGGCGCGCGCTGTCTCCGCCGCCGAAGGTGCCATCTCCCCTGTCGCACCAACCGGCTTTGTCCGCTTCTACTATCAGTCGCAGGAGTTTGAAGTCTCCCAACAGGACTGGGACTCCGCCATCGCCGCTCACGCCGCCTCCACCAAAACCGAGCACGACGCCGTCATTGAGGCGGGCGGTCTTCACATTCTCGGCACCGAACGTCACGAGTCCCGCCGCGTCGACAATCAGCTTCGCGGCCGCGCCGGCCGTCAGGGCGACCCCGGCAGCTCCCGCTTCTTCCTCTCCCTTGAAGACGACCTCATGCGCATCTTCGCCCGCGAGTGGGTCTCCGGCCTGCTCCAGTCCCTCGGCATGGAGGAGGGCGTGCCCATCGAAAGCAAGATGATCTCCCGCCGCATCGAGGGCGCGCAGAAAGCCGTCGAAAGTCAGAACTTCGAATCCCGCAAACACGTACTCGAGTACGACGACGTCATGAACAAGCAGCGCGAGGCCGTCTACTCCCTCCGCCACCAGCTCATGCAAGGCGTCGCACAAAAGCAGCTCATCACCGAGGACTACGTCTCCACCATTCTCTCCAGCATCCTTGAAGAGCTGGCCCCCGAAAAAGTACACCCTGAGCAGTGGAAAGTCGACGAGATCTTTACCCAGATCTACGACATCTTTGGCGCCAACCTGCAACAAAACAGTGAAAACACAAATCAAGATGCCATCGATCCCACCCAGCTCAACCGCCACGAGTTCGGCGAAGCCATCTTCAACAAGCTCACCGAGCGTTACGACATCAAGGAAAAGATTCTCGGCGAAGCCCAGCTCCGCTATCACGAGCGCGTCGTCATGCTCTCCGTCCTCGACGCTCTCTGGAAGGAGCACCTCCTCAACATGGACCACCTCAAGGAGGGCATCGGACTCCGCGGCTACGCCCAGCAGGACCCTCTCGTCGCCTACAAGAAGGAGTCCTTCGAGATGTTCGAATCCATGATGATGCGCTTCCAGGAGGACACCGCACGCAACCTCTTCCGCATGCAAATCCTCGCTCCCGACGGCACCCCCATCGAGAGCCTCGAGCAGTTGGCTCATCTCCACCTCGCGCAGCCCGCGCCCCCGCCGACGCAGCAGCGCCTCCCCATCGACGCCTCCTACAGCGGCTCCCCGAACGGCGCTCAGCCATCCGCTCCGCAAGAGCCGCCTCCACCTCCCATCATCCCCACCCGTGCCCCCTCCACCACCATTGACGCGCTCGAGCGCGAGTTCCAGCGCAACAAGCAGCGCGACCTTGCCGCCGCCCGCCAGGCCGGTGGCTCCACCGCCGCCGCGACCGCGACCCAGCGCCGCAGTGGCGCGGAGATCGGCCGCAACGATCCATGCTTCTGTGGCTCCGGCAAGAAGTACAAAAAGTGCCACGGAGCCAACGACTAGCTAGTGGTTCCTGCGCAGGACATCAGTTTGCAATGTCCCGCTGCACGGTGCACGGTGCCTTGTACCAGGCACCCACCACCTGTTGCAGCGTCAACTCCCCGCCCGGAAACGTCTGCGGCTGTGTAAACAGTGTCGGGTCTGTCGCCTCCACATGCACCAGCACGTCCGGCGAAAAGATCGACACGTTGCTGTTCGTCGTTGCCAACCCTGTCCGCATCTGTGCCGCAAAGTACTGAATGTATGCCTGCTCCTGCGTGGTGAAGTTGCCGTTGAACGCAGGAATCCCATTGGAGCCCAGTTGCGCCTGGTCCTGCTGCGCCTCACTCACCATCATCGGCAGCGTAATCGTGCCGCCCGCAGCCAGCAACTGCTGCGAGTTGTAGCACCCGAGCTGCTCCGCGTTCGTCGTTGCTGCAGCAGCACACACCGGATCGCCCGTCCCATTCCACAGCACAATTCCAACACCCTTGGTCGAGTCCTGCGCCGGTGGCTGCGACGGGTCATCATAGGGCGGAGCAACCGACGCATTGAACACGTTCACCTCGTTGTAAAACGCTGCGTCCGAGTACGCGACGAACCGCGCCGACGACGGCACCAGCTTTGCCACATAGTTCGTGTTCACGTACACGCCCAGCCCACCTGCCGACTGCCCCGTAAACATCACCTCGGTCGCACCATTCAACCCGTGATTCGCCTTCAGGTCTGCAATCGCCGCATCCAGAATCGCCCGTCCCTGAAAGTTCCACGTCGTGTCGTCGTTCGCGTTAAACGCTCCTGCCCCACTCTTCGCGCCCGACCAGTCATCGCTCGAACAGTAGACGATCTGCACCTCGTTCGCGTCGTAAAAATCCGGGTTTGTCGAAGCCTCCTGCGACAGCAGCCCCCCCATCCCCGGCGCCAGCGAAGGATTACCCGCAATCGGCGCCGTGCTGATCAGGTCACCCGAACTCGCCGCCCTGCTCGAACAACTCGCATCGTCATAGCAGTCGCTTCCGCCCTCCAGCGAGATCACCCAGCGGTTCACACCCGATCCCTGTCCCGCGCGCAACACATACGCACCCTGCGTCCCGTCGTTGCACACCGCCTGAGGATAGGTGCTCTTGCTCAGGAACACCAGTTGATTCGGGTTTGTGTTCTGGCCACTCGTCGTGTGGTTGATCGTGACCGCGGGCGTACTGCAAACAGCATTACCTCCACCGCCACCCCCGCCGGTTCCACCGCCTGACGAGTTCATCGTACTGCCTCCGCAACCAGCCAGAAGCGCAACAGCCACAGTCCCAACGACTGCCGGCCAGCCTGATATGGAACGAGATCTGAACATGACCATGGCCACTCAAAACCGCAACTACAGAAATTGTTGCTGGCGCCAACCTGATTTTCTCGCCCAAAGAGCGTGGCCCTCGCTACGGTCGCCCTCGTGGTGGATCGCTCTGATCCTGTAATCTTGAGCGTATGGACCTCGAAATCACGGTCGACCAGCTTCACGCCCATCTCGCCTCTGCGCAACCGCCACTCCTCCTCGACGTGCGTGAACCCTGGGAGTACGCCACGGCGCGCATCGAAGGCAGCACGCATCTGCCCATGAACGAAATCCCCGCCCGCGCCCACCAGGAGTTCGATGAAGACGCCCTCATTCTGGTTCTTTGCCACCACGGAAATCGCTCCCTTGCGGTCGCCGCGTGGCTCCGTCAACAGGGCTTTGACAAGGCCCAGTCTGTAGCTGGCGGCATCAACGCATGGTCCCTTCGCATAGACCCGGCAGTCCCCCGCTACTAGACCATTTTCCCTGAGGATGGGTATCCAGAAACGGGTCTGCAGTGGCGTTTTCATTGGGGAAAACGCCCATTGGAGTCGTATCCCTGGGGTACACCTTCAGGGGAAATGGTCTAGCCCTGCCACAAGTTCCGCTCGGACACGCAGCCAGCCGTCGCCTCCCGCGACATGCGCCTGCAACATGCGTTCACACGCGCCTACTTCGCGCGAGGATGCGTCTCGTCATACACCCGTTGCACCTGTCCCACGGTCAGTTGCGTATATCGCTGCGTTGTCGACAGCCGCTCGTGCCCCAGCATCTCCTGAATCGCCCGAAGATCCGCACCTTCCTCCAGCATGTGCGTCCCAAACGCGTGCCGCAGGGTATGCGGGTGCACATCCGCCGCCAGACCGCGGCTCAGCGCAATGCTCTTCACGATTCTGCCCACACTGCGCGTCGTCAGGCGCGCCAGCCCCTTTGCCCCAACGCCCACCCGCAACCGGATGAGCAGGGGCCCGGCCTGCACCAGTTTGCCGAGTCCCGCTGCCTCCAGCTTCGCCTGCCTCAACGGCAGGTACGCCCTCACCGCCTCTGCCGCGGCATCGCCCAACGGCACCAGGCGCTCCTTCTTTCCTTTGCCAAAAACGCGAATCGCGTCGTTGCTCCAATGGATCGCGTCCATATCCAGCCCCACCAGCTCAGAGTTCCGTATTCCGCATCCATACAGCAGTTCGAAGATCACCCGCTCCCGTTCAGGCCAACTAGACTCGAGATCCTCCGCCTCAGCAGCGTCTGCGTCGTTTGCCTTACGCGAAGCGCGTCCAGCCGTCTGCGCAGGACCCAGCGAATCCAGCACCCGATTCACCTCTTCCATACTCGGCACTCTCGGCAGATGCTTTGGCAGCTTCGGTGTACTCACCAACAGCGCCGGGTTACTCTCCATCAGCCCAGCCTTCGCAGCCCACTTGAACCAGCTCCGAATCGCCGCCAGCGCCCGTGCCACACTTGCCTTGGTCAGTCCCCGATCCATCAGCTTCGTCATATATACGCGTATCTGCGTATGCTCCACCGACGAAAGCATCTCGCCCTTCCCCATCGTTTCCGTCAAAAACGCTGCAAAACCCCGCACTTCGCGCGAGTACGCCCGCAGCGTATGTTCGCTGGCCCCGCGCTCATCCCGCATCACTGCAAGAAACCTCTCACCCAGTTCCTCAAAGCTGTCCTCAGAAGCAGCCCTCTTGCGTGACTTCCCGCGTGCCCTCAAGTCTTTATCTTCACCACCGAAACCCCCTGCAGACGCCACTCGGCCGCGCACTCTAACCCGTGCAGCAGTGGAGGGCACTGATCCTCCATACCCGCGACCATCCACCTGCGCGCTCACGCTCCGCCCCCTGCTCTCCTCTTCGCCCGCGGGTGGCACATCCGATGCACCGTCTTCAGCCGGTCAATCGCCAGGTGCGTATACACCTGCGTCGTAGCGATATCGGCATGCCCCAGCAGCGTCTGCACGGTGCGAAGGTCTGCCCCATGCTCCACCATATGCGTCGCGCAGCTATGTCGCAGCTTATGCGGACTTGCATGACTATTGACTCCCCTCACCATCTGCCAAACCTTCTGCGTTGTCAGCGGATTTCCTCTTACCGACAGGAACAACGACCGCTGCATCCCTCTACCCTTCAACAGCTCTGGCCGTCCCCGCCGCACATAAGCCTCAAGCGCCTCCACCGCCGACCGCCCGATGGGCACAATCCGCTCCTTATCTCCTTTTCCGCGCACCTGCACGCTGGCCGTCTCCAGCCGCAAATCCTCCTGTCGCAGCGCCACAATCTCGCCCACCCGCAGCCCCCCTGCGTACAGTAGTTCCAGCATCGCATGATCCCGTAGCGCAGCGCCCGTCGCATTGTCAGCCCGCGCCGCCACTCCGGTCCGCTCCAGCATCTCACTCACCTCACCCTCAGTCAGTGACTTCGGCAGGATCTTCCAACTCGCCGGACTCTCGATATTCACCGTAGGATCGCGCCGCACCCGCTTGTCCATCAGCAGCCACCTGTAGAATCCGCGGACGCAACTCAACTTCCGGGCAATGGACCGGGGCTGCACCCCATGCTCCCGCAGATGTTGCATGAACCCACTTACATCCGCCTGATCGGCTGTCAGAAACGTCTTCGCCCGAAAGCTCGCGTCTCCGCCCTCCAGAAACTCCGCAAATATCTCAAGATCATGCAGATATGCCTCGCAACTCAGAGGACGCAATCCCCGTTCCACCCGCAGGTGCGTCATATATTCGCGCAGCAGCGATCTGCTACTTCCAACCTTCGCCGTCGCATTGTTCATGCTTAGATTCTTGCGCCGCAAACGCCCCAGCGCCAGCCCCCGTACCTCCCTCGCCACCGCTGCCTATTCTGTCGCCCCCTCCGGAACCTGACCTTGGGCGAAACTATTGAAAGCACCTGCGTTCGGCATAGGTTGAAGCTGAGCCTCCGCCCACGAAATGAACGATCTCCAGGCGGTCGCCGCTGCTGACACTCGCTTGCTCCCACCTCACGCGCGAGACGATCTCGCCGTTGTGCTCCACCGCGATTCGATCCGCCTTGAGGTTCAGCGCGCTGATGACGCTGGCCAGATCGCTCGGTGAGGAAAGTTCCGTTAGCGTGTGCGGTTGGCCATTGAGTTGTACTGTGAGGACTTTATCCATAACGGATCAAGGGTAGCAGGTGGCGTGCTCTCGCTGCGTTTATGCGCTGAATCGCGCGGTTTGTTAGACTCGACCGAGCCTGCGTAGGGTGATTTTCTCCCTCAAATCTGCTTGAATCCACACAATGGTACCCTCTATCCGTGGGGGTTCAGCCATGAAAGTCATCATCGCAACGGGTCGCCAAGCTCACTATCGTTTGCCTGCGAATGCATTTGTGCAACGGGGCTACGAAGTCAGTTTATACACGGCTACTCCCCGCAACCGCATGCTGGGGTTTGATCCGGCAGTTAGGAATCGGTGGGTGCCCGCACCTGTAGCAATCTTCAGCGCATTGACGCACCTTCGGACCCCCTTGCCTCTCGACGAACTGGATTCCATGTTGTTTGACCAGTGGGCCGCTATCCGCCTCCAACGCTGCGACATAGTGCTTGGTGCCTCAACCTCCAGTTTAGCTACATCTCGAA
>DAIDKF010000003.1 GCA_027450185.1 Granulicella sp. | reverse complement strand
AAAGCACGTCAACGCAAGAACAGAGGCGCAGCCACAGACCCTGCCGATCCTCACCACACACCGTCGCAGCGCCCGGCAAACCAACCGCCGAGCAGGCCCTCCCTGCAACCTCCGCAGGCGTGGCTGTTCAGCGGCTGGCCTTCCCGGCTACTCCACCAGCGTAAAGGTGTACATCGTTCCCGAACTGGCCAGGTTCCTGCCCGTATTCATCGTTCCCGGCGGTAGAAATCCATACTCCCCGGGCTCCAGCTTGTCCGGAATGGTCACAAGATACGTTCTGGGTGCGACCTTCTTCGACGTGAACTCGACGGTGTCGCGTTGCGCCCCGCCCGATTCATGAAAGACTCCTCCCGTCACCGAACGGAACTCCCTGCCGTCCTTGTGCGTGCGCAGGTGCAGCAGTTGATAGTTCCCGGCCTCCTGCCCTTCAAACGCATAGATCGCAAATTCAAGCGGCGTATTGAGTTTCAGCTTGCTCGTCGGGCCCGTGAGATGTCCATTCAGGTCAGGCTTCACAATGCCATCCGAGAAGGCGCTCTTGAGCACACCGCCGGTCTTGAAGTTCACGTTTTCGCTGTCGATATTGGTCCATTGGCCATTCTTGTCCTTGTAGTAGACGCCAACATCGGTAACTCCCGGCAGCGGCGGCGGTGGTGCCGCCAGCACGATCGTTGCCGGCATCTGCGTGGACGGCGTCCCGCTCGGGTTCGCATTCTTCATCAGCATCGCCCCGACCTCCTTGTCCGTCACGCCAGCCTGCTTGAGCGCGATCAGAGCATCGGTCCCCGTGTCATAGTGACCGGCAGAGGCGTTGATCGTCTGCACAATCAGGTCTTCGCTCAGGCCCGACTTCGTGAGTTTGATGATTGATGCGTTGTCCAGCGCTTGCTGTGCGTTGCAAAGTGAGCCCCCAAGCAGCAGGCACATTACCGCCAGCACAATACGGTATTTCGCGAACATAGTATCTCCGGTCAGGAATGAAATAAGAAGTACATTAAAGCGGTTCGAAGGTGTGTGGAGAAGTGTAACAGGGAAGGCTGAACACAGGACTCCGTTCTGTGCATCTCACGCCCTACCCCTATCGCTCACCTTGCAGCCAACCGTGTTTTCCGTGCAAAGGGGTACTCTTACGGAGTCCACTCCAGGAAAACTCCGCTGCCTCCTCGCCAAAGAGACGTAGCATGGGCGGCAGGAGAAATCTCATGAGCCATTCTTCGCTGTCCCGCATCTTCGCAGCCGGATCACTGTGCGTCGCCGCTCTTGCCATCGCAGCTTCGGCGCAGAGGCTGGACGTGAAGGTCATCGATCGCCGCGCCAGCGAGACAGCCTACAACTATCAGGTCCCGGCCCGCCCCGCCGCCGCCTCGGGCGCAAACACCGACTGCAACGCAAGCTCCTCCAGCAGCTCCTCCAACAGTTCCTCCAGCGCGAACTGCTCCAGCTCCGATCCCTCAACGTCTGACAACCCCGCCACCATCGGCCCCACCTACCGCGTCACCGGCGTCACGCTCGCTCTGCTTCTGCCCGACGGCAAAATCGCCGTCGTCAACTGCGTCACCAAGAACATGCTCAAGTTCGATTACATCAATCACCGCAGTTGCCGCATCCCCAGCACCAACACCATTCAGGCTGACTTCTCCGGCAAGTCCGTCAAGCTCAAATGGCCCGCCAGCCTCGACGCAAGAAAACTCAGATCCGAGACCTATCACCTCGTGGCCTTCATACCGCAGCCGTAACTCCTTCCACCTCAGGCCGCGGCATACCGTCCCAACTCTTTCACCAGGCTGCAACAGGGCTTCAGCGCTCGCACCGCGGCATCGGCCATGGTCTCATCGGCAAACCGCAGCTCTACATAGAACACATACTCCCACGGTCTACCCGGAACCGGTCGCGACTCGATCTTCGTCAGGTCCACACCCGCATCGCGCAGCCGCTCCAGCGCCGTCACCAGCGTTCCCGGCCGATGCTCCACCGCAAACGCCAGGCTTAATTTATTTGCCGCGCGCAACCCCGCCGGCCGCGCATCCACACTCCGCCGCAGCAGGTGAAACCGCGTGTAATTCTGCGCATGGTCTTCGATCCCCGCCACCAGCACCGCAGCCCCATACTCCTTCGCCGCCAGCTCCGGAGCCACGCCCGCCGTATCACGCAGCCCCGCCTCCATCACATGCTTCACGCTGCCCGCCGTGTCATAAAACGGCACTGCCCTGGCCTGCGTAAACCCTGCCAGAAACCTCCTGCACTGCGACAGCGCCACCGGATGCGACAGCACGCTGCGAACCTCCTCCAGCTTCACTCCCGGCGCCGCCATCAAATTATGCCGAATCCGCAGCAGGCTCTCCCCATCCACCCGCACCGCATGCTCCAGCAGCAGATCATAGTGCTCCGCCACCGATCCATGCAGGCTGTTCTCAATCGGCAGCACCGCCGCATCCACCCTCTGCGTCAGCACCGCATCAATCACCTCGGCCGACACGCTGCACGCCACCACCTCCACCTCTCCCAGCATCTTCAGCGCCGCCATGTGGCTGTTCGATCCCCGCTCCCCCTGGATCGCGATCCGCCGCAGCATCTCCTCTCCAGAGGTTCTCCGCCCTTCGAAAATCTCTCCCTCGCGCTGCATCCCTCTCCTTTGCTGTCCTGATCCTCTTCGCACCTGACCGCACAACCTCGACGCCTTACGGGCTCCTTACCGCACTGCACCTCAAAGATCCCCACACCAATTATCCTCGCATCCCTATCCTTGCGCCCTTATCCTCGCATCCTTCGACCGCATCCATCGACTGCATCCCTCGATCGCATCCATCGATCGGAGACCAGCAGCCCAGGCCCGTCTTCAGCGGTTCTTTTGCATCTCCCCGCTACCGCCGATGCAGCACATCCGCAGCCACCGAAACAAAGAACACAACTGAAATAATTCCGTTCAGCGTAAAGAACGCGGCATTCATCCGCGACAAGTCTCGCGGGCTGATGATCGCATGTTCATAGGCCAACAGCACCACCACCACGCACATCCCCAGCAGCGCAATCGCGCCCAGCCCAAACACATGCAGCATCACGAACAGCAGCGCCACCATCGCAACGTGCATCGCCTGCGCAATCCGGAACGCGCGCTCCAATCCAAACATTGCGGGCACGCTGAACAGTCCCACCTTGCGATCGTGCTCGAAGTCCTGGCACGCGTACAGCACATCGAAGCCGCCCACCCACAGAATCACAATCGCCGTCAGCAGCGCTGCCCGTGGCGCAAACGTTCCGCGCACGGCAATCCACGCGGCCGCCGGAGCAATCCCCAGCGCCAGCCCCAGCACCAGGTGCGACCACCGCGTCACGCGTTTCATATAGCTGTAGGCCAGCACCACGGCCAGCGCAAACGGCGCACACTCCAGCGTCAGCCGGTTCAGCAGCGCCGATCCCAGCAGAAACACACACGATGCCACTATCGTGAACGCCAGCACAAATCCTGCCGAGAGTTGTCCCGCTGGCAGCGCCCGCATCGCCGTCCGCGGGTTCGCCGCATCCAGCTTCGCATCCACCAGCCGGTTGAACGCCATCGCTGCCGATCTCGCCGCCACCATGCACACCACAATCAGGCCCAGCACCCGCAGCGTTGGCCAGCCATTGGCCGCCAGCATCGCGCCCGTCAGCGCAAACGGCAGCGCAAAGATCGAGTGCTCCCACTTGATCATCTCCAGCGTAACGCGCGTGCTGCGAAGAACATTCTCCATACTCTTCCATCGTAAATTGCCGCACGTCCGCCCGCGAACGCGCCTGAAGTTTCCTCGTTCTTACCTGTACCGTTTCCGAATATTGAACACCACCGAAAACACGCCCGACTCATCGCGCGTCGCAACAATCGAGTACTCCTGGTTCAACTGGTACTGCACCTGGATCAACTGCTCGGCCGTCTCATTCACGTTGGTCGCATACACCAGCGTCAACTGCTTCGAGAGCGGTTCCTGCACCGTGATGCGCGCCGACGAAGTACCCAGCGTCCCAATAAACGCCGGATCGATCTTCACCGATCCCGCGCCAAACAGCTTGCCCACGCGGCTCGCCACCGTAGCATTCAGCGCCCCGCCCAGCAGCGCATTCGTCATCGGATTCGATCCCACCTGCGACTGCTGTTCCTGGTACAGTTGCGCCTCTTCCTGCGTCCGTCCCAGCGCCAGCAGGTTGAAGATATCGGCCTCCGTCAGCGGCGGCTCCGATCGGTAGGTTGGCTTCAGCTTCGCCACCGTCCCATGCACTCCGATCGTGATGTCGTAGTTCTCTACCCGCGCCGTCGCATCCAGGTCAATCGTAGGATCGATGCGCACCGGATTGGTGAAGTAGATACTTCCCCGTTCCAACTGATACTGCGTCCCCAGGTAGCTCGCACTTCCATCCGTTATCAGGATGCGTCCCAGCACGCTCGGAACCGCCAGCGTCCCCCGCACCGTCAGGTCCACCGACCCCGCCAGCTTTGCAAACGAGTTCTGAAAGTCCAGTTGCGGCGCGCTCGTCACACGCACATCCAGCCGCACCTTATTTGTCGGCGAGTTCGGATTCACCGGAGCCTCCACGCTCTGCGTAGCCCCTAGTGCTGCAAAGTCCACATCCGCTCCCACTCCAAATCGCGTCACCAGCACGTTGCCGGACAGCAGCAGCGACTGCGGCTCTCCCTGCAACCGGAAGCTCGCATTGGCCGTCGCGCTCAGCCCGTGATAGCGCACCCGCACCACATCTCCCGTCGCCGTAAGATCCGCGAACACGCCCTTCTGATACGCCAGGTATCCGCCGATCTTCAACTGTCCGCCACCGGTCGTCGCCGTCAGGTCCTTTACATCCAGGCGATCTTCGTTGAACACCAGCGTTCCGTTCAGATTGCTCAGCCCATTCGCAACCCCCTCGATCGACAGGTTCACATTCTGGAACCGCACGCCTCCGGTGAGCGACGGTTTCTTCATGCGTCCCTCCGCCGCAACCTTGAACGTCACCTTCCCCGACGTAATCAGGTCCGGATCGAAAGCATTCGCCAGCGCCATGCTCACGTCTCCGCTTGCATGCAGGTTCAGCCGTCCTCCCAGCGGATTCGCATCTCCAAACACCACCGCCGTACCCGACGCGTTCAGGTCCGTATCCTGCCCCGTTACATGCATCTCGTCCAGCGTCACCATCCCATCCTTCAGGCTCGCCCGCAACGGCTGTGCCGCCTTCAACTCCACCCCCTGCAGTTTGAAGTCCACATCGTCGAACTCCGCCGATCCCGCCATCTCCCTCGGCTTCGCCGCCGGCCCCGACACGTTGATCGTTCCCCCAATCGCAGAGCTTCCCTTGAACGATCCCGGCGCCTCTAGCGCAATCACGTTTCCAATATCCAGCCCGCTCACCGTCACCTTCGCCTGCGTCGCATAGTCGCCCACCAGCGACGTCTGTCCCGTCCCATGCACCTGCGCGCCCACCAGCCTCGCCTGCATCTCATACGCCAGGTTCGAACCCGTACTGTCCGCCTTCGCTTCCATCTCACCCAGCGCCGACCCGCGCATCGCAATCTTCTCCACCGACATCCGCGCGTGCAGGTCCGGCCTCTCAAACGTCCCATTCGCAATCGCCGTAAACGAGAGCACTCCCTCCGTGTCCGGCTCAAACCTGCGGAACGTATCGAACTTCGATAGCTGAAGATTCTTTCCGCTCACCTGCGCTCGAATCTGCTTGCTGCCAAGGTTGTATCCGGCGCTGCCGGTGACGGAGGCTCCATGCGCCTCCACCAATACCTTGGTCGCACTCACCTGCTGCCCCTCCGCCGCAATCGTCACTGCAATCTTCTGGTAGCTCTCGCCATACGCCGTGCCGTTGCTCAGCGTCACCGCGCCGCCTCCAATCAGGTTGTGGATCGTCCCGCTCGCGCTCACATCCAGGTTCACCGTACCCGTCACCGGAATCTTCTGCTGCCCTGCAATCTGCATCAGGTCCGCGGCCTGCGCATCGGCCAGCTTCGCCGACGCATCCATCGTCGCGTCCTGGTCCCACGCATACGTCTCCACTCCACGCGCCATCTCGCGATGCGGCCGGAACGATCCCACCAGATTCAGCACCGCCGTCCCCCGCGTAATCGTTGACGACGCCACCATCACCCCCCCGTTCGGCGAGTAATCCAGATTGCCCACCACCGAGTCAATGTGCACATCCGCCAGCCTCGCGTCCATCGTCCCCAACTGCAACGCCAGGTCATTGGCCACCAGATGTCCCTTCGCCTCCAGGTTCAGCATCGGCCCGCTCGTCGTTCCCACAAAGTCCGCCGTTCCATGCAGCGCCACCGGAATCGCCGCCCTTCCCTTTCTCCCGTTGATCTCCAGCTCCAGCGTGGTCAGCAGTTGATCGAACTCGCCCAGCTCCCGCGTCTGCATATGCACCTGCAGCTTCGTCAGCGGATCGCCGTTCGCCACGCCCAGCACACCGCTTCCCGCCAGCGAACTCTGCGGAGAGCGCAGTGAAATATGCGGCAGGTTCACCACCTCGGCCAAGCCATCGTAGTGGCCCACAATCTCGCCCGTCACCGGAACATTCGACAGCGCGCCCTTACGCACCGCCCCCGTCGGCGTCAACGTCAGGTTCGCCTGCACCTGCACCGTGTCAGGCAGGGTCGGCGATGCCGGATCGCCCCACGTCACCGTCGCCGGTCCCGTAACCGCCGTGTCGAAGCCAAGGTCTCCATAGTGTCCCGGCTCCACCATCTCCATAATCGTGCGCAGCGGAACATGGTCCACCGTCGCCGTAAGGTACGCGTGCGAGCCCTTCACCGTTGCCGCCTGCAACACTCGTGCCGACTTCGCCGCACCTCTCCCGCCGATGTTCTTCGCACCCACCTTCGCTGTCGCCGCCGCCGTCTCCGCCGCCGAATCCCCCGGCGCGTTGTCCAGCCAATCCTCGATCGTCAACTCACCCCGCGCACTCCCGCCGCTCTTCGACGCCCCGCTCATCTGCTTGAACGCCAGCTCCGACGACGTAATCCGCAACTGCGCTCCTCCGTCGACCGCCTCCACCCGCACATACGAGTTGTGATATCCGCCCTGGTGGACCTTTATCGAACCTGCGACCAGGAAACCCTCGCTGCAATCGTTCGCCTCTGCCGTCCCCTGCGGCATCGTTGCAGAGTGCTTCTTTCCCTCGCGCTGCCAGAACCGCGGCCGCTGTGGTGCCGTCTCCACCTGCACAACGCAGTTGTGCCCATGCAGATTCAGGTCCATCGTCCCCGCATCCAACCCCTCCGCATCCGTCAGATAGCTCAACTGCGGCAGCCCCACGCTGCCCGTCGCCGAACCCTCCCACTCCGGGTGTGCAAAGTGTTGCAGCCGCGCCGTCGCCACCAGATGCGCCGCCGTCGCTCCCGTCGAACCCCGCGCGCCGCTCCAGAACTCCAGGTTCGTCAGCGCAATCATGTCCCGCCCCATCTCCGCCCTCAGGTGCAGCCTCGACTGCACCTGAGGCTCCGCCGCCATCTTCGTCCGCAGGTCCGCCAGGTCAATCGTCGCTCCATAGCGATCGCTCGCGCGCAGGTACTCAACCTCCGCACTCAGCTCCTTCGCCGTCATCTCGAACGGAATCGCCTTGTTATTGAGCACCGCCAGCCCATGCACCAGCTCTACCTTCCTTGCCTGCAAGTCCAGCAGCGTATCCGCCACCGGCTGATTGCTGGTGGTCGGATGCTTCGGCGTCGGCTGGTTCGTATGGCCGTCCTTGTACACGATCAGATGCACTCTCGGCTCTTCCACTCGCAGATACCGCAGGCTGATCCGCGACTGCGGCCCCAGCCCCCGAATATGCGTCAGAATCATGTTGAGATGCAGCCGCAAAAAAATCTTCGACGCCGAAAGGTACGGCATCTCTCCCGGCGCCTCGGTGCCGTGGATCACCACCCCATCGGCCTCAATCGCCAGGTGCCACAGGCTGAAGGACAGGTGCCGCAGCTCCACGCGTCCGCCCGTCGCATTCTCCAGCGCCGTAACGACCTCGCCACCCACGCGCCGCTGAAAGTCCGCGGTCCCCGTGTACCACGTCGCTCCCACAGCCAGCAGGATCGCCAGCGCCACGACTGACCCGGCGCTCCATCCAAACACCCGCAGCACAAAGCCGCCCTTCTTCGCTCCCGGCGGCAGCGCAGCACTCGGCGGCGTAGCAGGAGTCTGCGGCGTAGCAGGAGTTAGCGGCGAGCCGTTTCCAACATCCTCGCTCATGGCGTCTCCTCCCCCGGATGCCGCACCACCACATCGCCCTGCGCGCGCAGGCTCTCCAGCCAGTCATCCAGCAGCTTTGACACCTGTTCCTGCAGCAGCACCTCCTCGATGCGGCTCGAAATCGCCCTCACCTGCGGCGGCGTCACATGTTGCGCCGCATACTGTGGCAGCAGCGTCTTCGCGTAGTACTCCTCGATCTCCGGCGTCGAGATCTTGATCCCCATCCGGAAGCGCATCTCGATGAATGCCATCACCTCCATACGTTGCCGCCACAGGCTCGTCAAACTCTCTTCCGTGAATCCCTCCGTCGCCAGAAACCTCTCCCACCCCGCCTGCGTCTCGCAGTGAAACTCCCTGCACATCGGAAGCGATGTCCGCAGCGTATCGAGATCCTTCGCCGCCGCCTGCATCGTTATCTCACCCTGCGGCTGCAACGCCAGTTGCTGCAGAATCAGGTCGCGATTGATCAGCCGCCCGATCGCCGCAGCGCGGTCATACGGCCCACTCCCCTCCCCGTACGGCAGCAGCGCCGCAAACCTTCGCTCCCTGTCCACATCGCTGTCCAGAATCAACTGCCCGTTCACAATCGCCACCACGCGATCCACCTTGGTTCCCTCCACCGCCGGCATCCCCGGCAGCTTCGGCAGCACGATCTTCGTCGCCGGCGACTGCGACTGCGCCACCGACGGCGTTGACCCCGCAGCCAGCGCCGGCATGGGTGGCACAGCGGTCCCCGTCCGCGGCACCGGCGGCACGCTCTGTGCGCACACCCTCCCCGCCACCAGCACCGCCACCAGCAACACGCCGCCGCTCGCCCATCGCCTGCTCCCGTATTGTGCCCGGCGTCGCATCATCGTCTAGAAGCTCTGTCCAATACTGAAGAAGAAGTTGAAGTGATTCGCCTGTCCCACATACGGCAGCGCTCCCGTATAGTCGTCAAACACCGGATAAATCGGCGGATTCAAGTTATAGCTGAAGTCCAGGCGAATCGGTCCCACCGGCGTCGCATAACGCAGGCCCAGGCCCACGTCATGCGAGTAGTAGTTGAAGTTGCACGAGCCCACCGCGTCCGCTGCCACTCCGCCCGCCGCTGCCAGCGGACCCGCCAGGTCTCCGCACGCCGTCTTGTCCGGTTGGCGAAAGTGTTTGATGCTCTTGAACATGTCGCCCGGATACTCAAACGCATTGCCCATGTCATGGAACAGCACAAACGAGATGCTGTCTCCCACCACCGGCAGCGTCGGCGGTGGCATGCGCAGCTCCAGCGAATTCACCACCGCACCCGACCCGCCCACCGGAAATCCCGTCGTCAAATCGCGCGGTCCTCCATCGTTGATCCCGAATCCCCGATGCGACGACTCGCCCCCCACATACAGCCGTTCCGGCAGCGGCACCGCATTGCACGTCGGGTTGGTCTCCAGCAGCGTTCCAGAGCACGCCGTCGACACCACCCCTATCTGGTTGCCCGCGTTATACGCATTCGGATTCGGCCCCCACGACTTCTCAAACGCCACTCGCAGATTGCGTGCAAACACATACTTCCTCTTGCCAAACGTGTAGTACGTCGACTGGCTCACATCCACCTTGTTGAAGTCCGCCTGCGATCCGAACTTCGATGTCGCAAGAAACTCCTCCACCGATAAATACTGTCCCTTCCCCGCATTCAGTTGGCTCGGATCGCGCGTATCGTGCAGGTACGTAATGTCCGGCCCCCCCACAATCACCGGCTCCGACAACTGTGGAATCAGGTTCGGCGTAATCTCCAGCGAGTTCGGATTCACCGACACCCTCCGATACTGGAAGTCATAAATAAACGTGTCCGCGCGCTTCACCTTCTGCGTCACCCGCACATCGCCCTGCAGCGTCGACGACGCAAACGTCGTTATGTCCTGCACATTCGAGTAGCCCCCGGAGATCATCCCCGTCAGGTTCCGATGCCCGAAAAACTGCGGCACATTGAAGCTCAGCATCGCCACCTCTTCCAGCAGTCCGTACGTCGAGTGCAGCGTCAGCGAGTTCTCCGTCCCGCGCAGATTAATCCGCGACACATCCAGCGACACCCGTGGGCTCACTCCCGCCTGCCCATTCTGCGCCGCCGTCGTTCCCTTCGTCTGCCCCGTCACAATCCCCGGCGTTCCCGTCTGCGCCTCAAACCCGAAGCCATACGTCACATCCCACCGCTTCGCCTCGGTCAACTGCACCAGCACGTTCTTCTCCGGCGCATGCCCCATCGGGTTCTGCGCCGCTGCGTTCACCTCGCTGAACAGCGCCAGATTATACAAATTCCTCTGCGTCTGCAGCAGTGCCGACTGGTCCAGCGGGTCCCCCGCATGCACCAGAATCTGGCTCTCCACCACCTTCGCCCGCGTGTGCACCAGCCCCGACAGCAGCACACGCTCCACAAACACCTGCTGCCCCTCCGTCACATTCAGCGCCACATCCGTGCGCGACGCATCGCCGCTCGCCGCATGCTGTTCTATCTCCACCGTCGCATGGTCGAACCCATTCGCAAGGTAGTACGTCAGAATCGCATCGCGGTCGCTCGACAGCGTAATCAGCGAGAACGGCTGTCCCGCCTGCGAACTCAGCAGCGCCTTCACCGCCGCTCTCCGCTCCGTCGCCACGCCCGTCAGCTCCACGGCCCCGAACTTCTGCTGCTGCCCCTCCACCACTGAGAACGTCACCTCAATCTGCGGCTCCTTCAGCGGCTTCCCATTCCCGCTCTTATCGATCTCCTTCACCGCCGCCGTCACCCTCACCTGGCTGAATCCATTCGCACGGTACAGCGTCTCGATCGACTCCACATCCTCGGCCACCAACTGCGCGCTGTACCTTCCGCTGCGCTGGTACGCGTCCGCCTTCTTCACCCGCAGCAGGTCGCCCAGCGTTCCGCTATCGAAGTACTTGTTCCCCTTGATCCTCACCGCGGTCACCTTGTGTTTGCTGCCCGCATCCACCGTGTACACCACCTCCACATGTCCCGTCCCGCTCCCGCTCAGGTGCACCGTGTCGGTCACATTGAAGTACCCGCGCTGCTGCATGTAGTCCTTGATGTTGAACGCTCCCTCGTTCAGCAGATCGCGGTCCACCGCTCCCTCTTCGTACACCGGAACCAGCAGCTTGGTGCGCGCCTTCGACAGCTTCACCCCCTTCACCACCACCTCCACCACCGGCCCCTGGTTGGCCACAAAGTCGTAGTCCACCTGCTTGCGCGGCGCAACGTATCTCGACTGCTGCAGGCTGATCGTTCCCTCCAGCCGGTCCTCCTTCTGGTAGTACGACCGCACGCCCGACAGCGCATTACTCGTCGTCTCGCGCGTCACCTTGGCGATGCACGTCCGGCCAAACGTCTTGTCGAAATCCGCCGTCAGCCATCCGCAGTTCAGGTGTCCCTTCTTTCGGAACGTCTCCACATCGATCCCCGCGTCCGGCCCTCCCACCTCCACTCCTCCCACATGCGCCTGCGGCCCCGTATTCACCGTGAACGTCGCATTCACCTGGTGCCCCACCGTGTCCACCTCGGTCGTCATCGCCACGGTCGCAATAAAATATCCATTCTCCGCCAACGCCTCTTTCACCGCCTCCACCGCCGTCGGCAGCGCCGCATCCGTAAACGGCACGCCCGGGTCCAGCCGGGTCGCAAACTCCAGCACCGCTGACAGCCGTTCCTCCTTCACGCCCACAATCTGCACCCGCCCCACAAAGTACCGCGGCTCGCCCGCATACACCACCGCCACGCCGCTCCCCGACGCCTCCACATCCACCCCGATGTCCACATACAGCCCGGTCGCAAACAGCCGCCGCTCATCGGCGCGCACCTTCTCCGGGTCCAGCGGCTCTCCTGCCTTCTGTTGCAGCTCCGAAAAAATCGCATCCTTCGCGTCAAACGTAACGCCCGCAAACTGCACCGCCGTCACCGCCACGCCCGCCCTCGACCACAGGCTCACCGGCAGCGCCGGCAGCACATTCGTCACCGCCTGCGCCGTCGCAGCCGCCCCCGCACCTCCACTCGCCGCGTTCGTTGCAGCCGCATTCGCAGCAGCGCTCACCGTCGCAGCAGCGCTCGCCTTCGGGACCGCACTCTGCGCACCTGCCATCGCCGCCGCACCGCCCACCACCACCAGCAGCGCCCAGCGCATCCACCCACTCCGGCGCGCGCCTCCTCCAACCTCCAGCAGGCGCGCGGGGAGTCGCTTCATCTCGCGCTCGCTCAACCACTCGCTCCGCGCCAACGCCGCTGTCCTCTCAACCTTCAAATTCGCCAGCCGCCATCTCTCTTCAACCCATCGTCCGCGGCTCTCTCCATCCCGCCAGGCCCGGTACCACGGCCCTCTCTCATCGCGCAGATACTTACATTTTACAGATGCTCCCCACCCCCGGCGTGTTCGTTTCGCGCTTCTCCGACCCCCTCCAGATTCCCCTCCGCCAAACGTATACTCGCCTATATGCCTGCGTTTTCCCCCTCCGACCCCACCCCCTCCGACGCAGCCGCTCCCATCTCCGATCAGGACCGTTACTCCCGCCAGATCCTCTTCGCCCCCATCGGCGCCGCCGGCCAGCAACTCCTCGCCCACGCTCACGTCGCCATCGTCGGCGTCGGGGCCACCGGCGCCGCCACCGCCAGCCTCCTCGCACGCGCCGGCGTCGGCCACCTCACCCTCATCGACCGCGACTTCGTCGAGCCCTCCAACCTCCAGCGCCAGATGCTCTTCGACGAAGACGATGCCCGCGCCTCCCTCCCCAAAGCCGAAGCCGCACGCCTCCACCTCGCCCGCATCAACTCCAGCGTCCGCGTCACCTCAGCCATCGCCGACCTCGTCCCCGCCAACGCCCCCACCCTCCTCGCCGCAGATCTCGTCCTCGACTGCACCGACAACTTCGAAACCCGCTACCTCATCAACGACCTCTGCGTCCGCGACCATCGCCCCTGGATCTACGCCGCCGCCGTCGGAGCCTACGCCGCCACCATGAACATCCTCCCAAAGCAGGGACTAGAGGACCAGAGGATAGAGGACCAGAGGATAGAGGACCAGGGGCCAGGGGAGAAAGACCAAGCCAGCGACGCGGCTCTCGCTCTTCTCCCCTATCCCCTATCCCCTACCCCCTGGCACGCGACAGCGTGCCTCGCCTGCATCTTCCCCTCTGCCCCCTCCGGCAACGTCGAAACCTGCGACACCGCCGGCATCCTCTCCACCGCCGTCAACCTCGCTGCCTCTCTCCAGGTCACCGAAGCCCTCAAGTTCCTCACCCGCCAGCCCCATCTCATGCGCCGCACCCTGCTCTCCTTCGACCTCTGGCCCACATCTCCCCACCACTCCCTCGCCCGCTCCGAGATCTCCACCGCCACCCCTCGCGCCGACTGCGAAGTCTGTGGCCAGCGCCTCTTCCGCCATCTCTCCGGCCAGCAGCGCCCGCACATCACCCTCTGCGGCCGCAACTCCGTCCAGATCCACCAGCACCACCACCCCATCGACCTCGCCGCCCTGCAATCCCGCCTCCAGCCCCTCGGCGACGTCCGCGCCAACGGCCTCCTCCTCCGCTTCACCTACCCTCCCTACACCCTCACCGTCTTCCCCGACGGCCGCGCCCTCATCCAGGGCACCACCGACCCCGGCCTCGCCCGCTCCCTCTACGCTCGCTTCCTCGGTAGCTGACCCCCTATCCGCACCCTCCCCTATCCGCCCCGCATCTCGCATCGGCCATCCGGGTTTCCGCGCCTTCCGGTGTACCCTCTTCCATAAGCGCAGCTCTCGCACCCGGCGCGGCTTACGCCTCTCCTCCACTCGGCCGGACAACCCTCCGGCCCATTCCTGAGTCCAACTCCTTGCAACCTTCATCCAGCGCGCAGCGCCATTCATTCAGTACTTCCACATGCTGCGCCATTCGATGTTGAGGGCCAAGAGCGGATAAACTCACCTATGCAACTCCAGGGCCCACTCAGAATGCAGACGAAACCGAACCCCGGCTTCTTCAAGCGGAACGCTCCCATCGCTGGCGAAGCTGATGCCATCGAGCGCGCCAGAAATGGCGACCCCGACGCCTTCGCACAGCTCTACGCTCTCCACAAACGCCGCGTCTACACCCTCTGCCTCCGCATGCTCGGCAACGTCTCCGAGGCCGAGGACATGACCCAGGACGCCTTCCTGCATCTCTTCCGCAAGCTCGGCAGCTTCCGCGGCGAGAGCGCCTTCTCCACCTGGCTGCACCGCCTCACCGTCAACCTCGTCCTCATGCATCTGCGCAAGAAGGGCCTCCAGCTCGTCTCCCTCGAAGAGACCATCAGCCCCTCCGAGGACGACGCTCCCCGGCGCGACTTCGGCTCCCACGATCAGACCCTCACCGGCTCCGTCGACCGCGTCACCCTCGAACGCGCCGTAGCTCTGCTTCCCCCGGGCTACCGCATGGTCTTCGTCCTTCACGACGTCGAAGGCTTCGAGCATAATGAGATTGCCACCATGCTTGAGTGCTCCACCGGTAACAGCAAATCCCAGCTCCACAAGGCCCGCCTCAAACTGCGCGAACTCCTGCGCAACCCCCAGGCCCTTGCTCCACACGACGGATCGGCCCAGCCCGCAGCCCACGCCGTGGCCGCTGGCCAGAAGGAGGTGGCGCGATGAAGGACCTCATCTCCCGCAACCTCGACCACATGACCCCGGAAGAGTTCGAGGCATCTCTCCCCGAGCTCTTCGAAGCCGGCGGCGGCGCCATCAGCAACGACCCGCGCTTCGCCACCTTCTTCGCCGCCAACCCCAACTGCGCCGCTCTCGTCCGCGACCTCGAAGCCATCGCCGAGCAGGCCAGAAGCCTCTTCGAGCCCATCCACGACCCCAGCGACGCCGTCTGGTCCAACATCGCCAGCCGCCTCAAGGACGGCATCCACAACGACGGGGACGAGAGCTGACCCTCCGCCACCCGGCATCCCCCGTACAACACCTCCGCAAGCACCGCTTGCAACCACCCCCGCTTCGCGTTACCATCATCTCAATGAACCTGCGCCCCACCACCGGCCGATTTACCTATTGCTTCTGGTATCCCCAGCGGCCCGGCGGCGTTGTGCGCTTCTCTGATCCCACCTAGTAGAGAACCCAATCAAGCCCCGAGCCGCAGCCCCCAAGGTCTGCGGTTTTTCTTTTGCCCCCAAACAACTTCGCTTCACCGAAACCCCAACGGAGACGACAATGAGTACAGCAACACTGCCTTTACCAGTCCAGGACATGCCCACCAAACCGAAACCCCGCGAAGGCCTGCAACCCGGCGAAGGTTCAGCCCTCGCTGGACGCGCAGTCCTCCATCGCATCGTGCTCACCGGCTTCATGGGCTCGGGCAAGACCACCGCCGGCAAACTCCTCGCCGACCGCCTCGGCTGGCGCTTCCTCGATCTCGACCGCGAGATCGAAGCCCGCCACCACCGCACCGTCCCCCAGATCTTCGCCGAGCACGGCGAAGCTCACTTCCGCCACATCGAGTCCGCCGCCCTTGCCTCCCTTCTTGGCCAGCGCAACATCGTCCTCGCCCTCGGCGGCGGCGCCCCCGAAGCTCTCGGCAACCGTCTCCTCCTTGAGCAGACTCCGCACACCGCCGTCATCTATCTCGCCGCTCCCTTCCGCACCCTCGTCGACCGCTGCTCCGCCCAGGCCGCCGACCCCGCCGCCACCGCCCGCCCCAACCTCGCCGACCTCGCTCTCGCCGAGCGCCGCTTCCATCTCCGCCGCCCCCACTACGAGCGCATCGCCGCCCACACCCTCGACACCGCTCACCTCAACCTCGATCAAACCGCCGACGCCATCCTCGGCCTGCTCCACTCCGCCCTGCGCCCCGGCGCGCGCTAAACTCAACCCGGCTGCTCTCCCCCCGCAATGCCTCTGCGGCCAGCCCATTTGCCTCTCGCCGCATCCAAGTGAGAGCATCCCATCCATCTGCTAAGGAGCGTGCCCGCTGTCGCCAGACCCTCGCCAGTCCAATCTCGCCGAAGATCGCTCCCGGCACTCGGCCGCCATTCGCGGGCACATCCTCTTTGCCTTCGCCGTGGCTCTGGCCCTGCTCCTGGCCTGGCGGCTTCTACCTGTCCTGCAACTGGTCTACGTCAGCGCTCTCTTCGCCGTCGTCCTCATGCCCGTGGTGCAGAACATCATGCGTCTGCGCATCCGCAACTGGTCGCCCTCGCGTCCCCTGGCGGTCATTGCCCTGGTGCTCGCCGTCTTCATCACCCTCACCCTCTTCCTCATCTTCGCCCTGCCGCCGGTCATGCATGACGTTCAGCACTTCGCCGCCGAACTTCCCCGCCGTGTCCCCGGCTTCATCGACCACCTCAAGCGCCTGCCCCTGGCCGACAAGTTCGGCTTCGACTCCCTCGCCGCCAAAAGCGAAGACGTCATCGCCTCCACCGCCCAGTACATGCTGGCCACCGCCCCGCTCTGGATCAGCCGTTTCCTCGCCCTCATCACCTCTCTCGTCCTCTGCATCTACTTCATGCTCGAAGGCGAGTTCGTCTACTACTACCTGCTCTCCTTCATCGAGCCCGAATCCCGCGAGCGTCTGGCCAGAACCCTCGTCGTCGCCGAACTGCGCATGAGCCGCTGGCTCCTCGGCCAGCTCTCCCTCATGCTCATCCTCGGCCTCTGCAGCACCATCGTCTTCGCCGCTCTGCACGTCCGTTACTTCTTCCTTCTGGGCGTCCTCATGGGCCTCTTCAACATCATTCCCGTCGCCGGCGGCATCATCACCATCACCCTCGCGGCCGTCGTCGCGGCCACCGAATCCTGGACCCGCATGGCCGGCGTCCTCATCTTCTACGCCATCTACCTGCAGATCGAAAACGGCCTCCTCGTCCCCCGCATCATGCGCAGCCGTGTCCATCTCATGGGCCTCTCCGTGCTCATCGCCCTGCTCGTCGGTGCGGAGCTGGCCGGCGTCGTCGGCGCCCTCGTCGCAGTCCCCACCGCCGCACTCATCGCCGTCCTCATGGACGAGTACTTCGTTCAGAAGGATGCCGCTGCCGCTGCCCTGGCCACCGCCAATCCCCCCACCCCTCCCATTTAGTCCCCCGCCAACGTCCCCCCACCTCTCCGGGCCGCTCCGTCTTCTGGCAACTTTGCCCGCACAATCCTCATCCAGTATGTAATCTGTACTGGAGGGACGCACGTCTCCAACTATATGCAGCTGACCCTTGACGCATCCATCGCGAATCTCCCCACCGCCGAGCGCACCGCCACGGAGCTCGACGACATGGAGACCCTGGTCCGCACCTACCGGCCCCGGCTGCTCCGCTTCGTCGCCTTCTCCGTCGGTGACGCCGACCTCGCCGAGTCCATCACCCAGGACTGCTTCCTCAAGGCCTACAACGCCCGCGACCGCTTCCGCGGCGACTGCTCCGTCAACACCTGGCTCACCAGCATCGCCGTCAATCTCATCCGCGACCAGCAGCGCCTCCAGAAGTTCCGCTTCTGGCGTCAGGCCCGCGCCACCGCCATCGACATCACCGACGCCGCCAACTTCCTTCCCAGCCACGAAAGCTCCCCCGAGTCCCGCCTCCTCGTCAAGGAGAAGGCCGCTCAGGTCCAGGCTGCTCTGCTCAATCTCTCCCCCAATCAGCGCAACGTCTTCCTCATGCGCTTCTCCGAGGAACTCGAACTCTCCGAGATCTCCGCCATCACCGGCATCCCCGTCAACACCGTCAAGACCCACCTCCACCGCGCCCTCAAGTCCGTGCGGGCCGAGGTCCGTGCCGCTCAGGCCGAGGTCCGTGCGGCTCAGGCAGAGGTCCGTGCCGCTCAGGCAGCCAATCCGCCAGCCTCCCACCCGGCTGCTCCCCCCAAATCCTCCTCCTCCCGCCGCACCCTCGCCACTGGACGACCCCAGCCTGTCGGAGTGTCAGCATGAACTCCTCCCCGGATCTCCACCCCACCCCCGCACCAGACCCTGCACCCAGTACGGCAGCCAGCACCCAGGCCGCGTCCGGTCATCTCTCCGCCGACCAGCTCGATGACTACCTCATTGGCTGCCTCGCCGCCGAGCCCGCCGCCCATCTCGCCGCCTGCCCCCTCTGCACCCGCCGCGTCACCACCGTCGCCGACCCCCTCTCCAGCTTCCGCCGCGTCACCACCGCCTGGAGCGAGCGCCGCTCCGCCACCCTCGCCGTCCCCCTCCGCGCTCAGCATCGCCCCCTCTGGCACCGCCATATCGGCTGGGCGACGGCCTGCCTCACTCTGGCCGTGGGCATCGCGCTCACCACCACCAGTCAGGGCTGGCTCGTCTTCTTTCCCTCGGCCTCGCAGCAGGCAACGCAACAGACCACCCTGCCGGACGCCACCCCGCAGGACGCTGCGCAGCAGAACGCCAACCAGCACGCCCCCGCATCTAACCCCCACGTCGACCAGGTCTCTGCCGACAACCAGATGTTGCAGGACATAGACTCCGCGCTTGACACCTCCGCCGAGACCCCTTCTGCCCTCGGCCTCCAGGCTCCGAACGACCAGCCCGCCGCACCGCCCACTGCGCTTCAGGATTAGAGGTCGCGTGATGCCGAACCGCACATCTCGACGCCGTGTCGCCGGGCGCTTCAACCTGTCGGCAATCGCCGTCCTGTGCCTCGGCCTCGTCTGCGCCGCCCATCTTGGAGCAGCCCAGCATCCTTCGGCCGCTGCCTCTGGCGCACGTGGCAGCGTCGCCGGTTCCGCGGCCGCACCGTCGGCGGCCGTCGCCCGCCGCGCCGGCACCGGCTTCGATCGCCCCTCATCCGCCTCCCACTCCCAGCCGCACATGGGCCTTCGTCTCGGCCTCGGCGGCCGCTGGTGGGACGACTACGCCACCGTCCGCAAGCTCAACCTGAGCTCCGATCAGCAGCACCGCATGGACAACATCTTCGAGGCCAACCGCCCCGCCCTGACCAGCCTCTACACCAACCTCCAGCACGAAGAGGCCAACCTCGCCTCCATCTCCCGCGCCGATCTGCGCGACGAAACCCGGGTCTTCGCCGCCATCGACCGTGTCGCCCACGCGCGCAACGACCTTGAGAAGGAAAACGTCCACATCCTCCTCCAGATCCGCCAGCAACTGGCGCCGCAGCAACTCGAAGCCCTTGACCGCGCCATCGCCAGCGCCCACTAGACTATTTTCCCTCCACCAACCCGATCGATCCGCCCCCTACTCCACCTCAAACGTCCACGTCGTCACGCTCTGGTACATCCCCTCCGGCCGCAGCTCCGTACTCGGAAACCCGGCCTGATTCGGAGCATCGGGAAACCCCTGCGTCTCCAGGCACAGCCCGCTGCGCTGCGCATAGGCCACGCCCGCCTTGCCCACCAGCGTCCCGTCCAGAAAATTCCCCGAGTAGAACTGGATTGCGGGCTCGGTCGTCTCCACGCGCAGCACGCGTCCGCTCTTCGGCTCATACAGCCTCGCCGCCGGTCGCAACTCCCCAGCCTTCCCCCGCACCACCCAGTTGTGGTCATACCCCCGTCCGAACCGCAGTTGGTCGTTCTCCGCCCCAATCCGCTCCCCAATCGCCGTCGCCCGCCTGAAGTCGAACGGCGTTCCCGCCACGGCCGCAATCTCCCCCGTCGGAATCGCGGCTGCATCGCTCACCGGGGTGTAGAAGTCCGCCTCCAGCGTCAACATCTCGTCCAGCACAGTCCCATGGCCCTCGCCCGCAAGGTTGAAGTACGCGTGGTTGGTCAGGTTCACCACCGTCGTCTTGTCGGTCGTCGCTGCATAGTCCATCCGCACCACGTTGTCCCGCAGCGTATACCTCACCCGCACCGTCAGCGTCCCCGGAAACCCCTGGTCCCCATCCGCGCTCACCAGCGTAAACACCACCCCGCCGGGCACCACCTCCGCGCTCCAGTTGCGCCGGTCGAACCCCTCCGCCCCGCCATGCAGCATATTCGCACCATCGTTAATCGTGGTCTGCACCGTCTCGCCCCCCAGCACAAAACGCCCCTGCGCAATCCGGTTCGCAAACCGCCCCGCAATCGTCCCCAGATACGCATTCGCGTTCTCGACATACGGCTTCAGCGCGTCATACCCCAGCGTCACATCGGCCCTCCGTCCCTCCCGGTCCGCCGTCCGCAGCTCCACCACGCGCGCGCCATACGTAATCAGCCGCAGCTCCACCGCCGGGCTCTGCAGCGTAAACGCCTCCACAACGCTGCCATCCGCCAGCGTCCCAAACCTCTCCGAGCGCACCGTTGTGCTCGCACCATCCATCGCCGCGTCCATCATCCTGTTCATCGTCCCATCCGCCGACTCGTCCGTCGGCCCAGACGCTCAGGATACCCCACTCCGCCCCCTTCGTCTCAATCCCCCCCGCCTGCACCGGCCCCATCCTCCGGCGGGTGCTCTGCTGCGAAGGCGTCGCCAGAGCCTCTCCCCGCTCCGGCGCGTCTCCCACACATCCTCCGCCCTCGGAACCTCTCGCTACATCAGGTTCTGAACCGCAGTGCGCACATACAGGCCCAGAATAACCACCGTCAGCGCGCCAATCGCCCAGACCGTCGTCACCAGGAACGGCCGGATCTTCTCCAGCTTGCGTTGGATCTCGCTCTGTTGCTGCGCCTCGATGCTGCCTGTCTCGTCAAGAAAAATCTGGTCTTCCTCATAACGCGTCAGCGTCCCGCGATACCCCAGCAGTACCAGCAGAACAGCAGCAACCACTCCCCATGCAACCCAAAGTACAAGGATCACATCCATAACGACACCTCAGGACTCGAATTTGGTCCGGCATCGATACCGAGCAAGTCTGGTCTCCCGGGCTCGTAAGGTAGGGAACACCGTTGGCTGGCATCATAGTCCAGTTCGCACACCATGGGCAGTGCATTTTGCACCGCACTGCATTTTTTTCGAACCGGAACATCGCTATTCGCCCACCGGCCTCCGTCCTTCCACCCTTCCCCGCCGCCCCTCTCATTCGCCGCCCCTGTTCGCCTGGCGTCAAATGGTCTATAGTCTCCACGTGCCGTATCCACCCCGTTTGCCGCTCTCAACCGGCGCCACGGCACATCTGTTTCACGCTCCTCACGCAGCCCGCAAGCCTCAGGAGGTTTCGATGAACTGCACCGACATGATTGCCCTCGTGCTCCAGAGCAAAGCCAGCCACAACGTCTTCTCCATCTCCCCCAACCACACCGTCCATCAGGCCATCGAGAAGCTGGCCGAGTTCGATGTCGGCGCTCTCCTCGTGCTCTCCGCCGACCACCTCGTCGGCATCCTCTCCGAGCGCGACTACGCCCGCAAAGGCATCCTCATCGGCCACGACTCCCGCCAGACCCTCGTCCGCCAGATCATGACCAGCCCCGTCATCTCCGTCACCCCCCGCCACACCGTCGACGAGTGCATGGCCATCATGACCGAGCACCACATCCGCCATCTCCCCGTCCTCGACCACGACGCCGTCATCGGCATCATCTCCATCGGCGACCTCGTCAAGTGGGTCATCTCCAGCCAGGCCAACGCCATTCAGGAACTCGAGGGCTACATTAAGAGCAGCTACCCCGGCTGAACCCGCCTCCTTCTCGCGCCACCTCTCATCCCGCCAACACACGCACCTCCCCGCTCGTCGTATGCTGGTGGTCGACGCCGAACCCGGCCACCGCCGCATCGCCGTCCATCCCATCCAGGAGTCTCCCCGCCGTGCGCCTGTTCCAACCCTCCCTGCGCCTCACCCTCGCCGCCGCCGTGCTCGCCCTCACCGCCTGCCCCGCCCTTGCGTCCGACGCCCACTGGATCGGCACCTGGGGAACCGCTTCCGTCGCCGTCGCCAACCAACAGCACGACTTCACCGCAGACACCACCCTCCGCCAGATCGTCCACCTCTCTCTCGGCGGCTCCACCCTCCGCGTCGTCCTCACCAACGAGCTCGGCACCGGCTCCCTCACCATCGGCGGAGCCTCCATCGCCCTCCCTTCCACAACCGACGCAACCCCCGCCGCCATCCAGCCCGCCACCTCGCTCCCCCTCGCCTTCAACGGCCATCCCTCCATCGTCATTCCCGCCGGAGCCGTCGCCGTCAGCGACCCCGTCAACCTCACCACCCCGCCGCTCTCCAACCTCGCCATCACCCTCTTTCTCCCCGCTCAGACCCTCACCACAATCACCGGCCACGGCCTCGCCCTCCAGACCAACCTTGTTGCCCCCGGCAATCAACTCGCCGCCGCCGCCTTCACCGGCGCTCACAACATCGCCACCTGGAGCTTCCTCAAAGAGGTTGACGTCCAGGCCCCCAAAGGCGCCTCCGTCGTAGCCTTCGGCGACAGCATCACCGACGGCTGGCGCAGCACCACCGGCGCCAACTCCACCTGGCCCGACATCCTCGCCGCCCGCCTCCACGCCGGCCACTCCACCCGCGACCTCGGCGTCCTCAACATGGGCATCAGCGGCAACCGCATCCTCCACGACGGCTGGGGCCCCAACGCCCTCGCCCGCTTCGACCGCGACGTCCTCGCACCCGCCGGTGTGAGATACCTCATCCTCCTCGAAGGCATCAACGACATCGGCCACGCCTACGACTCCACCAAACCCTACGACGTCGTCACCGCCGACGACCTCATCACCGGCCTATCCCAGCTCGCCCGCCGTGCCCACACCCACGGCATCAAGGTCTTCGGCGCCACCCTCACGCCCTACCTCGGCTGCGGCTACTCCTCGCCCGCCGGCGACGCCGTCCGCCAGGCCCTCAACCACTGGATTCGCACCACCCCGGACCTCGACGGCTTCATCGACTTCGATCAGGCCACCCGCGACCCCGCCCACCCCTCCTCCTTCTCCCCCGCCGCCGACTCCGGCGACCACCTCCACCCCGGCGACGCCGGCTACAAATCCATGGGCGACGCCATCAACCTCGACATCTTTCGCCATTAACCTGCCAAAACCTCCCATCCCTGCTGGGCTCCGCAGATGACGCCGATCGAGTCGCCGCCTCGAGCCCGCAGAACCTCCCTCCCGCCCTTACCGCGGCTCATCCCCTTGCATCATCCGCAGCCCTGTCCTAAAGCCTCTCCGCACACTGCCGATAACTAACTTGGAACCCTTCAACATCAGGGGCGACCGCCGAACCTCCGCAAGGAGATGCAGCGACCGCCCCTATTTTTTCCGCAACCTGCCAGCGATCCGCTTACTTCAGCTCATATCCCGCAAAGAAGTACCCAATCTCAAACGCAGCCGTATCCTCCGCGTCGGAGCCATGAATCGCGTTCTCCCCAATCGACGCCGCAAACATCTTGCGAATCGTTCCTGCCTCCGCCTTGGCCGGATCCGTCGCGCCCATCAGCTTGCGCAGATCGGCAATCGCATTCTCCTTCTCCAACACCATCGGAAAGATCGGCCCCGAGCTCATGAACTCCGTCAACTCGCCAAAGAACGGCCGTGCCGCATGCACGTGATAGAACCCCTCGGCCTGCGCCTTCGAGATCGAAATCTTCTTGATCGAAACTACCTTGAATCCCGCCTTCACAATCTCGGCCAGGATAGCTCCGGCATCGCCCTTCTTGACGGCGTCCGGCTTGATGATGCTGAAAGTGCGTTGTGACACGTAATTCTCCTTATCTGGACTGCTCTACCAGTGTAACGCCCTCTCCCCGCGCGCCCGCCAACCCCTCCCGCGCATAAAATACCCTCTACGCGCCCCCTCGCGATCCCCACCGGACAGGAGTCCCAATGCGCCGCACCGCATGGATATGGGCCGTAGGCTCCGCCGCCTGGACCTTCGACGCCATCGTCAACCTCTACTACCGCAACCGCCCCCACGCCGAGCTGGCCTTCATGGTTGCCGTCATGTTCGCCATCGCCTGGGCCTTCTACTCTCGCCAGCAGCCTTACTAAACCCCAGCAGAAAGGCCCGGGCCGCAGCCCGAGCCTCTTCTCTCCAATCCTCTGCCTTCTGCTCTACTTTCCCATCACCCGCTGCATGGTCGCGCCAATCTCCGCCGGCGACACCACCACATGAATCCCTGCGGCCCGCATCGCTTCCATCTTGCTCGCCGCCGTTCCTTCCCCGCCGGAGATGATCGCGCCCGCATGGCCCATCCGTCGTCCCGGAGGAGCCGTCTGTCCGGCGATGAATCCGACCACAGGCTTCTTCACATGCTGTTTGATGAAATCCGCCGCAGCCTCTTCCGCCGTTCCGCCGATCTCGCCGATCATGATGATCGCCTCCGTGTCCGGGTCCTCATTCAGCAGTTGCAGCGCGTCGATATGGCTGGTCCCCACAATCGGGTCGCCGCCAATCCCTATCGCCGTCGACTGCCCAATCCCCCGCTGCGTCAACTGGTACACCGCCTCATACGTCAGCGTCCCCGACCGCGAAATAATCCCCACCGAACCCTCTTTGTGGATCAGCCCCGGCATGATCCCGATCTTTGCCTTCCCCGGCGAGATCACGCCCGGGCAATTCGGCCCGATCAGCCGCGACTTCGACCCCTTCACCACCTCCCACACCTTCACCATGTCCAGCACCGGAATCCCTTCCGTGATGCACACAATCAGCGGAACTCCTGCCGCCGTCGCCTCCAGTATGCCATCGGCCGCTGCCGGAGGAGGAACGAAGATCATCGTCGCGTTAGCCCCGGTCTCGCGCACCGCCTCCTCCATCGTGTTGAATACGGGCCAGCCCTCGAACGTCGTTCCGCCCTTACCCGGCGTCACACCGCCCACCACCTTGGTCCCATACTCCGCGCAACCCTTGGCATGAAACGATCCCTCACGCCCCGTAATTCCCTGCACAACCAGCCGCGTTCCCTTACCAACCAATACTGACATCGTTAAAACTCCTATCTCTTAGCCTCAACTAGCCTCAAACTTTGCCATGGTCAAACTGAGCATCCTGCCAACATCCACGCTCGTCTCTTCGGCTTCATGCAGCAGCGCCCTATCGCCCCGCTTCAGCCTTCCCGCAATCACAACCCGCGCCTGTAAGCTAATCCTCTCTCCGCAGCGTATCCTTTGCCGCCGCAACCACCAGGTTCGCCGCCTCCTCCATCGTGTCGCCAACCTGAAAATTCAGCCCCGACGCCGCGATGATCTGCCGTCCCTCTTCCACATTCGTGCCCTCCAGCCGCAGCACGATCGGGACCGTCACATTCAGGTTGCGGGCCGCATTCACCACGCCCTGCGCCAGCACATCCACTCTCAGAATCCCGCCAAAAATATTGATGAAGATCGCCTTCACATTGTGATCGCTCAGCAGAATCCCGAACGCATTCTCAATCTGCTCCTGCGTAGCGCCGCCGCCCACATCCAGAAAGTTCGCCGGCGCTCCGCCCGCATACTTGATGATGTCCATGGTCGCCATCGCCAACCCGGCGCCATTCACCATGCAGGCAATCGATCCATCCAGCTTGATGTAGTTCAGCGCATACTTGCTGGCCTCCACCTCCAGCGGATCTTCCTCGGTAATGTCCCGGAACTCCTTCAACCCGCGGTGCCGGAACATCGCGTTATCGTCGAAGTTCATCTTGCAGTCCAGCGCCAGCAGCTTCCCATCCTTGGTCGTAATGAACGGGTTGATCTCCATCAGCGTCGAGTCCGTGTCCATGAACGCCTTGTACATCCCCATCATGAACTTCACCGCTTCGCTGATCTGCGTCGCCGCCAGCCCCAGCTTGAACGCCAGCTTGCGCGCCTGGTATGCCTGAAACCCGATCGCCGGGTCCACATACTCCTTGTAGATCTTCTCCGGCGTCTCCCGCGCCACGTCTTCAATCTCCATGCCGCCCGCCTGCGACGCCATGAACACCACCTGCGCCGTCGCGCGATCCAGCACCAGCCCCAGATACAGCTCGCGGTCAATCGCCGATCCCGCCTCCACCAGCAGCCGCCGCACCTTCTGTCCATGCGGCCCCGTCTGGTGCGTCACCAACTGCATCCCCAGAATCGCCTTCGACGCTGCGTTGGCCTCGTCCAGCGTCTTCGCCAGCTTCACCCCGCCGCCCTTTCCACGCCCGCCCGCATGGATCTGCGCCTTCACCACCACCACCGCATTCCCACTCGAGAAAAGTTGCTTGGCAGTCGTGTCCGCCTCTTCCAGCGTCGTCACCATCTCCCCCTGGGGAACGGCAACTCCGTACTTGCGCAGAATCTCTTTACCTTGGTACTCGTGGATCTTCATGCTGGCTCCAGCCTCGCGGTTTCAATTCCGGTGGTCAGTCGTCCCACCTTCGCTGTTCATGGTAAATGAGTGAGGATCATCCCTAGCAAGTCATAATGGCGATAATCGCGCATCGCGTTCGATTAATGCCTGTTCATCCTGGACCCTCTCCGTCCTCCCATGGCCTGCCTTTGTCCCGTACGGCTCTCGTCCCTGCCGTAAACTCCTCCCACCTGAAACCGCATCCCCGACATCTTAAAATCGTGCTGAGAGTGCCGAATTGCAACCCATAATCGTGTTGAGAGTCGCACCTGCGGAACACGATCCAGCCCAGACACCAGCTCATCGCCCCCTACTTAAACACCGGCTCATCGCCCCGATTTATTTGATACGCTCAGACAGGCCATGCCCATCCAGCATCAACTCCGCCGCATCCTCGAACAGCGCGAAACCCTCTCTCTTCAGGACGCCTCCACCCTCATGCAGCAGATCCTTGCCGGCGAGGCCAGCGACGTCGAGCTCGCCGCATTACTCGGTGCTCTGGCCGGTCGCGGCGAGACCGCAGCCGAGATCGCAGGCTTCGCCGCCACCCTCCGCTCAGCCTCTAACCCAATACCCATCAGCAATATAGAGCGGAACAATCTGGTTGATACCTGCGGCACCGGCGGCGATGCCAGTGGCAGCTTCAACATCTCCACCGCCGCCGCCCTCGTCGCCTCCGCCGCCGGGGCATCGGTCGCCAAGCACGGCAATCGCGCCGTCACCTCCCGCTGCGGCTCCGCCGACGTCCTCGAAGCCCTCCACATCCCCATCCATCTCTCCCCTTCCGCCGCTGCCCAGGCCCTCCGCACCCAACGCTTCGCCTTTCTCCTCGCCCCCTCGCATCATCCTCAATTAAAAGCAGTTATGCCCGTCCGCAAAGCCCTCGGCGTACGCTCCATCCTGCACGTCCTCGGCCCTCTGCTCAACCCCGCCGGGGCTCGCCGCCAGGTCATGGGCGTCTACCAGTCCAGACTCTTGCCCCTCGTTGCTAAAGCCATGCTGCTCTTGGACATACACCACGCCATGGTCGTCCACGGGGATGGAAGTCTCGATGAAATCGCACTCTCCGGCCCCACCGAAATCGCCGAAATCCGCGACGGCAACATCTCCGAATACCTCATCACCCCCGAGCAATTTGGCTTCCAGCGTGCCCCTCTCGCTGTCCTCGCCGGCGGCGACGCATCTTCCAACGCATTGATTCTAAAGTCTATATTTGCAGGCGAAACCGGACCCCGCCGCGACGTGGTCCTGCTCAACGCTGCCGCCGTCCTGGTCACCGCGGGCCTCGCCCCCGACATGCAGGCCGGCGTCACCCTTGCTGCCCAAACCATCGACACCGGGGCTGTCACCCGCCTCATTGCAACCCTCCAGAGCATCGAACCTCCACCCGAAAGCTATTGATATGGCGAAAGTTACAGGCATAGGCGGCGTCTTTCTCCGCTCCCCCGATCCAAACGCACTGGCGCGGTGGTACGCCCAGCACCTCGGCATCCGGCTCAGCGATTTCAACGGCACCGCCTTCCAGTGGGCCGACGAACTCCCCGCCAACACCGGCATGACCGCCTGGTCCACCTTCCCCGCAGACACCACCTACCTCGGCGAAACCCATCAGCAGGTCATGATCAATTACCGCGTAGACGATTTAGATGCTTTACTTGCAACACTTAGCGCGTCAGGTATATGGATCGACCCCAGCCGCGAAAGCTACGCCTACGGCCATTTCGCCTGGATCAAAGACTGCGACGGCAACCGCCTCGAGCTCTGGCAGCCCCTGAAAATCGAAGAATAAATCCGCCCGCTGCCGTACACTGTGGCGATGCCGCCCCGCACCACCCACCCGTTCCGGGCACCCGTCTGGTTGATGGGCCTCTCCAACGCCACCATCGGCCTGGTAGGAGGCTTCATCGTGCTCCCCTTGCCGCAGATGCTCGCCGCCCAGGGTGTGCCCGAGCTCAGGATCGCGGCCATCAGCGCCGCCTGTCTCTCCCCCGGGTTCTGGGTCTTCCTGCTTGGCCCGGTACTCGATATCCGCTTCACCCGTCGCCTCTATGCCGCTGTATTTGCAGCACTTGCAGGACTTGGCCTCATGTTCGCCGTGCTCATGCGGGGCCATCTGCTGATGCTTGAAACCACGCTGATCATCGCCTACGCGGCGTCCGTCCTCAGCTCTAATGCTCTCGGCGGATGGCTCGCCGGCGTCATCCCCGACGTCGCCGCCGCCGAGGGCGACGAGCCTAACCACGAAGGTGCCCGCCTAAGCGCGTGGACCCAGGTAGGCCTCTTTCTCGGCAATGGCCTCATGGCAGGATTCGCCGCCGAGGGCCTCCGAACCCTGCCTTTATGGGCCATCGCTCCACTCCTCGGCGCGCTGGTCGTCCTGCCAGCCGCTGTCTTCCCGTGGATTCCGGTACCCCAGGCAGCTTCGCCCAATGCCCCTCAATCCCCGCTCCATCTGGCTCGCGCCGGCTTCCGGCAGCTCTTTCTCGAACTCCGCGCTCTCTTCAAGCAACGCGAAGTACTCCTTACGTTGCTTCTATTTACGGCTCCAACCGGATCCTTCGCCCTCACCAACCAGCTCGGCGGTGTAGCCCGCGACTTCCACGCATCCGACGCCTTCGTCGGCCGCATGGGCGGGGTCGTTCTCTCCCTCGCCGGAGCCTCCGCCTGCCTCCTCCTCCCAGTTCTTGCGCGTTGGTCCAAAGCCCTGCCGCTTTATTTACTGATCGGTACAACAGGTAGTCTCTTCACCCTCACCCTCCTCCTGCTCCCACGCTCCCCCGCCACCTTCGCACTAGCTTTCCTCGGCGAAAATGTGGTCCAGGCCTTGAGTTTTACCGCGGCCGTGGCCATCTGTTTTGCTACCATTGGCCGCAATAACCCTCTTGCAGCGACGCAGTTCAGTCTGTTGACCTCAGCCACCGTAATCCCGATCCTCTACATGGGTGTATTGGATGGCCGAGTCTACGGCGGCCACGGCCTCACGCGCATGTATCTGGTTGATGGCGGCTTAAGTCTATCGGCCTGCGCCCTGATGGCCGCGGCCATGTGGCTCTTGTCCCGACAGCCAACCCCTTCTCCTGCTGCATCTTAGAAAAGACTCACACTCCCCGGAGGTTTGCCGGACCATGATTGCGTAATAATGCCGATACCCGTTGCCCACATCCTTCTGCCAGCAATCGTCGCCTTCAGCATCGTCCTGATGCTGGTGCGGCCGCGCGGCATTGCGGAGGTCTGGTGGATTGCAGGCGGAGCCTTGTTTTTAGTCGTTCTACGACTCATTCCACTGCAACTTGCCGGTCGAGCGGTCGCCGAGGGCGCCGATGTCTACCTGTTCCTCACCGGAATGATGCTGCTGGCCGAGCTTGCGCGCGAGCAGGGCGTCTTCGACTGGGTATCCGCAGCGGCGGTTCGTGGCGCAAAAGGCTCGTGTTTACGCCTGTTTCTGCTGGTGTACGCCGTCGGAACGGTCGTGACCATCTTCCTGTCGAACGACGCAACGGCGGTCGTATTGACCCCCGCGATCCTGGCCGTCATCCGAAAGGCAAAGATCTCGCCGTTGCCCTACCTGTTCGCCTGCGCACTCATTGCCAACGCTGCCAGCTTCGTGTTGCCCATCTCAAACCCCGCGAATCTAGTGGTGTTTCACGCAGGAATGCCGCCTCTCGCGCAGTGGCTGTTCGCCTTTGGCGTGCCCTCCGTGCTGTCGGTTGCCGCAACCTACGCGGCGATGCGCTGGTACTTCCGCAAGGACCTCTGCCAGCAGATCGAGTGTGAGGTTGCTCCGGTACAGCTTGCCTCCGGCGGAAAACTGGTGCTGATTGGACTGGCGCTGATAGTTGCGGTACTGTTGGCCGCTTCCGCAAGGAGAAAGGACCTTGGCCTGCCCACCTGCCTGGCCGCGCTGGTCATTACGGCGGTCTCCATGGTGACCTCCAGAAGCAATCCACTCAAACTGCTGCGCGAGATAAGCTGGGGCACGATTCTACTGGTTGCGGGTCTCTTCGTGATGGTTAATGCCATGGAAAGCCAGGGCGCATTGCATGTGACGCAGGCATGGCTGGCCTGGGCGCAAAGGCTGGAGCCTGCGACCGGAGCGTTGGTCGTCGGATTTTTCGTGGGCGTGGCAAACAACCTCGTCAACAACCTGCCGCTGGGGCTGATCGTGGGCGGCACGATTCAAGCTGCTCATGTTCAGGGTCTGCTCACCCATGCGGTGATGATCGGCGTGGACCTTGGTCCGAATCTTTCGGTCACAGGTTCGCTGGCAACCATTCTCTGGCTTCTGGCGTTGCGCAGGGAAGGCCTGGAAGTGAGCGTGTGGGAGTTCCTGAAACTGGGGATGATCGCGATGCCGATGGCGTTGGCAGCGGCTCTGGGCGGAACCATCCTGATGGCGCGACTTTAGCTCATCCCGGGCCTTTCGAGCACAGCAGCCAGCTCCAATTGCTCGGAAGCATGCTCGTCCAAGAACGGGCGGAAGTGGGCGCGGCAGCGGGCTTCGTAGAGTCCCGCCGCACCCACCACGACGAGTTCCTGGCTCTGCCCGAGTCGCTGCGTATGAATCGCCGCCGCACCGCAAACCATGCAGACCGCCGAGAGCTTCGTGACCGTGTCCGAGATCGCCATGAGGTTCGGAACCGGCCCGAACGGCTCGGCGGCGAAGGTGGTGTCCAACCCCGCCACGATCACTCGCTTGCCCAGCGCGATCAGCTCGACCGCGAGCGGAACGATGTCGGGATCGAAGAACTGGACCTCGTCGACACCCACAACATCGATGCTATCCAGTTGCGGATACAGCGCCTCGCGGAGGCGTTCAACGTTGGCGACCGTGATGGCCTCATGCGTCTGCGAGCTGTGGCTGGCGATGGCCGTGCGATGGTAGCGGAGATCGATGTCCGGCTTGAAGCACGCGACCCGCTGGCGCGCAATGCGGGCCCGCTTGAGGCGGCGAATCAGCTCCTCGCTCTTACCGGAGAACATGGGGCCGGTGATGACTTCGAGGACGCCGGGAGTGGGATGAGAGGACATGCTTGGCCTTATCGTAAATCGCCGCGAAGCGGTGGATAAACTGGCGTATTCTGACGGTGTCGTATGGAGAGCTTGCGATGCGTTTGGGATGGTTGGCGATTGTAGTCCTGATAGGGGGAATCACGGCGGCGGCAGCACAGGGACCGGCTTCCACTGCTCCGAAGCAGATCAAGGTACACCTTGTGAACTCGGCTGGAGAGGACGCAGGTGTGGCCACGTTCAAGACCGTGAAGAATGGCGTCAAAGTGAAGCTCGAGCTGAAGAACCTGCGGTTCGGGATGCACGCTGTGCATATTCACGAGAACCCCGTCTGTGATGCGCCAGACTTTGCCGGCGCTGGCGGCCACTTCAATCCGGATGGCAGGCAGCACGGCTTCCTGAACCCGATGGGGCACCATAACGGAGACTTCCCCGGCGGCATCTCCATCGGCGAGGATCACGCAGGCGAGGCGACGTTTGTGCTGCAGTCGATCTCGCTGGACCCCGGCGCGCCCAACTCCCTCTTTCTGCATGGTGGAACGTCCATCGTCGTGCATGCCAAGCCTGACGACCAGAAGACCAACCCCAGCGGCGATTCAGGGAACCGGATTGCGTGCGGCATCATCCAGCGGTAAGCCAGTAATGCCGGGAATACGCACAGCGAGCAGGAACGCCGGATAGGATGGGCTGATACCGATAGGCCTGGCCGCCAGAGGCGCAATGGAACTGAGAAGGCAGGACGCGCGTATGCCCTTCTATGGCAACTGCGACCATTCCGGCGATGTTGAGACGGAGCGCAAAGGCGCCACTGACGGTCTCGACGGCACGGCGTGGAATGTCCCCGCTGCGCAGGGACAAAACCCTGGGCTTGCAGCAACCGCTTTCGCTTTCCAAGGAGATACGCCTCGCAGAGGCGCATATGCCGCCTGAAGTGCCACAAACACGGCCACAGTTGCAGGGGGATCGAACTGCGGCAACTGCCGAGCAGAAGACGCTCGCCGATCTAGCTGCCCGGTGTCTTGCTGGAGATGCGCAGGCATGGGAGCATCTCGCCCGGACACAGCATCGGAGAATCTATGGGATATGCTACCGTTTCACCGGATCGCAGAGCGACGCGGAGGATCTGGCCCAGGAAGCCTTCCTGAAGATGTACCGTAATCTGGCCAGCTTTGATCCGGAAAAGGGCAATTTTACGACCTGGCTGACGACACTGACGCGCAATCTGCTGGTGGACCACTACCGCCGGTCGCGGCTGGAGCGTGCCAGCGATTCGCTCGATGAGGGCTACGATGGCGACGATGACGGTCCCACCAGGGCGGAGCGGTTGACCGACGACAGCAAGACTCAGGAGCAGCATGTCTCGGGCCTCGAACTGCGCGCACAGATCCAGGAAGCGCTCAAGCAGGTCTCCCCCGATCTGCGGGAAGCAGTGATTTTGCGCGATCTGGAAGATATGGATTACAAAGAGATTGCCGAGATTCTGGGGGTTCCGCAGGGCACCGTGAAGAGTCGGATCAGCCGCGGGAGAGGTGAACTGGCAAGGCTTTTGAAACGTTTAGAAGGGCAGGTGATGTGAGTGGCAAACATGAGCCAATTCGAGGGATTTGAGGAACGTCCAGCAGCCTGTGCGGTGTGCGAAACGATGCTGCCCGAGGCGGTTGATGGGCTATTGAGCGAGGGCGAGCAGAGTGCGTTCGACAAGCACGTTGCAGGCTGCAGGGAATGCGCTCGGGAGCTGGCCGAGGCGAAGCGCGGAGCAGCCTGGCTGAGCATGTTGAAGAGTCAGTCCCCAGAGCCTCCAGCCGGACTACTGGCGAGGATTCTAGCCGAGACCACAGGAGGCATTCAGCCAGACGCCGTCGCGGCTCCCGCTGCCTCGCTGCCCGCATGGCAGCCCCAGCCGCATCCATTCGTCACAGCGCCGCAGCGCGGATTTGCTGGCCAATGGGCAGCCCTTCGCAAGCAGTGCAGCGATCTGCTCCTGACCGAAAGTGCGCGGATCATCTTTCAGCCGCGCTTCGCAATGACCGCAGCGATGGCATTCTTCTCGATCGCACTAACGTTGAATCTCACCGGCGTGCGGTTGCGCGATCTGCGGGCGTCAAACTTTACCCCCTCAGCGCTGCGGCGGACGGCGGCCAATGTGGACGCGTCGGCAACACGGATGTTCCAGAATAATCGAGCGGTTTATCAGGTGGAATCGCGGCTGAGTGAACTGCATAATGATGACGCGTCGAATGATGCACCGTCGTCCGGGCATCGGTAGGGAAGGATGTGGCAGCAATGAACGACGATACAACAAGAACGGATGAATGGAACTCGCCGGAGATGCCGGGCGGAACACCTGGGAGTGCGGCCCCCAGTGACGCGCCGCGGGTGGGTTTCTGCCAGGACTGCGGAAGGCCGCTGACCCAGGCGACGGTTCGAACGGTCGGCACAGGCGTCTTCTGCGAGCCCTGCCTGACTGCCCGGGTGGGAGCGACCTCGCCCGATTCAGGCTATGCAACCGCTCCACCGTATTACGCCGCGGTTCCGCCGCAGCCTTCCACCGCAGGCGAGCCGAGCCCCGTACTGGCCGCTATCCTCGGATTCATTCCAGGCGTTGGCGCCATGTACAACGGCCAGTTCGCCAAGGGCATTGTCCATCTGCTCATCTTTGCCGCCCTGGTATCTCTGGCGGACAACGTCAATGGTATTTTCGGCCTCTTTGTGACTGGATGGATCTTCTATATGGCCTTCGAGGCCTACCACACGGCGGTCGCCCGTCGCGACGGCCTGCCGCTTCCAAACGCCTTTGGCTTCAACGACATTGGCGATCGCATGGGCTTTGGCAAGAGTTGGGCAGGGGTAGGTTCTGCTAGAGGAAATGGGACTGCACCGCCGCCGCCGCCCGCCACCCCATCCCCCGGAACCGTGCCCGCTCCGGGATCAGGCTATGTGCCGGTGAATCCGGTTCCCGTCAGCACCGCGCCGGATTGGGTGGGATACGTTCCTCCGGCAGCTTTCGTGGGAACTCCTCCCCCCGCGGCCGAACCCTTTGCAGCGGCGGCACGGCCAGGAACATCCTGGAGTCACACGCCATATGTCGAGACCTACACAGGTGCTCCACCGGCTTTCAGCGCTGCGGCTCCAGTGCCTGCCGCGGATCTGGGTGGACGACGGTTCCCAACAGGCGCCCTATGGCTGATCGGGCTCGGCGTGCTGATCCTCATCGCAAATCTGCTCCCGGACTGGAAACTCACGGAGCGGTGGTGGCCGCCCGTGTTGGTTGCAGGTCTTGCTGCGTGGACATTCACGCGGCGGATGCGGTCAGGCACAAGGCGGATCTGCATACTTCGCTGGCCAGTGATGCTGATGGTGCTGGCGTTGATGCTCGCCCTGCATGCGGCATACCTGCCGGTAACGGCTGGGTTGACGGGCTCAGTGCTGCTGATTGTGCTCGGTGCCCTGCTCCTGCTGGAGCGCACGATAGGTGCAAGCCAGACGTATACGCCCGCATCAGCTCCGACCTATCCAGTAACACCCAGCGTGGCTGATACGCCGCCTGGAGAAGTTCGTTCCCGCGCCGTCTGGACAGTGCCCGACGTGCCCAATAGCGGTGCGACTAACAGTAGCGCCGATGACGCGAAGGGTGGTCAGTAGGATGAGCTCCTATCCGCCGCCTCCGCCGCAGGGTCAGTACCCACCGGTATACGACCGCAGGAGTCTGCGAGTGCAGCGACAGATGCTGCGCGCCCAGGCCAGAGCGCAGCAGGCCCAGCAACGTGCCCTGCGCCGCCAGATGCAGGCCCAGCAGCGTAGTCTGCGGCGCGGGTCGGTCGTCGGCCCGCTGATCATTCTCGCCGTGGGCGTGGTGTTTCTGCTGGCCCAGATGGGCAGGCTCTCCTGGGCGCAGTCGCTGGAGTGGTATGGTCGGTGGTGGCCAGCGGTGCTGATCGCCGCCGGTGTCATTCTCCTGCTCGAGTGGGCTTTGGATCAACGCCGGGCAAATACAACAGATCAGGTGCGCGTCATGGGCGGAGGCGTGGTATTTCTACTGCTTCTGCTGGTGCTGGCCGGACTTTCCTCGCGAGCCCTGCACTACGGTCTGTCCTGGCGCGACCAGACCCTCGGAAGTGAATACACCAAGCTGGATTACCTTCTGGGCGACCACCACGACACCGAAAGCGCCTTGAGTTGGACGATACCCAGCGGGTCAACCCTGGTCATTCACAACCCGCGTGGTGATGTGACCGCCTGCGGTTCAAGCAGCGACGGTCAGATTCATGTGAATGTCCACACGCAGACGTATTCGTGGAAGGACTCGGACGCGGAGCGAATGGCGAAGCAGCTACAGCCAACGTTCTCAACCAGTGGCGGAGTATCGACGTTGAGCGTGAACCCCGTGCAGGGTGGTGCGGACGATCTCACCCTGGAGATTCCACGTTCTGCGGCGATCACCATTCAAGCGGACCATGGCGACATCACAGTCAATGAGATGTCGGCCCCGGTCATTATTTCCGCCAACCATGGCGATGTAAACGTGAGCGCCGTCCACAATAGCGTTGCGCTGCACATGAATGACGACGATGCGAGTGTCACGCTGCACAGTATCCAGGGGCCCGTGTCGGTCGAAGGGCACAGCGGCGACATCGATATCTCCGACGTGACCGGCGACCTCACACTGCAGGGAGACTTCTTCGGGTCGACCGATCTGGAACACGTGAACGGAGCCATTCACTTCAACACCAGCCGGACGCAATTCAGCGCAGAACGGCTGGACGATGAGTTCAGTGTAGACAACGACAATCTGAACGCAAGTCAGTTGCTGGGCCCCGTGACCCTGAAGACACAAAACAAGAACATCACGCTGGATCGAGTCCAGGGCAGCGTTGATGTGTCGAACCGCAATGGATCTGTGGAGTTGACTCATACGACACCGGCGGATGCCATCTCCATTGAGAATCAGCACGGGTCGGTGGACGTCGGATTACCGGGAAATGCCGGGTTTGTGCTGGATGCGGAGACCCGCAATGGCGACATGGAGAATGACTTTGGCCTGGTGGCAGAGGGGGACAAGGGTAATCGTACGCTGCGAGGGCGGATAGCCGGCGGTGGGCCGACGGTGACCATTACGACAACGGACGGAGATGTTACCGTGCGTCGGAGTACGGTTGTACCATTGGCCCCGGCTCCACCGCCTTCGCCGCGCATTACCTTGACGCCACCTGCACCCAGGACTCCAAGGGTTCCGCATCCGCCTGCTCCTCCGGCACCGCCGACGGTGTCAAACTGACACGCAGAGACGCAACGTGAAGCTTTTCTTGTCGATTTCAAGTTACTCTCAACGCAATTTTGAGTAGCAAAACGGCACTCTCAGCATGGTTCTGGGTTGCGCGGGAGTGTACGTTCGCCCGTCAATCTGTCGTTGTCCGATGGAAATGGCAACCGTTGAGCCTCAGGTGATGCTGAGGCCCGGTTGAGGGTGTCAGGGCCCGGTGCGTTGGCGCGTCCGTGTCGGCTGCAAGTGAGGGAGGGCTGAGCCGGGTGCCGGGCACAGGGGGGCTTCCACTTCTTTGAATTAATTGGCCCTTGACCTGCCTGCTACAAGGACATGAGAAGCTCTAAAAAACAGCAAAAAGTTGTCGCCATTGTATTGGTTTTAGGGGTAAGCTATTCAGAAACTCGCTTCATGCCCTCTAAACAACACGGGCAGAGTGTGTAGCCGCCGAGTCGTGCGTGTGCATCCTATCGCCCATGCGGTCTCGCAATTGTATCGATTGAAAGTTTTATCCTTCCAGTGCCCGGGCTGGGTGTGGCGATCACATCGGGTCTGACGTTTTGTATGCGGATGCATCTCCATCGCATGGTCAGCTGCCACTCAATTGGTTTCATCGTAATCTGAGGTATCTCTCATGCGATCCGAAGTGCAGTATGAAGGCGACAAGCTCACAGCCGAGACTCCCATCTCTGAAGTGAGTATTTTATTCAATGGAAATCCACTGGCGATCTGGATCTATGACGCCGAGTCGCTGCAATTTCTGGACGCCAATGAGAGTGCGCTCTCGCAGTACGGCTATTCGCGGGAAAGCTTTCTGAACCTGACGCTGACAGACATCATTCTGCCCGGGGAGCACTGCCCGGAGAGCGAAGCGTCTGGCGGGGACCACCGTGCGAATGCGGTTCATCGGCATTTGAGAAGCGATGGAACTCAAATAGAAGTAGCGGTTCGATCCAACGATGTCTTGCACCGGGGCAGACCGTGCAAGCTGGTGATCGCGGAAGATATCACCGAGCGTCGGCATGTGGACGCAGAACTGCTGCAGATGGCCCACCATGATGCACTGACAGGGTTGCCGAATCGGACCCTACTGAGCGACCGCATGGCCCAGGCCCTGACAACCGCGCAAAGGCTGAAGCACAAGACGGCGGTAATTTCCATTGACCTGGACCACTTCAAAAAGGTGAACGACTGGTATGGACACGCCATCGGGGATGCTTATCTAAAACATGTGGCGGGGCTGTTGACTAGCCGACTGCGGGGCATGGATACCGTGGCGCGCATGGGCGGAGACGAGTTTGCGATTGTCCTCGGGGAGATCAGCACGGTGGAATCGGCTGGCCTGGTCGGAAAGATGCTGCTACAGGCATTGAACAAGCCCACTGTGATCGGCGGGTATACGATTCAGCCGCGAGGCAGCCTTGGCATTGCAATCTTCCCTGATCATGGCGCAGATATGGACGAGGTGTGGCGTTGCGCTGACGCTGCCATGTACCGCGCGAAACGTGCCGGAGGAAATCGCTATATTGTCGCCGGGCCTGACTCATCCAGCGCTGCCGACGACAACATTTCCCTTGACCAGCATTTGCGAGTCATTCTGGAGAAGGAGAGACTGCTGCTGCATTACCAACTGCAGTACATCCCGACGGACAAACTCCGCGGGATGGAGGCCTTTCTTCGTCTTCCGGACACGGGTCAGGGCTATGTGAGCCCGGATCGAATGATTGCGCGCGCAGAAGATAACGGGATGATCTATCCCGTGGGACGGTGCGTGGTGGAAGAGGTATGCCGCCAGCTCGACCAGTGGAAAAAAGTAACTTCATCGTCACTGCGCATCGCGGTCAATGTTTCGCCCGCGCAATTAATGCGCAAGGAGTTTGCGTCTGAGGTAGGCGACTCTTTGTCGAAGTGGAATATCGATCCCGCATGCCTGGAGATGGAGATTACAGAGCGAGCGATTCTGAACTTTGACGAGATCAGTAAAGAGATGCTGGAGCTCTCTGCTATGGGGATTCGCTTTGCAGTGGATGACTTTGGGACGGGATACTCATCGCTGCAACATCTGCATCGCCTTCCTATTTCCACGGTGAAGATTGACCGCTCTTTTGTGCAGCGTTTATGCGATGTTTCGAGTAGTTATCCCATCGTGAAAGCAATCATCGCCGTGGGCCATAGCATGAAGATGGAAGTGATTGCGGAAGGCGTGGAGCAGGAAGATCAGCGATTGATTCTGGACCGGCTAGGATGCGATGGCATGCAAGGCTATCTATTTGCCAAGCCTACTTCTCCAGAAGAGATCACAAAACTTCTGGGAGCACTCCACGGTGGGATGGACACGACTCACAGGGTTACGCCTGCCTCGATTCGGCAGCCGGGTATTGCTCGGCATAGCCGGTCCCTAAGCGCATAAACAGGAGCTACATTCAGTACCGCCGACCCGCACGCTGCAAACACAAGCGGCGAGCCCGGGGAGTTGCCGTGCTCGCCGTTTGTGTTTGCGCACGAAAGAGTCGAAGCAAGCCGCGAATGGAGAACGGGAAGCATATGTCACTATTCGATCAGCAGATTGAGGCATATCGATCTGGCGGAGCAAACGGGGGACGCAGCGTCCCGCGCTTGCCAAGCAACCCAATATAGAGAGCTCCGCGGCTTGCCAGCGACGTTCTCGACGCCCAGAGATTAGAACGAAGCATGAATGTAAGCAGCGGTCGAGGTCAAGAGGCTGGCAGCGATGCTGAGAACAAGGCCGCTGATGAAGAGGAATGGGCCGTTATCAGAGAAGAAGTTATGCAGGGGCTTCATAAAGTACCTTTCTTAATAAGTAAGTGGTTGAGGTCGACTCGCCGGATCCAGCTTTGGCGACAGAGATCATGCAAAGGAGAGACAAGGTAAGGCATTACACGGGCACGGTGACCGGCAGAGACATACAGAGGAATCCGGACCCGGCAATGCCAGCTACGTGCGCTGGCACAGGGACTCTTATGAAGTCTTCTGGTCGTCGTGTTGTTGATCCACGCGGTCTTGAATGCCATATTGCCCTCGCCGATCTGCGGCCAAGTCACCTACCAAAAAACGATGCTGCACTGGCGACCAGATCTCGGCTACACGCATAAGAATGCAACTGCATCGCCAACCACATAATGTTTTTTATCAGTGACTTACAGGCTTCAACGAGAGAGCAGTGTGCAGAAGTTTGCATGCCACAGGAGCGTTCACTACCACTTTGAGGGTGGGCAGACGGAGGGTCGAAGCCAGTGGCACTCTATGCCTGGAGAGAAGACGATGCTTCCCCGGGTATGGGTTCTCAATTAGTAATGTCGAAGAGCGCGAACATGGTGAAGGCGCCCGTGGACGAGATGCAATAATTCTTAGTATGACGACTAACGAAAACCTCTCCATGCCCAATATCGCTCGAGAACGCCTAGAGCGCCTGCAAGCTCGCAATGCCAAGATTGGCGTGATCGGTCTTGGATATGTAGGATTGCCACTTTCTCTTCTACTGTGCGGTGCTGGCTTCAAGGTGACAGGCTTTGATATTGATGAGAAGAAGGTGGCGGATCTCGAAGCCGGCCGATCATACATCTTCAAAATTCCGCAGGCAGAGATTCAGACCGCGCGCAGTCAAGGACTACAGGCAACCACTGATTTTTCGAATATCTCGGATATGGACGTCGTGATCATGTGCGTTCCTACCCCGCTGACGGACCATCGTGAACCCGACCTTAGCTTCATCGAGAAGACTGCCAAATCCACTGCGCCGTGGATTCGTGAGGGACAGTTGGTGGTGCTGGAGAGTAGCACCTATCCAGGAACTACGGAAGATCTGCTGATCCCAATCCTGGAGGCAGAGAATCAACGCGGACTGGCGGCTCAGGGTAATGGTCGGGCTGTCGATCAGGGCGTGTTTTATGTGGCGTTCTCTCCCGAGCGCGAGGATCCGGGTAATACGACCGTGGCCCGCCATGATATTCCGAAGGTCGTCGGCGGCCATGATGCGATTGCAACGGAGTTGGCGGCAACGTTGTATGAAGGCATCTTTACGCGCGCAGTTCGCGTCTCCACGACGCGTGCGGCGGAGATGACAAAGCTTCTGGAAAATATCTATCGTTGCGTCAATATTGCGCTGGTGAATGAATTGAAGGTGCTCTCGTTGCGCATGGGCGTGGATATCTGGGAAGTTATCGATGCCGCATCGACGAAGCCGTTCGGCTTCCACCCGTTCTATCCCGGGCCCGGGCTCGGCGGACATTGCATCCCGATTGATCCCTTTTATTTGAGTTGGAAGGCGAAGGAATATGACTTCAATACCAGGTTTATCGAACTGGCTGGAGAAGTGAACGGAGCCATGCCGGAGTTTGTCGCCCAAACAGTAGGTCAGGCACTTAATAAACACAAGAAGTCGTTGAATGGGGCAAAGGTTTTAATGCTGGGGATGGCCTACAAGAAGGATATCGATGATTTGCGCGAGTCACCCTCGTTAACAATCATCGAACTTCTGCGCAAAGAGGGTGCCGAAGTGCTTTACAACGATCCGTATTTCCCAACAGTCGGACGAGGTAGACACTATAACCTCAATATGACGTGTACTCCTCTGGAGAAGTTGGAACAGTACGACTGCGTGCTGATTGTCACGGACCACTCTGACTATGACTACAAAGAAATTGTGAGGGAGTCGCAGTTAGTAGTGGATTCGCGCAATGCCACCAAGGGGATTATTTCGGATAAGATTGTGCGATGCTAAGGGTCCTGGGCCGCTGATACTTCCGGCGTAAGACGAATGAAGCGTTGGTTTGCTTGAAACTGAAAGAGCCGCCTGTTGATATAGGCGGCTCTTTCATGATTCCGGCAATAACTCTTACAAGCTATTGCCACAGCCTTCTTTCACTGCCCAACAGCCGCATGGAATTCAGCCTGCGAACTTCGCCGTATGGCTCGCTCACGGCAAAGACGCACGCAAACACAGGATTTAATCCGGGACAACAAGGAGGCCCGACTTGAGGCTCCCCAGATATCCCCATTAGGGCCTTACGAGACGAACTTCGCGGTAAACTTTCTGCGTGCGATTCCGGCTGCGCCAAGCAGACCGGTACCAAGCAGGAATAGGCTGCTGGGCTCCGGAGTGACCGATGCACTTGCCGAAAACGTCGTTGAAAGATTTTGATTAGCGCCTGAGGCATACTGAGTTGTGAAAATGTCGCTGCCCGGTGTGTCAGAGAATACGACAGAACCGCTAGTACCCATGCCTGCTGTCTCCATAAAATAACCTGACCCCAGGAGGGTCAGCCCCGAACTTACGATCGGAGTAAGGGAGGTCAAATAATACTCCAGGGTATTGGTTCCGTTGTACACCGAGAAAAATAGTTCAGGAGAGGTGACCGTGAACGAGCTAAGGTTGGAGAAGTCTGCAACTTCACCGGAAGAGAAGCTGGCCAAGCTGCCCGTGGATGTGCCTCCGACATACTGAGTTCCCCAGAAGGTCAGCGAGTTCGAACTATATGTATCACTTCCGATAAAGTTGATCGTGCCAACGCCTAGTGTGTCGGCATAGGCCAATGAAGTTGAAACTGCGAGTGCTGCGCCTAAGACAATTAACTTTGTAAATGATTTCATACTTCCTCCTGGAATTGCTGTGGTCGCGGGCCGAGCTGTTTACATTGCGGCAGGCTGTAGTAGTAGTGAACTTTCTCATCGCGGAGACGGTCTGTTCGATGACACGTCCGACCTACCGATTGCTAAGTTCCCATACGATTTGATAGATGCACCTCGGTGACCAAACTATGTCCCCATAAAATCAACTACTTACTGGATATATCTCCAGGCGCTATGCAAGTATTTGCATAGCTGTGTCCTACCAACATTCCCTTGTCGATAGTGCGGCACATAACTACGGTGCGCTCGGTAGTGATCTTTTGAACAGAGTCAGCTATAGGACTTCGAGGGGTGAAGTCAGTAATCGTCAAGCGCAGAGTATCTTGCCGACTGTCATGCAGTAGGGCTCAGATGTTGGCGCTCACCAGCTTGTTGCACTGACGATCGACGCTAATGAAGGGCGGCGGCATGCCACGCCACCTGCATCATTGATGAAAAAGCGTTGGAGATGGTCTTACGAACTGTTGGAAGGTTCACCAAAAATAAAGAGCTGCCGTCGGGCAGCCTTTCTTATTTGTAATCGATGGGCGATGCGATGATCTCACTCTCGAAAACTACATGCTTCGACGAGTGAGTGTGAGTTGACACTCTCGATCAGCGAGTTCGGATCTCTTGGCAAGAACTAAGCCTGACAGCACCCCCAAAGCAGTCATCACCAGGATCAGGCTAGATGGTTCCGGAGTCTGAGCTAAGGGCGGCGTCGGTGGTGAAGAAGGTACCCCTCCCCCACCGAAGATGGTCGGAATGCCCGGGTAATATACTGGGGGATAGGCTGGATCCCCTGGAGGGGATTGCAGCGAGGAATCCGGCGGGACTACATTGCTTGCGGTGATATTTGGCTCGCTCGGGGGAGGGAACGTGTCGCCCATTGAGGGAAGCAGCGGGGGGAGTTCCACGGGGGGAAGGTCCTGCGCGACATCAGAGTTATCCATCGGAACCTGGCAGGCGAAGTCGATTTTTGCCATCGATTCCTTCGCAGTTGGGTGAGGATGGTAGTTTGGGTGAGCCTTATTCCATGCTGCCCAGCGTGCCAAGGTCTCTGGACTCACCTTATGATGACGGTGCCTGGCAAGGTATTGCTGGTGAAATTCCTTCGCAAGCTGCTGCTGGTACACGTGGAAAAGCTGCTGGCAGTCCGTCGATGCATGAACTCCCACCGTACCGACACCTGCGCTGGCTGCAATCAGTGTGATGAAGAGCGGAACTCGATAATTAATTTTCATCAGATTCCTTTAATTGATTCCAGGTATCGATAGTCAGTCGATGAAACTATGCGGCATCTAAAAATGTCCGGAACTAAATACGGGTTGGGATGCCTAACTTACGCCGTGCTGGATCATCTATGGTCGCCTTTGTGGGACCATGCTTTTGCGAAGAAGGCATAAGAAGGACAGGAGCACTTTCTTCGCTCAACTTGTAGAGTAATGACCTGTAACTTATATGAAGCCATTTTGCGGTCTTTTGTCTATTCCAGCTATTTGCCTGCAGGGCCTTCAAGATAATATGGCGCTCCAGGTCTAGCGTTGCCTTTTTCGTAATATGCCGTAACGATATAGGCTCACTGAGATCAATATCCGGGATAATGTTGTCGTTTTGATGCTGCGGAGGCAATAGCTCATCGGCCAGAAGATCCTCGTTCCCTATCAACACATAGCTTCGGATAATATTCTCAAGCTGGCGAATATTACCGGGCCAGTCGTAGCGCTGCATCAATTCGATTGCGTTACGAGAGAGTGGCTTAGGAGACAGGCTGAAGGTCCGCGCGTGCTGCTCAATGAAGTAATCAACCAGTTGCGGGATATCTTCTTTACGTCCGCGCAACGGAGGCAGGTTAATCGTAACCGCATTAATACGGTAGAGAAAATCCAGGCGGAAGGATCCATCATCGACCTGAGCTCGGAGATCGCGGTTCGCAACCGAGACCAAGCGCGTCTCGATGGCCTGAGTTGTATGTCCGCCAACGCGAACGAATGTGCCATCCTGCAACACCTGGAGCAGTTTGGATTGCACCATGAGATCCAGACTGCCGACTTCATCGAGAAACAGGGTTCCCATGTGGGCTTGCTCCACCCTGCCCCGCTTGGTGGAGTGGGCTCCGGTGAAGGCACCTTTTTCGTATCCAAAGAGTTCGGTCTCAAGAAGCGTTTGCGGAATCGAAGGGCAACTCACTTTGACCAGAGAATCCTTGGAACGCCGGGAGAAGGCGTGTAGCAGACGCGCACATATTTCCTTCCCCGTCCCGGTCTCTCCCTGGAGAAGAACGGGGACGTCGGTGGTGGCAACGCGCTCCAACTTTTGACGGATAGCCTGCATGGCGGCTGTTCGCCCAAAGACAATGTCTAAAGGAGGGAGATCCAGAAAGGCTGCCGAATTCACGTAATGGTCCAAGGGATATCCTGCCAGGGGTGCTCGATTTAGCAAATCTAGCTATGAATAAGCACGTGAAAGGCCATATGAGACCAAGCGGCCTGCGTGGCAGGCATACGCCCTTGTTACCCTGATATATCTATCATTGCGTTTACGAATGCTTCTGGATGAGTTGGTTAACTTACTGATTAACTGCCAAAATGTGGAACTTTTTTTCTCTTTTTGACTGCAAAGTTCTTCCATTTATGACTAGGTTCGGCTAGACTGAATCCACCTTAGAGGCATCTGTCGACGAGGAGCTATTTAACTTCGTTGAAACGGCAGCAGCACCCAGATGCGAAAAACTGCTGCCAGCTTAGATGCAGGTAACGGCTGTCGTGGGTTGGAGTTCTTTGATGTCTATCGCATTGCCATTTGGTGTTCCAAAAATCGCGCAGCCACCAAAGCCTCGACTCTTCGTCCTGGACTCGAATCTTGCGGTCCTCGAATACCTTCGGGAAGTTCTTAGCAGTCAATACAATCTGAATCTTTTCTCCGACGAACGGTCGTTACTGAACCAGTGCGCAGCGGGACCGGAGCCCCACCTTGTCTTGCTTGCGTGGGAGAGTATTGAGCAATCCCTTCCCATTCTGTCTCATGTGCGGGCTTCACTGTCTGATGTTCCCATCATCATCCTGTCGTGTTCCGCTGAGGTTAAAAATCTCGAGATCGTAACGCGGATTGGGTCTCGAGGCGTCGTGTTGAAGCCGTTTGTGGACGGGAACCTTGAAACCGCTATTGAAGAGCATTTGGCGTGTGTGGATCGCGACACTTCGGCAGAACCACAGGAGATTCGACTGGACGACTCGCATTCGTTCGTCTGGTCTAACAAGCGGATGCGGGAGTTGCAGGCGCAGGCTTCGCTGGTGGCAAAGTCCGATATCCCCGTGCTGATTATGGGCGAAAGCGGGACCGGTAAAGAGATCCTGGCAATGTACACCCACAAGATGTCGCTTCGCAGCGAGCGCATGTTCCTGAAGGTAAATTGTGCGGCCATGCCCGCAGACCTTCTGGAGAGTGAACTCTTCGGATATGAGCAAGGGGCTTTTACCGGAGCGAACAAGGCAAAACCGGGAAAGTTCGAGGTTTGCAGCGGTGGCACCATCTTTCTCGATGAGATTGGCGAGATGCCCGCGATCCTGCAGGCCAAACTCCTACAAGTCTTGCAGGACGGAACGTTTTCGAGGCTCGGGAGCCGAGCGCCGATGAAGGTAGACGTCCGAGTGATTGCTGCAACGAACATTAATATGAAAGCGGCAATCGCACAGAAGAGCTTTCGCGAAGACCTGTACTACAGACTGAACGGTTTTTCCCTTGTTATCCCACCTTTACGTGATCGCCGCGACGAGATTCCCATCCTTGCATCCCACTTCATTCGCAAAGGGGCAGCGAAATATGGGAACAAGCCGCTGACACTTTCGCATAACCTTCTTGATGCACTGACTTGCTATTCCTGGCCCGGTAACAGCCGAGAACTAGAACACGTTATTAATCGCTTTCTCATTCTGGGCGATGAAATGGCAATTCTAGCTGACTTGAGCCCCTTCTCTAATCTCCACGCTGAAGCGAGTACGTCCCAGGATCAATTCAAGGGTGCGGGGCTCAAGCAACTGGTCCGCAGCTTGAAGGGCGATGCAGAAGCGGCAGCAATTGAACGGATTCTGGAGGGGAATGGATGGAACCGGAAAGCAGCAGCAAACGAATTGCAGATCAGTTACAAGGCGTTGCTTTACAAGATCAAGCAGTACGACCTCGCGCCAAGACGGAGAGCTTGAACCACTTCCCCCCCAAAGAGGTGACGGAAGATCCGTACATGGTGGTGATTCGCGGAGAAGAGCAAACGCTCAAGGGCTATGCGGACCGCAGTCAGTGGCCAACGGATGCGGATGGGGTACACACGCAGGGGTTGAGTTCCATTCGTCTTACACATCTGGGGTCAGGCACGGTGGAAGACGTGTCTCTGGACAATGTCAAGGCTGTTTTCTTTGTGAAGGACTTTTCCGGCCAAACGAGCCATGTCGATCTTCTCTTCCACGATCGACTGCCGGCCATGGAATGTCTGTGGATCCGTATCCGATTCGACGATGGCGAGACGATCGAAGGGATCATTGAGAACACGCAAGACCACATCATGGGGCCAGGTTTCTTTATGGCTCCAGCAGATCCCATTGGCAACAATTGGTTGATCTATGTATCCAAAAACAAGCTCACGGGCTTTGAGATTCTTGGATTGCGGCCGAGGGTTAAGACCCTCCATCGCTCCAGAAGTGCGCGTAACGTCTAATTGCAGGAGGGTGCATCGACTGAGGCACTCCTGGCCGATCAACGGCGCAATTACTGTAGCACTTAAGAAGTAGGTATCGGATTCAAACCACTCTTTCGGAACTTACCCTGAGAGCAGGATGATACAGTTATGCTCGCTATTGTGCGCCACGACGTCGAAGGATGGTCTTGATCGTCTCGAACATGATGAGCAGATCAAGTCCCAGAGTTTGATGCTTCACATAGTAGAGGTCATAGGCCAGCTTTTCGCGGCTCTCGGCGAGTGTAGCTCCATATCCATAACGGATCTGCGCCCATCCTGTGAGACCTGGACGGATCAACGTCCGCACATGATAGAAAGGGATCTCCTGTGACAGCCAGGAGACAAACTCAGGGCGCTCCGGACGAGGTCCCACAAAACTCATATCACCGCGCAATACATTCCAGAGTTGTGGGACTTCATCTAGACGGGTTTTCCGCATAAACCTCCCAATACGGGTGACTCTGGGGTCATTTTTGGTCGCCCACTTCGCTCCATCGGCCTCCGCATCGACCACCATCGTACGGAACTTATATACCGTGAAGATTCGATCATTGAGACCAACGCGCTTCTGGCCAAAAAAGATAGGGCCAGGTGAAGACAACCTTACCAGCAGAACAACGATCGGGAAGATTGGAAGAAAGAGCATAAGAACAATCGCTGCTACCAAGGTCGAAGCGATGCGGAGCAGGAACTGTTGCGATGGTTTCATCCTGAAGCCCTCACAGAAAAGAAGATCACTTGGGTGAAGTCCGTCGAGTTGCAACTTGCCCGTGAGCCGTTCTTGAACACTGCCTACCTCTTCAATGGTGACACCACGAAAACGCATGGATAACAGACCATCGACAGGAAGTTCTCCGCGGCGATCGTCGAGCGCAATCACGATACGATCGACGGAAGACTCTACGGAAGCCATCTGCTCAACTGCGGCAGCAAACGTTCTCTTGCGCTCGGCCTTGTCCGCCACCGGAGCATCCGAGCCTACGACCACCATACCTGCCTCGCGATGCTCTCTGATCGTCTCCATGATGGAGTTGGCGCGCTCTCCTCCGCCGAGCACATACACCCGTTCCTGAAAGATCGCATGGCCGCTGATCCATTCAAAGGCGCTGCGCCAGGCAATGAGTGATGCTACGACCAGAATCAGGCCAAGAAGAAAGACGAATCGCGCAATCGCGGCTTGAGGAAATATGTAGACAATGGCTGACAGCGCAAATGCCAGAAATCCAATGATCAGTAACAGCCTGAAATAAATCTCCCAGCGTGCAGAAATATGTCTCGGCTCGTAAAGGTCAAAGTAATAAGCACATAGGATCGTACTCACCGTTAAAGCCGCAATCTTGAGCATGCCATGATTATGCCCAAGGATTGCAATCGTATCAGAACCAAGCACCAGCGCTGACGCAAGCACGAAAGACCCACCAACAATCATGGCTTCACACAAAATCAGTATGACCGTTCGCGTTGGATAATATACATTCAGCAGTCGTATCATTTATGCACCAAGCCACGAATTACTCTGTCTTACCATCGTAGCGGTAGTAATAGCTTTCAGTAATTGCCGGCTTGTCAACCGCATTAAGCACAAACCCGATAATATTCGATGCCTTCAGTTCATATTGCGCACGCTGAGCTACTGGAAAAGTGGTTACACCAGCACGCGCCACCAATAACACAGCATCGCAGGACCGAGCAAGGTTCACCGCATCAGACACCAGCAGAACAGGGGGAGAGTCAACCACAATCCAGTCAAAATATGGCGCGGCCGTAGTAAGCAACTCATCAAATCGCTTGCTCCCTGAAAGGTCAGCGGCTCTATCCCCGCCATCGCCTCCTGGAATAAATGCAAGATTATTAAGTACGGCAGAGATCATGGGATCGCGGTCTTTTACCTCTTCGGCATATTGCATGACTTCTACAAGGCTGGCTTTTCCGGATAGATAGTCGGCAAGACCGGGGTTGCAATCACATCCAAGGTACTGATGCAGGCTTGAGCATCGCATATCTCCATCGATCAACAGCACTTTGCTGTTTTTGTGGCGCGCTAAATTGAGTGCAAGATTGGCAGCAATGAAGCTTTTGCCCTCCTGGGGCATCCCACTGCTGACTAGGAGTGATTTAAGGCTCTTGAGATCGCGAAATTCCTGAAGCCGAGATCTGAGGCTCCGAAACTGCTCCACCCCCGCTCCATTCTTTTGCAGGCCGGGGAGACGGTCAAATGACGGATGCCATGGCCTTCTCGGAATATCCTGCAAAAATAATGCTTCGACCGCGGACGCGGGAGCCGTCTCGGCTAGAACCATTACGCCGTCGGATGGCTCGGCTGAAGGCTGAAACGCAATAGTCGAATTGAGTGAACTGGAGCTGTCGACAAGTTCATGAGTTGCCGACTTGCGCTCAGCTTCTGCTCGCTGGAGTGCTTCGTATATATGACTCATCGACCGCTTCCTCCTGGTTCCCGATTGAAAGCATTCATAAGTTTCCCTGTGTTGGCGTCTATAGGATGATGTGGGGTATGCATTCCTATAGGTTCCTGTTGAGAAGGAGCTATCAGGAATGACTGCACGTCGAGCTCCAAGTCAACTGCAACCCGAGCAACAAGCGACCCCGGGATCAGGTGAATTTGTTCGACGTAGCCGAGGATAAGTGAATGCTCGCAAATCAAATTAATAATGCGCGGAATGCCACGGCTGTACTTATGGATAAGCTGCGTTGCCTCCGGCGAGAAAACAGGATTAGATGTGCCAGCGATTCGCAAGCGTTCAACTATATATTCGCCAGTCTGATCTACGGTCAAAGGCTGGGTGCGACACCATAGAAAAATACGCTGACGCAGTTGTCGAACACTCGGATGGCGCAACTTCTCTTCAAGCTCAGGTTGACCGGATAGAACAATTTGCAGAAGCTTTTCGGACGAAGATTCCAGATTTGTGAGCAGACGTATCTCTTCCAGCAGCTCCCAGGAGAGATTTTGCGCCTCATCTACAACAACGACACATGTCTCCTGCATACGAAAGCGTTCGATCAGCCAGCGATTGAGTTGAAGGAGCATTCCGGACTTGGTTCGCGAAGCCGGAGTGAGACCAAAATCCGAAAGTACAAACTCGAGAAAATCAAGTGGGTCAAGAAGAGGATTAAAGACGAAGGAAGTGGCAACACGGCGTTGCCCAAGAGACCCGAGGGCACACCTCAGTAGCGTGGTCTTGCCTGTGCCGACCTCGCCTGTGAGCACAGTGAAGCCCTTACGCTCCGATATGCCGTATTCCAGCCCAGCGAGAGCTTCCCTGGTATGCGGCATCATATACAGAAAGCGAGGATCGGGGCTCGCTCCGAATGGGCTGGCTTGTAGATTGAAGAACTTTCTGTACATAGCTTAGCTACCCGCATTCGCGAGCGATTTGCTCGTAGAAGAAATGGCTTCGTGGCGATGGCGTCTACCAAGGAGACCTCTGCTTTTCGCCCCATTGGCCTCAGGTACGAGAGCGATAGTGGCAAGAGTTGGCAGCTTCGTAAATGCCCAGACATCGCGCTCTGAGCGCAGAGACTTGTCTCGATACTCCAGCAGGGACACGAGCAGCAGGCCGAGACCAAGGCCAAGGACCAGACCGCCTGCGGCGAATACGGTGCGATTGGGGAAGGTGGGGGCATCGGGCAGATTCGCGTCGTCCATCACTCGAAACTGCTCTCCTTCCTGGCGCCGCTCAAGGTCCGTTGCCATCTGCGATTGGTTCATTTTCGCCTGCAGGCTGTCATAGAAGTCCTGTGCCGTCTGATGATCACGCGTAAGATCCTTCATCTTCGCCTCGATCATCGGCGTAGATTGAATGCGGCCCTGATACAACCGTATCTGTGCCTGGATTGCAGCCTGGTCACGTCTCTTCAGCACGATGGAGTTATTAAGCGCTGCGATCTGTGCGCGAAGTTGCATTACTCCGGGGGAGTCATACTGTGTTGCAGAACTGGCAGCGGCAACGGCCGGGGTATTTGCTGATTGAGCCATCTGCGCGCGCAGGTCAGCGATTTGGCGCTGGATGGAAACAACCGTGGGGTACTCGGCCGTATAGCGCGTGGTGAGATCAGCTGCCTGAGCTTCCAGCTTCTGCAATTCGAGTTGCTGGGTTTGCGGTGATGCCTTCAGTCCCGGGGCCAGGCTCTGGTGGGATTGCTGAGCGAGTAAAGCATCTTCAAGTGACTTATCCTGTTCCATTCGGGCCAGAGCCTGCGTCGTAGCATCCAGCTGTGTGCTCAGCGTATTCAGCATCTGCATATTCGTTTGCTGCTGCTCGGGAAGCGACCCCATATATTCGCGCTGAAAGGCTGCCAGCTTTGCGTCCTGAGAGTCCAGATTGCTCTTAGCCTGATCGAGCTGGCCCTTCAGAAACTGGGTTGTTCCTTCAGCCGACTGTTCTCTTGCCTGCAGATTTTCACTGACGAAAAGGGAGGTGATCTCACGACAAACCAGCTGCGCGGTGTGCGGGTCAGACGCCGTAAACGAGATGAAAAATCCCGGTAATCCGCCCGATCCCTGAATCTCCGAATGGATGGGGGTGATGCCAATGTTCTTCCGTGTCATGGTGACTTTGTCATCCATGTTCATGCCGGCCCCGCCCAGATTGAATCGATCGATGATAGGCTCGAGCCTCGAGCGGCTGAGGATCTGCTCCTTCATGGAAGACAGGCGACTATCAATATCCTGAGCGAGGATCGGTTTGACGTACGTATCGGGCACCGTCTGCGGCTCAATCAGCACAAGCGTCTGCGAAGTATAGGTAGGCGTCAAACGGTAGGTGATCACAACCGCGATGAGCGGAAAGATCAACGCAGGAATCACCAGCATCCAGCCACGACGTTTCAGGATTGTGATGTAGTCTTCAAAAATCAGTGGACGATGACCAAGCATGCGATTTCCTTAGAAGTGGCCGGGATGAATAGCCCCGGGTGAATAGGTGATTCCCGCCGCAAAGACTTGCCCGAACCCGCTGAAGACATTTTGCGAGACTCCCGGGGTCAAAGCGGATTGAGTGAGGGCTGTATAGCTGACATAACCAGATAAAGATCGGCTGATTTGTCGAGATATCTGAACACTGCCGTCGGTGCCCTGGTAATTCTCGTTGAAGCCAGGAACCTGCGCCAACGCGATACTCCTGAAATAGGAGCCAGTTACTGCTGCCTGCCACTTGCGGCCCATTTGACGCTGCGCGGAAAGCGACACGGTATCTGTTAGTGCTCCATAGACGACACCCGAACCTCCGTTTGTAGCACGGCTATAGATGAGGCTGGCACTCGTCACTTTCCTGGTGTAGGTGAGTGCAGCGTTAGCGACGAAATCGATCTGGGCCGGCATGAAGGCTTCAGAGGCCCCCGTACCGTAGGTTCTTTGAGGGCCGGCAGAGACACTCATGCTGAGAGTACGCGACCATTGGCGCTGATATTGAAGCATCAGCCCTTCCGTGGTGAAAGGGAGATTGATGTTTTGAAACTGCTCCGAGGTATAGCCATAGGTGACACTGGCACCGACCGAGCTGCGGGCATCGATGCGGTGATTAGGGCCAAGCGTCGCATACTCTCCCGTAGAATTGATGCCTACATTATTAAAGTAGTGAAGGATCTGCCACGATGCCGATCCTACGATGGACGTGCTGCCAGTAATCTGGCGAGTAACTCCCCCGCTAAGTCCATTGGATACGCTGACTCCATAATCGGTGAGGATGCTTTGAGCCGGCTGGTCTCCCAACTGCACGGGAGTAACACCGATGTCTCCAATACCAGGGATTCCGGAAAACCCTACGATGGGGGATTGCGGAAGATAGCTCACTGCGTCGCTCGCCACAAAGTTCCAGTTCTTGGTTGCGACCACCTGTGAGAGCGCAAGATTCTGAAACGTCGAGGACGCTGGGTATCCGGGCATATTGGTATACATGTAGCCACCGGAATATACGAGACTGAAGGGCTTCGTCTGGCTCGATGACAGATAGGCCAGATCCCCGCTCAGGATAGTTTCGCTTGCTACCGTATTTCCATAACCAGCTCCACTTGCAGCCGACTCAGAGCCCGTCAGCGCATAGGTTAGTGTTCCCTCCACGGTAGGAAGGGAGAAGCCAAACCCGGGAGAGGGCGATGTTGCTGGGCCTTGCATCTGGGCGCAAGCAAGCGAGCCGAGCACCAAGAAGAGGAGAGGCACCACAAGGCGGGTTTTCATGGATATCCTCATGGGACCACGATCGTGTCCCCTGGAAGGAGGGGCACGTCCTGACGGTTATCGCCCTTGAGGGCCAGGCGATAGTTGAACGGTATCTTCTGCTGTTTCCCTTGAGGTCCGCGCAGAATATAGATATGCTTGCCATTCGTGTAGGGGGAAAGCCCGCCCGCCTGTGCAATCGCCTGCAGCGGCGTCATGCCCGGAGACAGCACAATGGGGCCAGCCTTAAGAACCTCGCCCACCAGATAAATTCTTTGGCTATTTACCGCTGCCACAACCACAGAGACGACCGGGTCCTGAATGAACTTCTTCAGCTTCACAGTAATGTCATGCGCAAGATGCATGGGCGTGAGCCCGGCTGCGGGGATATCTCCCAGCAAAACGAGAGAAATCATCCCATCCGGACGAACCGGAAAGGTTCCAGAGAGGCTCGGCTCCTGCCATACAGTTATCTGTAGCGAGTCATCCGCTCCGATCACATAGCGGGAACCGTCCGTGTCCGCTACAGGGGCAACCTGCGGACTACTCTCGGTCGGCGGTACCGTCTGGGTTAATACCGGCTTCGCAAGCGTCTGGGCCATGCCGGCAGATGCCGACAACAGAAGGACACCCCAGACCTGAGCGTAGGCAGACAGCCGGGGGATCGATCGCTCTTTCTGTAGCGTTACACTCATGAGAACTCCTTAGGCTCAAACCTGTTGCATGACACGGGCCAAACGCAAAAAGTTGCAGATACTCTTTTGATGAAAATGAGGGAAAGAGTATCAAGCCTATTATTTTCTGATTATTACCGTCATAAAACGGAGTAGCCGCGCTGCAGAATGCGTAAGAGGCTGAACTCTTTTACAAGAAAGTGATGCACGACGCTGTAAAAGATGGAAAAACTTTTCCATATTGGCTAGGAGACTTCCTCTCTCTGGTCTCGGATTCTTTCCAACCGCATACCGGGAAGTGCGGCCCGCACGCAATGAGTCGCCCGCTGAGGCAGCACGGGCTCTGCCTCGCACTCAGGACAGACGGATCACCTCTATATCTATATCTATTTTTTGTTCAGCAGCTCGTTCAGCAAGGAGCGAGCAAGCGGTGCATCCTCTCAGAGGCCTGCGAAGCTATCCAAATTCTTCATACGCCATTTATTTTCAATGTCTTACAATGCTATCCGGCCAAGGGCACAATGATCGCAAGCGCAGATTTGCAGGATGGCGGTACTAGGGCAAGCCTCTTGCTTGCAATCGTTCTGATCCACGATGCCCAGCATATTGTCTCCGCAGCATGGCCTCGATGCAGCGCTTTCCGTACCGCGGAATGATCTCTAACGCGGCAATAGAGGGAGTTGCCGATCGATGCGGAGCCTCACACCTAAGAACTCTCAAAGCCTTGACAGATAAACCTCATCGGTCTTTCATTGTGGCAGCGGAATTGCTGGAGTTATCGGCGAAGGATACTTTTCAGCATGACAGATGCTCAACTCGCACCTGATCCAACCCGCTCCCTCGACTGCAATCGGTCGCCCTCTTCAACGTCAGAGCCTGGGGTATTGCTCTCATGGTTGCCTCATGTCCTTCTCATTCTCGTCGTCCTGGCTGTTTACTATCAAGTTATTGGCAAGTTAGTACTGGACTGGTACAGCAATCCTGACTTCTCGCATGGCTTTCTCGTACCTCCATTTGCAGCATTTCTACTGTGGGACAAGCGGAAGATTCTCCGCGAGACTCCGATACAACAAAGTTGGACAGGCATCTGGCTGGTTCTGGCTGCGATCATGGTTCTGTTTCTTGGAATCTATGGAGCCGAGTTGTTTCTCTCCCGACTTTCGCTGGTGATGCTCTTCGGGGGGGTAGTCTGGACACTCTTTGGAAGGGCCATCCTGCGGGAAGTTCGGTTTGCCATTCTTGTCCTCTTACTCGCGATTCCGATTCCAGCCGTCATATTTAATCAAATTACGTTTCCATTGCAGCTGCTGGCCTCAAGAATGGCGAGTTTGCTCCTGCCTCTTTTCGGCGTTCCGGTCCTACGGGATGGGAATATTATTCAATTGCCAACGATGCAACTCGAAGTTGCTGAGGCGTGCAGCGGTATCCGTTCGCTGATGAGCCTGTTTGCCATCGCGATCTTCTATGGATATTTTCTGGAACGACGCACATGGCGAAGAGTTATATTGGCGCTCGCGAGCATTCCGATCGCCGTGATTGCCAATGCTGCACGGATTGTTGGTACAGGATTGTGTGTGCAGTACTGGAATCCGGACAAAGCCGTAGGATTCTTCCATGAATTTTCCGGCTGGCTCATGTTTATCGTGTCGCTTAGCTGTCTATATCTCGTTCATACTGCGATGAACCTCATCCCCTCAGCAAGCAGGAAGACCAAATGAAGTCGCCTCGCTATTGGGTTGTTATTGTTCTCTTGTTAGCTACGCTTACGACTCTGCGCCTGCGTGGCAATGTGGATCGCGTACCTCCCAGCCAGGAGCTCAGTCTGCTGCCACAGACCATTGGCACGTGGATTGGGGAAGATGTTCCGATTACACAGGACACGCTGCTTGTGCTGGGAGATGGACGCTTCCTCAATCGCATCTATAATCACTCGACACCACCCAGTAACATACCCAGTCCGCCCATCTCGCTCTTCATCGGCTACTTCCCAACGCAACGCACGGGACAATCCATCCACTCTCCGCAAAACTGTCTTCCAGGGGCGGGCTGGACCTTTGCCTCCGCCCGAACGATTTATCTGGAAAGACCAGGACTTAAGAACTACGCGGTAGGTGAGTACGTGATCACGAATGGAACATACAAGCAGGTTGTTCTCTACTGGTACCTTGCGCACGGCCGCAGTATTGCGAATGATTATCTGGCCAAGGCTTATATGATGGCCGATGCAGTGCGCTGGAATCGGACGGATGGAGCGCTAGTCCGGTTGGTAACACCACTTCAGCCAGATGAGTCTCTGCCAACTGCGCAGGCAAGGCTCATCACGTTTGCCGACAAGTTAGCACCGATACTGCCACGATTTATTCCTAACTAACCAAGCCATCAGCCATGGCTTACTAAAAAAATTATCTTGCAGTACGCAATTAATAAAATTAAACACTCTGGCAGGACGAATAGTTTGCAGCAAAGCGCAGAGTTTATTTATTAGGATGGAAGGAAGTACGATGACGATGCTACATAGACAGGGAGCGGTTCGGTGTTCGGCACTATTGGTCTTATCCATCAGCGTGGGGCTGCTTCAGGGGTGCTCGCGGGATCCCAACGTCAAGAAGCTGAAGTACCTGAAGAGCGGGGAGCACTATGCTGCCGAGGGAAAGCAGCAGGAAGCAGTCATCCAATTTTCCAATGCAATCAAGGTGGATCACAACTATGCAGCGGCGCACTACGATCTGGCCAAGGCCTATATGAAACTAGGGGCTTTTTCAGGTGCTTATGCGGAACTACAGAAGACAGTGGATTTAGATCCTAAAAATGTTCAGGCCCATCTGGATCTTGGAACGTTACTGCTGGCGGCCCGCCAATATCCTCGAAGTATGGATCAGGCCAAGGCGGTTTTGGCGCTCCAGGCAAATAATCCGGATGCATTTGCCTTGCTTTCAAGTATCGCTCTTGCGCAGGGGGACCGCCAGGCAGCGCTTGCGCAGATACAACACGCGTTAGCCATCGATCCGAACCGCTCCAACTTCCACACCTCGCTTGCGTTGATCCTGGGCTCAGATCCGGCGCAGGAGCAATCGGCGGAGGATCAACTGCAGAAGGCCATCGCGCTCGACCCCAAGAACATAACGGCGCATCTTGTATTGTCCTCGATGCTGGAGAAAAAGGGTGACCTACAGGGGGCAGAACAGCAGGCGAAGACAGCCCTAGACCTTGATCCAACCAATCTTCGGGCAAGGATGACCCTGGTAGGAATGTATTACAGGTCGGACAACAAAACGGCGGCAGAGTCCACTCTCCTGCAGGGTACTGAGCTGCTCGCAGACACAACCCAGGGCGCTGATCTGCTGTGGAACTACTATGCGCGTACGGGACAGGTTGATAAAGCCGCTTCCGTTTATTCCGCACTGGTGGCCAAACATCCGAAGAGCATTCCTCTCAAGGTGACCTATGTGCACATTCTGATGCAACAGAAGAACTTCTCACAAGCAACCGCTGTCGTAGATGAGTTGATGAAGTCCAATGGAAGTGATCCTCAGGTTGAGGTATTGAACGGCGTACTGCTGCTACAGGCGGGGAAGGTCAATGATGCCTACATCGCCCTACAAAAGGCAGAAAAAAATGCTCCGGATAATCTAACGATTCAGCTCTGGCTGGGGCAGGCCGCGCAGGCAAAAGGAGATATGGGCGTTGCAGAGAAGAGCTTTCAGGCAGCAGCGCATATTGATCCATCCAACATCAACGCAGCAAGAGGATTGGCCAGCGTTGCGAATCAGCTTGGAGACTACAACCTGCTGACGCAGGTCGCGAACACTACTCTCGGAAATCATCCTGATTTATCCGACGCCTACTTCTGGAGGGGCTTGGCTGAACTTCATCAGCAGCAGGAAGACAAAGCTGACGCCGACTTTCAGATGGCACTACAAAAAGACGCGAATAACTCCTCTGCCGCTGAAGAGTTAGGAGCCATGCGACTGACCCAGAATCACATTCCCCAAGGCAAGGCATTGCTGGAGCAAGCGCTCACTTCGAACCCGAACGCGGCGCGTGCGCTACGCATTCTTGTTGCGTATGACCTGCATCAAAATCAGCCTGGAGCGGCACTTGCCAGAGTGCAGCAACAGATTGCGAAGGCCCCATCCAACAGCGACATGTATGACCTCCTCTCGGAGTTGCAGATTCGAGCGAGAAATGCTCCTGAGGCGATTGCAGCGGCTCAAAAGGCGATGCAGTTGAACCCGGCAGATGGTGCCGCGGTCATCGACTACACGCGCGCCGAGATGATGCAGGGAAACGTTCAGGCGGCGGTCAACCAATGGAAGAGTTGGACTGCCAGCCATCCGAATGACGCACGTGCTGACTCAATTCTGGGAGCCCTCGAGGAAGCCCGGGGGGATACTCAATCGGCCACGAACGACTACAAGAAAGCGCTTGCAATTCAGCCTGATCAGCCAGTTGCTGCGAACAATCTTGCCTACATAATGATGGAGAGTGGTCAGGACATCGATGTAGCTCTTTCACTTGCCGAAGCAGCGCATCGCGGTATGCCTAACTCTCCCAACACTGCCGACACCTTGGCGTGGGCATACTACTACAAGGGAACCTACGGCTCTGCCCGTGATCTTCTGGAGAGCGCCCTCAAGATCTCTCCCGATAACGCCTCCATTCAATACCATCTAGGAATGACCTACAGCAAGCTAGGAGATAAGGCGAATGCGATCTTACATCTAAAGAAGGCGGCAGCCCTTGCACCCAACACGCAAACGCAGAAAGATGCAGATAAGGCTTTGCAGGCACTTGGCTAACCAACAGATTGCCTCTATCGTCTGAACTTTTGCTCTTGTCCCTTCCACGGGGCAAGAGCAAAACAACCCCACCCAACAAACTTGTAAAAGAACTCAACCAAAAACAAGGTGCGAATTATTCTGGATACTACCCTCTATCCAGGACCCCTGGTGATGTCGCGCGGCGGAATGAACAGAAGAGCTATAACGCGGGCCAATGCAGGGGAACAACCTTACTTTGCGGCGTACCACGCGACCGTCTTCTGTAGACCTTCATAGAAGTCCGCCTTCGGGCTGTAGCCGAGCTCGTTGCTCGCTCGTTCAATGCTGGCCAACGAGTGGGCGATGTCCCCAGCCCGCGGAGGACCATAGATGGGACTGTCCGAGAACCCTAGAATACTCGCAATACCCGCATAGACCTCGTTGAGGGTTTTGCTCTTTCCTGTCCCAATATTAAATACACGGCCGGACGCTACCTCTCGAGGAGCCTGACACGCAAGGAGATTCGCGCTGACAGCGTTATCAATGTAAGTGAAATCACGGCTCGTGCTGCCATCACCAAAGATCGTTGGCGTCTGTCCTGCCAACATCTTGAAGATGAATTGAGCAATAACGCCTGAATAAGGTGAATCTGCTGCCTGGCGCGGGCCAAAGATATTGAAGTACCGAAGACAGACGCCCTCCAGGCCATACACTCGATAGAACGCCTGGATATAGTATTCGCAGGTCAATTTCTGTACTGCATAAGGGGACAACGGCATGGGCAGCATGTCTTCATGCTTCGGCTGCGTCGGCTGATCCCCATAGGCGGACGACGAGGCCGCATACACGATGCGGCGCACCCCTGCATCTCTTGCGGCGAGAAGCAGATTCAACGTTCCATCGATGTTCGACTCGTGCGAACCAAGAGGATCCTTCACCGACCGAGGTACGGACGCCAGAGCCCCCTGATGCAGGATAAAATCTATCCCCTTGCAAGCATCTTTTACTCCATCCTTATCCTGCAAATCCATGACCTGGAAGTTGATGGACTCACGGATTCCAGCGATGTTCTCCAGGTTTCCAGTCGATAGGTTATCGAACCCGCTAACTTCGTGGCCCTGATCAACCAAGGCCTGCGCCAAAGAAGAACCGATGAAGCCAGCAATTCCAGTGATGAGATAACGTGCCATGAATCCCTCGCCCAACCGATTATAGTGTCTTCAACTCGAAAGGGGGCATCCTTGCGACAAGCAACAATAATGGAATAAGAAAATGAACATAGATATTCAACAGTAACCATGCTGACATCAATCCTTGCGCGAGCAGTGCAGTTGCGACAAGTCAGTTGATGCTACTTGCATTCTCCGAAACTTTCAGCGCAGCTTGCGCAGGGCAGCAAGCAGGTAAGTCTTGGTCACCCTGACATCCATCGCGGAACGCATAAGGAAGCTCTGAACAACTCTCGAATGCAGGGGCAATGCGTCCAGGTAGTGTTCACACCATCTAAGGGCCTCAACGATGAGCGCGAAGTTGAGGAAGGCGAGGAAGAGTATGCGGAGCTTCTCGAAACGCGAGAAAATTCTGCGGAAGCCTTTGAGCCTTCAGGACCGTACACCTAGTTTGCTCTATCTCAACCGGCTCCGGGTGTTTCCCCGGTTCTGTTGATCCAGCGTGAAGACCAGTTGCTGTAGCTTGCCTTCGATCTTATGGTCCACGTTGCAAAAGGAGCATCCGTAGAAGTGCGTGGACAGTCCTCGCATCTCAACCTTGCGGTGCGTCATGATCTTCAGCGTGACATCCAACCTTCCCAGCTCTGCAAAGTCCAGACTTGCGTCCACCACACTCTCCAGCGGCAGCATCCCGGTTTGTATCGCGGGGGAGGAGAGGCCTACGCCGCTAACCGAGATGTCCTTCAGGTCAAGGACCGCCGGCTCGCTCTCCGGCAGCTTCACAATTGCCTGAAATAATCTGTTGACGGGCACTCGGAAGTTATCGCGCCGCTGCATATACTTGAGCGTCTCCGGCATCGGGGAGCGCAACGCAGGATGTCCTTCAAAGGTGATCGCAGTCGCGGACCTCACGTAGAAACGCACCCCTGCGCCACGCAGGGTGGAGTAGAAGAAGACCCTGGGGCTGGAAAGGAGCACCTCTGCCTGGTCCTGTAGCCCTGCATCGTAGATGAACTGCCGGTTCTTTCCATCCACTTCGAGGATCATCGAGCCCATCTTCCAGCCGTCGTTCACGCCCACGGTGACAAAGCTCTGCGCCTTCTGCAGGCCCCGAATGATGCTCTCGATCTCGAAGGAAGAGAGGATGGTGCCAGGGTCGTTCAGGTGCTGTTGATTCCTCTCCTCTTTCTGCTCTTCCACCGGATCGACCGCCTTTCTATGCCACTCCCGTCGAATAGCATCTCAAGATAAAAACTCCCGGCAGAAGCAGCCCTCTCGAAGAGATGGCTGCGGCAGAGGAGCTATCGTCTTTTGGCTATCGGCAGAATTAAGGCAGGAGTCAAGCCCGCGGCGCAAAAATTATGATCTCCCGCTCACTCGCCGGCTTGGGGTGCGGCCTCCAGCAACTCGCGTTCATTCTTCACGCGCCTCTGCGCCCTGCGCACGACATTCAAATCCAGCACCGCAATGCTGTGCAGAATCGGTCCCAGAAGCAGTGTAAGGAAGGTGGCGACGATGTGGAGTTGGAAAGATTGCCGGATGCGGTTGGCTCCAGGCGCTTCACCCTGTCCTGTTTTGAGATGAGGTACTGTTCAGCAGCCGGTCAGGGCCTCAAGATGTTCAGGATAGCGTTCGCGGCGATCCAGCCTTGAGCTTATAGAATAATCTCAGGCGCACACGCCTTTTGCATCATGTCATACCTTCCTACCAAGGCCCAGTGAATGAACGAGTTTTCAGCAGACATGGCACGCTACCGGGCGCGAGGCTACCGTGGCCGTGAGCTATGGCTGAACCCAGCAGTGTGGTCCATCGCTTGCTACCGGCTGGGAAACTGGCTCTACATCGCAAAGCCGTTCTTCCTGATCCGGATTCCGTTGAAGCTGATCTCCTATATTGCAAACAAGTGGTGTGAAGTGTTCATGGAGATGTGCATCGACCCTCAGGCAACGATCGGACCCGGCTTGTATATTGGGCATATCGGAGGAGTCCATATCAATCCCCAGGCCATTTTAGGAAAAAACTGCGACGTTGCACACCGGGTAACCATTGGAACGTCGGCCATGGGGAGACAGGGAGCACCGATTCTCGGCGACGACATCTATATTGGCACCGGCGCCACTGTGGTGGGCAAAATCAAGGTGGGCAGTGGAGCGAAGATCGCCGCCAATACCCTGGTGATCAGCAACGTTCCGGCCGGCGCGACTGTGATGGGTGTACCCGGGAGAATTATCATGCGGCCTGCCAAAACAGCGGCCGATGCGAAGCCAAAGGCAACGGAGGGAACGGATGCAGGCTGATTCGAAACGCAACGAACTACGCCAGTGCATCAAGGACGCGCTGGCGAACCGGGATGCCAGCACCGCCGTGCAGCTCGCCCGTGATCTGCTGACTGCCTCCTCCAAGGCCTCTGATGTTCTGTACTGCGCCAATTGCTTTGCGTCCGAAGCAGAGACGCTGGTGAAGCAAATCGGCCTGAAACGGCTGCGAACCTATCTGGTCCGCTCCGTGACCCTTGAGCCCGTATTGCCCTACCTGAGCACGGAGGCTGTGCTGTCCGGCTTCGTCCTCGATCTGCAAGCAGGCGGTTACGGCTCGTATGTGAGCGAACTGCTACAGCCGGAAAGCGAGCTCGCCCGCTTTCAGCCAGATCTGGTGTTGATTGCGCTGGATCTGGAAGAGGTGGCGGGACGCTTACCGGCCTTGTGCGGGGAGGGCACGGGTGCAGGCGTGGAGGCGGAGATTCAGGAGGCAGCGGCTCGGATGCAGCAGTTGCTGAAGAGTTTTCGGGAGAGAAGCTCAGCTCGTCTGCTGTTGCACGGCCTGGTGATTCCGGACATCACCCCATCTGGCGAGGTGGGAGATGCGAACCTTCCGCAGAGCCTGATGAACGCCGTATTGCGCCTGAACCAGAGGCTGGCGGAGGTGTGCCGCGCCACCCCGGACTGCGTCTTCTTTGATGTAGATCGGCTGGCCGCACGCCATGGGCGAGCACGGTGGTGTGACAGGCGCATGTTCCTGGCTTCACGGCTACCCCTTGCGGCAGAGTTTTTCCCAGCCTACGCTCGTGGCCTGGTGCGCAGCTTCGCAACCCTGTTCCGCGCCCCGCGCAAGGTTCTCTGCACCGACCTGGATAACACGCTTTGGGGTGGAATCCTGGGAGAAGACGGAGCGGACGGGATCATGACCGGAAGTGCATTCCCGGGAAACTGCTTCCTAGAGTATCAACGATACCTGAAGCAACTCTCGCAACGCGGCATCCTGCTGGCCGTTGTCTCCAAGAACAACCCAGCCGACGTGCAGGAGGCGTTTCAAACCCGCGCCGCGGACCTGGCACTCTCTCTGGATGACTTTGTGGCGCTCAGGATCGGCTGGGGGGAGAAAGCCGATGCGCTGCGCGAACTCTCTCAAGAGCTATCGCTGGGCCTGGATTCTTTTGTCTTTGTAGATGACAATCCCGTAGAGTGCGAGGCGATTCGGACCCAGCTGCCTGAGGTGGCCGTTGTGGAAGCGCCCGCTGCCGAACCATGGAGGCTCGTCGAACTCCTGTCTGAGCGTCCGTTTTTTGACGCAACCCAGATTACGGACGACGACGTGAACCGCTTGCAGGAGTACAAGGCCCAGGCGCAGAGGGTGGATCTGGCTCGCTCTGCGGGAAGCCGCGAGGAGTTTCTCGCCTCCATGGAGATCGTCTGCACCTTCCAGAGCGCCCTGCAGGCTCCGCTCCCAAGAGCGGTACAACTGCTCGCCAAGACCAATCAGTTCAACCTGACGACGAGGCGACGGTCAGCCGCGGAGGTGGAACAGTTCCTGGCCGCGCCCGGGGGACAGGCCGTAGTGGTCCGGGTGCGCGACCGCTTTGGAGATGCCGGAGTGGTCGGACTGGCGCTGGCCAGCAACCGGGGAGACGCCTGCTTCATCGATTCGTTGCTGCTATCCTGCCGCGTCATTGGCCGCGGAGTGGAGACTGCGCTACTTGCCTGCATTGCGGAACAAGCGGTGCGGACAGGAGCCAAGCGGCTTGTGGGCGAGTTCATTGCTACGAAGAAGAACACTCCGTGCGCCACGTTCTATCCCGATCACGGATTTGTTCGCTGCGCTGCGCCCGAAGCTGCTGCAACGGACGCAATGTTTTACGAGTTTGATTTGACGGCTGCGACGCTGAGCAGCCCGGAATGGATCACTATGGAAGGAACTGAACAACATGAACTCTCCGCAAGTACCGCCCTCATTGCGTGAACTTCTCTCCGACGTCTTCGAGATCTCTCCAGAAGAGGTGACACCGGAGCTGAGCACCACCACCCTGGACAACTGGGACTCCTTCCGGCACTTGCAGGCGGTGCTGGCGATTGAAGGAGAATACGGGGTGCAGTTCGACCCTCAGCGAGTTCCAGAGCTGACGACAGTGGCTCTTTTGCAGGCCGAACTCGAGAAGAAGGGAGTCTCCCTTTGACGCCGGAGATGTGAGGTGTGACCCGGCGTTGCTTCTTGCTACCAGCCTCACGATTTCGTGCAACTCATGACATCTTATGCGGGGTAGTAGCTGGATTGGTCAGCGTATCTCTGACCAGCCAAACTATGGCTGGGGTTTGGACCAGACGCTGTCGAGGAAGAGGTAGCGGGTGCGCTGGGTGTCGGGTTGGGCTTCGGAGTGGGTGTTGAGGTGCATGACCTGCCAGCCGGTGGCGGGGGTGTAGGTGGGCCAGGTGGGAAGGCTGGGTGCGTTGGGGTTGCCGTCGCTGCTGCGGGCGAAGTTGGTCCAGTACTGCTGGATCTGGTCGGAGAGGGCTCGGTCCTCGGGACGCCAGGTTGCGCCCTGGCGGGAGTCGAGGGTGCCGAAGACGTACTCGATGTCGTCGGAGTGGAAGGCGCCGGTGGCGGCGGGATGGAAGTTGTCGCCGGGGCTGCCGAGGTCGAAGCGGTAGCGGTAGACGGGGGCTTCGCCGGTCTTGACCTGCGCTTCGAGCCAGGCCCAGGTGGAGTAGACGATGAAGCGGTCGCTGGCGAAGTCGCCCGCGGATTGCGTGGCTTCGGCGTCGGTGGTGGCGGGGTAGACGGCGAGGAACTGCTGGGCGTTGGCGCCGAAGTCCTTGGTGGCCTGGGCGGCAAAGGTGGAGACGGTGGGTTTGATGGGGTTCATGACGATCATGCCGCGGACTTCGTCGGCGTTCCAGCCGGCGAGGAGGGGGATGTGGGCCTGCTGGCCGGCGGCGTAGATATCGGGGACGGATTGAGGCAGGAAGTAGCCGTCGACATCGGGACCGAAGCGCGGGGGCGGAGGAGTTTTTTTGGCGGAGGCAGCCTGAACGAGTGCTTCAGGGGAGAGCTTGCGGAGGTCGGCGAGGCTGGAGGTGTTGAAGGCCGACTGGGCGAAGGCGGCGTCGTCCTGCTCGGCTTTGGCGAGGGTGGGGTAGCCGAGGCCGCTGGAGTGGAAGGCGGCGCCGCTCTCGCCGATAGCTTTGGCGATGAGATTTCTGGAGAGGGGCGAGGCCATCTGGGAGCTGACGGAGAAGGAGCCGGCGGACTCGCCAAAGAGCGTGATGTTGTTAGGGTCGCCACCGAAGGCGGCGATGTTGCGGGAGACCCAGGCGAGGGCGGCGGCCTGGTCGAGGAGGCCGTAGTTGCCGGAGGCGTGGTGGGGAGATTCGGCGGTGAGGGCGGGGTGGGCGAAGAAGCCGAAGATACCAAGGCGGTAGTTCATGCTGACGATGACGACGTTGCGGTGGGCAAGGAACTGGCCGTCCTGACGGGCCTCGGAGGTGCCGCCGGTGACGAAGCCGCCGCCGTAGATCCAGACCATGACGGGAAGGCTGCCGGGATGGGCGTGGGCCGGGGTCCAGACGTTGAGGGTGAGGCAGTCCTCGCTGGGGCCGGGGTCGTGGAAGATCATGTCGGGATAGGAGCCGGACTGGAAGCAGCGGTGGCCGAAGTCCTTCGCGTCGAGGGTGCCGAACCACCGGGCGGCGGGCTGTGGTGGTTGCCAGCGGAGGTTGCCGACGGGCGGCGCGGCGTAGGGAATTCCCTTGAAGGCGCGGACGGCGTGATCAGTGGTGTAGGAGCCCTGGACCCTACCCTTGTCGGTTTTGACTTTGAGGGGGTTCGAGGCGAAGGCGACGGTGGCGAAGAGGATGAGAGCGAAGGTCGGTGGCAGGCAACGGAGGCGCATGGTTTCTCCCGAGAGACAAGCTACCACGGAGCGGGGATGGCTTGCTGCGAAGTCGATGCGGATACGCGCAGACGGTGGGACGCGGTAGATTGCAGTCTTCTTTACAATCGTAGGTATGCAAGAAATTGAGAAGAATGACGTGCAGGCGAATGAGGTAGTTCGCTATAACCCCGCGGAGATTGAGCCGCGCTGGCAGGCCAAGTGGGATGCGCAGCCGGAGTTGTATGCGGCTGAGCCTGTAACCGGGCCGCACAAGAGTGAGAAGCCGAAGTTTTATTGCCTGGAGATGCTGCCGTATCCGAGCGGGCAGTTGCACATGGGGCATGTGCGGAACTATGCGATCGGCGATGCGCTGGCGCGGTTTATGCGGATGCGCGGCTACAACGTGCTGCACCCGATGGGATGGGATGCGTTCGGGCTGCCGGCGGAGAATGCAGCGCTGAAGAACAATACGCCGCCGCGCGAGTGGACGCTGAAGAACATTGAGCAGATGAAGGTGCAGATGCGGCGGATCGGCTACAGCTATGACTGGGCCGGGACGGAGATTGCGACGTGTTTGCCGGAGTACTACCGGTGGAACCAGTGGTTCTTTTTGAAGATGGTGGAGCAAGGGCTGGCGTACAGGCGGTCGAGCAAGGTGAACTGGTGCCCGCTGTGTGCGACGGTGCTGGCGAATGAGCAGGTCGTTGGCGGGTGCTGCTGGCGGCATGAAGAACAGATCGTAGAGCAGCGCGAGTTGGAACAGTGGTTTTTGCGGATTACGAAGTACGCGGATGAGCTGCTGGACGGGCTCGACACGATGCCGGGCTGGCCTGAGAAGGTACGCACGATGCAGCGCAACTGGATTGGCCGCAGTGAAGGAGCGCATGTTGATTTCCGCGTGAGCGCGATGGCAGATACTCCGGCGATTACGGTGTTTACGACGAGGGTCGATACGATCTTTGGTGCGACGTCGATTCAACTGGCGCCAGAGCATGCGCTGGTGAAGGAGTGGGTGAAGACGGATGCGCGGCTGGCCGAGGCTGTGGCGACGATGGTTGCCGAACAGAAGGCTGCGCGCGAGACCGGCGATATCGGAAACATCGAGAAGCACGGCGTGGCGACGGGGATGAAGGCGATCAATCCGTTTAACGGAGAGACGCTGCCGATATGGGTGGCAAATTATATTCTGGCGGACTATGGGACGGGCGCGATTATGAGCGTGCCGGCGCATGATGAGCGGGACTTTGAGTTTGCGACGAAGTATGGGCTGGCGGTGAAGCGCGTGGTGTCGGCGCGTGGCAAAGAGGAGTCTGACGCGCTGCCGTATGGCGAGGAAGAGGGAGCGGTGCTGGTGGACTCCGGCGAGTGGACGGGCGAGACGCCGCTGATTGCACAGGAGAAGATGGCGAGGTATGCCGAAGAGCATGGGTTCGGGAAAAAGACGACGACGTACCGGCTGAAGGACTGGGGCGTGAGTCGACAGCGATATTGGGGTACTCCGATTCCCATGGTGTACTGCGAGCGTGGGCATGAGGGGGTGAAGGCTGGTGGAGTTGTGGCGCTGCCCGAGAGCGCGCTGCCCGTGCTGCTGCCGGAACAGATTGAGATTACGCAGGAGGGTGGGTCGCCACTGGGCAAGGTGGCGGAGTTTGTGCATACGACGTGCCCGGTGTGCGGTGGACCGGCACGGCGTGAGACCGACACGATGGACACGTTTGTCGATTCGAGCTGGTACTTCTACCGGTATACGGATGCGCGGAATGCCGCGGCGCCGTTCGATAGCGAGAAGGCGAATCACTGGTTCCCGATCGATCAATATATCGGCGGCGTGGAGCATGCGATTCTGCATTTGATCTACTCGCGGTTCTGGACGAAGGTGATACGCGATCTCGGGTTGATTGCGAATTCGGAGCCTGCGGAGCGGCTGTTTACGCAGGGAATGGTGATCAAGGACGGGGCGAAGATGTCGAAGTCCAAAGGCAATGTGGTGAGCCCGGACTTGATGATTGAGAAGTATGGCGCGGATGCGACGCGGATGTATGCGCTGTTTGCGGCGCCACCGGATCGCGATCTGGAGTGGCAGGAAGAGGGCGTTGCGGGGATCAGCAGGTTCCTGGCGAGGGTGTATCGGCTGACGTTGAAGTATGCGCCGGTAGTGCGACGGCTGGAGCAGAGTACGCATGGGGACGAGATTGCACCGGAGCAGTTTGCGGGGCAAACCGTCGAGGGAGCGGCGCTGCTGCGAGCGCTGCATCAGACGATTGCAAAGATCACGGAGGACTTCAGCGGGCGCTGGCACTTCAATACATGCATAGCAGCGATCATGATCCTGGTGAATGAGATCTACGCGGCGGAAGCGGCGATGGACAAGGGCGATGTGGCGGCCGCGACGATTGCGGAGCTGCTGCGCACGTTGACGCTGATGCTGGTGCCCTTCGCGCCGTTCCTTGCGGCGGAGTTGTGGCAGGAGCTGGGCGAGCGGTCAGACGTGTTTATGCAACCGTGGCCGGTGGCCGATGCGGAGTTGGCGCGCGAGAATGAGATTGAGGTTCCGGTGCAAGTGAATGGGAAGCTTGCGAACGTGATCAAGCTGGCTGCGGACGCGGACGAGGTGGCAATCAAGGCTGCGTCGCTCGCGGACGAGAAGGTGGCGGCACGACTGGCAGGGAAGACGATTGTGAAACATCTGGTGATTGATAAGTCGTCGGGCAAGCTGGTGAACCTGGTGGTGAAATAGGTGGGTGATGTGGTTGACGCGCGACATCCAGGTGGACCGATTCGCGGCGCGCAGTCGTTTGTGGGCGTAATGACGGAGGTGTGGCGGCGGCCGTCGCTGACGGGGCTGGAGGTTCTTTGGCGATGGGCGGTGGGGGCACCGATTCTGGCGCTGGCGGCTTGGCAGACGCTGCTGGTATCGCGGAGCGTGAGCCTGGATACGCCAGCGCTGACGGCGATGACGGTGTTCAGGCCGGTGACGGCGTTTGCTGCGATGGGCGCTGCGATGCGGACGATTCTTCCAGCGGCGATGCCGGTGGCGGTGTGGCTGCTTCCAGTGGCGGCGGTGGCGTGGGTGGTGATGGCGGCAGTGGGACGGAGCGTGGTGCTACTGCGGTTTGATCGCGCGCTGGCAGCTCGTCCGGTGACGCTGCTGGCGCTGGGCTTGCTGCGGGCGGTGCTGCTGACGGTGGCGTGGGCGGTGTGGGCGTGGATGATGCTGGCGGCGGGACGGGTTGCGATTACGGGGCCGGCGGCGCGAGGCGGCGAGGCGAACGTTGTGCTCTATAGCGCGATGCTGATCTGCGGATCGCTGCTGGTGTACGTGCTGTGGGCCGTGGTGGGCTGGGTGTTTCAACTGGCGCCGCTGCTGGCGATGCAGAGGAATCTGGGGGCGGTGGTGAGCCTGAAGGCGGCGTCGAACTGCGGTGCTGCGCGTGGGAAGTTGATCGAAATCAACCTGGTGATGTGCATTGTGAAGATTGCTGTGCTGGTACTGGCGATGGTGTTTTCGGCGTGCCCGCTGCCGTTCTCGAATGTGGAGAGCCCGACGTTTCTGGCATGGTGGTGGGCCGGGGTGATCGTGGTGTATCTTGCGGCGCTGGACTACTTCCATGTGGTGCATGAGGTGGCTCACCTGCGGCTGTGGCGGACGCTGGAAGGATGAGGCTGCGGAGAAGCCCACAGGCTGGCGATTTACACTGAATACGTGGATAATTTCGGTACATCAACCAGCACAGCAGCAGCCTCGTCGACTATTGTTTCCCCGGTCTCATCGGCCGCTCTTTCCCCGGTCTCGTCGATTATTGTTATTCTCGATTTCGGCTCGCAGTATACGCAGTTGATTGCGCGGCGAATTCGCGAGTTCAATGTATTCTCGGTGGTGCTGCCGTGCACGACGAAGCTGGAGACGATTCTAGCTCTGAAGCCGAAGGGGATTGTGCTGTCGGGTGGGCCGTCGAGCGTGTATGACGATGCGGCGCCGAAGGCCGATCAGGCGATCCTGAGTACAGGGCTGCCGATTCTCGGTATCTGCTACGGGTTGCAGTTTATGACACACCATCTGGGCGGGCGGGTGGTGCCCGCAGATGCGCGCGAGTATGGCCACGCAGAGGTGACCGTGGTGGACGAGACGCCGCTGTTCAGCGGGCTGCCGGCGACCATGTCGGTATGGATGTCGCATGGAGACCATGCCGAGGCGCTGGCGCCGGGATTTCGGGTGACGGCGAGGACGTCGAATGCAGTGGCAGGGATTGCGGATGAGTCGCGCAGGATGTGGGCGGTGCAGTTTCATCCGGAGGTGGCGCACACGAAGCAGGGGACGGAGTTGCTGCGCAACTTTGCGGTGGATATCTGCGGGGCGGCACAGGACTGGACGCCGGAGCATTTTATTGCGTCGACGGTGGCGAAGATTCGCGAGCAGGTGGGGCCGACCGGACATGCGATCTGCGGGCTGAGCGGCGGTGTGGATTCGAGTGTGGCGGCGGTGCTGGTGGCACGGGCGATTGGCGAGCGGCTGACGTGCATCTTTGTGAACAACGGCGTGCTGCGCAAGGATGAGTTTGCGAAGGTGCAGCAGACGATGCGCGATGAGTTGCACCTGAATGTGGTGGCGGTGGATGCGAGCGAGAGATTCCTTTTGAAGCTGGCGGGCGTGACCGATCCGGAGAAGAAACGCAAGGCGATTGGGAATGAATTCATTGCCGTGTTCGACGATGAGGCCAGGAAGATCTTTGAGGCGGAGAAGTCCGCGGGTGAAGAGGTGGCATGGCTGGTGCAAGGCACGCTGTATCCGGACGTGATTGAATCGGCCAGTGTTCATGGGCCTTCGCACGTGATCAAGAGCCACCACAATGTGGGCGGACTGCCGGCGGATATGAAGCTGAAGTTGATTGAGCCACTGCGCGATCTGTTCAAAGATGAAGTGCGCAGGATTGGGCGCGACCTGCAGATGCCGGAGGAGATTCTGGAACGGCAACCGTTTCCGGGGCCGGGGCTGGCGGTGCGGATTCTCGGCGAGGTGACGCCGGAACGGGTTGCGATTCTGCAGGAGGCCGATGCAATTTGTACGGCGGAGATCAAGCGCGCGGGGCTGTATCGGAAGGTGTGGCAGAGCTTTGCGGTGCTGCTTCCGGTGAAGACAGTAGGCGTGATGGGCGATCAGAGAACGTATGCGTATACATGTGCGATTCGTGCGGTGGAGAGCGAGGATGGGATGACAGCGGATTGGGCGGCGCTGCCGTATGAGGTGCTGCGCACGATCTCAAGCAGGATTGTGAGCGAGGTGCGGGGGATCAATCGCGTAGTGTACGACATTACCTCGAAGCCGCCGGGCACAATTGAGTGGGAGTGAGTTAGACGCGTAAGTGGTTTAAAGACATACTTCTATAGCTACGCAAAACATGCACGCGCATCTAAAATCGCCGAACTTTTCGGCCTTTCCTGTGAATGTTGCACATGAGTACTGCACGTTTGAAACGCTACTCAAAATCGCAACTTCAAAAGGAGCCAGGAAAGAGAAGCGATTTATAGAGGGTGAGATTAGCCTGACCGATCTGTTGTACCAGGAGTTTTATTCGAGTAGCGCAACGGTGAAGGGCTGACCACACAGAGAAATAGCGCTGTGAAATCAATTCCGAAATTGACTGCGATACAACAGCTACTCGACGCGATATGTCACCATGACGACGGCCCAAGCGCAACAGTAGCCGAAGCCGCCAGCACGGCGCCCGGTAGCCACGTAGCCGCAGGGCGTCTCACCGCAGCCGACGCTGCCCCCGGTTCGCCAAGCGCAAAGTCAGCCTGATTCGAGCTTCGCTCCATCACCGGATTCTGGTGCAGGTCATCCCCCGGATCATCCGCTGCCACTTGCGTCGGAACCTCCTTCTGCACTGCAGCAAAGACGTCGGTCAATGGCGTCAGTCCCTTACTCTGACGCAGTTGCTGCATCAGAAAGTACGTGAAGTAGCCATGGCGCAGCTTGGGGCTCTCGAGCGACTCCTGATTCACCCCGGCTGCGGCGAAGACAATCCGTCCCGTGCCTTCGCTCATTCGCTCCAACGCCGCCGCCGATGGCGAAGCATTGGCCAACCCTTTGCCCATCATCCTACCGCCATTTTTGATGGACCCTCCGCTGTAACACGTATCCAACACCACCAGCGTCCGCAGCGCACGCATCCGCGTCGCAACCGCATTCGTCAAATCGATCATTGGATATGCTGTTGCGTACAGCGCATCCTGATTCGGATTGTCGCTGCTATCGATCTCCGTATCGTAGGTCACCAGATAGTTCAGTTGTCCCACAGTATCGATTGAGCGCGGCGATCCATGCGTCGCCATGTAGATCACCACCATGTCATTGGGCTGGGCGTGCCGCGCAATCCAGTTGATCTGCTCCTTGATATGCACTGTCGTCGCCTGCTCATCAAGCAGCGTATGCACGTTGGCTTTCGGAAAGCGACCAATCCCAGGATCGCTAAGCACAGCCGCGAACGATTGCGCATCGCTGGTTGTAAAGTTCAGCTCCGGAATATTGTGATCGGAGAAACGGCTGATCCCAATCACCAGCGCCCACTTCTGCTGCACCGGCCCCGGAACCTCCGCTGAACCCGCGCTCGCTGGAGGAGCTGCGCCCGACCCTGTGGCCGCCCCAATGCCACGGCCGCCTGGTGCCGCTGGCGTCGCCAGCACAAACGGATTCAGACCCTCGTTCTGGGCCTCCGACCCTACCAGCCGTGCCTGGTCGGCAGAGAACCTCGCCAGACCGGCATTTCCCAGTCGCGCCTCCACCAGGCTTCGGTAGTACCACGCATCGCCCAACTCGCTGCACATCGCCGCGGCGCTCTTGAGCAACTCCAGCGCATCCTCAAAATCCTCTACACTGCTCTGCGGTCCTGCGCGCTCCAGCGCCTGCACAATTAAATCCTTGCCCGCACCGCACCTGCTTCCCTGCCCATGAGCAATTGGCAGCGCAATGAAATTTATCGCTACCACCAGTAGCAGCCATCGCATATAGGAGCACCAGCGCTTCACGTTCACCTCAACCACATCGCAAAACCTATGCGTCTTCATCGTCCAGACCCCGAGCGAGATCCCGGGTGACGTTTTGCTTCCTCCTGGAGCTTCTCATAGTGCGCCAGCGCTGTTTCGATTCGTTTCTGCGGCTCCAGAAAATACTTCTCCGCCGGATCGCTGTCGATGGCCTTCCCGTAATTGATCGACGCCTGATCCAGAAATCTCATGGCAATCTGCACATCATCCGCCGCATAACCCATTGCTTCGTACGCTACCCCGATATCGTATAGCCGATAGGCATCATCGACTGGCCTCGGCAGTGCCGGTGCCGTCTCCCATGCCTCTAGCGCCCGGCTCCACAGGCCCGCCTCAGCATCTTTCACTCCGTCATCCATCCCCTTTCCCTTGGCCAGCAAAACCTCGATTGTCTCCCGTGTCGTCACCAATTGCCGAGCTATCTGCTGCACCGCATCGTTCATCAGGTCGTTGCGCAGTTCCGCATCCGTCGGGGGATTCATGTTCTCGCTCTTCGCTCCGCCCGTCACACGTTTAAAGCTGTTCTTCATCCCACCCAGCAGTCCGCCGCTGACCGCATTCCCCGACGTATCAAACTCCTGGTCATACTGCGCAACAATGTCATCCTGCCCCAGCGTCGCTCCGGAGTCCTTGCGCACCTTGAATGAAACGCGCATCGTGCCCGTCACACGCGTATACGCGACATCCGGCGGCACGGTCCGTCCCGTCTGAATCCCCGGTCTCACGGTGACCGTTGGCGCGGGATGATCAAACTCTGTTATCTGGCATTCGATCAAGCTGTCTGCGTCGCTGTTCTCGATCCGCAGCCGCGGATCATCTCTCTGCAACTCGGCACCCAGCATAGACTCGAAGTCCTGCGCAAGATACTCGGGGCCGCCATGACTGCTCACGCTGATCTTCACAGCCGTTCCAGGCAGTTGCATCACCGCCGGGAGCTTGCGTTGCAGAGTAACCTTGCTCTTCATCAGCGGCAGGCCGAAGTGTTGTGCGCCCGCGGCTGCGCCGCCCATCCATAACCCCACCGTTACGGCCGCCGCCGCCATCGTCTGGACCACTCTCACGCGGTATCTATGTGTCCACATCGCGTCTCATCTCATCCCGTCGCGATTCTCTGCTTCATCCTCAGTGCAGGCGCGGATTATTACGACGACTTCTGGCCGCCAGCATACAGCGGCTTCACTCCAACATGCATCGTTACGTAACTAATGTCTGGCTCGGCGTTCTGCGCCTGCTCATACACTGAACTGTTCGTGGGCGCGTTCTTATCGACCAGGTAGCCATTCACCAGCTTCAGCGAATTCATATAAGGCTTCAACTGGTCCGTGTGCACCTGCGGCACCAACACATAATCCCCCGCCGGCAGGTTCATGCCGATCGTGGTATCCGCCGCTGTGCGCGCCTGCTGCGTTGTATACGCCATCTGCGGTCGCGACTGGAACAAGAACGTCGTTCTATTCTCCATCATCCCGTACAGCTTGCTGAAGCCGCTCAGCGCCGTCACGCTGATCGCCGGCAGCCCCAGGATTGGCGCCACTTTGCTCGTGTCCGTCACCAGTTTGTTGATCACCACCATGAACGGTGACTCCCGTGGCAGCATCGACACATTCATCGCCAGATGCGCCACCCCTCCCGGCAGCACAATATGGTTCATGCTCTCCATCGACGTTCCCGGATCGAAGCTCAGGTTCTGCAACGGAGGCAGCTTCCCCGCCTGGGTCGGAAAAATCCCGGCCAGCGCCATCCACGCCAACGGATCGATCATGTTGTACATCCGCTGCCCCTGCAGCAAATCCACTCGCAACTGTGCCGAGCGCTTATCCTCAAATGCCTGCTGATCCGCCTTTGACAGCCGCACTCCACCTACATTCAGGTTCGCCGTCACGTCTCCCGGGTAGTCCGGTAGCTCGGTCCGATGCACATCCTCCGAGTAGCGCAGACCCTTGGTCGCGCTGTAGTGCAGAAAATTCACCTGCCGGTCCTGGTCCATCCCCGGCGACTTGTGAAAGAGCCCACGCCCCTCCGGCTGCTTCTGCAAAAAAGTACTCCAGAACGCCGCTGAGTTACCCGGCTCTTGATCCGCCGGAACCGCCTGACTCGCCTGGAGCACTGCGTTCAGAGCTTCCGCTACTCCCGGCTGCGCCAGCATGGCAGCCAGTCCCCCCACCCCTGCCAGTTCCTGCAATAAACTCCTGCGAGAAACCTTCATAATCAAGTTCCCTTCTACGAAATAGCAACTGCTATAGCGATGAATGGCCCAGAAGTGGCGAAAGAATACCACAACCAGTTAACACTGCCAATGAATTTTTTGACATGAAAGTCCGGTGGAGATAGCAAAGGAAATGTCCGCAAAGCGGGCGGTGAAGACGGCTTCATGCGGCCTGCAGAAACGCCAGGCCGCCATCATCGGACCGCTCCCTGACGTCGCACAATCGCCCATGCTGCATCGCAACCTGCCCCTATCCCAGCAGCGCCAGGACCTCATTTCGCCGCGGCATCGATGGCGCCGTGCCCGCCCGCGTCACCGAAATCCCCGCAGTCGCGCAGCCGAACCTTGCCGCCTCCAGCACGGTCCGCCCCTCGCTCAGCGCCGCCGCAAACCCTCCGCAGAATGCATCACCCGCCCCTGTCGTCTCCACCACCGCCCCCGCATCCACCGCTGCCACCACCACCGCCTCCGCGCCGGCCTCGCACACCAGAACTCCCTGCGCCCCCATCGTCACCATCACATTTCTCGCTCCCCTTTCCATCAGAGCCCTGGCCGCCGTCTCCGCCTGCGTCGCCGTCTCCACCACCCTTCCCGTCAGCAGCGCGGCCTCACTCTCATTCGGAATCAGAAAATCCACCAACCCCAACATCTCATCGCTTAAACTCTGCGCCGGCGCCGGATTCAAGATCGTCGTCACGCCCGCAGCTCGCGCCAGCCGCAGCCCGCGCTCCACCGTCTTCACCTGCAATTCCAACTGTGCGAGCAGCACTCCCGCCGCGCCAATCGCCTCCGCCGCCGCATCCACATCCTCCGCCGTCAGCGTAAAGCAGGCTCCCGGCACCACGATAATCGCGTTCTCCCCACGTACCTCGTCAATCAAAATCACCGCTGACCCCGTCGCCATGTCGCAGTTCTCCACCAACGACGCATCGATCCCATCCGCCGCCCATGTCTCCCGCGCCAGCCTTCCAAACGCATCGTCACCGAGCCGCGAGATCATCTGCACCTGCGCGCCTGCCCTCGCCGCTGCCACCGCCTGGTTCGACCCCTTGCCTCCAGGCCCCAGCGCAAATCCGCTGCCCATCAGCGTCTCTCCCCAGGCCGGCAGCCGCGCCGCCCGAAATGCCACGTCCGCCACAAAGCTTCCCAGCACTACAATCTTTTTCCCCATGCCTCTCCGTCTCAGTCCTTCGGCAAAATCGAATCGCCATAGTGCTGCACCACAGGAGCCGGATCGTAAAAATGATGCAGCAGCTCGCGCCACCGCGGAAAGCGGTCCGATTGACGGAAGCCCACCGTGTGGTCCTCCAGGCTTCTCCACTGAACCAGCAGCAAATACCGGTTCGTCGTCTCCATGCAGCGGCGAACGTCGATTGCCACAAAGCCTGGTGTAGCTGCAATCAGCGGCCGAGCAACCTGCATTGCGTCCTCAAACGCCGCCTCCTCCCCAGGAATCACATTTAGAATCGCTGCCTCAAGTACCACGCGCCATCCTCCATCTTCCTATGCACTCATCCAGCATAAGCGCGAGCAATCAGCACCAGCGCCATCACATAGCACATCACCATCGCCGCCAAATATCCCTTTGCTTTGTGATCCGCGCCCCTGAACTCCTTCCACGCAAACACCCCCCACAGACAAGCCACCATCGGCGACGCCTGCCCGATCGCATAAGAGATCGCCACTCCCACCAGGCTCGCCGCCACAAAATTCAGCACCGTCCCCAGTCCCCAGATCGCCCCGCCCAGAAGCCCCAGCGCATGATATCCCGCCGGCGCGTGAAGATAATCTGCCGCCGCCACCGGACTTCCCACAATCGGCCGCCGCATCAGAATCGTATTGAAGAAGAAGCAGCACACAAATGCTCCTCCAGTCAGATACACCGCCGTCGTATAAGGCGTCAGAGTGTTCCCGCGCGTCATCGCCCGCGTCACAAACGGCGCAAAGATCCCCATCAAAAATCCCGACACCACGCACACCCACACGCCTCTTTTCGACACCGCCTCAGACCCAGTCCTCAGCGCCCCATACGACTTCCCTACCAGCACCACCGCCACCACGGCCATCAACACGCCCGTCGCAAGCAGCATCGCATTTCCCCTCGGCTGCAGCGCGTAACTCAGCACCACGCCCTCCACCAGCGCAAGCCCAATCGAGATCGGAAACGCCACGGCCAGCCCCACCATCTCGATCCCTGCAATCAGCAGCACGTTCGCGATATTGAAGATGAACCCACCCAGCGCCGCATACAACAAATTCAAATCATCGGCTGAGCGCACATTCGCAACAAACGCCGTCGGCCCTCCCTTATAGCTGCCCATCGTGAAGGCCAGCGCCAACGCCATCAAAAAAATCCCCAGCGCATAGTCCCAGTAGTACAACTCAAACCGATAGTTCTTCGTCCCCTTGAACGTATTCGCAAACGATCCCCAACAGATTGTGCTGAGAACTGTCATTAACAGCGCCACAGCAAACGTAGAAGGAACAAACATCGGCAGCTCCGCGCACAACCTACCCGCTAGATAGCCCGCAAGCCAAAGCTCCGCGCGGCAAGCAGCCATTATCCCGCACACACCCTCGTATTGAACAGTCCGATTACTTCTCCACCCAACTCTCAACGCGCGCATGCCCCACCAAAATCACCCGTACCCGCACGTTGCATTCTGATATAACCGACGCATGAAAACCTATGTCGGCATTGCTATTCTCATGTCAGCAGCCCTCCCTCTAACCGCCCAGATTGCGATGCCACCGCAGGACGCAACTCCCTTCCGGGACACCTCGATGCTCAAGCCCCCGGCCGGAACAAAGATCGCAATCATCGAGTTTGAAGACCTCGAATGCCCCTACTGCGCCTACGCCTCTCCAATCGTTCGCTCTGCAATGAAGCAGTACAAGATCCCCCTGGTTCATTACGACTCCCTGATCCAGGGCCACAACTGGTCACGGGCCGCAGCCATCAACGCTCGCTATCTGGAAGATAAAGTTTCTCCAAAGCTGGCCGAGGATTTTCGCCGCGACATCTTCGGCAACCAGGCCATGATCTCCAATCAGGATGACCTGCAGAGCTTTACCCGCAAGTGGTTCCACTCCCACAATCTAAAGATGCCTTTCCTGATCGATCCCGCCGGCCGCTGCGCCGCCGAGGTTCAGGCCGACTGCGACGTTGCCATCCGTCTCGGCATCCGCCACACACCCACCATCGTCGTAGCCACCAATAAGGAATGGATTGAAGTTACCAACCCCGCTACCCTGTACGCCGCCATCGACCGCGCCGAGTCAGACGCCAAAGTATCCACACCACTCCGTCACTAGTCCCTAAAACAAAACGGGTGCAGAGTCATTCAGTGGCAAGCCACCAAATATCTCTGCACCCTAAAACACTTACAAAAACTCTTACGCGACGACTTCAATGCCCATCGAGCGTGCCGTCCCGCGAATACTCTTCGCAGCCGACTCCACCGAGTTCGCATTCATGTCCGGCATCTTCTGTTTTGCAATCTCCAGAATCTGCTTCTCCGTCACCTTGCCCAGCTTCTCCTTGTTCGGAGTCCCCGAGCCTTTCGCAATCCCCGCCGCCTTCAGCAGCAGCACCGGCGCCGGCGGCGTCTTCGTAATAAAAGAGAACGTACGGTCCGCATACACCGTAATGACGACTGGAATTGTCAACCCGGCCATCGCCGGATCCTTGCTCGTACGCTCGTTGAACTGCTTGCAAAACTCCATGATGTTGACCTGCGCCTGACCCAGCGCGGGTCCAACCGGCGGTGCCGGCGTCGCCTTGCCGGCAATGATCTGCAGCTTGACGTATCCCTGAACCTTCTTCGGTGCCATATTCGTAATCCTTCTCAATGTTGCGGGCCAGCACCAGGGCTGCGCCTCGCATGATTTTTTTACCGCTCGTACGACTCAAGGAGTTAGAAGGTCCGGTGAAGCGGCCGGGCTGCGACTCCCAAACTTTGTCCTGCGTCCTGCTAAATTCGTTCTTCCCATGCTCGCCCAGCGAGCACCTGTCTTTCTCTATCCCTTACGCTCTACACTCAATCCCTGTTACTCTTCCGCCTTCTCGACATTTGCGAACGAAACCTCGGTCGGCGTCGGCCTTCCAAAGATCGACACCATCACCTTCAGTGTCTGCTTGTCCTCGTTCACATCATCGACCGCGCCATTGAAGTTATTGAACGGCCCTTCGGTAATACGTACCTGCTCACCCTTGGCAAACTTGAGCTTGAGCTTCGGCTTCTCCTTGGTCACATCGGCGCGATTCAACATCGCATTTACCTCTGCCTCTGAGAGCGCATTGGGCTGATCGCCGGTCTGCAAAAATCCCGTAACCCGCGGCGTATTTTTCACCACATGCCACATGTCGTTATCCAGCGCCATCTCGACAAACACATACCCCGGCAGAAACACCCTATCGATCGTGTACTTCTTGCCATTGCGCATCTCGGTGGTCGGCTCGGTCGGAATCTCGATGCGTCCCACCTTGTCCTCCAGGTGATACGCCGCCACGCGGCTCATCAGCGACTCCTTCACCTTGCGCTCAAACCCCGAGTACGCGTGAATGATGTACCACTTGAAACTGTCATTCGCCGGCGTCGCAGTCCCTGCAGCCGTCTCTTCTCCACCCACAGCCTCGCCCGCAACCGCTGTCTCCGGATCAGCGGCGACATCAGCGGCCAGCGCGGCATCACCCCCCGTTTCGCCCTCACCCACTATCGGAGTCTCGGCCTCTTCGGTCTGCTGCTCGGTTTGCTTCAACTTGTTTGCCATCCCTTTACCTTCCGCACGCGTCCCTCATCGTGCTCGATGCTGCAAGTTCTCTATGGTCCTTCGTGCGTAACGCCTCGATCCCTGGCGCGTTGCGCGCAGCGCTAGTGCTTTGTCAGATGCAGAAACATCTGGTCGATGGCCCGGCCAAAGATCAGATCCACCGCCTCGAAGTACGCTGCAAACAAAAACACCGCGACAATCACCACAACAGTCGTCGACTGCACCTCGCCGCGCGTCGGCGTATGCACCTTCGTCATCTCCTGCCGCGTCTCCTTGAGAAACTCAATGAACCGCTCCGGCCCGGCAGTCACACGCTGCATCGTTCCCTGTTCGTTCGTTTCGACTACGGCGGCTTTCGCCATGGAATGACTCCTCAAACTGCTGCGTTCGAGCCCTCATCCGGCTCGTCGTTCGATAGGTCTGGCAGGGGCGCTCGGATTCGAACCGAGAAGTTCGGTTTTGGAGACCGACAGTTTAACCGTTGAGCTTACGCCCCTGTAAAAGCCAGCTGGCAGCTTCTAGCTCAACGCTCCCCTGAAGGGGAAGCTCGTCTTAGCTCGAAGCTGGCAGCTAGAAGCTGCCCTTACTACTTTGTCTCTTTGTGCGGCGTATGCTTGCGGCACGTATTGCAAAACTTGGAGAACTCCAACCGACCCGTCGTGGTCTTCTTGTTCTTGGTCGTCGAATAGTTCCGGTTCTTGCACTCCGGACATTGCAGGGTAATGATCTCGCGCATGCTACTTCCTTTCCAGTTTGGCCAGCCACCTCGGCTGGCAAGCAGCTTGCCCTGAAGCCGGAGCCTTTCAACTCCGTTCCTCTGACACGCCGCGACGCAGGGTTAAGGTCCCTGCAACCTCAATATTCCTGAATTTTTCCTACGGGATAGCCAAGCGGTCAGGCACACGCTCGTCCTCCCTTATTATCCACGAAAACGCGATTTTGAGAAAGGGTAACTCTCTTCCAACCCAAGATGAGCCTGAAGGAGCCTGAGCGGGCAGGCTGAAGATGGATGATCAGCCTGCCCGGAGCAGAGCAAGCAGTTTGCCCGGGGGGAGACATTTTCGGCCTCGGCGAGCGGTCGGGTTGCAGGGATGCCGCTGGACAGAGAACGGAGTCAGCGCCTACTTTAATAGCATTCGCGGAGTTGGCACTCCAGCCGCGGACAGGAACAGCAATGAGCGATCTGGCGAGCGCGATCGGAATCCGGGCAGAGGAGCAGGACCTCGTCGCGGAGCTGAAGTCTGGGTCAGAGCAGGCGTTTGCGCTCTTGCTGGCACAGTACAGCCACCCCATCTACTCTCTGATAGCGCGCAGTCTGCGCGATCCGGCGGACGCTGCCGATGTGACTCAGGAGGTCTTCGTCAAGGTCTTCCGCAACATCTCCAGCTTCCATGGAGATGCGAGCCTGCGGACGTGGATTTACCGGATTGCGCTGCATGAGGCCAGCAACCAGCGGCGCTGGTGGAGCCGCCACAAACAGCAGGAATTGACCATCGACGAGCAGTTGGAGAATGACGAAGGCGAGACCTTCTGCATGGCCGACGCGCTGGCGGCACGAGATGCTTCGCCCTACGAGCGGGCAGCGCATGCACAGCTTGGGGAACGAGTCGTTGCTGCTTTGCGTACCCTTCCTGAGGCGTTTCGTGAGGTGGTCGTGCTGCGCGAGATTGAAGGCTTTGGATACGAAGAGATCGCCGAGATGCTGGATGTGAATCTGGGCACGGTGAAGAGCAGGTTGATGCGCGGGCGCGCGGCCTTGCGCGAGGCGTTGCGCGATGAAGCAGCGGCGGCGAAGGGTTCGTGCTTACGCAAGACGGATGCATTCCATAGGCTCACACGATGACCTGGCACAAGTACAGTCCGAAACGGATTACTTCGCAGCGATCAGGCGAGGCTGAACGCAGCGAGTGCGCGTTGGTACGCTCAGGGTTCTCAGCCTACCTGGATGGCGCAATGAGCGGCGTGGAGATGGCTACAATCTCGGATCACCTGGAGCGTTGCAGCGCGTGTGCGGCAGATTTCAACGTGTGGCGCGAGGTACAACGATCTCTGGGCGGGTTGGGGCCGGAGCAACCGCCCGCGAGGCTACAGGCTCGATTGCAGGCGGCCATTGCAGCCGAACGAGAACGTGGGGCGCATTTGCCCCTCGTGCAGAGAGCTCTCATGCTATGGAGGACTTCGGTGGCGCCGATGGCCCTGAGGCTGAGTGGTGGCCTGGCAGCGACGGTCGTCCTTGTGGGTGGATTGAGTTGGATCTTCGGCGCGCCGATTGCCGTGCATGCCAACGATGACGCCATGGCACACCTGGTGGCACCGCGCTACCTGTACTCACAGGTGCCTCCGGAGCCGATCAGCACGCAGCGGGACATGCCGATTGTTGTGGAGGCAATGGTCGACAGCGGTGGGCGGGTATATGGCTATTCCATTCTCCAGGGATCTCAGGACCCGCAGGTGAAGGTGAAAGTCGAAACCAACCTGCTGAGCAGTGTGTTCAAGCCGGCAACCGTCTTTGGCGTTCCGGTGCGGGGCCATGTGGTGATGACCTATACCGGGGTCTCCGTGCGCGGATAAGCGAAGGCCACTGCGTTTCCGCATTGCACCGGCCGCACACGCTTCCATAGACTGTACGAGTGCGTCGAATCAGTATTGTGAAACTTACGTCCCCTATCGTTTCTCGGCAGATTGCGCAGCCTGGATTGCACCTGTTCGGCGTTGTGTTGCTGAGCCTGTGCGCGTCCGTTGGCCGGAGTGCGATGGCGCAGAGTTCATCGTCTTCCTCCTCGTCGCCATCGACCACGCCCACGCCCACGCTGGACAACCGCTCGCCGGACACCGTGAACCCGGTGGATCGCCCACGGGTAGCGCAGGTTGAGCGCGGCGGCGCTGCTGTAACGCTGGAAGTCAGCGAGCCTCTCTTCCAGGTCGCTGCTGCACTGAATGCCTGCGGATACGATGCTGATCTGAACAAATCGGCAGCGGTGCGCACAGAGGTCCGCGCAGATATGAATGCTGCGCTGACTGCGTCCGAGACGGCACGGGACAGCCGCGACAAGCTGTGCGCTTACATTGGGATCCATCATCTCAATGACGTGGGGCTGGATGTGGGACAGTACGTATCGCTGGCGCTGTATCTTTCTCCGCCCCCCGAGCTGACGCCGAACGTCGATCTGACACAACTGCCTCCACAGGCCGCAGAGGTGGTGAATGTGCTTCCGCTGCTGCGCACCTTCGCGGAAGAGATCGACCTGCACTTCATCTGGCTCAAGCATCGCGCGGAGTACGAGGCGCTGACTGCGCGGGTACATGATCCGATGACGGACATGATTCTCGACACGAACCTCTATCTGCATCAGCCGGTTAGCACGTTCGACGGCAGGAGATTTCTGGTGCTGCTGGAGCCGATGCTGTCACCGAACCTGACGAATGCGCGGGTGTACGGCACCGACTACATCATCGTCATGTCGCCGGACAACAGCACCACGGGCGATCCGGTGAGCATGGCCCAGATTCGCCACATCTATCTGCACTACATCGTAGAACCTCTGGTCTACAGCCGCGGCGCAGCAATGGAGCGTATGCAACCACTGCTGACAACCGTTCAGGACGCGCCGCTGGAGTTCTTTTACAAGAGCGACATCGTCGCGCTGATGACGGAGAGCGTGATCAAGGCCATCGAGGCGCATTTATACCTGATTCCCGAGCCGCCGCCGAAGAAGGTTTCGGGCACAAAGGATCGCGAAGATGAGGCGGCCTACGATGTCGAGAAGGCTGCCTACGACGCCAAGACGACCGTGGCACGCGACGAACTGGTCACGTTGGATGAGCGTCAGGGATGGGTGCTGACGCGCTATTTCTACCTTGGGCTGACCTTGATGCAGCACAATGGCGACGGGCTGCGGGACGAGATGGCGCCGATGATCTACGGCATGGATGTGCAGCGAGAAAAGAAGGCTGCGGAACAGATTCTATTTGTGAAGAGCGTGCCCCCGGACCCTCTGCGCCCACCGGAGCAGCCTCATGAGATCACGGGGATGGAACTGGCGGAGTTGGACCTGATGAAGGGCGACCGCGATGATGCAGCGGACCTGGCGGAGAAGGCGCTGGCGGACCCGGCCGGAGACCATGCGAGGGCTACCTACCTGCTGGCGCGGATCGACCTGATGGAGGGGGATCCGGACAAGGCGTCGCAGGGGTTCCAGAAGACGCTGGCCCTGAGCAAGGACCCGCGCACGCTGGCGTGGTGCCACATCTACCTGGGGCGGCTGTATGACACAATGCAGCCGCCGGAACGGGCCAAGGCGGTGACTGAGTACGAGGCAGCGATGACCGTGAGGGACGCGCGCCCGGACACCAAGCAGGCCGCCGCGAACGGGATTGCAAGGCCGTTCATGCTGCCGCAGCGGGAATCGCCCACGGATGACAGCCAGCCGTTCGATCCTACAGGCAAGGCGGAGAAGCAGGCGTACAAGCCGCCGGCTCCGCAGTAGGGTCTGCCGAGCGGCCTCCACGCAGCAGACGCTGAAGAATGGTTCCGCCTCAGGTTCACCTGCGTTCCTGGAGTCTCAATCTGCGGTGCTCGCCGCGTAGAGTAAGAGCAGAGGACAGGGTCTGATAACCGGGTTCGAGGACGAAGGGGCGATGACCACGGCACGCAGGACGCGCAGCACGCAGAGAAATCGGGTAGCTGGAGTGCCTGAAAATGGGGCCGGACGGCAAGCGCTGGAGGACAAGCTGGGCCATCGGTTCCAGCGGCCGGAGCTGCTGGAGCTGGCGCTGACCCATCGATCGCATACGTATGAGGCACGCAATGGGGCTCCGGCAGTGATCCTGCCGGCACATCCGGAGCAGAGGGACCAGCGTAACGCTCCGGGCACGGACAATGAGCAGATGGAGTTTCTGGGCGATGCTGTGCTCGGAATGGTGGTGACCGAGGCGCTATTCCGGGAGTTTCCGCAGTGCAGCGAGGGTGAACTGACGCGCCTGCGGTCGAATCTGGTGAGCCGTAAGCGGATGGCCGAGATGGGCCTGGAGCTGGGGCTGGCCGAGGCGCTGCTGATGGGACGGAGCGCAGAGCAGAATGGGGGTCGACGTAAGCCAGCGCTACTGGCCAATGCTGCGGAGGCGGTGCTCGCGGCGGTGTATCTGGACGCGGGCAAGGACGGATTGGCGGTGTTGCAGGCCATCGCCGAGCGCTACCTGGTGCGGCCGGAGATGGAGGCGATGCGCGCGGCGCTGGCCGGAGGCGCGGGACGCGGTGCGATGCGCGACCACAAGACGCTGCTGCAGGAGCGGGTGCAGGCTGAGGGGGCTGGGAAGCTGCGGTACGTCGACACGGCCCAGAGCGGGCCAGCGCATCAGCGGGTGTTTTCAGTGGAGGCGCGGCTGGAAGATGAGGCAGGAGAACGCGTCCTGGCTGCGGCGGAGGGGTCAAGCAAGAAGGAGGCGCAACAGCGTGCGGCGGAGCTGGCGCTGCTGCACTGGAACAAAGCGAGCGAGGCCGGGACGCGAGGCACGCGTTGAGTGCGTCGCATCATGAACTGGAACAAGAGGATGTGTTCACGACACTGAAGTCCATCCTCGAGATTGTTGTGTTTACGGTTTTTCTGGTGACATTTGTGGTGCAGCCGTTTCGGATTCCGTCAGGATCGATGGAACCGACGCTGCGAGTGGGAGATTTTTTGCTGGTGGATAAGCAATCGTATGGGCCGGGGGGAGAGCTGGACCGGTTGCTGCTGCCGGGCACGCGGGTCAGGCGCGGCGACCTGGTGGTGTTTCACTATCCGGTGGACCCGGGTCTGCACCTGGTGAAGCGGGTGGTGGGACTGCCGGGCGACCGGATCAGGCTGCGCGAAGGGCGAGTGCTGGTAAACGGACGGCCGCTGAGCGAGCCCTATGCGTACTACTCGCCGTCGCGGCCAAACGGGTTCCGCGACAACTTCCCTTCCCTGCTGGAGGCGGATCCGAATGTGGACCTGCGGTGGTGGATCGAGTTGCGGGAGACGGTGCGCGACGCGGCGATAACCGTTCCTCCGAATGAGTTCTTCGTGTTGGGCGACAATCGCAATGACAGCGAGGACAGCCGGTACTGGGGGTTTGTGCCGCGAAGCGCGATCGTGGGGCGGCCGCTGCTGGTGTACTTTACGCTTCCGCTGGCCGAGGATCTGAGCGGCGCGTCGATGCTGGAGCGGGTGCGGAAGACGATCCGGGCCGGGGTGCGGAGCTGGCGTCTGGTGCGGTAGACCTGTGCAGGCGCCGCTCCCCTGTACTTTTTCTCAAAAATACTCTACCCCGGATGATTAAGGGTGGACTTATGGCAGTCTGCCGGAAAGAAAAGCAAAGGCCGGGGCAGAACCCCGTTCCCTGCCGAGCGAAAGGCAGCAGGGCTTCGGTCGAGATGACGATGGCGGGGCGCGCGCGTACACGTTGGTGGAGCGACGGAGTGAAGGGATGGCTTGAGAGGTCATTTTCGCGGAGCAGGATACACTGACTGTGCCGTTGGCTTCGCTGTTGGAGCGAGGCCGTGGTATTTGTGGCTGAGTTATAACGGCAGACTTTGAGGAGACGCGTTCGTTGAGCATCGAGAGAGCATTGCAAACGGAGACTGTGGCTGCCGGGCAGGCTGTGGCCAGGCATGAGCCTACGGAGACGCCGCTGGAGGCGCTGGCTTCGATCTGCACGATCCTTGCGGCGGGGCTGTTTGTGATGGCCTTCATCTTCCAGAACTTCGAGATTCCCTCGGGGTCGATGGAGAAGACGCTGCTGATCGGCGACCATGTGGTGGTGGACCGGATTACACTGGCGCCGCCAACGACGTGGGCCCCGTTTGTGCACTATCGGCCGGTGCGGCGCGGGGATGTGATTGTGTTCATGAAGCCCAATCCGGAGACGCCGGACCTGATCCTGGTGAAGCGTGCGATCGGGATTCCGGGCGACCGGATCCACCTGCGGCATGGGGTGGTATACCTGAATGGCGTGGCGCAGAATGAGCCGTATGCGGGAATGCCGAACGATGATGCGAACCCTCAGGATGCGTATCAACCCTACCGCGACGACTTTCCGTCGGTGACGCCCTCGCCCGAAGAACAGGTGACCGAGCTGTGGCGCGAGGAGTTGCCGACGCACATTCAGGGTGATGATCTGGTGGTGCCGCCGGGGATGGTGTTTGCCATGGGCGACAACCGGACCGAGAGCCTGGATGGACGCTACTGGGGGTTCGTGCCGCAGCAGAATATTCTGGGCCGGCCGCTGTTTGTGTACTGGTCGTTCCGCACACCGGCGGACCAGGAGGACAAGACCTCGATTGGCGACCGAATCAGTTTCATGCTGCACATTGTGACCCACATCTTTACGGATACGCGGTGGAGCCGGACGTTCCACGTGATTCGGTAAGTGTAGAGGACAGAGCGCAGAGGCTAGAGGATAGAGAAGACGTTGCCGGCACCGGATAGAGAGACGAATACGGAGACAGGTGGGAGGCCGCGTGGGCGGCGGCGGCTGGTGTGGACGCTGGTTGCGGTAGTGGTGGTGCTGCTGCTGGTGTTTACGCCGCCGATGATCAATGTGAACCGGCTGCAGCGGCGGATTGCGACGAGCATCAGCGCCAGCCTGGGACGGCCCGTAACGTTGGACCGGGTGTCGCTGCATTTACTGCCCATGCCGGGATTTACGCTGGAGAACCTGGTAGTGGGTGAGGAGACGGAGTTTGGGGCCGAACCGGTGATCCGAGCCAATGAGGTGGAGGTGACGCTGCGGCCGAGTTCGCTGTGGCGGCGGCATGTAGAGTTTTCAACGATCAAGTTTGAGGAACCGAGCCTGAACCTGGTACGCGACGCGGCGGGCGAGTGGAACGTGCAGAGCCTGCTGATGCATGCGGCGAGCGTGGAGACGGCTCCGACAGCGCAGCGGAAGGCCGGGCCGGAGCCGCGGTTTCCGTATATCGAGGCGACCGGGGCGCGGGTGAATGTAAAGCTGGGCGAGGAGAAGAAACCTTTCTCGCTGACCGAGGCGGACTTTGCGCTGTGGTTGACGCCGCCGCAGGAGTGGAGAGTGCGGCTGGTGGGCAAGCCGACACGCACGGACACGAATGTGTCCGACCCGGGAACGGTGAAGGTGGAGGGGTCGTTGCGGAGGGCGGCCACGATGAGAGAGGTTCCAGTGGATTTGACGGCGAGCTGGCAGGGTGCTCCGATGGGCGAGGCGAGCAAGCTGCTGACCGGGGCGGATGCGGGCTGGCGCGGAAATCTGAGCGTGGAGGCGACGCTGGTGGGGACCCTGGGCGCGGCCGGACTGAACACGAAGATTCATATGGAGGAGCTGCGGCGCGCTGAGTTTGTCCCGCTGGCGACGATGGATGTGCGCGCGGAGTGCGGCGGGACGGTGGATGTGACAACGACCGTGGTGCGGAACCCGGATTGCTCGGTGGCAACGCCTGCGGCGGAGGGAGCGAAGGCGGCGGGACGAGTGGTGATGATTGCGGACACGGTAGATCTTTCGGCGCTGAAGGCGGCTGGGCTGCGGGTGGGGATGACGAGTGTTCCGGATGCGTGGCTGCTGGATTGGGTGAGGCTGTTTTCGCAGCGGATTCCGGCCAGTGAGCGGCCTGGGGGGGCGATCAGCGGCAGTGTGCTGATGGCCGGCGCGGGGAAGGGTGAGCTGGCGGAGTGGCAGGGTGAGTTTCATGGGGAGATCGACGGAGCGTTGCCGTGGAAGCCGGTGGAGGGCGCGGCGACGGTGCATGCGGTGGCCGTGACGGGCAGCGGGGAGGAGTTTGTGCTGGAGCCGCTGAGCCTGACGGGACCGGGAAAGGTACCGGCGCTGATGCTGAGTGGGTCGGCGACGAAGCAGGGGTACACGGAGCGGCTGAGCGGGACGGCGACCGAGGCGCAGGTGATGGCCCTGGTGGCGACGGCGCCGCCGCTCGGCGATGGGTTGCCGGAGGTGCTGGCAAAGTTCGACGACGGACCAGGCGCGGGAGCCAGGGTGATGAAGATTGATGTGACGTGCTCGCGGACGTGGGGTGCGGGACAGACGTGCGCCGCCGGATCGCCGGCGACGACGAGGCACGGCCGAAGGCGGCGGTAGGGGCGAGGGGATGCGCTCCGAGGGGGGCAAGTCTTCCAATGCGAGCGAAGCTGAGGGTCTCTCCGCTGCACCAAACAACGTAGGCGTTTGGCTTTGGCCGCGATGACAGCAGCTTCGCCGGAGCTACTGGAGCTTCTTGCGGATAGGCAGGGCTTCGGTGCGCAGGCTGCCGACTGGGCGGCTGGACCGGGAAGACGCGACGCTGACGGGCTGCAGAAGGGTGACAATGAGGGCGGTCGCAGGTTGGTCGCCGACGCAGGCGTAGCTGTGGATGGTGGAAGAGTCGAAGTAGACCGAGTCGCCGGTGCGGAGTTCGTGGAGGACTTCGCCGTGCTGGATGCCGAGGCAGCCAGCGATGACGTAGAGGAACTCGAAGCCGCCGTGCTGATGGAAGTTGTTGTCGGGGCCCTTGCCCGGCTGGAACTCGGCGAGGTAGGGGTCGAGTTGGCGGTCGGGGACGAGGTAGCCGAGGCTCTCGAAGAAGTAGCGGGGGTCGTCGGAGCCGGACTGCGGAAGGCGCACGCGCTCGGCCGCGCGGTGGATGCGGAAGAGGGTCTGGGGAATGGGGCTGAAGAAGTAGTTGAGGTCCCGGCTGAAGACCATCGCGATGCGGGCGAGGTTGCGCAGTGTGGGGACGACGCGACCGGTTTCAAGCTGGGAGAGAAAGCTGGAGGAGAGACCGGTGTGGCGGCCAAGTTCAGCCAGGCCAAGGCCCGCCTTCTGGCGCAGGGCGCGGATGCGCAGACCGATGCGCTTTTCGGCGATGAGGGACTCGACGGCGTCACCGCCGACCTGGACGCCGGAGTGTTCGATGACCGCCGGGGCCAGCTCCTTTTCGTCGGGCAGCAGAACATCGTCTGGAATGGGAGGAGGAGTTGGGGTGGGTTCTTTGGCTGCGTCGATCTTGTCTCGCATGGCAATCACCTCGAACAACTAAAATTCTCTACCTACGTGGACTCGATGTACAGAGGCGGTGCGGGGATGATAGGCGCTGGCGGGACTATTGCACCTTGCCACTGCTGAGATCGTAGACGACGATGCCGAGGTCGTTGAGTTTGCTAATGGTGCCTTCCACGTTGCGACGGACGGCGGGCTCAGCGGAGGGTGGGGTGTTGTTGGCCTCTTCGATGGCGACGACGCGGCCGTAGGGCCAGGAGGACTGAGGAATGGCAGAGATTGCCTGACCGAGAGAGTCGAGGCTGATGTTGAGCTCCTGGCGGCGGGCGTTGACGGGACGGAACATGCCGCCGACACCGATGGGGGTGGTGTTGGCGTCGGCCAGCAGGACGTGAAGCTCCAACATGCCGGGCTGCACGGTGAGGACGGGGTTCTGCCAACTGTCAAAGGAGTGGACGGCCATGAAGGTGCTCTTGGTGGGAGCAGGGATACGATCGAGTTGCTCGCGCTGGGTTTCGAGTTCGGCGGTATGCTCGGCGCGGACCTGCGATGGGGCAAGCGGTACGGGGTGGCCGTGGCAGCCAGTGAATACGAACAGAAGCGCTGGGAGGATGGAGGAGGCGATGGTTCGCGGTTTCAGCACAGTTACAGGATATCAAGCGCGGAAGGATGTTTGGTGCGGCTGGATTGAGTGACCGGGGCGGCCTCTGCCTCGGCCACCGTGCCAGTAGCCCCGGTTGGCCCAGTGGCTGGTGGCGCGGCCTTGCGGAGATTCAAAACGGATATGCTCGAAGGATGAGATTTGTTTTGGCGCTGATTTGCTGTGTGACGGTCTGGGGGCCTGGACCGGCGATGGCTCAACAGACGCCGGGTGGCCAGGCGGCAACAAATGGAGTGGTGACGCAGGCCGAGATCCAGGCGGAACGGACCCTGAGCGGAGTGGTGACGGATGCGGATGGGGCGCTGCTGCCGGGGGCCAAGGTGACGCTCCGGAGCGCGGCAGCGAACCAGCCACGCAGCACCGTGACGGGACAGGATGGGCACTTCAGCTTCAGCGGCGTGGAGGCGGGAGGGTACTCGCTGACCGTCTCGGCCACTGGGATGGAGAGTACAACGCAGGCCGGGACGCTGAATGCGGACGAGTCGGAGGAGTTGCCGGCGATTGTGCTGCGGGTGGGGGCGGCCAGCGAGCAGGTGGAGGTGTCGTCGCTGAACGAGCAGGAGCTGGCGGAGTTGCAGATGAAGCAGGAGGAGAAGCAGCGGCTGCTGGGAGTGATTCCGAACTTTTATGTGAGCTACGACTGGAAGGCCGCGGCGTTGACCCCGAAGCAGAAGTTCAAGCTGGCGACGCGGGCGCTCGTGGATCCGGCGACGCTTGCGATCGTGGCTGGGTTTGCGGGGATTGAACAGGCGACCAATGAGTTCAGCGGTTATGGGCCGGGCTGGACAGGGTACGGGAAACGCTACGGCGCGGGGCTGGCCGATACCAGTATCGGCGGATTTCTGGGTGGAGCGGTGTTTCCAGTGTTATTTCACCAGGACCCGCGGTACTTTTACAAGGGCACGGGGACGGTGTGGCAGCGCGCGCGATATGCCCTCTCGACCGCGGTAATTGCGCGCGGCGATAACGGCAAATGGCAACCGGCGTATGCAAGCGTTTTGGGAGATTTTTCATCCGGCGCGATCTCGAATCTTTACTACCCGGCGAGCGACCAGAGTGGCGTTGCGCTGACGATGGAGAATGGGATGCTCTCGGTGGCGTTCGACGGCGTGGCGAACCTATTGCAGGAGTTTGTGTTGAAGAAGATCAGCTCGGGGATTCGATCGCATGGAACTCCGCAGCCGTGAAAAGTTGACGAAATGCAAGCTGCTTTGCGGTTTGCGTCGGCGCTGACGGAACGTTCATATCCGGGCGGAGACTGAGAGGCTATGCTGAGAGGATGGGCTTGTGCGGCTGTATGGGACTGGGTTTGGGGCGTAAGCGCGGTTGGGTAAGAGCCGGAAGCAGTGCGGCATGGGTGGTGGTGGCTTGCTGCTGGGTGACGTCGGCGGCGTGGGCACGGCAGAACGCTGTGGCACAACAGAACGCTGCGGCGCAGACGGCGAAGGCCGGCGCAACAACCCCGCAGAACGTACAGGGGCAGGGGACAGCGACCGGACAGTTGGTGAATGGGCAGGTCGCGGGCATGATCTTCGGGAGCGTGACCGACAGCGACGGCGCACTGATTCCGGACGCGCAGGTGACACTGACCAGCACTGATTTGAAGGGTGAACGCAGGGCCGTCTCCGATAATGAAGGGCGGTTTCAGTTTTCGGGTGTGGCGGCAGGGGCGTTTCAGATCAAGGCTTCGGCACAGGGCATGTCGGAGGGGACGATCAGCGGCACACTGGAGCCGGGTGCGGTCTATGACGCGCCACCGGTGAGGCTGAAGGCGACTTCGAACACCGAGATCACGGTGACGCCGCAGACCGAGCACCAGATTGCGCAGCAAGAGGTGAAGGTTGAAGAGTCGCAGCGCGTGTTGGGGTTTGTGCCGAATTACTTTGTCACCTATGACAAGCATCCGGTGCCGCTGGATTCGAAGCAAATGTTCAGCCTGGGATTCCATGAACTGCTGGACCCGACGAGCTTTCTGTTTGCGGGAGCGGCGGCGGGTATTGAGCAGGCAGCCAATATCTTTCCAGGGTATGGATCGGGACCGGCTGCGTACGGTAAGCGGTATGGAGCTTCGCTGGCCGGCGAGACAACCGGCGTGATGTTTCGCGATTCGATCTACCCGTCGCTGTTCCACCAGGACCCACGGTATTACTACAAGGGCACGGGAACCAAGTGGCAGCGGTTCGAGTATGCGATGGCAACGTCGGTGATCTGCATGGGCGACAATGGCCGATGGCAGACAAACTACTCGGGGATACTGGGCAGCCTGACCTCGGGTGCGCTGGCAAATTTGTACTATGCGCCCAGCGATCGGCACGGAGCGGGTTTGACGTTTGCGAATGCGGGACTGAACATTCTGGGCACAGGATTTGCGCACGTGATGCAGGAGTTCGTGCTCCGCGACCTTACGTCGCACTCGCACGGTGCAGGGGCATCGCCTTAGCGGCTTTTCCAGAGAGCGGGGCGTTTGGCGAGGAAGGCGGTGACGCCTTCGTGCTTGTCGGCGGTGGCGCAGAGGCGGCCGAAGATTTCGGCCTCGGCGCGGAGAGCTTCGGGGAGGGGTTGGCCTTCGCCGCGGTGGACCGCCTCGAGGACGCCGGCGACGGCGAGCGGAGCCATGGAGGCGATGGTGTCGGCCAAGGCGTGGGCGCGGGGAAGGAGTTCGGCGGCAGGGACGAGTTCGTCGACCATGCCGAGACGGAGGGCTTCGGCGGCGTCGATAAACTGCGCGGAGAGCATGATGCGGAGTGCTGCGCTGCGGCCGATGAGGCGCGTGAGGCGCTGGGTTCCGCCGTAGCCGGGGATTAGGCCGAGCTTGACCTCGGGGAAGCCAAGACGGGCCTTGTCCCCGGCGATGCGGAGGGTGCAGGCAAGGGCGAGTTCGCAACCGCCGCCGAGGGCGACGCCGTTGACGGCAGCGATGACGGGCTTGCCTGCACGCTCAAGGTGCGACTCGATGAGGGCGAAGACAGCGTGGCCACGCTCGGCGTTGGCACGGCCGGAGATGGCGTCGGTTTCAGCCAGGGCTCGGATGTCGGCGCCAGCGGCGAAGGCGCGGTCACCGGAGCCGGTGAGCAGGACGACGCGAATGGCGGGGTCGGCGGCGAGACTGGTGAAGAGGTCCTCGAGTTCATCGAACATCCGGGCGTTGAGGGCGTGGAGGACCTCGGGCCGGTCGAGGGTAATGGTGGCAACAGCGCCGTCAAGCGTACAGTGCAGGGTGGTGAGGGTGGTGAAATCGGTCATCGCGGTTCGGTCCTTTGGGTGCGCCAAGTGGGTTGAACGAGTTCATGAAGGCCATGAATTTCCGGTAAAAGAAGCTGAGTGAAAAATTGGCGCCGCCGCCAACGCTAACAGATAATCAACATAGTCATTATCCGCCCACAGGAAGCCTGGGGGATGGAGAGTTGGCGTGTGGAAGATTCCGGGAAGGTTAGCGGAAATCATCTTCGCTTAATTTGCGCGCTGCGGCGTGATCGAAACTTTTTCGCTCGTTGAACCATCCATAGATATAACGATTCCCAACGACGGGCAGTTGCGCGTCCTACAAACGACACATTGAAAAGGATTAAGGAATGGCTCTGGAAGATAGCCGGGATACACGACCGCACGGTGAAGATCGGGGCCCGTCGTCGCAGGCGCAAGACAGGAACACGGACTCGACGGCTGGCTCAACGGTGATTGTCGAGGAGAAGAAGAAGTCGCACGCGACGCTGTGGGTCATCCTGATGGCGGGCGCGCTGCTGGCTGCATTCCTGGTGTATCACTTCACCAAACCAACGTCGGGGAGCGGTGCTGCGACAGACGGTGCAGGTCGTGGGCAGAACGGGCCGGCGGCAATCACGGTGGGCAAGTCGGCGACGGGCAACATCAACATGTACGTGGATGCGCTGGGGACGGTGACGCCGATTGCGACGATCACGCTGTACAGCCAGATCACCGGCGTGGTGATGTCAGTGCACTACCGCGAGGGGCAGATCGTGCGCAGGGGCGATCCTCTGGTGGATATCGATCCGCGGCCCTATCAGGCAACGCTGGACCAGGCCGAAGGACAACTGCTGCACGACCAGGGCGTGCTGGCGCAGGCGCAGATGGACCTGTCGCGCTACCAGGCGGCGTATGCGCGAAACGCGATTGCAAAACAGATTCTGGACGATCAGGAGAAGGCCGTCCTCCAGGACCAGGGCACCGTGCAGGCAGACCAGGGCACGGTGAACTACGACAAGGTGGAGTTGGCATACTGCCACATCGTTTCGCCGATCAATGGGCGTGTGGGACTGCGGCTGGTGGACCCCGGCAACACAGTGTTCTCGGGAAGCAGTTCGACGCTGGTGGTGATTACGCAGTTGCAGCCGATCACCGTGGTGTTCGATGTTTCAGAAGACGATCTTCCACCGGTGCAGACCGAACTGAAACACAACAGGACGATGCAGGTGGACGCGTTCGATCGCGCCAATGAGAACATCATCGCAACGGGCAAGCTCACGTCGCTGGATAACGAGATTGACACGACGACAGGGACGGTGAAGTTTCGCGCGGATTTTCCGAACCAGCAACTGGAACTGTTTCCAAATCAGTTTGTGAATGCGCGGCTGTTGGTACGAACGCTGAACAATGCCACACTGGCTCCGACGGCTGCGGTGCAGTACAACGGCACGGCGCCGTTTGTGTATATCGTGAACGCGAACAATACTGTGAGCGTGCAGCCGGTGACCGTGGTGACAAGCAATGACAACGTGACCGCGGTGACCGGCGTGAATCCGGGTGTAACGCTTGCGACCAGCGGGTTCGACAGGCTGGAGAATGGCGCGTCCGTGCAGGTGCACGGGGGCAAGCCCAGGGCGGCCGGAACAACGGGCGGTAGCACAGCCCCATGAGTCCTTCGCGTCCATTTATTCTCCGTCCGGTTGCGACGGCACTGCTGATGGCGGCAATTTTTCTGGCGGGCGGCGTTGCGTACTTCCAACTGCCGGTGTCGGCGCTGCCGGAGGTGGACTACCCGACGATTCAGGTGGTGACGTTCTATCCGGGAGCGAGTCCGGATGTAGTGGCGTCGGCGGTGACGGCGCCGCTGGAGCGGCAGTTCGGCCAGGTGGCGGGGCTGAGCCAGATGACGTCGACGAGTTCAGGCGGTTCGTCGATCATCGTGATGCAGTTTCAACTGAGCCTGGATATCGATGTGGCCGAGGAAGAGGTGCAGGCGGCCATCAACGCGGCGCAGAGTTATCTGCCTGCGGACCTGCCAGCGCCTCCGATCTACAGCAAATCGAATCCTGCGGATGCGCCGGTGCTGACGCTGGCCCTGAGTTCGACAGAGATGCCGCTATCGAAGGTGGAGGACCTGGCGGACACGCAACTGTCGCCGAAGATTTCGCAGGTGTCGGGCGTGGGGTTGGTGAGCATCTCCGGCGGAGAGAAGCCGGCCGTGCGTATTCAGGCGAATCCAACGGCGATGGCCTCGTACGGCATCAACATGGAAGACCTGCGCAACGCATTGGTCGCCAACAGCCTCGACGCCGCGAAGGGTAACTTCGATGGGCCGGCACAGGATTACACGATCAACTCCAACGACCAACTGCTGACCAGCGGCGACTACAAATCGGTAGTGGTGGCGTATCGGAATGGCGCGCCGGTGATGCTGGCCGATGTTGCGCGGGTGGTGGATGGGGTTGAGAACAACAAGCTGGCCGCGTGGAACGACACAGCGCCCGCAGTGATTCTTAATATTCAGCGACAGCCGGGAGCGAACACGATCCAGGTGGTGGACAGTATTGAGAAGCTGCTGCCGCAACTGGAGTCGACGCTGCCGAAGTCGGTGCATGTGAAGATCGTTACCGACCGCACGACGGACATCCGCGCATCGGTGAAGGACGTCGAGTTCGAACTCATGCTGGTCATCGCTCTGGTGGTGATGGTGATCTTCCTGTTCCTGCGCAGCCTGACGGCCACAATCATTCCGAGCATCGCAGTGCCGCTGTCGCTGGTGGGCACCTTCGGCGTGATGTATCTGGCGGGCTACAGCCTGAATAATCTGACGATGATGGCGTTGACGATCTCCACAGGGTTTGTAGTGGACGACGCGATTGTGATGATCGAGAACATCTCGCGCTACATCGAAGAAGGCATGGCGCCGATGGAGGCAGCGCTGATCGGCGCGGAGCAGATCGGATTCACGATTCTATCGCTGACAGTCTCGCTGATCGCGGTGCTGATTCCGCTGCTGTTCATGGGCGACGTTGCGGGACGGCTGTTCCGCCAGTTTGCGGTGACGCTGGCCGTGACGATCATCTTATCGGCGTTCGTGTCATTGACTCTGACTCCGATGATGTCGGCACGCATTCTTAAGCATAAGCCTGAGAGCCAGCAGGGCTGGTTCTACAGGAAGTCGGAGAAGGTCTTCGAGGACATCATTGCGTTCTATGGACGCACGCTGCGCTGGGTGCTGCGCTACCAGACGATCACGCTGCTGGTGGCCGTGGCGACCCTGGTGCTGACCGTGCTGCTGTATATCGAGATTCCGAAGGGCTTCTTCCCGACGCAGGATACGGGCATCATTCAGGGCATCACGCAAGCCTCACCATCGATCTCGTTTGAGGCGATGGAGCAGAGTCAGCAGGCGATTGCGAAGGTGCTGCTGGCTGACCCCGCGGTGCAGGGGATCTCGTCGTTCATTGGAGCGGACGGAACGAATACGACGCTCAACAGCGGACGCATTCAGATCGATCTGAAGCCGCTGGAAGAACGCAAGATCTCTGCGACCGAGGTCATCGACAGGCTGGCGCCGAAGCTGGAGAAGGTGCCCGGGATCAAGCTCTACATGCAGCCGGTTCAGGACCTGACGGTGGACGACATGGTGAGCCGCACGGAGTATCAGTACACGCTGGAAGACCCCAACCAGGCGGAGTTGAATGAGACGGCGCGAAAGCTGGTTGCGAAACTGAAGACACTGCCGCAACTGGCCGATGTTGTGACGGACCAGCAACTGGGCGCTGCTGCGGAAGCTGTGGAGATCGATCGAGCCACGGCGTCGCGGTTTGGAGTAACGCCGTCGACGATCGACAACACGCTGTACGACGCGTTCGGACAACGCCAGATCAATACGACGTTTACGCAATTGAACCAGTACCACGTGATTCTGGAAGCTGATCCGAAGTTTCAGCTAGACCCTCAGAAATTGAACGACATTTATGTGCAGGCGACGACGACGGGGACGGTGGCGGCGACGGCAACAAATACGGCGGGATCGTCGTCGGGTGCGGGATCGGCTGCGGGAGGAGCAACTCGGTCACTGCTGACAGCTTCGGCAACGAATGGAATCTCGACGACCACGCCATCGACGTCGGCGCTGGCGTCGGGCAATACGAGCGTGGTGCTTGCGACCTCGAGCGTGAACCCCAGCTCGGCGCTTTCGGGTGCGTCAACGTTGGGGACAAATCAAACGACGCTATCGAGCGTGAGCACGAGTACCGGAACGTCATCGAGTGCGACCACGTCGCTGAGTGGAACATCGCGGCCGAGTTCGTCGAGCAGCGGCGGCTCCGGTGGCGGGGGTGGATCGGGCAGTTCCGCTAACAGCAGCTCGCTTGCAACGCCGGTTCCGCTGAGTGCGTTTACGCACTTTGTGCCAACGAGCGAATCGCTCTCGATCAATCACATGGGCCAGTTCCCTGCCGTGACGATCTCATTCAATTTGAACACGGGGTATTCACTTGGAGAAGCACTGACGGCGATTGACAAGGTGATTCAAGAGGAGAACCTTCCGACCAGCGTGGTCTCGAACTATCAAGGAACGGCGGCGGCGTTCGAGGGATCGCTCTCAAATGAGGGTCTGCTGATTCTGGCCGCGCTGGCGACGGTGTATATCGTGCTGGGCGTTTTGTACGAGAGCTTTGTGCACCCAATCACCATTCTGTCGACACTGCCCTCGGCTGGTGTAGGCGCATTGCTGGCGCTGGAGTTTTTCCATCTTGATCTGGATATTGTTGCGATCATCGGCATCATTCTGCTGATCGGTATTGTGAAGAAGAACGGCATCATGATGGTGGACTTCGCGCTGGAGGGCGAGCGCCAGCATGGGCTGGATGCGACCGAGGCGATCTACCAGGCGTCACTGCTGCGCTTCCGTCCGATTCTGATGACGACGATGGCCGCACTGCTCAGCGGAATTCCGCTGGCGTTTGGAAGCGGCATTGGATCGGAGCTGCGCAAGCCGCTGGGCGTGGCAATGGTGGGCGGACTGCTGTTCAGCCAGGTGCTTACGCTGTACACAACGCCGGTGATCTATATCTTCTTCGATAATCTCGCCGGTTGGTTCATGCGACGGACGAATGGGACGACGGTCCCCGGTGCTGATGGCAACGGCGGCCACGGAGCGGCACAGGTATGAACCCCTCGCGCGTATTCATCGAGCGCCCGGTAGCGACGACGCTGCTCACAATTGCCGTTGCGATTGCAGGCATCATCGCGTTCGGCGTGCTGCCGGTGTCTCCGCTGCCACAGGTAGATTTTCCGACGATCAGTGTGGGAGCGGCGTTGCCCGGAGCGAGTCCGGACATCATGGCTTCGTCGGTGGCGACTCCGCTGGAACGTCAGTTTGCGCATATCGCGGGCATCACGGAGATGACATCGGCTAGCTCGCTGGGCTCGACCAGCGTGACGCTCCAGTTCGATCTGAATCGCGACATCAACGGAGCGGCGCGCGACGTGGAGGCAGGGATCAATGCGGCGCGCACCTACCTGCCTGCGAACCTGCCGCAGAACCCGACGTATCGATTGGTGAATCCGGCCGATTCGCCCATCATGGTGATCGGGCTGCAATCGGACATCTACGACATTCCTACGCTGTACGACGAAGCATCGACGGTGATCCAGCAGCGCATTTCGCAGATCTCCGGAGTGGGTGAGGTGCACGCCGTTGGAGCATCGCTGCCTGCAGTCCGGGTTGAGTTAAACCCGACACAACTGAACAGTTACGGGATAGACCTGACAGCGGTGCAGGCGGTGATCTCAGGACAGAACGCGGATATCGCGAAGGGGCAACTCTCGAGCGGCTCCACAACTGCGGATATTCTGACCAACGATCAGATATCGAAAGCAGCGGCGTACAAACCGTTGATTGTGGGATATCACAATGGCGGCGCGGTGCGACTGGAAGACGTGGCCGATGTGATCGACTCGCAGCAATCGGTGCGACAGGCCGGATATCTCAATGGCAGACATGCTGTGCTGCTTATCGTCTTCAGGCAACCGGGTGCCAATATCATTACGACCGTGGATGCCATCAAGGCAGCACTGCCCTCGCTGCAGGCATCGATTCCCAAAGGCCAACACCTGTTCACGATTCTAGATAAGACGCTGACGATTCGTGCATCTGTGCTCAACATTGAGATGACGCTGATCATCTCGGTCGTACTCGTAATTCTGGTTGTGTTCCTGTTCCTGCGGAATATTCCTGCGACGCTGGTGCCGGCAGTTGCAGTTCCAGTTTCGCTGATCGGTACCTGCACGGTGATGTACCTGAGCGGATTTTCACTGGACAATTTATCTCTGATGGCGCTGGCTATCGCAAGCGGATTCGTAGTGGACGATGCGATTGTGGTGATGGAAAATATCTCGCGCCATGTGGAGGCGGGGATGACGCCAATACAGGCATCGCTGCGGGGCGCACAGGAGATCGGGTTTACAGTGTTTTCGATCAGCATCTCGCTGATTGCGGTTTTTATTCCTCTGCTGCTGATGGGAGGCATCATCGGGCGGCTGTTCCGCGAGTTCGCCATCACGCTCTCGACCGCCATCCTGATGTCGATGGTGATATCGCTGACCACCACGCCGATGATGTGCTCGCGGGTGATGCGCTCGGAAGAGAACGTGCGGCATGGTCGGATCTACAGATGGAGCGAGCGGGGCTTCACTGCGATGCTGAATGGCTATCGCCGGACGTTGACGTGGGTGCTGAACCACCCCGCACCGATGCTGCTGGTCTTCCTGACGACACTGGTGCTAAATGTGTATCTGATCCGAACGGCGCCCACGGGGTTCTTTCCACAACAAGATACCGGCCTGATGATGGGAGGCATGCAGGGGCCGCAGGATGCGTCGTTCTATGCGATGAACAAGGCAGTCCACGCGGCTAACCTGATCATTGCGCATGATCCTGGGGTGATGAACGCGATGGCGTTCACCGGCGGCAGCGGATCGACCAACGCAGGATTCACATTCGTTGCGCTGAAGCCGCTGGATGAGCGAAAGGAAAGCGCCGCCCAGATCATTGATCGTCTGCGGCCGCAACTGGCGAAGGTGCCGGGAGCTGCTACGTATCTACAGGCGGTGCAGGATATTCGGATCGGCGGACGAAGCTCGAACGCGATGTATCAATACACGCTGCAAGCCGAGACAACAGGCGAGCTACAAAAGTATGGGCCGGAACTGTTGGCCGCGCTGCGTAAGGAACCTGGATTTCAGGATGCGAACACGGACCAGCAGAATGATGGACTGCAGGCGCTGCTGACCTACGACAGGCCAACGGCTGCCCGGCTGGGCGTTACACCGCAGATGATCGACAGCACGCTCTATGACGCGTTTGGCCAGGCTGAAGTATCGGTGATCGATACGGAATTGAATCAGTACTACGTGGTGATGGAGGTCGCGCCGAAGTACTGGCAGTCCCCGGAGGGGCTAAAGGATACGTACATTATTCCGAAGAGCGGTGGCGGTGCGATTCCGCTGAACTCGTTGATGAGCTATGCTCCTTCGACGAGTCCGCTGGCGGTGAATCACACGGGCCTGTTCCCTTCCGTGACGGTGAGCTTCAACCTTGCGCCAGGGGTCTCGCTGGGACAGGCAACCAAGCAGATCAACGCGATTCAGCAGAAGATGGGAGTTCCGGAATCAGTGCATGGAGAGTATGCGGGCACACTGCAAGCCTATAAAGCATCACTGGGAAGTGAGCCCTACCTGGTACTGACGGCGGTGCTGGCGGTGTATATCGTACTGGGAATTTTGTATGAAAGCCTGGTGCATCCGATTACGATTCTCTCGACCCTGCCACCGGCTAGCCTGGGAGCGATGCTGGCATTGCGGATTACGAGGACGGACCTGGATGTGATGTCGATCATCGGGATCATTTTGCTGATTGGTATCGTTAAGAAGAATGCCATTATGATGGTCGACTTTGCACTGAACGCGGAGCGGAACGACGGCAGAAATACGCGGGACTCGATCTTTGAAGCATCGATGCTGCGCTTCCGCCCGATCATGATGACAACCATGGCAGCGCTATTTGGAGCGGTACCGCTGGCTCTGGGTAGCGGCATGGGATCGGAACTGCGGCGGCCACTTGGCATTTCCATCATCGGCGGGCTGCTGGTGAGCCAGGTGCTGACGCTGTATACGACCCCGGTGATCTACCTGTTTATGGACAATCTGCGCCTTAAGATCAAGGGCGACAAGGAGGCACGGCTGTTCACCGCGTCTCCGGCGACGGCGCAATGAAGGCAGGCCTATGAGAGTGAGAAGGATGACGTCTAAAAGGTCGATGGCAGGCAAGATGAGCATTACTGACGCGCGGTATTTTCCTGGCGCGAAGAGTATAGCCTGCGCGGTCTCCATGGCAGCGATGCTTCTGGGTGGTTGCCGCGTTGGGCCGAAGTATGTAAAGCCCACTGCGCCAGCGCCGCCAGAGTTCAAGGAGTCATCGCCAGCGGCCTATAGCAACGCCTCTTCTGGCACATGGCAACCAGCGCAGCCACAGGACGCGGTAGTCAAGGGCAAGTGGTGGGAGATCTTCAACGAACCCGAACTGAATGCACTTGAAGATCAGTTGGACATCAACAATCAGAACATCGCGCTGTACTTTCAAAATTTCATGGCTGCGCGGGATGTAGTCAGCGAGGCGAAGTCGCAGTTCTATCCGACAGTGACGGGCGGTCCTAATTATGCGCGAGCAAAGACGCCGGCCGCCGAGCGTGGGTCGGTTGCCGCCTCCACTACCGGGGTAACGGCGAACAACTATGCGTTTCCGTTGGATGCGGCGTGGGCACCGGACCTGTGGGGCAAGGTCCGGAATGAAATGCGCGAAGCCCAGTATGCCGCGCAGGTAAGTGCTGCGGATCTTGAAAATATTCGGCTAAGCGAACAGGCTTCTTTGGCGGAATACTATTTCCTGCTGCGTGGCCAGGATGCGTTGCAGAATATTTTCACCCAGACCGTCGCCGCAGACCAGAAGTCTCTGGATTTAACCAAGGCGCTGTATGAGACGGGGATGGACAACGATGAGGCAGTTGCGCAGGCAGAGGTCACGCTGGAAGATGCCCAAGAGACCGCGACAGGCATTGCTACCAACCGCGCGATCTATGAGCATGCGATGGCAACGCTGATCGGCAAGCCAGCATCCAGTTTTTCCATGCCCGTGAAGGGCCTGACGACGCCCCTACCCGCGATTCCAGTGGGTGTGCCATCGCAGTTGCTCCAGCGCAGGCCGGATATTGCGGCTGCCGAGCGAACGATGGCGCAGGCCAATGCGTTGATTGGTGTGGAGACGGCCGCATACTATCCCAATCTGGCTCTGACCGGAGCGGGAGGGGTGGAATCCGCTACGCTGGGTTCGCTGTTCTCGGTACCCGCTCTGTTCTGGTCGGTAGGCTCGTCGATGACGGAGACGATCTTTGATGCAGGTCTGCGCAACGCTACGGTCGCGCAGTATACGGCAACGTTCAACGCGGATGTTGCGAACTACCGGGAGACCGTGCTGACTGCGTTCCAGCAGGTGGAGGATTACGTTGCGACGCTGCGGGTGACGTCGCAACAAATTCAGCAGGAGGATGGTGCGGTAAAGTCAGCGCAGCGCTATCTGGATATAGCGACATCGCGTTATGAGACGGGACTTGATCCATATCTGAATGTAGTTTCGGCACAGACAACATTGCTGAACGATCAGCAAACACAAATGACGCTGCGGATAAGCGAGATGACGGCGGCGGTGCAACTGGTGCAGGCTCTGGGTGGGGGATGGGATGTGACGCAGCTACCGGCGGCATCGAAGGTGACCTCGAATGCAGCGGCGAAACAGGTTGCTGCGACCCCGTAGGTGTTGCAGTCCGTGATGTCCACACACGGTCCACGGCCCGTCTCAGTCTGTGTTCTGCGCCCTGGCTTTTGCAGGATCAGTAGCCGGCCAGTGCGATGGTGCTATGCGGCCAGCAGACGGCCACGGGAATTGCAGGAAACCGCTGCCGCACTTTGACCAAAGCGTGGAGCAGATAAAGGTTGGGAGCAAACCCCTGCTGCGGATATCCATCCTGCGTGCGCGAAAAGAGCGAGCCCATGTGCTCGTCCTCTCTTGAAGCTCAAGGATTGCCCTCTCCAGGCTTCCTGATCCATAAGACGCAGAAGAGCGGTCTGCCGCAAGGATGGGTGTCACACAAATCAAGAAGGCCCAGCCAGGTGATGCCGTCCGATACAGACAACAACGCGGCACCCTGTGGAGACAGGATGCCGCGCTGAGGGCAGGGGTTTACTGGAAGCCCATCTCGCTCAACAGCTTCGGATTCGATTCATCCACAGCCAGAAGATTATGGCAAGCGGAGCAGTCGTTGGTGATGGTCTTGCCATCCTTGGAGGTATGGTTGCCATCATGACAGCGGAAGCAACCCGGGAAGTTCGTGTGCCCGATGTTGTTCGGGTACGTACCCCAGGTCACCTTCATGTCGGGGAAGACATTCTGTTTGTAGATGGTGATGAGGGTCTGTGCGGCCTTTTCCACCTGATCATGCTGGGCGGTCCAGACGGCGGGATATTGGGTGCGGTAGAAGTCCTCAAGGCCCGCCTGAATCTTGGTGGCGGCCTCACGCTGCGAGGAGTACTTGGCCTGGATTAGCTGCAGACCCTGCTTGTGGACGAAGGGAAGATCGGCACTGGGCGTACCGATCGCCATGGATTCGTCCACTGCATCTTCTGCGGTCTGATAGGCGTGGGCTGCCTGATTGTGACAATCCATGCAGTCCATCACGCGGCGCACACCCTTGACGGGACCCTTCCAGTCAGAACTGAGGTACTCGGTCTGGGAACCGTTAGGGCCGGGCTCGTAGACTGCAACGATGGTCTGATCTTCATCATCGGTGGCGACGTACTCAAAGTGATTGAGGTGGTGGCCGTGGATGCCGCTCAAGCGCGAGAGGGAATCGACTCCGCCCAGGTGCAGGACCAGGATGGTCTTGGTCATGGTGTTCTTATCGTCGTCGGCAAAGGTGGTCTTGACCAGCAGACGATCCCCGACGAAGCGCTTGGGTGCGTGGCACGCTTCGCAGGTGGCGCGCGCCGGCCGCAGCTCTGAGAGAGGTGCAAGGATGGGGCGCGGGTAGGTATCGAACGTGACGCCGACCAACTGCTTCATGCCTGCCATCTTGGCGTGGAAATAATTCCCGGCACCGCTGCCCACGTGACACTCAACGCAGTCCACATGGGAATGCGGAGAGTGTTGGTATGCGACCCACTGGGGCTGCATGGGAACATGGCAGGCTGCACCGCAGAATCCCGGCGTATCCATGTAGGCGACGCCACGGTAACTGGCGATGCCAACAATGACGAAATTAATGAAGGTAGCGACAACAACAAAGTTGAGCGCATGACGGAACATGGGCTCGTTGAAATCGATGTCGGGATAGATGGATGGCAGGCGGCCAATAACGAGCAACTTTCTCCGCTGAATGGCGATGCCGATCGGGATCATGATGAGACCCACGATGAAAAATGCCGGCAGAATCAGAAAGGTGATAATGCCAAGGTACGGGTTGGCTGAGCCCCCGTGGCCGAGGACATCGACCATCCAGAAGCCAACCATGACAAAGGCAGACGCAGTCGTAATCGCGCCGCCGACAAGACTGAGATTATTTTTTCCTAAAAAGAAGAAGGGTTGCAGCCAACGTTTGGTGAAGTTATCGAATAAAGACACTAAGGACGCCTCGTTGCGGGATTTTCGTTCCTGATTACAGATGTTTGCGGCGTGCGACTGACAACCATCCTACTAAGATGCTGCCATACCTCGCACGTGTTTTGTTTATTCTCGAAAATAAGCACTGACTGTTAGTACAAGTAGGACGAGCCCAATGAAGACGGCCGTAAACCCTACCAATCTGCTGAAGTTCACGAGCCACGTAGGCGGCCTGGTTGTAAGCTTCTCGTCCAGCTTGCCCTCAGTTGCGAGCTTGTTATATTCGTGGCCGTGCCGTTCCTTGAACTCATCTTCAGTCATGACACCTGTGAAGATCGTTGTATCCATAGGGAAATTGTCTGGACGCAGGTGTGAATTCACGAAGTGAATTGAAAAGATAAAGGTGATGGCAAGAAGGGCTTCTTCACCATGGACGATCTGCACAGCGTTCAATGCCCAGCCCGGAAGGAACCGGCCGAAGAAGGGTCCAAACCACATGACATAGCCGGAGAATCCGATGATGATCATTCCCCAGAAAACTGCCCAGTAGTCGAACTTTTCCCAGTAAGCGTAGCGTCCAATCTCCGGCTTCGGACCTAAGCCGAAGAACCAACGGAAGTTTCCGATAATGTCCTTGAGATCCTGCAGGTTGGGCACCATGGAACTCGGCCCCCACAGCAGGCCCTTTTCCTTTCGAAACAGGATACGAACCGCAATATCCTTCACGTGGTAGAGGAACTCCAATGTGAGAGTAACGGCGCAGAGCTTATGAATGAAAAGGATGGCTCCGAATCCACCAATAGCAAATGCGAAATGCTGGGCCCACGCATTGGTGCTGAAGCGTATCGTCAGCCCTGTCGCCGCCAGGCCTAGAAACGTGGTGAACATGATCGCATGCATATATCGCTGCATCAACGTGAAACGGAAGAAGTAACGCTCGCCACCCGAACCTTGAACGTAAGGTTCTCCTGCGACTGCCTGATGAGACGCCGAGCTTCCCGTTACGGTTTTTGTCTGGTCAGCCATCATTTCCCTCCTTTGGCAAATCCACCGTTGGTCTTCTCCACCAGAGAGCGGATCAGCCACAGTAAGGTGTGGAGCAGGAAGAACGTCATCACACCGCTGATCAGCAGCACCATGAAGAGCCGAATGTAGTAGAGCACCGGAGACGAGCGGCGGTTGTGGGGGTTCGCGTGCGGCTCATACTTCACAAAGCCGGCGTTGGCATTCTGGTGGCACCTGCCGCAGGTCTTGACGAGGTTGGCAGGGTTGACCGGCGAGCGAGGATCGGACGCTGGCAGAATATCGTGCTCCCCATGACAATCGGAGCAACGTGCCACCTCGACGTAGCTGCCCAGATCACTTACCTGGGAGTGAAACGTGTCACGATAGGTGGATAGCTGGGCCTTATGGCAGGAGCCGCACATCGGCGTGGACAGCGCCATCGACGGCTGCGCAATGGCATGCGCGGTGTGACAGTTGGTGCATGCTGGAGCCTTCAGGTTTCCGCTGGCAAGAGCCTTGCCATGGATGCCCGCCATGTATTTCGCCTGGATTCCTGCATGACATTTTCCGCAGGTGTCTGGAATATTGGTCTTGTAGGTGGGACTCTGCGGGCTGGTATGGCTGAGGATGTGGTGCGATCCGTGGCAACTCTCGCAATTAGCGGCGACCAACAATCCTTCTTTGCTCACGGCGTATCCATGGATGGAATCCATGTACGTCGGGTAGACATTGGCCAGATGATTCTTCTTCGCCATCGCTGCATCGCCATGGCACTTGCCGCAGGTAGCAGGAATGTTCAGGGGGTAGACCGCGGACCTAGGGTTGTCCTTGGGCAGGATAGCGTGCGCGCTTCCATGACAACTGGTGCAAGGATGATCCGACGCGTTTTCATGCACGCTGCCCACAACCGCTGCTGCCTCATCTGCATGGCAGGAGGCACATTTCACAGCTTGCGGATGGTCTGGATGCGGGTAAGCCGTGATGGATGTGTGGCAGGCGCTACACTCCAGGCTGCCATGCACGCTGGAATGAAACGTTGGGGCATCAACACCCACATTGTTACCGGATGCGTCCTGCATAGTGACGTCGCCGTGGCAGGAGAGACAGTCGGTTTGTGCATGCAAGACTGACGGGACCGCGAGTAGAAACAGCACGGCGCATGCCGCTGTGTGCCATGCCCATAAAGAGGGCCCCATCGCTGTTGCCGGATCTCTTGAGCCCTGCTCGTCGCAGCGCAGCAGAAACCCGGCAACCTGGATAGGAATATTACTGAGGCGGTCGAAGATAGATCGCAGGCAGAAAAGCTCGTGCCAGCAATTGTTTGTGTCTTGAAGATGGCGGTGCTGAGAAGGTGGGGTCTGACCCATCAGGTAATTTGCGGGGAGAAGAATCGGCGGAATCGTGGAAGCTGGATGCTTTTCTGGCTGTGACAATCTCGCTGGCTTCAACCTGCTGAAGAGAAGGGGCTTGACCCAGTCTCTCCGGTATTTACCTGACGGATACATGACCTGCCTCTTTCACATCGTTACTTCTGCAGCGTGCGGATGTACGCTACTACATCCTTGATCTCTCCAGCACTGAGTTTGCCTGCGTAGGCCGGCATCTTGCCTTTGCCGTTGGTGACCGAGGCGATCAGCGTTGCATTGGAGGCACTGATCAGTTCCGGGGACTTGAAGGGCATCGCCTTCATCGATTTTCCAGGCATCGTGGGCTGGCCATCAGCACCATGGCACATCTGACACTTTGCCTTGTAGGTGGCCGCACCTGCACTCTGCGCAACTGCTGGGGCAACAAACGAGACGGCGAGAAGGGAGGCGGCTGCGGCGGAAAGAATGAGTTTCATGATTGCTCCTGTCTAATTGTGAGGTTGAACGACTCGCGAGATGCAGGCTGTCGCATCCAACTTTCGTTCCATAGTACCGGATACAATCATCTAGAATTTTACGCACTGCGTGATCCTCGGAGAGGAAGATCACGCAGCGCGACGTCCGCTACTTTTTGAGTGTCTTGATGTAAGCAACAACCGAAGTGATGTCAGCATCGGTCAGCTTGCCAGCGTAGGCTGGCATCTTGACAGGGCCCGTACTGATGCCGTTTTTGACGGCAGCAATCAGTTTTGCCTCGGGGGCAGCGGCGCTGAAAGCAGGTACTTTCATCGCCTTGTTCCCGGTACCGTCTGCCATATGGCACATCTGACACTTACCCTTGTAGATGGTGGCTCCCGATGATTGGGCAAGCACCGGCATTGCCATGGAAACAGCGAGAAGCGAGGCTGCAATCGTAACAAAATTAACTTTCACTGTGATGCTCCTATTTCTTCTGTAGCGTGCGGATGTACGCGACCACATCCTTGATCTGGGCATCGGTAAGCTTTCCCGAGTAAGCGGGCATCTTGCCTTTGCCAGTGGAGGTAATCGCAATCAGATTTGCGGTTGGCTCTTTTACAGCAGCCGGGGACAGAAAAGACGGAGCCTTCATCGCCTTTCCGGCAGGAGCGCTGCCCGAACCATCCGCCGCGTGGCACATCTGACACTTGGCGTTATAGGTCGCCGCGCCCGAGTTCTGGGCGACAGCAGGGAGATTGGTCGCTGCCATGGCAGCGACCAATCCAAGTCCCAGGTTTATCTTCATAGTCAATCTCCTAGCCTGCATGCAGCTATTGTCCAGAGTTGATCTAGAACTCATAGTGCATGGAGATGGTAAGAAGGTTGGCGTGGAAGTTCCGTGGAGCGCTCAGGCCGGACGAGGGTTCGGTAAGGCCGGTTGGGCCCGTGAGCGTAGTAGAGTTGCATGGAACCACGGTTGCCGGAGTGGAGAGGGTGGGGTTGTTGACGCTACAGTAAGGTGTGCCGGAAGGACCGCCCTCACCGTATCCGTAGTAGTCGTACTCCGCCTTCCAGATCCATCCCGGATGAACCGTCCAGGCAAGGTTGACGTAGGGCGATTGATAGGCCGACTGCAAGGAACCGTTGACCGCCTGTGCGTTGTTGAACATCTGATTTCCGCTGACGGCGCTGATGCGATATCCCAGACCACCATGGACCGAGTTGACCGGGGACAGCAGCAGACCAACGGAGGCATACTGCGTGGGTGCATCCATGAAGTCCTTGGTCGGCCCAAACTCATAGTAGGACGCTCCACGGACGGTAGCTCCAGGGCAAGCCGTTCCGCTGGCCGTAGCTGCACCGGGCAGTGTAGTGGAGGATGCGGCATCGTAGCAGACGTTGGTTGACGTATACACATCCGAGTAGGCGTAGTTGATGTCAAGCCCGTAGCGCTCGCTCGGCGCCAGTACAAGGCCCATGCTCAACACCCGGCTGTGGTCGACGTGATCGAGCGGACCTGCCGCGCTGCCCGCGGCGGTCGGCGGTAGGCCGGGGCCGATATAGACGCCACCGGACTGTTTGGACCAGTCGCCGGAGTTGTTGGTGTTGTCGTGCCGTTCCAGGTCATTGTAGGCAAGGGACGCTGACGCCCACGGCCTTGGCCGATACAGGGTGTGGAACCTGTAGTGCTGCGTCTGGCGTGGATCGAGCGGGGTGAGCACGTTATTGTCGTAGATCGCCTCGACGGTTCCATTGACATCCCAGTGCGAGGTGGGACGCAGCGCGACGTTGAGGATGCCGCCATTTTCAAAGATCGTCCAGTTGCTATTGGCGGGGCTCGTCGATACGGCGGCGCCCTGAACAATAGTGTCGGTTCCGTAGCGGTAGGTGAGCGAGATGGTGGCGCGAGACGAAGCGTCCCAGGTCGCTGTCAGGTTGTTGGTCAGGATCTTCTGGCCAAAGTAGCCGTAGGAGAGGACACCATTGCTGTTGCCCTCGATGGTGGCCGTTCCGGCCGTCAGCGTACCGGCGTAGTTGATGGTCTCGCTACCTGCCGTCGTTGGCGTGCTGTAGCTGACGCCGGTAACATCGGTGCTGCCTGGCTCGTGGACGTTGGAGAAGTAGACCTGGTCGGAGAAGCTCAACTTCTTGAGTGCCTGCCAGGTCATGCCGTACTCGGCGCCTACATCATGCCGCTTGGCAGAAGCATAGCCTGTAAACGTCTCGGAACGAACGGCTCCGTCAATCCCAGTCCAGCGTTCGTAGTAGTTGGGCAGATTGGATCTCGCCTCCGTATAGTGAAAGCTGCCATTCACTGCGATGTTCTTGATGCTGGAGCTTTGGAAGCGGAAGATCTCCGTCGGGTAGAGGATGCGCGTAGGCTGCGAGCGGAGGTAGCTTGCATTCACAGCGCAGGCCGGATCCACTACGGGTAGGCCGCTCGTTCCGGAGGCCGAGGTGAGAATGACGCCGGGGGTGGCGATGCTGGAGCTGCAGTTGCTGGCAGCATAGGGCGAGGTGCTGTTATAGCCTCCCAGAGAGACCGGCATGCCGTCGGGCTCCTGCACATTCAGCGTGCCCGGGGCGAGTGTGTAATAGGAGTCTTCCTTGTAGTGGTTAACCTCTTCCTCAAAGGTGAACTTGGTCTGCTGCCAGGGCTTCCAGTCAACGGCGCCGATGAAATCATCGTTACTGTTGCGCATGTTCTCCTGCGTGAGCATGCCGAAGACACCCGGCCCATAGCCTCCGGGGCTCAACGTCGGTCCCTGAAAGATGTTCTGCGAATAGGCTACGCGGAAGGTCACCTTGGAGATCGGGAAGATCGTCAGGTTGGTGTCGGTCATCCGGCGCACAGTGTTGAACTTGAAAGGCGTTTCGTTCATTTGCGGCCATGCGTAGGAGCCCAGCGAGCCGCCCGGCCCGATGGGAATCGACTGCCCACCCGGGATCAGCGCGTTGCCCAGCAGATCGTAGTCGAAGTACTGGCGGTCGCGCCGGAACATGCCCGAGAACTCATAGATCTTGCCCTTGGAGAAGTCCATCTTGGCAAAGTTGTTCGGGTCGCCACCGAAGCCGGAACTAAAGGCCGTCAAGGTGTCGAACAGCGGATGCTTGCTGCCCGGAACCGCCCGCAGCGTAAAGGTCTCACCGAGGACGCGGGGTCCGGACTGGATGTTGACCAGCGTATCGTACATGTCCTTGCTGCCGAAGATTCCGGCGACATGGCCACCCAGATCGACGGCCTGGTGGACCACATATCCGTTCTGGACCACGGGGGTTGTCTGCAGCGTGTTAGTGGAGCCGCCCGATGTCAGGGTTGGGCCCTGGGCAACTGCGATTCCTGTCATTAGTAGTAGCACGGCGGCTACCATGCCCCCTGCAACCCGTTGAGCTCTGGTGCGGGTGGGGCGTTCCTTGGGTAACCGGGAAATCCGATCCATCGTTGTCATCTCAAGCCTCATTTGAAGTACTCTTTGCTGGCGTTGCACCCATCCATCTGGGCGTACCTGCGGTGCGGGATCTGAGCCACGCCGTCCTATTCAGGCTGGACGGCGTGGCCTGCGGGTTCACTACCGGATGAAAGCGGCATTGATATTGGACCCGTGGATCATGGTGTGGCAGTCGGTGCAGGGCGTGATCTCGGAAGAACCCTGGCCCTGGCCGTGGATGTTATCCGCGCCCACCGGGCTATGGCACTGGTTGCACAACGTATTGATGTTGGGCACATTCAACAGCCGAGCGTTCTGCGAGCCGTGGGGTGTATGGCACGCCAGGCAACCTTCAGCCCGGACCGGAGGATGCTCGTACACAAAGGGTCCGCGCGTCTCCATATGGCACTTGGTGCAGATCGCATTCTGATCGGCGGTGTTCTTGATGTTGTTATTCAGGAACGTGCCGTGAACATTGTGGCAGTCGCTGCACTGCAGAAGGCCTTCATTTACCCGATGGTGGAAGGGCATATCGAACGCCGGCTTGATGTCAGTGTGACACTTGAAGCAGAGGGTCGGCTGCTTGGCTACCAGCAGCTTCGTATCGGGCACTGATTTGTGGATACTGTGGCAGCTCAGGCAGCTTACGTCTGCCTTGGCATGCGGCGAACGCAGGAAGTTTGGATGCGTATTGGCGTGGCAGCCCAGGCAGGTCTTGTCGATCTGCTGCGGCGTCAGTTTCTCGAAGCGGACGATCTTGGTAACATCGCCACCGCCGTCCACATGGGCCTGACCTGGTCCATGGCAGCTCTCGCAGGTAGCTCCGGTTCCCCCGTGCTTGAGCGCCAGCTTGGAGTGCGGATTGTTGGCCATAGCATCGGCCTTGTCCTGGTGGCAGGTTGCGCAGGTATCGTTGCCTACGTACCCGTTGTCAGCAGCGGCTGGCGCTGCGGTGGGCGAATGTTTCAGGGTTTGCGTCTGGGGCTGCGTCTGTGCAGTTGCCACGCGGGCACCGCACGCGGTCAGAACTCCGACCGCCGCAACCAGAAGGAAGAACATCGTTATTTTGCGGGGCAATTGCCACATACGGTAACACCTCTGTTTGGCGCGTTAGTTTTGTTGCACAATCTACTGCTTGAAGTCGGCCATCCCATCAACAGGAGCAACCATAGTTCAGCCGCCTCGAACCACCTGTGACTTTCATCACAAAAGGCAAATAAAAAATGACGCAATTGTTATGTTGACATGCATGATGGCATCAAAGCATTGATAAAAAACATCTTACACAAATATAGAAGACTGAATCTTAGGACGATATACGGTGGAGTTGTGCGTATATCGTCCAATGTGATGAGCATCACAGCAGGATGTTCACCCTGAGCATTCTATAGGGAGGACTGGAAAGTTGCGTTGTAGCAGCTCCGCTTACGGGCCTGTTGCATGGTGATGCCATCAGCCGACGGAGTAGATTATGATTGCGGAATCAAAAACAGCAGCGCAGGTTGTCATAGTGCACGTTGCTGGGCCGGCTGCACCTGTACGGGAGCCCGACGCCAGACACTACATTCGAACGCCGCGTGGGCGTTATCTTGGAAGTTGGGCGAAGCAGATGGTTGTAGCTAGATTGGCGATGAACAGAACCAGAAATGCAACAAGAATGACCACGACGCCACCAACCGTTAGCCGTTCCCAGAAATCTGAAGCCTCACGCACAAGCCCCTCCCGTTTCACTGGCATGACCCTTGCCCTCTTGAGCAACTTTACAGCCTGCACTGAAAATAGCAGTGACCACGGTCACAGGCGAACCATCGGGATGTCGTGTGGCGCTGAAGCGGCACCTGCAGCAACCCCGGCCCCATATTCCCATCTAGCGAGCAGACTTTTATGACATTTGTTCAACAATACGCAAACACCAGCTGCAAGAACTGTTCGGATCGGTCGCTGCGTATCCTGTGCGATCTCTCAGGCCCGGCGAGGGTGGACTTCGAGTCGCTGGGCATGCAGATGAAGCTGCCAAAGCGATCGATCATCTTCCAGGAAGATGATGTGTGTGACGCCGCCACGATTGTCTGCATGGGACAGGTGAAGCTGTCCTGCACCTCGCGCGAAGGCAAGACACACATTCTGAAGATAGCGGTTCCGGGAGACCTGCTGGGGCTGGGTGCGGCGATCTCGGGAACGCACTTCGAGGTGACAGCGGAGACCATCGAGCCGTGCGTGGTGAAGAAGATTCGCCGCAGTGAGCTTCTGGCGTTCCTCGAAAAGTATGGTCAGGCGAGCATGCTGGCGGCAAAGGCGCTATCAGAGGAGTACAAGTCGGCATTCTTCGATGCGCGACGACTCGCACTGTCGGGCTCCACGGCGGGGAGACTGGCTGGAGTGCTGCTCGAATGGGGCCGCGCTGCGGCGGGCTGCAATGGCACGGATATGCGCTTCACGATGGCGCTGACACATGAAGAGCTGGCGAATCTGGCGGGAACGTCGCGAGAGACCGTGACCCGCGCCCTCGGCAGGTTCCAGAAGGATGGCTTGATCGAGATTCACGGTTCGTCCTTCCGTGTGGTTTCAGCGGCTGGACTCGAGAGTCTCTCTACGTAGGAAAGGGAAGACCTGTTCGTGCAGAACTTGGTGCGTCGCTCAACGGCCTGTGCCTAGGCGTGCGCACCCGCATACAACGGGAGGTCGTCTGTCGAGGTGCGCGTTGCCGCGTCGCAGCCTATTGCCCCTTCGATAACTACATCGTCATCTATTAAATCGTTCATCTGTGGTGGCTTGTGACAACTATCACTGCTATTGCCTTTCAAACCGCATTGAATCAAAACACGATTTCCACCTGCATACGTTACGCCAGTCAGAACGGTGCGATGGATAGGGTTCGCTTTCCGAGTGCAGCGGCGAATGAGTGCATCAGCGCTGAGATAGGAGTAAAGGAAGATGCCCAATTTGGCCAGGAAGGTGCGATCTCCCTTTAGGCGGGTTCTGTTCGCCAGCAATTTCTCCACGGGGTTTGAGGGCGCACTCCAGGCAGCACTCAATTTCTGTCAGATGAATAAGGCTTCGCTGCGAATCCTGCATGTTTGCAAGGTGGACGCTGCAACCGCTACCGACGCCGCACTGTTTACCGACGCAGGCGCAAGGGAGAAGGCTGCGTTACGACTGCTGCGGCAGATGAAGGATCGTGCGGCTGCAATAGGTGTGAGTTGCACAACCCGGCTCGAGACCGGAGTCGCATCTGAGAAGATCCTTGCGGAGATTGAATCGGCACAGATCGACCTGGCAATTCTGGGTACAAGCGAACCTCGCGGATCCAAGCGTCTTGCCTTTGGACCAACCGCGGAAAAGGTAATGCGCAAGGCTACATGTCCGATTATGACCGTGGGACTGGTGGCCGCCGATCTGATGACGCCTAACCCTTCGCGTGGGCCGGCAATCTTTGCCACAGACTTTCATTCCGTCACACGGCAGGCGATTCACCTTGCCGTCTCATATTGCAAGAGTACAGACTTGCGGTTGCACTGTCTCCACGTACTGCCGCGAACTCTGCAACCGGCACCCGGCGATCAAACGCTGCCCGAGCTTCTGACCTGCGCATTAAAGCATCTCGTGGCGACCAGTCCCATTCATATCGAAGAGTCGGTCTATCACGTGAGCTTCGGAAGCGAGATCTCCAACGCAGTCGTGGATTATGCGCGGCAACAGGCAGCAAGCCTAATCCTTCTTGGTGTTCGCCGCGCCAGCGTCCTCTCTGCTGATGATCCACTGCCCATTGTGTACCGGATTATTGCGGAGGCTCCCTGCCCTGTCATGACGATCCTGTTCGATGCTGATCCCGACCCGGAATGCCAGATTTGAATCTCGAGCGGCTGCATCGAAACTGCCCGCGATCCCAGCTTCAGTGAGGTGATTGCGCGAACTGGAACCGGATGGACAAACTCACTCAACAGATCAGGTCTGTGCATGGCGCGCAGACCTGATCTACCGGTATGGTTTGCTGGCTATATGTTAGTGGACGGCGGGTTCGTAGTGGCAGAACGGATCGCTGGCCAGCGCATCACCGGTTGCGGCGAAGGCTCGCGCGCGCGATCCGCCGCACAGAGCGCGATACTCGCAGCGTCCGCACTTGCCCTTGAACAGATTCGGATTGTGAAGCGCCTGGAACATCGGAGCATTGCGGTAGATATCCTGAAGCTGATCGGTGCGGACGTTGCCCATAGCCAGCGGAAGGAAGCCAGCAGGGCAGATATCACCCTGGTTGGAGATGAACATGATGCCGTGGCCGTCGCGGATGCCGAAGCCGCGATAGACGGGAGTGCGCTCGATCTCGGCGGCGACCATGCCCGCCGCGCGCATGCGGCTCAGCGCAACGCGGCGATAGGACGGCGCCTCGGTGGTTGCAACCGCAAACGGAGCGATCTTCGATTGATCGTAGATCCAGTTCATCAACTGCTCGCCGCGCTCACTGGAGATGGGCTGCAAAACCTTGCCGCGGCCCACTTCGATCAGGAAGAAGAGGCTCCAGCGCATCACCGGGAAGGTGCTCTTCAGCAACTCGTAGATCGCAGGAATGTCGTCGACGGTCTCCTCGGCGACCAGGGTGTTGATCTGTATGGGAACGCCGAGGCTGGCTGCATTTTTTGCTGCTGCGATGGTCCAGTCGAAGCAGCCTTCGACGCCGCGCACAGCCTCGTGGCGAGCAGCCGTGGACCCGTCCAGGCTGAGCCCGAAGCTGTCGATCCCATGATCCCTGAGGCGGGCCATCACGTCGAGCGTGAGGTCGGAGGTTGCGCTGGGGGTGATGGAGACGTTGATGCCAAGAGAGCGCGCGTAGTCCAGCAGGTCAAACAGATCCGTGCGGCGGAGAGGGTCGCCGCCGGTAAAGACCAGATGCGGCGTGGGTCTGTCGAAGGCCGCGATTTGACGCAGCAGGTTCCGTCCTTCCTCGTAGGTGAGTTCGTCGGGATGCGGTGTTGAGACAGCCTCGGCGCGACAGTGACGGCACGCCAGGCCGCACGCCTGCGTCATCTCCCAGTACACCAGCATTGGCTGGCTGGAGTAGTCATGGTTGGCGGAGTGGTGCGGATGAGTGGACGGATGTCCTTGCCTCGCCGGAGCGGGAGTGGGGATCGTTCGAATATCTACAGACGAAATTGGGGATGACATGGGAGTTCTCCTAAGATGTGACAGGAACGGGTGATGCGTTGGCTTCAATGCTGCGCGAGGGGATGGGTGGCTGCTGCATGATCTTTCTGGCTGTGTCCATTCCGCTCTGAATGCAGTCCGGAATTCCAGAGCCTCGGAAGGCCGCGCCTGCGAGATACAGCCCCGGATGCTCCGCGACGCTGCGATCGATCTCATCGACCAGCACGCTGTGGCCGACATTGTATTGCGGGTTGGATTTCCTCCAACGGTAGGCCCGGGCCAGCACCGGCGTTGCGGTGATGCCCATGATCTCGCGCAACTCCTGCCGCGCAATGTCGATCAGCGTCGCCTCATCCTGCTCGGCCAGATCTTCCGTGAGAGCGCCGCCGATAAAAACGCGTATCAGCACATAGTCTTCAGGCGCACGATGACTGAACTTCGTGGAGGACCACGAGCACGCGTTGATCTTGCGGCCCTCTGCGGCGGGCACGATGAAGCCAAAGCCGTCGAGAGCGCAGGTCAGTTCGCTGCGGCGAAAGGCGAGCGAGACCGTCGAGGTAGAAACATAGCGGATGGCGCGCAGCCTCCCGGCCAGTGCGGGATCAAGCTGCTGAATGATGTCCGCAGTCACATACGCGGGAGTAGCGAAGACGATGTTGTCGGCCAGAATGGACGACCCATCGGCCAGCCGAACGCTGTACTGATCGCCTTCCATGGCCAGTGATTGCACGCGACAGTTGAGCCTCACCTGCTGCGGATTGAGCCGCGCCGCGATGGCGTCAGGAAGCTGTTGCAGGCCGCCGGAGAGCGTAGTGAACATCGACGGCGGCTTAGCCGTTGACGTCTTCGCCGCCTTGGACGCCTGGCCTGCCTGCGCCTTCTTCCGCTTCATCATGCCCAGCACCAGGCTGCGATGGGTCTTCTCCATGTCCGAGAAGATCGGGAAGGTGCTGCGCAGGCTGAGACGCTCGGGGTCGCCGGCGTGAATTCCAGCCATCAGCGGCCCGGCAATCTTGTCCAGTAGCTCAGACCCCATGCGTCGGCGCACAAAGCTGGCAAGGCTCTCGTCGGGGTTCGTTTCGTTCCTTCCCACGAAAATCTCCAACCCCATGCGCAGTTTGCCCGGCCAGGAGATCAGTCGCGAGCGCAGAATGGGAAGGATCATCGTCGGCGCCATTAACATCATGCCCTCGGGCATGGGATGCAGGCGGCCGCGGTTCAGAACATAGGTGGAGGGCGTCGCTGTGTGGTTGGAGCCGATGATCTGGTCGCCTAGCCCCAGCTCACGGCAAAGATCCACTGCTGCGCGCTTTTGCGTCAGGAAAGAATCGGGGCCGCCTTCGATCAGGAACCCGTCAGCAGAGTCAGTCGTGATCTTGCCGCCAAGATGACCGGAGCTCTCCAGCAAGAGGTAATTGGCGTCCGTGCCTGCGGAGGTTTGGAGGGCATACGCGGTCGCTAGACCTGAGATTCCTCCGCCGATGACGACTGTCTTCCTCATCACGCTGTCACACTTCTAGTCAGCATTCTGACTCCTGGGAGATAGGCTCGCCCATTGCGCAAGCCCGTGAGTTCGTCATCACCCTAAGGGTATCGGGGGATGAACTTCGCCACTGTGACTCGAATCACAGGACCGTAGCGGCGGCTGTGCAGGGCCTGTGGCGAGACCGCTTGCTGCATGCTCACATACGATCTTTCTCGACCGTAAACTCATTGGAAGCGACGGTCAAGGATGGCTCGGAGCACCATTTCGGCAGGTTGCCGCAGGTCGCGAGCCGGGCTTAAATCAGTTGCAGCAGATGGTGTGAGTACCACCTGCTGCAACTGTCGATACGGCTTGCTTCCACACGAACTTCGTGCGTCGGCGAGATTAGAAGGTGAAGATCGGACCACCCTCTTCGCGGACATCGTTCCACTCGCGAGAGGGAACGCCACGGAAGAGCGGCAGTGCTTCTTCGGGGTTGGCATGCGTGGTGTAGAGCGACTGCTCATAGGAGAAGGCCAGCCAGCGGTTCAACTTGTAGTTGAGCGTTCCGATCGCCATGGTGCTGTAGCGACGATTTCCCTTGAGCGTAGCCTCATCCAGATCGCGGGTCTTAGCCTGGTCAACTCCGTAGGTAGCATAGAGCGACCAGCCTGCGTTGCGGCCTGCAGGATCGGCATTGAAGATACGCGAAAGCGGAAGGCCTAACTCAGCGAACCCGCCTTCGGAACGAACCGGACGCTGAGGCGCGACCACCTGCTGACCACCCGCATTGGTACCAAAGACCACGTTGGAGGCACCATCTTCTGTGGCTACCGTAACGGTATCGGTGAGACCTTTGGTGTCGTTGAAGAAGGAATATAGCTGGCCGGCGAAGAAGTATCTCAGGTCAGCGCCGCTGTAGAATTTCCCGACAAGAGTGAACCATCTTGAAGGCAGTTGCCATTCAAAGTCCCACCCGTCCTGCTTGCTGCCAGCCTCTACTCCGGTAGCGAAGGTAGTCGCATAGGCGGTGGGAACCGCAGAGGCCAGAACAATGCCAGCCCGACGACCCTCAAAGCCGCTGAAGATGACCTGGGCCGGAGGCACACCCTTGGCGTGATCCAACTGCCACTGCAACACAAGCCGTCCCTGGTACTCTGGACGATTCGAGTCCGGACCCTGCCGTTCGCCATAACCGAGCTGATCGGAGATGTTGGCGGCACTGGGTGGAAGACCCGAGAACGGCATATCGAACGCGAACTCCGGCGTGATGGATATGCCACCCATCTTGTGCGTAAAGCCCGCGCGCATCTGCGGGTCGCGCTCGTACATTGAGCCAAACGCTACGCCCAGCCCGGTCGTCTCGAGGATGTTCGGCAGCGTGGATGATCCATAGGTGGTCCAGTCCTGCCCGAACACCGCAGAGAAGGTGTCCTTGGCGTTGAAGTGGTAGTCCATGCGGACATAGGCCAGCCGGAGCCCTGGGTTATTGGAACGCAAACTGGATAGATTGCGGTTATCCGAGCGGTTGAAGTTGCCTTCAAAATCCATCTCGATCTTGCCGGTAACAACCCACTTTGGATTGTGGTCATACCATTGGAAGTTGGCGCCGAACCGGGTGCTACGGGCCTTGATATGAAACTCTGGAGCCCCATTGGGACCCGTGTCAGTCAGAAATCCGGGAAGCGGAAAGTCGTCTCCGTTGGGAGAGGAACTGTCCTCATCGAAGGTTGCTTTGATAAAGCCATAGGGCGTAATTCCGACCCCATCTGCCTTGAAGGCTGGATGCTCGTCAATTTGCAAGCCACCAATGGGGAAGACGCGAATCGGTGAAAGTGCTTCGTTCACCGTCGTGGACGGAACTCTCTCCACAAAGCTGGGTGCGCCTGGCTCAGTGGCGTACGGGGGCTCCTCGGGGTTCAGCCAGGTGGTGGCGGCAGAGGGGTGCTGGGCTTCGGCCTGTACTTCGGGAACAGATGAGACGGCCGCCGGACTAGGCAGCGCCGGAGCAGTGGACACAGCGGGAACCGGAGTTCCAGCCTTCTTCCCCGTCAACTGGTTATATTCATCCTGAGAGATCACGCCCCGGCGCAGCAGAATGTCGGCCAGTTTCTGACTGGACTGATCGGTGGACGCCGCTGGCGACGCACTCTGCACCGCCGTACTGCTGGATGGACTGCCCGGCTGTTGCGCCAGGACAGGTATCAAGGCAGAAGTGAGCAAGGCCATGCCCAGGCTTGCCCATAAGATGTGAATCTTTTTTTGCATCATAAGCCTCCGTTAAAGATGTGAAGATGTTTTGCTGCATGTAGTGCAACCCACCCGCGCAAGCGGTTGGGTTAGCCATTGGCTCAATGGGGCAGAACTCTCTCTGGCAATGGGCCTGCTGGCGCGGGTGGAGTGGTTAACACGGGTTCAACATGCCTTTCCTAAGCCAACATGCTTCCCGTGCGCAGGAACCGACTGTGCCACGACAAGGACTCGTCGAGGAGGTGGGGGGTGTGTTTTCCAGGTGCCAGCTTTTCTGCACGGTTGTAGTAATCGCGCAATGCCGGACGGAAATCGGGGTGCGAACAGTTCTCAATGATGAGTTGTGCCCTCTGCTTAGGTGAACGTCCGCGCAGGTCGGCCAGCCCCTGGTCAGTGACCATGACCTGGAGATCGTGCTCGGTGTGGTCGATGTGCGACACCATCGGGACGATCGTCGAGATGGCTCCGCCCTTGGCTGTCGATGGCGCCATCATGAACGAGATGAAGGCATTGCGCGTGAAATCGCCCGAGCCGCCAATCCCGTTCTGCATACTGCAACCCATCATGTGCGTCGAGTTGACGTTGCCGTAGATATCGCCTTCGATCATGGCGTTCATCGACAGAACCCCAAGCCGGCGGATGATCTCAGGATTATTTGAGATCTCCTGCTGCCGGATCACGATCTGGTTCCGGTAGCTGCCGATCCTCGGCATGATCTTCTCGATTCCATCGGGACTCAGCGAGAAGGCCGTAGCCGAGAGGCTGGCCAGCTTGCCCTTGTCGAGCAGATGCACCATGCCATCCTGAATGACCTCCGTGTAGGCAGTCATACCCTCAAAGGGCGCAGCCTCCAGCGCGAAGAGCACCGCGTTGGCAATGTTGCCGACACCGGATTGCAGCGGGAACAGCGTTGACGGCATGTGGCCCTTCTTCACCTCCGACTCCAGGAAGTTGATGATGTGGCCAGCAATCTTGCGCGAGGCTTCGTCGGGTGCCTTGAATGGGCTGGCACGGTCTCCGATGTCCGTACACACAACCGCAATCACCTTCTCCATCGGCACCTTCAGATACGGCGTACCAATCCTCTGGTCTGACTTGACCAGCGGAATGGGCGTGCGGTTGGGGGGGAGTCCCAGCCCGTAGTAGATGTCATGCATACCCTCCAGCTCCAAGGGCTGGTCAGAGTTGACCTCCAGAATGATCTTGTCTGCACGGTCGATCCAGGTCGTATTGTTGCCCATCGAGGAGCTGGGAACGACGCGCCCATCTTCCAGGATCGCCGTCACCTCGATGATCGCCGTATCCATCTTGCCGAGGAACCCGTAGTCCACCAACTGAGCAACGTGGCTGAGGTGGATGTCCATGTAATTCGCCTCACCCGCATTGATGCGTTTGCGCATCTCGCCGTCGCCGTTGTACGGCAGCCGCAGATTGACGCCATCCACGAGGGCCAGCGCACCATCGAGTTCAGGGCCGGTCGAAGCACCTGTAAAGACGCTTACCTTGAAGCCCTGGCCTCGCTCGTTGGCCGCCGTAATTCGTTCGGCCAGCGCCGTTGGCACGGCCTTGGGATATCCCGATCCCGTAAAACCACTCATACCGAGGATTGATCCCGGCTGGATCAGAGCGGCAGCCTCTTCCGCACTCATCACGAGCTTTGCGAGAGTGGAGTTCAATATTCTGGAGCTTGTCGCGGCCATCGAAAATTACCTTCCTTTTTCTGTGGAGTTGCAATGTGGACGTGCTGGTTCAGAACTGTGTTGCAGGGTCACTATCCGGAAGCGGCCTACCGCCATGGAATTTCATGACAGCAGGCCGCCCGGAAAATGTTCAAAACACCATCTACCGCTTGCATCGACTTAGTGTGTGGATACCAGAGCTTCTTCCGTCCTCGCTCCGTAGGTATAGGAGTCAGGCAGCGGCCTCTGGTCGTACCCGGTATATACCTGCCGTGGCCGCGCGATCTTCTGCTCGGGATCGTTGATCAACTCCTGCCACTGCGCCAGCCAGCCGACTGCGCGCGGAATCGCAAACAGCACGGTGAACATCTTGGGCTCAAGTCCCATGGCCTCGTAGATGATGCCGGAGTAGAAGTCGACGTTCGGATAGAGCTTACGGGAGATAAAATACTCGTCGCTGAGGGCGATCCGTTCCAGTTCCATAGCCAGGTCGATCTTTTTGTTCCGACCTGTGATCTCGAAGACCGACTCTGCTGTCTTCTTGATCATGCGGGCGCGCGGGTCGTAGTTCTTATACACACGATGCCCGAAGCCCATCAGCTTCTCCTTGCCTTCCTTCACGCCCTTGATGAAGGCGGGAATATTCTCCTTGGAGCCAATCTCATCGAGCATCTTGAGCACCGCTTCGTTAGCGCCCCCATGCAGCGGGCCAGCCAGCGCCGATGCTGCTGCGGCGGTCGAAAGGAACGGGTCTGCCTCGGAACTGCCTACAGCGCGCATCGCATTGGTGGAACAATTCTGCTCGTGATCGATGTGGAGTATAAACAGTACGTCGAGCGCGCGCGCCAGCACCGGATGCTTCAGATGCTGCAGCGGGCTGCGGTCCCACATCATGTGCATGAAGTTCTCCGCATAGCCTAGATTCGGCTCGGGAGCAATATAGTCGAGACCCTTGCTATGACGGTATCCATAGGCAGCAATAATCGGAATCTTTCCAATGATCCGGTGAATACTGTGCATCTGATTGTCATGGTTGCGTACGTGTTTCGCATCGGGATAGAAGGTCGAGAGCGCTGCAATCGTGCTGACCAGCATGCCCATGGGATGCGCATCGTAGCGGAAGCCTTCCATGAACTTCTTGATGTTTTCAAAGATGCCCATGTGGATGCGGATGGCTGCAAGCCACTCTGCCTCCTGCTCCGGGGTGGGCAGTTCGCCATGGATGACGAGATAGGCCACCTGGGGGAACGTGCAATGCTCGGCCAGATCGGCAATATCATACCCGCGATAACGCAGTATGCCCTTGTCTCCATCGATGTACGTGATCTTGCTCTGGCAGGATGCTGTGTTCATGAAGGCTGGATCATAGGACATCATCCCGAAATCATCAGGGTTCACTTTGATCTTGCGTAGATCCATCGCTCGGATGGTGTCATGCGTGACCGGAAACGTATATTGTTTTTCTGTGCGGTTATCAATTACTGTTACGGTGTTATCCATGAAGTACTCCCCTTTGATTGGTAAACAATCTTCCTCTGTGATTATTGTTGGCTGTGACCGCTGTCACAATTGATATCTATTCAAGGCTAGAAAATATCCTTGCGACTTTTATGGGTTCACCAAGCACGCCTGCGTGACCTGTGACCTAATCAGGCCGCACGATAACTCGGGTTCTAAAAAAGAGACCGGGCTTTGTGCAATTACGCAACTTCGATGACCCGAATATCTCTCCCGAGAATCTTATGGCAAGTTTCAAAAACTCGCGGCCTGCATACCTTTTCCTCGGTCGATTACCGGAGCGCGCATTATTAATTAATCGATCGAGCACGTAGCCGTATATCGACGCGCTCCAAGCCTGATCAAAAGCGAATCGTCAAAGTAGGTCGATATAATTCTTTGCGATAAAGACAGCTCGAGCTCTCCGCGACTACGCCTTCTTCGATTGGATAACCCAGTGGAACTTACTTTGGCGGAACGCGGTACGCAGGATGAGGGAAATTAATTCATGAACAGGACAATCGAAATGATCGCAGAGACGAAGCAGGGTGTACGTATCGAGTCTGACAGCATGGGCCAGATTGAAGTTCCAGCCAATCATTACTGGGGTGCGCAGACGGAGCGCTCCCTGCATCACTTTGCGATCGGCGACGACCGCATGCCGCTAGAGTTGATCCGTTCCTTCGCGATCCTCAAGAAGGCGGCAGCACTGGTCAATTACGATCTGGGGAAGCTTCCGAAGGACACCATGCAGTTGATCGTTCGCGCCTGCGACGAGATCATTGCAGGCGAGCACAACGAGGAATTTCCGCTGCGCATCTGGCAGACGGGCTCTGGCACCCAGACTAATATGAACGTCAACGAGGTGATCTCGAACCGCGCGATTGAGATTGCGGGCGGCGAGATGGGCAGCAAGAAGCCCGTTCATCCGAACGACCATGTAAATATGTCGCAGTCCTCCAACGACACCTTCCCGGCGGCGATGTATATTGCTGCGGCCACCGTGGTGAAGGAGCGGCTGATCCCGGCAGTGCAACATCTCCACGATGCGATTGCGGCCAAGGCGAAGGAGTTTGAGGCCATCGTCAAGATTGGACGAACCCACCTGCAGGATGCAACGCCGCTCACGCTCGGGCAGGAGATCGGCGGCTGGGCCAGCCTGCTGGAACGCGACATCGCGCGCATGGAGATGTCGCTCTTCGGCCTCTACGAACTGGCGATTGGCGGCACCGCCGTGGGCACTGGACTGAACACGCATCCCGAGTTCGCAGACCGCGCCGCAGCGAAGATCGCCGATCTGACGAAGCTGCCCTTCCGCTCGCATCCGAATAAGTTCGCCGCACTCTCGGCGCATGACGAACTGGTGTTCGCAAGCGGCTCGCTGGTGACGCTCTCGGCTTCCCTGATGAAGATCGCCAACGATGTTAGGTGGCTCAGCTCCGGGCCCCGCTGCGGCCTGGGCGAGTTGACGATTCCAGAGAACGAGCCCGGCAGCTCGATCATGCCGGGCAAGGTGAACCCCACGCAAAGCGAAGCGATGACGATGGTCGCCGTGCAGGTGCATGGCAACAACGCGGCCATCGCCTTTGGCGGCAGCCAGGGCAACTTCGAGCTCAACGTCTTCAAGCCGGTGATGATCTACAACTTCATGCACTCGGCGCGGCTTTTGACCGACACCTGCCACATGTTCGTCGAGTTCTGCGTGAGCGGGATCGAAGCCAATCTCCAGCGCATCAACGAGTATGTCGAGAAGTGCCTGATGCTGGTGACCGCGCTCAATCAGCACATTGGCTATGACAAGGCGGCGAAGCTGGCCAAGACGGCGCACCACGAGGGTCTCTCCTTGCGCGAGGCCAACCGCAAGCTGGGCTACCTGACCGAAGAGGAGTTCGACAAGTACATGCGGCCGGAGAAGATGACCAGCGCACAGGGCTAGTCCACCGGGGTCTCACACGCATCGCGCAGTACAGAGGCGGCCGCTTTACAGCGGCCGCCTTTCTGTCTCTGTGCACGCAGCTCCCGATCAGCCGCGTACCACGGTCAACGATCTTCCTCGCGCAGAACCGGAGCGAAGCCGAAGCGCTAGAATGATGCAACGCATCATGTCCCAGGCTGCACGACGACCCAGCATCGCCGCCATTGCAGGACGACGCCTGACGGCGGCCCTAGTGCTGTCCGCGCTTCACTTGCAGGCCGCCGCGCCGAAGCCGCGATCCGCGCAAAGGCAGACACTCCAGTCCACCTACGGCTTCACTGAAGTGGGCATGCTCGATGGTGCAGCCTATCGCGTCGACGTGCCCACCCACTGGAATCACGCGCTGGTGGTCTTCTACCACGGTTACGCGCAGCAACCCGTGAGCTTCCACATCGCCGCGCGCCTGTCCCCCGAGCAGATACCATTCTTCGAGCGCCACTATGCAGTCGTCCAGAGCGCCTACTCGACGCCCGGATGGGCCTTGCAGCAGGCCTACCCGGAGACTGAATCGCTGCGGCGCTACTTCACCAGGCAGTATGGACAGCCGACCGCGACCTATGCCGTTGGACGCTCGATGGGCGGCGACCTGGTGGCGATCACGCTGGAGCTGAATCCCAAGCCTTACCTTGGCGGGCTGGATCTCTGCGGCGCTGTCGGGCCGACGTACCAGGCCATGGAGCGGCGCTTCGCCATGCGCGCTGCCTTCGATGCCTACTTCCCCGGAGTCATGCCACCGCTGGTTCCCGTGCCCGCCGATTACGAGGATACCCACGCCGACTATGATCGCGTGCTCGCCGCCGTGCACGCCAACCCGGAGGACGCCATGCGACTGCGCAACCTCATGGGTCTCCGTTCCGATCAGGATCTGGCCCACGACATCGCCTACTGGACCTTCGTGATTGGCGACCTGCAACGCCGCGCCGGGGGCAACCCTTTTGACAACCGCAACCATATCTACACGGGCACCAGCCTCAACGGCTCCAGCGGCGACTTCGAGTTGAACGAGAAGGTCAGGCGTTACGCCGCGGAGCCGCGCGCCCGTGCCTACCTGATGCGCCACTACACGCCCAACGGACACCTGGGCCGTCCCATGCTCGCGCTCCACACCATCTACGACCCCATCGTCGAGCCCAGCCAACTCGCCCTCTACAACCACCAGGTGCAGGAGGTTGGCTTTGGAGACAACCTCGTCCAGCAGGTCGTCGACCGCGAGGGACATTGCAACTTTACGCAAGACGAAGTGGGAGACGCCTTCGACGAGATGGTGCGCTGGGCCAACGGTGGACAGCGCCCCACGCCGGGCGTGCTCAAGCCGTAGCCGCTGGCAGATTCCGCTGTGTTCGCTCCCCGGCGCCCGCTTGGCAACGGTTCACGACACTCGCGCAGGCCGCCCGTATAATTGCGTATGGATATTGCGCAGCCGGAGACACCTGTCTCCAGCGCTCCGGAATCTCGTGCGGCCGCTCCCCCTGGCGCACCCCAAAGCAGCGAAACCGGCACGGAGCTCGATGCAGCGCTCCCCGCGGTCTCGCATCCTGAGGGTGTGCCTGCTCGCATCTCCGAGTCTTGCGTGGTCCTCAACGAGCCCGTGGTGGAGTTGCTCTCCGCCACTCCACCTGAACCGCCCGCATCAACGCCGTCAATCAGCGGCGACGATCTCGATGCCCGCTTCGAGCATCTCATCGAGACCGTCAGGACCAACCGTCCCGCTGACGATCTCAATCTCATTCGCTCAGCCTGGGCCTTCTCCATGCAGAAGCATGAGGGCCAGCGCCGCGCCTCAGGCGAGGCCTACATCGGTCATCCCCTTGAAGTCGCTCAGGTGCTCGCTGAACTCAAGATGGACGCGACCGCCATCGCCGCCGGCCTGCTCCACGACGCGGTCGAAGACACTGACGTCACCACCGGCGAGATCGCACGGCGCTTCAGCGAGCAGGTCGCACATATCGTCGAAGGCGTCACCAAGCTCGACAAGATCAAGTTCGCCAACCGCGAAGATCACCAAGCCGAGAACATCCGCAAGATGCTGCTCGCCATGGTCACCGACCTGCGTGTGGTCATCATCAAGCTCGCCGACCGCCTGCACAACATGCGCACGCTCGAGCACCTGAGCGCAGAGAAGCAGAAGCGCATTGCTCGCGAGACGCTCGACGTCTACGCTCCGCTCGCGCATCGTCTCGGCATGGGCAAGCTGCGCGGCGAACTCGAAGACCTCGCCTTCCGTTACATCGATCCCTTCGCCTACACGCAGCTCTCTTCCGAAGTCGACTCCCTGCGCGGCGAAGGCGAGGCGTTTCTGGAGCGCACCGTCGCCACTCTCGAGAGCAAATTGCACGAAGCCGGCCTCAAGGCCCGCGTCGAATCGCGCATCAAGCGCCTCTACTCGATCCAGCAGAAGCTCGTCGCGCACGGCATTCCCGTAGAGCAGGTCTTCGACCTCTTTGCCGTCCGCGTCATCACCGAAACCGAGTCCGACTGTTATGCCGTGCTCGGCCTGCTGCACAGCATCTGGCGGCCTGTTCCGGGCCGATTCAAAGACTTCATCGCGATGCCGCGGCCCAACCTGTACCAGTCGCTGCACACTACGCTGATCGCCGAAGGCGGCCATCAGTTCGAGGTGCAGATTCGCACCGAGGACATGCACCGCGTCGCCGAAGAAGGCATCGCCGCGCACTGGAAGTACAAGGCCACCGACAACGTCAGCGCCAAGGACGAGCAGCGTCTCGCATGGGTACGCCAGCTCATGGAGTGGCAGCGCGAGATGACCGACCCCAACGAGTTCATGTCGACCCTGCGCATCGACCTGTACCCCGAGGAGGTCTACACCTTTACGCCCAAAGGCAAGGTCATCGTTCTGCCCAAGGACGCCAGCCCCATCGACTTCGCCTACGCCATCCACACCGACGTCGGCCATGCGACCATTGGCGCAAAGGTGAACGGCCGCATCGTTCCGCTGCGCACGCGGCTGCGTAACGGCGACATCGTCGAGGTCTCCACCCAGGCCGGGCACTCGCCCTCGCGCGACTGGCTCAGCTTCACCAAAAGTTCGCGCGCGCGCAACAAGATCAAGCACTGGCTCAACGAGAATCAGCGCACCCGCGCTATCGAGATCGGCAACAAGCTGCTGCAGCGCGAGGCCCGCCGCTACAAGCTCTCGCTGGACAAGTTCAAACCCACGGACTACGAACGCATCGCCACCGAATACGGCCTCGGCTCGGTGCAGGATATGCTCGCCGGCATTGGCTTTGGCAAGTACTCGGCGCGTCAGGTGCTCAACAAACTGGAACCAGGCAGCACCCTCCCCGTTGAAGCTCCGGCGAACGAAGCCGGAACGCCAGGCAACACACTCGCGCACATGTCGGAGGCGGTAAAGCGCGTCTTCTTCGGCAAAGGTTCGGACTCGCTGCAGGTCGAGGGCCAGGACGATCTGCTGGTCTATCGCGCCCGCTGTTGCAATCCGATTCGCGGCGAGGAGATCATCGGCTACGTCACCCGCGGCAAGGGCGTCGCAGTCCACGCACGCAGTTGTCCCAACGTGCAGAACCTGCTCTACGAGGCCGACCGCCGCATCGACGTTGCATGGGCCGAATCCGCCAACCCCAACTCACCCAACGCCGCCAAACCCACCACCTATCCCGTCAAGCTCGTCATCCTCGTCGACGACCGCGCCGGGCTGCTCAAAGAGTTTGCCGCCATCATCTCCGAGGACGGCACCAACATCAAATCCGTCGAGACCCGCCCCGCCGAGGACGACGCCGTCAACATCGACTTCGTCATCGAAACCCTCGACCTTCGCCACCTCACGCGCATCACCCAGAACCTGCGCAAGGTCCCGGGCGTCCGCACCGTGCACCGCGTGCAGAAGGTCTAGCGTTTAGTCCGCAGAGCGTCTGACGTTTTCATCCCAGCAGCTCCATCCCCTTCGCCGTACTCGTCAAAATCTCCAACGCCTTATCGATCTGCGCGCGGGTGTGCTCGCTTGTCATGATGCAGCGAACGCGTGCCTTGCCTTCGGGCACGGTGGGGAACGCAATCCCGGTCGCCATCAGGCCCTGCTCAAACAGTGCCCGGCTGTAGTCCATCGTCTTGCGCCCGTCGCCAATGATGATCGGCGTGATCGGCGTCTCGCTCTTCGGCGTCGTCCTGCCGCCGATATCAAATCCCGCCAGCCTCAACTGCTCCTGAAAATACTTCGTATTCGCCCATAGCCGCTCGATCCGTTCGGGCTCATTCTCCAGGATGTCGAACGCAGCGATGCAGCTCGCCGCAACACTCGGCGGATGCGACGTGGAAAACAAAAACGGCCGCGCACGATGGTAGAGGTAGTCAATCAAATCCCGCGAGCCGCACACATAGCCGCCCAGCGCTCCAATGGCCTTTGACAACGTTCCCACCTGCACATCCACCCGCTGCGTGCAGCCGAAGTGGTCCACGCTGCCGCGCCCGTTGCGCCCCAGAACGCCGCTCGCATGGGCATCGTCCACCATCATGATCGCGCCATACTTGTCGCACAGCTCCGCCAGCGCTCTCACGGGCCCGATGTCCCCGTCCATCGAAAACACACCGTCGGTAATCACCAGCTTTTGCCCGGATTCGTGTTGAATTTCCTTCAACAACTCCTCCGCGTGGGCCACGTCCTTATGCCGGAACACCTTGATCCTGGCGCGAGAGAGCCTCGCTCCGTCGATAATGCTGGCGTGATTCAACTCGTCGGAGAGAATGAAATCGTCCTTCCCCAGGATGCTCGACACCGTTCCCGCATTCGCCGTGAAGCCCGATTGAAACACCACGCACGCCTCGACCCCCTTGAAGCGCGCAATCTTCTCTTCAAGCTCCATGTGAATCCGCATCGTTCCGGCAATGGTGCGCACCGCGCCCGAGCCCACGCCATACTTCCCGATCGCCGCAATCGCCGCTTCGCGCAGCTTCGGATGGTCGCACAGCCCGAGGTAATTATTCGATGCAAGATTGATCACCTCGCGGCCGTCATAGTGGCACACCGGCCCCTGCGCATCGTCCAGCACACGCAGCTTGAAGTAGGTTCCACGCGCGCGCAAGTCCTCTAACTGCGCCGTCAGGTGGGCCAATTGTGTACGCTTCGTCGATGTCGTTTGCAATGGAGTAGTCACGATGCTCATAGTGCTTCGATGCTAAACCTTTCTCTGCTTGTCAGGCAGTAATCCACAGCTCGGCTGCATCCAATTTAGAGGAAACATTTCTTCACTCACCGCCCTTTGCAAGCCACATACCGTTGTGGAAGGAGATTTATGGCAATTCAAAAGACACTTCGCACGCTTCTCGCAGGCGCAGGGATGACTGCGCTGATTCTGCTGGCAGGCTGCGCAAGCAAGCAGGAAAAGGCCATCGACCAGGCCAAGGCGCAAGCCATCTCGACCAATATTCCGCAGCAGGTGCAGTACATCGACAGCGATGGCAACACGGTGACCAAGACCGTTCAACCACCGTACGCCAAGGGCCAGCAGCCCGCGATTTCGACGCTGATCTCCCCGCCGCCACCCGGCTCCAAGCCGCACAGCACAGACCCCACAATCACTCCTCTTGGCTCATATGGGCAGCCGCAGCCCTACGGCAATGGCCAACCTGACGCCGCCGAAGGTGGCCAACCCGGCGGCCAGCCCGGCATGCAGCCCAACCAGCCGCCGCCCGTCTCCATCCAGATTCCCGCCGGCACCGAGCTCGCCATCCGCATCGATCAGCGCATCAGCGTCAAGACCAGCCGTGCCGGAGACCACTTCAACGGCAACGTGGTCGAGCCCATCGTCAGCAACGGCTCCGTCGTCATTCCGCGCGGCACCGAGGTCGCAGGCCGTGTCGATGAAGCTCATCGCCGCGGTCATTTCAAAGGACGCTCCTTCCTTGAACTGCGGCTTACCTCCATGACCCTCGGCGGCTATGAGTACCCGATCGATACCCGCGATAATGTTCAGACCAAGCGCGGCAAGGGACGTCGCTCCGCTGCCATCATCGGCGGCATGACGGGCGCAGGCATGCTTATCGGCGGCCTCGCTACAGGCGGTGTCGGCCTGGCTATCGGCGCCGCAGCAGGCGCTGGCACTGGTACCGCAATCGCCGGCCTCACCGGCAACAGCGACATCAACATTCCCGCCGAATCCGTCGTCCACTTCCGCCTCGCAGATCCGCTCATCGTGCACAATCCGTAGCCACATCGACGCATCACCTCCCACGCATGCCAGAGCGGCTCATCCTCACGATGGGCCGCTTCTCGTTGGTGCCGCAACGGCCCTCTGCAACGTCCGCGCTTCTGCCTCGTCCAACCTTCACAGGTACACTGGCAATGAATCCATAACCACAGGCCCTACCCTCCACTATGAAGCCCCTCGCCGCTCTCGTGTTCTTCGCCGCGTCCGTCGCCCTTGCACAGGCGCCCGCCTCCACCTCGCCAGGCCCCACGGCTTCGGACGACGCCCAGGCGGCCACCGAATCGAGTTTGCCCCTGAACACCATCACGGTCAGATCCAATCTGGTCGTGGTTCCGGCACTGGTCCGCAACAAATCGGGAGAGCTCGTCTATACCCTTCAGGCCAAGGACTTCATCCTCACCGATGACGGTGTCGAGCAGAAACTTCGCCTTGAGCAGAATACCGGCGGCCAGCCGCTTGCCATGGTCGTCATCGTGCAAACCGGCGGCGACGCTGCCGTTCATCTCGACCAGTATCAGGGCCTCGAGCCCATGCTCGACAACATGCTCGGCGGCATTCAGCATGAGGTTGCAGTCGTAGGTTTCGACAGCACCCCCATCCTGCTGCACGGCTTCACGCCCAATCTCGCCTTCATCTCCCACTCCCTCGACATCCTCGATCCCGGCGACAACAAGGCTGCTGTCCTCGACGCCATCACCTTCGCCGTCAACCTGCTCAGCCAGCAGCCCACCACCTATCGCCGCGCCATCCTGCTGCTCTCGCAGACCACCGACAACGGCAGCCAAACCCCGCTGGTCGACGCTCTGCGCGCCATCAGCGACACCAACACCGTCATCTACAGTGTCGGCTTCCACACCACCGGCACCGACGAAGGCAGCGAGGCCGCCAAGTTCAATTCCGACGAGCCCGGGCCCCAGCACGGCTGCTTCAGCCGCGACCTCGGCAAAGACGCCGACGGCAATCCCATCAAGCCCACCGAGAGCGTTGGCTCGCAGGATCTGAACTGCGTCGAAGAACTTCTTCCGCCGTTACGGCTTGCCCATCTCGCCGAGATCGCCGCGCGCCACGCCCTTCGCCGCAACATCTCCGAGTCCGTCGCGCATCTCACCGGCGGCGAGTACTTCAAGTTCAAGAACGTGAAGACGCTCGACCACGACCTGCTGACCATCGCCAACCACATTCCAAACCGCTACGTGCTAACCTTCCAGCCGCAGTTGCCCACGCCCGGCTTTCACACCATCGTGCTGAAGCTGCGCGACGCCTCCAAGCTCTCCGTCGAAGCCCGCGACGGCTACTGGGTCAACGCCAACGGCGGCGCCTCGACACCACAGCCCTGATACCACAGCCCTGACGCCGCAGCCTCACCGTCCGCGAAACCGGTTGATCTCGCGCCGATCGCGCTTCGACGGTCTGCTTGCTGGCGCAGCCTCCGCCGCAAACATTGCCTTGCGCTCTTCGGCCACCTTCGCCCGCGCCGCCTTGCTCTCGTCCGTCTCGCGATACAGCCCCTGCGCAGCGGCCGCTGGCCCACGTATCTCGCTCAGCGTCAGCACCTCGATCACAAAATCCCCGCCTTCATTGCGAACCTGCAGCAGGTCGCCCGTGCGCACCTCTCGCGCTGCCTTGGCCACCACACCATTCGACTGCACGCGTCCCAGCTCGCATGCCCTCGACGCCAGCGCCCGCGTCTTGAAGAACCTCGCCGCCCACAGCCACTTGTCGATCCGCACACCATTCATGCAGCGCGGCCTCCCGTCATCAACTCGCGCGCCAATGCCAACGCCTCTTCCTGCACCGCCGCATCATCGCCAAAGCCCGGCAGCCATCGCATCGCGGCCTCGCGCCGAAACCATGTTCCCTGCCGCTTGGCATAATTGCGATGCCCCTGCTGGGCCGCAGCCAACGCCGCATCCAACGTCATCTCGCCGCGCAGCACGGCCATGGCCTGCGCATAGCCCAACGCTCCAAGCGCACGGCACTCATCGCCGAATCGCTCGCGCAGCATCTCCGTCTCCGCCATCAATCCACGCTCGAACATCTCCGCCGCGCGGTCGTTGATACGCGCATACAGCCTCTCGCGCATCTCTTTGGAAGCCGTCGGTGCAAGTCCCATCTGTAGCACGCGATACCCGCGCAGCGCATCGCGTCCCGCCTGCCACTGCTCGGTCTGCGGCTGCCGTGCCGCCAACGTCACCTCAATACTGCGAATCAGTTTCGGCACATCATTGGCATGGATCAACTCCGCGGCGCGTGGATCGAGCCGTCGCAGCACGCGATGCAGCCACGCCGATCCCCTACGCGTCACACGCTCCCGCAGCCGCGAGCGCAGCACCTCATCGCGCTGCGGTGCGGGCGCCAGTCCCTCCAGCAGCGCACGCAGATACAACCCCGTCCCGCCCGCAACAATCGGAATCCGTCCGCGCTCGCGGATCCCCGCAAGGGCCTCACGCGCATGCCGCGCATAGTCGCCCGCCGTACACGCCTCATCCGGCCAATACAAATCGATGCAATGATGGGTGACGCGTGCGCGTTCTTCCGGCGTCGGCTTGGCCGCGCCAATCTCCATCAGCCGATAGACCGCAACCGAGTCGCAGCTCACAATCTCGCCGCCCAACTCTTCGCCGAGCCGCAGCGCCAGCGCCGTCTTCCCGCTCGCCGTCGGCCCCGCCACCACCAGCAGCGGACACTCATTCTCTCCGCGCTCCGTCACCCAATTCTCCGGCACGTTCTCGTTCTCCTGCGTTGCGTGCGGCGCCTCTCTCTCCGCAGTGGTGGCGGAAGCTAAGGTTTCCACCAGCCCTGCACAAACACCCTATCCAACCCTGCGCGCACCATGCTTCCAAGCAGCACCACCACCGCCAGCAGGATCAATCCACGCACCATGCTTCTGCGCTCGATCGCCTCCCGCTGCCTGCGATACTGTTCGTACTCCGCGCGCTCGCGCAGAAACTCCGGGGTCAGCGGCGGCCGCTGCGGTGGTGCTGCGCGTTGCTCGTCGCCTGGCTGAGAGCCCTGCATCGCCGCTACTCCGTGTCCTGATTGACCAGATAATGAATGCGCAGCTCCAGGTTCGGTCCGTGGAACTGCTTCGGCAGCGGCGGAAACTGTCCCACGCCTGTAATCGATCCCCACGCCGCACGGTTCAGCGCATCGTCATGGCTCGATCCATCCAGGTGCATCGCTGCAATCGTTCCATCCGCATTGATCGTAAAGCGAATCTGCGTCGTACCCTGTTTGCGCAGCGGAGGCCGCGCCTCTTCAGGGATCAGCGGAATCCACTGCTGATAGATCTCGCGCAGGATCCGTTGCAGATACGGCTGGAAGTCAACTCCCTGCCTATCCGAGAGGATGTCAACGCCCTGGCCCAGCTTGGTGCCGCCACCACCACCCTGTATGCCCAGGCTGCGATCGCTCCCCGCACCCTCCGATCCACGCATGGCCTGACGTAGATTGTCGCTCGCGGTCGAAGGCGTGTTGAAGATTGGACGGCTCGGGGCCTGCGGCAGCGGCGCATTGGGTTCGGGCTCCGCCACATGCGGCTTCGGGGCTGTCGGCAAGGGCATCTGCGGAGCCGGAACCGGAGGCGTCGGCGTCATCGCCGCAGGCGCAGGTGGCGGCGGCGGCGGTGCAACCGGGGCTGGCAGCGGCTTCGGCTCCATCGCGCGCAGCTTCGCCAGCGTTCCCTTGTCGATCTTCGGTGGCGGCGAAACCGCCCGGTGCGGCAGCCGCGGCGCATTCAACTGCACCAGCGCCTGCTGCTGCAGCGCGGTTGTCGGGGTGATCAGTTGCGGAGAGTGCCACAGATACTTCGGCCCATAAAACAGCACCCACGCAATCGCAATCCACACAAACATCGAGATGTAGATCGACTCGCGAAACCGTCCGCGTGCACGCTCATCCTCAATCGTGTCCAGCAGCCGGATGAGTTCATGTTCCTCCAGGTCGCCATAGCGATTCGTGCGAATCCGAACCGGCGCAGATACCACCCCGCTCTTTGCCTCATGCGGCACCACCGACAGCACCGCACCGGACTCCGCAGCCTCTCCGGCTTGCGTGGCCGCGTCTGTAGCGAGCTTCCCTGCGCCGCTTGAAGCGGCCCCATCTTGCGGGGTCTCAGGTTCGGCGCGCGGGGACTCGGGATCGATCTGTGGGGGTGTTGGCTGCATCGGGTCGTTTAGTCTGTGACGGACCAGCCGCTGCCAAGGTTGCGCACCGCGACCAATCGCCAGACCAAAAAGACGCTGGCCTGTCTATTTTCTCATCTTTGGAACGATTCCGCCCACCCGCAGTTATTCTTGATCTATGCCGTCCCCCAAGTCTCTCGCCGGCCGCACCGCCATCATCCTCACCGTCAGCGACCGCTGCTTCGCCGGCACACAGACCGACCTCTCCGGCCCCGCCCTCGCCCATCTCCTCACCCAGGCTGGCGCCCAGATCATCGACGCGCTCACCCTCCCCGACGAGACCGCGCAGCTCATCCCCGCGCTGCACGCCGCAGCCTCCCGCGCTTCGCTGGTCCTCACCACTGGCGGCACCGGCCTCGCCGCCCGCGACATCACCCCCGAAGCCACACTCGCCGTCTGCACCCGCCTCGTCCCCGGCCTCGCCGAACTCATCCGCCAGGACGGCGCCACCCGCACTCCCTTCGCCGCCCTCAGCCGCGGCGTATCCGGTATCGCCTCTAACTGCCTTATTATCAATCTCCCCGGCAGCCCGGAAGGAGCTGAAAGTTCCCTGCGAGCCGTCCTTCCGCTCCTGCCCCACGCCCTCGATCTCCTCGCAGGCCACACAGCACATACTCGCGAACGATAGAATGAAGATTCCGTGAAACTGCATCCCATCGTTCTTTTGCATAAGTTCTCCGCACTCCTGCTGGCCTTCCTCATTCCCCTCGGCATCTGGGGCGTCGCCGGCCTCGCCCTCATCGACTCCGCGCTGATTCCCATCCCCGGCGGCCTCGACGGCGTTCTCACCGTATACGTCAAGGCCAACCACAGCCTCTTCATCGTTTACAGCCTGGTGGGTGCCGCCGCTGCCGCGCTCGGCTCTCTGGTCCCCTTCTTCATTGGCCGTGCCGGTGGAGAGCTCTTCCTGATGAAGCGCATCGATCGCAAGCGTTACGAGCAACTGCGCGACCGCTTCGAGCGTCAGGAGTTTCTCGCCATCCTGATCCCGTCCATGGGCCCTCCGCCCACGCCGCTCAAAGTCATCCAGTTCGCCGCCGGTGTCTTTGAGATGAAGTCCCTGCCCTTCGTTCTGGCAACCTTCCTCGGCAAACTCGTTCAGTTCCTCAGTTGGTCGCTGCTTCTCATCTGGTTCGGCCCCACCATCGTCCACACCTACAGGCATCTCCTGCACGGCCACCGCCGCGTGATCCTGAGCCTCGCCGCAGCCGTCCTCCTCGCGCTGGTCTTCTACATCGTCCGCATGGTCTTCGACAGCCGCAAGGGCAACACCCCCTCCTGCGAATAATCCCGCACCCAAGACAAAGGCCGCGCACCCGGCGCGGCCCTCCATCCATCCTCTTCGCAGCGTCTACGCTACTGCCCCATGCTCCGGCTGCATCCACTCCGCCATCCGCGTCGCCAGCACCGGCAGCCCAAAGAACGCCGCTGCGAACAAACCTGTCGACATCAGATCGTTCCCATAGAACGGCAGCGCCGCCGCATAGCAGCTCACCAGCCCCACCGCACTGTGCGGATACATCACCATGCTCCCGCCGCCCATCCACACCATGAAGTTGCTCAGCAGGAAGAAGCTCGTCGCCGAGGCCAGCACCCCGCCGGCCACCCGCAGCGCCGTCACCTTACGCAGCAGCACACTGCCCATCAAACACACCGCCCCATACCACACCCAGGTCGTCACATAGCCGCTCAGGTGAAACGCGTACCCATACACCTTCGTCGTCAGGTAGACATCCATCAGCGCCATCACCGCAACCGCCAGCACCGTCTGCCAGCGCGGCCTGCGTGAGCCGAAGAACAGCAGTCCGGCGCCCACCGCCGTAAAGTTGAACGCAAGATTATGGAAGACGTGCGGCAGAAGGCGGCTCAAAGCGGCTAAGAGTAGAACAACAATTGCTGGCATGATGGTTTAGCCTTCGTAGCTGGGGTTCGCGGCGACGCACTGCTACCGCTCTCCACGATTGTAGCCTGAGCCCCAGCGCTCGTCAGCAGAAGCACTTTCACCCCATCAAACTCTCTCCGCCACCCAAGCCGCTACGGCTCCACGCGCCCATCCATCGACTGGCGCACCACCCTCCCCGCCGCATCCATCTCCACCGTCCCCATCAGCGGCTGCCATCCCGCACCGCTCAGCCACCCGCCCATAAACCGCGGATCGCGAAACGACACCACCTGTTCCACCGTCCCATCGCGGCCCGCCATCGGCCCACTGTCTGTTTCCGTCACCTGCACAATCGGCATCGGCGACCAGTCCATATACGCCCGCCCCAGCTTGCTCATCTCCGCCGCCAGCACCACCGCGCTGCGCCCCGGCTTCGGATACGTCGTCGCCCCCATCGTCACCGTTCCGCCCAGCGTGTCCACCGCCGCCAACTGATACACCGGTCCAAAGTCCATCACCGCCGACCATCGAAACGGACTCAGCGGATCAGGGCTCGCCAACGCCCGCTGCGCCTGCAAGTACACCGGCACAGTCTCCATCGGCGCATCGGAGTGCACCTTGGCCTGTCCTGAGATTGTCAAACTGTCCTGATTTGGAGGCCAGGCGCCAGCACTCTCCGCCGGCGCTGGAATGCTCTGCGTCATGGCCATCTGCACCGCGCGCGCATGCTCCACGCTGCGCAATCCCCACCACGCCACCACGCCCAGCAACGCTGCAATCGCCCATCCCCGCGCCGCAAACGGCTGTTTCTTCGCGCCCACCTCCGCGCTCACCATCCCAAACAGCGACGGCGCAACCAGCGCTCCCACCAGCAGCGCAAACATCACCGGATCGAAGATGAACACAATCGACGCCGCATACCATCGGTCATCGAACGGAAAGAACGGCCTCAGTCCGTAGTTATTCGTGTAGTCCAGCAGCAGATGGCTCAGCAGCGCCACCAGCGCCAGCCCATACAGCACTCCCCAACGCACCGGAGCCGCCGTCAACGCCTTCACCACCGCAGTGCCTGCCGCCGTTGTTCGTGTACTTGCTCTCCCCACCCGCCACCGATGCCACGCATACACCCCACCCACAATCAGGGCCGCCTCGAGTGGCAGCCCCAGAAATGCATGTGTAATTCCTCGATGGTGCTGAAACCCCTCAACCGGTCCGCGCAGCGCCCACAGCGTATCGATATCGGGAAACTCCGCCGCCACCACCATCGTCAGCGTGGCATAAGCCGCACGGCGATTGAGCCCCGCTCGCGACAGACAAGCGCCCGTAAGCAGATGCGTTACAGGCTCCATCGAACACCGCTACCGCTGCATGGCTACTTGATGGATGCCCATGGCCTGCTGCGCAGCGCTCGCGCTCGCAATCTCCGCCTCGCGCTCATCACGCGCCGCGTGCTCACGCTCCAACTCCCGCTCCTTCGCACTCCGCGAGCCAGCCATAAACGCGGTCAACTCCGCGGGTGCCAGCATATCCGGCTTGAAGCCCGCAATGGCAACAAACCCCGGCTCATCGCCCAGCGCCTCCGAGATGCGGTTCCACAGGAAGAACGGAGAAGTCGTCGGCAGCAGAACCATCTTCCGCTCCGGCACCGGCATCGCAAAGTACGTCCCCCACGTCAACAACACCACACAGGCCCCGATAGCACTGAAAAGATAGACCGGAGAATAAAACGACGCCACACCTCTGGTCGTAATCCAAGCGGATTCGACCAACTCAGTCACAGCGTAGATACCTAGCCCCAGGCTCACACCGAAGATGTGACTCCTGTAGGTAAGCCCCAGATAACGAGTAGCGAAGCATACAAACAGCAAGAGACAAAGCATCAACACGCTGAGTCCCTGTTCCATCTGGCTCGCCATTGCTAAAGCATGAGCAGGCCCCCGCGTTGCCATATG
>DAIDKF010000002.1:117671-153208 GCA_027450185.1 Granulicella sp. | reverse complement strand
GATGTGGAAACAGATGAGGCGGATGACCTGCGAGCGAAACGAAGAGCGCAGGAACGACGCGAACACGAAGCCGATCTAGCCTCGATAGCGAAGGCCCAAGTCCGATTAAAGTCAGGGAAAATCCCACCAATCACCGGACGCCCGAAGACCTCCAAGAGCGCGAAGAGCAAGACAGTTTAACTTCCGAACGTGTAGCTCGTAGCCTGCCCCTTGTCAATAGTCCGGGATATAGGCAATTCAGATCGTTTCCATTCTTTTCGGGAAGGATGCTGCGCCCTTCCCGCGCTGCAACCGCCCAATAGTGCCGGGCGTTTTCCGCTTCCCATCCATGCGGGGCCGTTCCTTCCCCGCAACGCCCCTCCCTAAAATCATGCGGAAATAGACCGAAATTTCTTCTTTTATCCAGTGCCCCCGCTTCATGCGGCTTTATGGCAGAGCCGGTCGGAACCCGTCAAGGGTGTTCGCTGACGCTCCATAAACGCGCAGAGTACGCGCGCCCTTGACCGAACCCGCCTCGTCTCCGCCCGCCGCACAAGACATGAAGCGGGGGCGCTCAACAAAAGAAATTTGGTTGAGAGCCAAAGGCGAAAAGCCCTCCTTCAGAATCTCGCCCCACGCGGGCAGCACAGGAGAGCAAACGTCATGGCATACCGCAACCACTGCAACGCAGCCAGCAGGCCGAGCATCTATCAGACCGTCACTGACCGTATTATTTCCAGCCTCAAAGCAGGTGTGATTCCGTGGGAAAAGCCGTGGAAGACGCCGCGCTATGCAGGCGGCCCGTTCCCGCGCAACTTCTACACTGGCAAGCCCTACCGTGGCATCAATGTTCTCTTGCTTTGGTCGAGCGAATATAGCTCTCCATTTTGGCTTACGTTCAAGCAGGCCCAGGCATTGAAAGGCACTGTTCGCAAGGGTGAGCACGGAACGCAGATTATTTTTTACAAGCAGCTTCCCGAACATGCGAAGAAAGACGACGCAGCAACGGGCGACGATGAGCGCGTGCCGTTCGTTCTTTGCCACTACACGGTTTTCAACGTGGAGCAGTGCGACGGCCTCACGCTCCCCGAAATCTCGCAGCCTGCCATCGCGCCGGAAGTTGACGAGGACGAGCTTTGCGACAGCATTGTCACCGGCTGGGAGAACCGCCCCGCGCTCCATCTCAACACCCCCACGGAGTACCGCGCTTACTATCGGCCATCTACCGATTCCGTACACATGCCCGCCCGCTCCCGGTTCGTGGATGTGCCGCACTATTACAGCACCTTATTCCATGAGCTGATTCACAGCACCGGGCACGAAAGCCGCTTGCATCGTACCTTTGGCGACCGTTTTGGAGATGAGCTTTACAGCAAGGAGGAATTAGTTGCAGAGATGGGAGCCGCTTTTCTTTGCGCTATCGCTGGTATCGCAAACGAGCACACTGACCGAAATACCACCGCGTACATTCAGAACTGGATTGAAAAGCTGGAAGAGGATAACCGCCTCATCGTTCATGCCGCCGCCAACGCGCAGAGAGCCGTAGACCTGATTCTCGGCAGCACGTTTGAGGAAGAGAACGAGACAACCGAAAACGCCGGGGATGCCGCTGTCAGCGGCATCCCCGCAGCCGGAGCGATAAATATCGCTCCGGCGGTTTACGGCCATGCTTATCTCTGAGCAGTGGCCGGATGATTCTATCCGGCCCGCAGATATTCCGAGGGAGTGATAATGCGCGTTCCCTTGTACGTGCCCAGAATCAGCAAATCCTTGTCCCCTGCAACCAGCAAATCCGCTTTCGCAAGGGCGGCGCACTCCAGAAACATATCGTCATTTGGATCACGGCAGACCTTTACCGTGCCTCGAATCTTTACACGGATGCCGCGCGCCAGAATCGTTTGCAGCGCCAATATTGCGCGGTGATGTTCCCAAGAGAACTTTTCCGTCAGGACGCGCACAATCTCTGCGTCAATCTCATCGCAGGTGGCAATCACGTCTTCGCTCATCGCTTTTTCAAGTGCCAGCGTTGGCGTGCCGCGACCTTTCGCAAATTGAAGCGCGGAAATCCAAACGTTTGTGTCTACGACGACGATCACCCGTTAGACCGTACCTTGCGGCGGCGCGGCTTCTCGGCGCGCACTTCTTTGATGAGGCGGGGTACATCGGCCTCGGTGTAGCCCTTGGGATTACGGCCTGCCGCATACTCGCCCAGTTCAGCCAGCGTTGCTCGCGCCTGCTGCGCGGAATAGGTGCGGAAGGCTTCGCGGAACAGTTCGCTCATGGTGCGGCTGTCTCGCTGCGCCAGTGCCTCAGCCCTCTGCGCGAGTTCCGGCGGCAAGCTGATCGTGTAGACCTTCGATTTCCTTGCAGTACCAGTAGCCATACTTGAATATTACATTGTAATGGATTCCATTACAAATGCAGAATCATCAACCACTAACGGAATTATATTTCTGGGAGTCATTTTTTGTTGACTCCGCGCCGAAATGCGACTACTCTGAATTTGTATCGGCGCACCGCCGATGTTCGATTGCTCTTTGACAATCCTCTGGCGTAGTCCAACGGTTCCAGGAGCCTGCTGCTTGCAGTAGGCGTAATGAGGTGCCACTACTGGCCCCTCGGCAGGTAACCTCTGCCTTTCAAAGTCCAGACAGTCACATCGGCTGACTGGCAGCCAGCCACGCCCCATCGTCGCTCGGCTCCGCACAAAGAAACGGCTCCTGACACAGTTCGTAATTCCACTCTGGTGCCTGCCGCTACGCCCCCGGTAATAACCGGAGGAGGAAATATGAATACAACGAAGCAAATCGACTCTTGCATCGACCTGCTCAGGAAGATGCTAGGAGACCCCAACAACGAACTGTCGTCGGAACAGCAGAGCAAGCTCAAGAAGGGCATCCGTGATCTGAAGCGGTTGCAGCGTGCGACCAAACTCACCCACAAACAAGTCTTCAAAGTGGTGAGCCAAATCGCCGAAGCAGCATTCGAGATTCTGAAGTCTGGATCGGGTGAGTGAGTTCCAGGGAGCCTGTTTCTTAACCATAACGGGGCATATATGAACTATTCCAAAGCAATTCGCGTCGCCCGCTCGCTGGCGGACATTTCACAGGGCGAGCTTGCAGATCGGGCAGAGATTGATCGGAGCTATCTCTCCCTAATCGAATCAGGCAAGCGAAAGCCGTCCGTAGAAACCATCGAAAAAATCGCAAACGCTCTCAAACTTCCATTCCATCTACTCAGCCTTTTGGGTAGCGAAGAAACAGATGTACGGAAAGCTTCGCACGAACAGATTGCAAGTCTTTCCTTAGCTCTAACGAAATTGCTCTTAGAGGTATCAAGTGACGAACCGACTGAAGGAAATCAAGAGCGGCGAAGACCGCTCAAGAGTGCCGATCCTCAGCCTCCGCGATCTCGAATATCGTCTGGGCGAGGACCGGGAGGTGCTTCGCGCTCTCGCAAAGAACTGGCGCGCTGAATACGACCCTTTCCAGCAAACGAAAGAGCCTAAGCCTTTTCAGCGCGAGATAAAGACCGGAAAAACTCGTGATATTGACAATCCTTCAGAAGCGTTGAAGGCAGTTCAGAAAAAGATTCTGAACCGCCTTCTCCTGCCTGTAAAACTGCCCCATTTTCTCTTTGGAGCGGTTCGGAGCAGGTGCGTCAACAAACATGCGATGGAGCACATTGGACGCGGAACCGTCGTAAAAATGGACATCAAGAGCTACTATCCGAACGTGACGAATCGGCATGTCTATTTTGTATGGCGTCACATTCTGCTATGCTCCCCCGCAATCGCAGGTCTTCTAACTCAACTGACGACATACGAATGGCATCTTCCACAAGGTGCACCGACGAGTCCGGCTCTTGCCAACCTCTATCTGGCGTCCATCTATGGGCCGGTTCTTGAAGCGTGCTCCGCGCAGGGCATTATGGCTACTGCATGGGTGGATGACCTAATCTTTTCCGGTGAAAATGCGCGCTCCGTTATGGAGCCAGTTCGTCAAATCCTTGCCGCCAATGGATTCAAGCTGTCAGCGAAAAAGCGGATCATCTTAGCGGGCCGCGCCCCGAAGGTGATAACGGGCATCAGGCTCGGAGCCGGACGCATTAGAGCACCCAAAGACAAACTGCATGACATTCGAGCCGCGATTCATAAGCTGGAAGTCGGTCGTATCGGTAAGCATGAAAGAACGCGGTACATCACAAGCGTAGAGGGCAGGCTCAATCATATTGAGCGGATTTGCGCAGACGATGCGGTTACTTTGAAAAAGCGGTTTCAGGAAGCTCTCAAGAAAGGACTCTGAGACATTTCGATTGGGAGTAAGCCAGCCTTTATATGCTCGATTGGGCTGTTTCAAATGCTTTTACGGCATCATGGAAGCCCTTGAGCTTGCCACTGTACTTGTCCCACTCCTCTTCCCTGACAAATAGCGCCCTGTACTGCTGCCCGGAATCCAGCTTGCTTGCATCGCCGCAATACTGCTGAAGCCGTTCCCACTTGCCCGGATCGTTCACATCCTCACGGCCTTTGGTCTCCACTATCCAAATCACGCCATCGTCCAGCTTCACGATGAAGTCGGGGATGTAATTGGAAATGCTGCCGTCCACCGTCACATAGTCCAGCTTGAAGCCCACGGCCATGTAGTTCTTGGCGTAAGAGGTCACATCTTCGCAGGTCTCCAGAAAACCCGCGAACTTCAATTCCAGGCCGCTATCGCCAATCGTGCGGTTAAAGACGCTCTTCTTTGAGACCACATAACCCTGTTCCTTCACTACAAAGGGCCGGGTCTCGCGGAGCTTGATATGATCCCGAATCTCGGCCTCACCCTTTTCGCGGACAGTCAGCGCATTGATGGCTTTCTTGAAGCTATCCAGAATCGTCTTCGTTGCTGCCAGCTCTGACAGGTTGCGCAGCGTATTCGGCGCTTCAAGGTCCACTTCTTGCCCAAAAAGATGGTCCCGCACAAACGTCTTTACCTTGGCATAGAGCACGTCGTACCCGCTCACCAGGCGCAGGTCTTTCATAACCGTCTGGGCAAAGTAACCGACCACGTTCCGATAGTCTGCAATCCCCGCCGTATCCAGCACGGTCGTATGCGTCACCTCGCCCGTGGTCACATCCTTAAAGACAATATGGCGCTGCTCTTCCTCGCTGAAGTGCTGATAGAGCACTTCAGCGTGCCCCATCCCACCCGCGTCCAGTTCGCTTAGGTTCTTGTACTCCCGATAAACCCTCGGCGTCAGTCGGGGCAGCGCAATATCCAGCGCGTCGATGTCCTTCTTTTCGTTCTCTTCGTCCACCTCGATCATCAGCGGCGTCTTGGGCGCGGTTTTTTCGCCCATCGGCTTTTTCTCAAGCTCTACGCCCTCGTTTTTGATTGACTCCACGAAGTCCATGAAGGCGTCTGTACCCACCACGCTGACATACTCTTCCACCCCGCCCGGATACATCTTGCGCAGCCCGCGCCCTAGCGTCTGCTCAGGCAAAATGTTGCTCTTGGCCGAGTACGCGCGCAGGCCCACAATCGTGGTCACATTGCGAACGTCCCAACCTTCCTTCAGCATCATCACGGAAACGATGGCTCGCGCGGGGTTGTCCCATCCGTCGATGGAATTAGCCTGTTCACGCATCTTATCCAACTCTTCCTTGTTCTTGCCGGAAGTAGACTCGGAAATCTCGCCGTTCTTGTTCGTATGAATGACCAGCGTGGCGTCCCCGGCAAGCTCCGGGTAATGCCCACGCAGGTACTCGGCAACGTCATCGCAGTTGCGCGTGTCATCGGTCATCACAAACAGGATGGCCTTTTTGCCTACTTTTTCATGCTCATCCTTCGCCTTACGCCACTCAATCACGCCCAGGTCAAGGTAGTCCGAATACTTCTCCGTGTACTTGGCGCTCTGCCGTTCCACCAGTTTGGCCCGGCTCGGCCCGTCAGGCAGAACAGGATGCTTCACCACGTTTTGCGCAATCGCCTCCACCAGCGGGTAATCGCTGACGGTCTGGACAAAGATAGCGCCGTTGTTCGCCCTCGGTGTCGCTGTCACGTCTACCTGAAGCGACAGCGCCCCGTCTTTCTGCAATAGCCGATTGTGAATATCCTGAATCGACTTGAACCATTCCTGGCCCGCGTCATGGATATGGTGCGCCTCATCGTTCAGCACCATCAACTCGTCAATTTCGCGGACAATCATGCCCAGGTCAACTCTCTGGTCCGTAGTCGCGCCCGTTGGACGCGGCCCCAGGAAGTAATCCATCGTATCGTCATCGTCAGCCGTGGGCAGTACCTCATTGCCCGCATAGACACGATGGATATTCGTCAGAAAGATGTTGCCGGTCTTCTGTGTCACATGCACGTTGTCCTGAATATGCAGCGTCAACTGGAAATCATCTCGCCAGTTGCGCCCATCGCGGCCATTCTCAGGCAGCACTGGATCATCTTTCAGGAAGATACGCAGCCCGTCGAAGTCCTTGCGAATGCGGTCCAGCACAATGATGTTCGGTGCAATCACCAGAAAATTGCGCGACAGATTCGACTCCGCCTCATACGTCTTGTGAAAGAAGCTCCACGCCAGCGCCAGGCTCAACACTTTCGTTTTGCCCGAACCCGTTGCCATTTTGACGACCAGCCGCAACCAGTTCTCATCGAACATACCGCCGCTTACCAGCCCTGAAGAGTCAAAGCGCATCAGGTCATGCTTGTCCTTTGCGCCCACTACTTCGTACAGGTAAACGATGGTCTCTATAGCCTCGCGCTGTGCAAAGTAGTATTGAAACTCGGCTAATGTGCCATCCCGCTGCGGCCATAGCTTCTGTTCGACAAACCACCAGTTCAGCAGACTACGGCTGGTATCGCTCGCGCCCACATAGCCGCTATCACGCCATTCCTTCACCTTCTTACGCAGCGTTGGCACAAGCGGCGGCATCAGTTTGTCTGCACTTGTTTCGCGCAGCGTCTCATCGGCGGGAAACCAGCGAATCTCCGGGGCCAGAATCGTGTATGGTGAGCTTGGAAACTTCGGATGCAGGGCCATTACTTTGCCCCCTTACCGGATTTGCTCGGCTTCGCGCCTGCTTCGCCCAGGCTCACTTCCACAATCGTCATCGTGTCATTTCCGAAGATGTCTACCACCTTGACGGCAATCTTGCGTCTGCCCGGCACGCACTCTTTGGCAACCGATTTCAACTCCAGGCTGCGATCCTTTCTAGTGCGGAAGGTCTGCCATTCGTTTTCAAAGATGTAGTCGCCCGTCCAGACCTCTTCATAGGCTTCCAGCGCCTGCTGGTCAGCTTCGATACCCGGCAGCCTGTCATCCGGCACGATAGGCTTGCGGATAATCTCGCGCTTGCTCTCAAAGTCAAAGTCCACAGCCCAATAATCAATCCAGTCGGACCACTTCTTTGTCAGCACTTCGCGCGTCACCACATCGCTCTTGCTTTTCGAGACTTTGACGATCTGGCCCTTCTCCACAACAACCGCACTGCCTCCCGGCTTCAGCGTGGACTCGGACTGCTTGATGGAACCCTGCGAGTAATAAACGCTAAAGTCGGTCAACTCGACAGCCACGGTCGGAAAGCCGTTTTCGCTCTTTCCTATATGCGGCTTTACTTCGATGTAGGAGACATCGTGGAAACGCACCTGATTCTTTTCAACGGCGCGCTTATCGAATACCTCGGCAGGAATGTACTTGGGCGCAATGTCGATACCCTTCGCGCGAGCCTCATCCAGCACGTTGGGAAACAGGCCCATCTCAAATTCAAAGCCCAAAATGTCCACGCGGGTAATCCGTTTTTGACGGCATTCAGCAATCACTTCCTCCACATAGAGGCGTGTCACGGGCAGGTTTACTGGACCAACGGAAACGAGTCGTCCGGCCTTCTTGCCGTGGAAGGTGGCAAAACCATCCGTCTTTTCCGCGCCATAGGCACGAAGTATCAGCGCCAGAAATTCGGCCTCCTTGGCTGCAAGTTGGGCCTGCTGTTCGGCCTCGCGCAGATTCGGATTCACGCCAACATAATGCTGGCGCTCATACTTGCCAAGGTTCAGAATCTCAAAGGCGCGATAGTTTTTACCATCGGTCTTCAACTGGCGCTGAACGCCAATCATACGTTTGCGCGTGGTATGGATGGCGAACTTTCCCAGGTCAGTACCAATCCACTTGCGCCCGAATGATTCTGCTGCTGCAAGACAGCTACCTGAACCACAGAAGAAGTCCGCAACAATATCTCCCGGCTTGGTTACAGCCTGTATGATTCGCTCAATCAAATCTTGTGGTTTCTGTGTTGGATAGCCTAGCCATTCTTTCTGGTCTGCGGGCTGAAGACACCTTATCCGCCATACATTGTCAATCTGTCGTTCGGTGCTCAAATATGTAATCGTCTTCCCTGATGCATCCTTGTCGTTGACGATCTTCCCTCCAACAAAGCTATATTTGAGCTTCTTGATTGGCTTCTCTCTCGGTTCCGTTAGGTGCTGAAAGGTGTAGCCCGCTTCACGGTTCTTGACATAGTAGAGAATCGTATCTGTCGCTCGCGGAAACACTTGTTTTGTTGCGCCATGCAGTTTGTTGTAGTAATACCAGTAGATTTCATTCTGAAAACTATCTGGACCAAATATCTCACCCATCGCCATGCGGAGAAGAGGACTAACACGCCAATCACAATGAACAAATATGCTTCCATCATCCGCGAGAAGGTCATTCATCAGAATCAGGCGCTCATAAATCATCGCCATGAATGAATCTGTTCCGCGCCCCCACGTATCACGATAAGCAATTTCTTCAAGGATGCCAGGCTTTTTCGTGAAATGCTCATCTCCAATCTCAATATCCATGCTGAAGTCCGCGCCCACATCAAACGGCGGATCAATATAGATGAGCTTCAGGCCGCCCTGCGCTTCAATCTCATCGCGCAATGGTCCGTTCTTGAGTGAGGAAAGAATCAACTTGTTTTCGCCCCAGATGAGTTTGTTGGTCCATCCCTTCAACTGACGCCCACGCGCATCGAACAGCCCAGGCTGCACTGCCATCTCTTCCGGCTTTTCGGCGCGCGGTTCATCCACCTGCTCAATCACCTGAAACGGCAGCACCACGTTGGTGACTTCGTTGGTCTTGCCATTCCACACAAGCTCCACTTCGCGTTTGTCATCGAAGAGAAGAAAGCGGTACTTATCGGGCAGGGGTTTGCCTGCTTCAATAAACCGGACCACTTCCTGCTGTTCCTGTTCCGTCAGCCTTGCCATCGTGCCCCTGCTCCGTCTTTTGTGTTGTCTGCGCTGAAAAAGTTGGTCAATCAGGATTCTAATTCGCGCTGGCGCTGGTCTGCATGGGATCTCACGCGACGCCAAAAAATCAAAGCGCGGCTGTGTGGCCGCGCTTTGATGATTCTGGAATCTTCCGGTGCGTTCAGATCAGGAATTTGCAGGTTGCGTTTCTGGAATACCGTCAGATGTCCCGGCTGATGGCTGCATACCGTTCGGGGGTTGTACTTGGAAAACTGCCTGCACTATGAAGCCGACGGACTTCTGATTTTCGATGATCTTCACGGCAGGCGTTCTCATCAGCGTATTGACACACGCATGATGCACTGTCAGCACGGCATCCTGTAAAGCCTGATCGTCCTCCAGGCGCGTTACCTTGACACCTAACTCCTGCAACCGCTCAAGATGAATGTGGCGTGCATGAGTTTTTGTCTGCTCATGGCTACTCAGTTCCGCAACTATGCGGCTGGCCTTTGTATCCGCATCGGCGTCACCTGCGAACATCCCTGTTTTCAGCCATTCTGTAACGATGCTCGAAGACCAATCAACGGCGTTAGAACACTCGCCAATCAGCGAAGGAGAATACTTTGCGATGATTGGTTGCCACGTCGCAATCCGCGATGCCTGCTCCGCTGGCGTTTTCGCGGAAGCAATGGCATCCTGCGCTCTCTTAAATTCTTCCAAGATGCCGTGTGCGGGGAACGGACCAATCTGCGGGTCAATCGGCCCAAGATTCGAGTGCCGCCCCATCACGATTTCCTTACAGGCAAGTGCAATCATTGTGCCAGCCGACATGGCCAACTGCGGAACAAATGCTCGAATGTCTGTCCCGAACATCTGCCGCAAATAATCGACTAGCGATTCCGTGGCAGCAAGATCACCACCGGGGGTATGCAAAACGAGGTCCAAGCCCTGACTACGATCAAGCTGGTGAATCGTAGCCATGAACCCGTTTTTATCGTTGTCGTTGACGGAGACAAGAGGCTGGAGGTCTTTGATAGGCGGCTTCTGAAGCCAACCCGAATAATAGGCAATCACATTGCGCCCGGTCAGATCACTGAGCGCCTTGATGTACTTACGTCGGATGACATCGAACCCACTACCTACGGCCGCTGTCTCGCTCAGAATCTCCGTCAAACTAGGCAATGCGTTCGTTCTCCGTCGCAGTCACTTGTGTGGATGTGCTGTCGGTCACGACAACATGAATGGGATGCGGCTCTTCAGCAATAAACTGTTCAAACCGCATCGCGCTGCGCTGGTCCTCAGTCTCCAAATTGAGAGAGCGAAAGAGTGCATCAATCTCTCCCGCAGAACGCTTCGCTGTCGCCTGTTTCATGCTCGTTCGTCGCTCCATATTCAAATGTGCAGCCATGCAAGCATCCGTTACAGTTTACAAATGTCTGCAATCCTAGCACCAATAATCGGCTTATCAAGTATAAATTTATGCAACCGTTCGGCAGCACGATGCGGTACTAGCGTAACGGGCTGCCGAACGCTGCGATTAGCGCGTTTACTTGATGGTTGTATCGGCGCAATGCAGGCGAACTTCAGCCGTCTTCACCATAGGCCGGTTCACGTCCCATAATTTTGACCCAGAAATCCAGAGGGTTCCGGTAGTATCCAAGGCGATGTCATTACAGACACGGCGATGATCGCCAATCAGCCTCAGCGCAGTATTGCTATACGATTGGAAAAAGGAGCGCCACTTTAGGGACCGTTCATGCAGCGGTACTGGAAGGATTTGTCCCTTCAGTACGGCGATGTGTAAAAGAAACGGTGCTACGCACCGGCTGGAAGGTGACACGTCACCCCCAAATGGGATGCTGCCGGTAAACCGGCTTGAAATGTTAGGCGGGCGACGTGAACGCACTTTGAATCAGCAGTTTGGTAATGCGTGTATCCGGCGTGGCGACAATGCGTTTACGCGCGTAAACGCGCAGAGCACCTTACAGCGCCCAACGTGTAAACGCATTGATAGGCAAGGGCTTCGAGCATCCCGGCCCTTGACGGCGAAAATCGCAGGGTGCAAGCTGTTTTCGAGGCGGGTTTCCCTATGAGCACTCCCCGCATCCCGGCTCCGTTGCAGTCTCCGGCCTCTCCGAGTGTCGAAGCGCGTCCGGTTCTCCGTGCCAAAACCATTGCAACCAGAGTAACGCCGGAAGAACTGGCCGAGGTAGAAACCGCCGCCGAAGGCGCGGGGAAAACCGTAGCCGAGTGGCTGCGCGAGCTGGCCCTGAAAGCCGCGCGGCAACGTCCGGCAGACCCTACCGAGTTGGTACTGGCCGAGGTTTCGGCGCTGCGATACATGCTTCTGAATCTCTTTCACGCGACCGCCCAGGCCAACGCCGAAGGCAAGAATCTGCTACCCGATTCCGTACTGAAAATCCGTGACCAGGCCAACGCGCGGAAGCTGGCCGACGCCCGCAAATTGCTCGCAGAGTTTTTGTCCCAGGAGGGACAGGACGGGGGCAAGCAGTGAGTCGCCCGATGCGTTTCCCAAGCCGGACGGGACGGCTGTTCTGGTTCCTGTTCTGGCTTGCCCTCGGCCCGCTTGTCCTCATCTTCCCGGCTTCGCTATGGCTCTACTGGACGCTCGAACCGCTCCAGACGGTCTACCTTCCGACCTATGCCGCCAGTTCCGTAGGGGCCGGGATGCCGCACAGCGAAATGACGATCCGGTGGGTAATGAAGACGGCTCCCAAGCGGAAGCCGGTTCCCGCTTCCGCCGAGGATGTAGTGAAAGGCCCGGACAGGAAACTGCCGGTCGGTCTCTCGCCCAAAGCCATCGCGGAGGGATGGCGCGGGGTGGCTTACAGCGCCCCGGAGAAAGTGCCCGCAGACAGTCTCGCCAAAGGATTGCGCGACTACGTTTATGACGGGGTGAGCGTGTGGTGGTTATTTGGTCGTCCCATGCTCAACAGCCTTGCCGTGCTGATGCTGCTCTATGTGCTCCGGCTTTGGATGAAGCAAGGTTTTGCCCGGAGTCGGCAGCAGGAAGAACGTCACGGACGCAGAACCAAAGGCCCGGAGCTGGCATCGGCTTTGCGGTGGCGCGGCGCTAAAACAGACGGCATCCGTTTCCGTCTGCACTTCGAGAATCGCTTTTTGCGATGGCTTCCAGTCGGGCCAAGCTACCGGGTGCCAAAGCGCCTTGAAGCCAGCCACATGCTGATGATGGGTGACACTGGCAGCGGGAAGTCCAACGCCATCCGGCAGCTTCTCCGGCAGGTGCGGGAGCGCGGAGAGAGCGCCATCGTTTATGACCCAGCGATGGATTTTGTAAGCGAGTTTTACTCGCCCGCACGTGGTGATTTGATTCTCAATCCGCTGGATCAGAGATGCCCGTATTGGAGTCTTGGCAACGAGATCGACCGCGACGAAACAGCGGCGACGATTACCGCCGCGTTCCTGCCGGAAAAAGAGTACGAAAAGGAGTTTTTTACCGATGGGCCGCGCCGGATACTGGCCCATCTGCTCAAGCGGCAGCCGCAGCCGAGGGACATTCTGAGCATGATGGCCGAGCCGTCGCGGATCGAGTTTGCGGTGAAAGGAACGCCGCTGGCCGCGCTGCTCGATGCGGGAGCACCGGCGCAGCGGGCCGGTGTGCTGGCGAGCTTAAACATGGTGGCCGATAGCTTAGAACTGTTGCCGGAATGGGAGCATACGAGGCCGACATTTGCGACGGCGGAGTGGTACACCAACCGGAAGCGATGGGTGTTTCTGACTTCCACTCCGGCTTATCGTGCGAAGATTTTGCCTCTGCATTCCGTGTGGCTCGATTTATTCATCCTGCGCATGATGGGGTACTGCGAAGACCACACGGCGAAGCCGGTATGGTTTGTGCTGGACGAGCTGGCGAGCCTCAACAAACTGCCGCAACTCCACACTGCCGTCACGGAAAATCGCAAGTACGGCAATCCCGTTGTGGTGGGTTTTCAGGGACGCAGCCAGCTTGAAAAACGCTACGGGCAGGACGCCGAAGCTATGCTTTCGCAACCCGCGACCAAGCTGTTTTTCAAGACCACCGAGCCACGCGCGGCCAAGTGGATTTCCGATGCTATCGGAGAGGTCGAGGTTGAGCGGCTGAAGGAATCGCGCAGCATGAGGCTGCTCGGCAGCAGGAAATCGTATGCAATGGAGATTGCGACCAAGCCGCTTGTCATGGCTTCGGAAATCTCCGGCCTGGAGCCGCTGCACGGTTTCATCAAGCAGGAAAATAAAGTCGTTCCGGTTCACTTTCAGTTCGCAAAGAAGCGCGGAGGACAACTGGAGTTTATCGAGCGCAAGTTACCGGAGATTGCGCCCAGGCCGTCACCGGCCATGCCGATAGTTCGCACAGAGCAACCCAGGATACCAGCAGCAGCCCAGGCTACACTCCCACTTTTCGATGCGCCTGCCGACAAGCCCACCGATAAACCCAAAGAAGCGTTTGTGTGGGATGAGTCCAAAGGGATCGAGTGACGAGAGTTGTGTTTATCAGGACTTGAGAATATTTGAAAACTTGGAAAGATACACGACGCTGCCTCGGGAGCCGCTGGAAAGCGCGTGGTTCATTTGAGAACGAGTGTCATAGAGCCAAAGTCTACGTCTACACTATGGGCCTGATTCAGAAGATTCATTCCAAGATTCCCTTCAAACCAATCGCTCGTGCTGTTGTTGCGTTCGAGCAAAACGGTAGCTGGTTTGAGAGACACATCATGTCCGCCTAAACGAAATTCCAGGGAGGACAAGACAAGGGATTTTATCGAAGTAGACCCTCCAACACCTGTCACTCGGTGCTGTTCTATCGTGCTTTGATTCCGAATTTCAGGAAACCGCTTGCCGAATGTGGGATAGAGAACTGTGTTCTGCGCCCCAGTGTCCAGACTCACATTCACCGCCTGTCCACGAAACATAAGCTGCGTAAAGATACTCGTTCCGTCGAAGGCAAGATTAGCCCCAAGCGTAGGTCGTGCCGAATGGCCCGGAAAGATGTTGAAGGTGCTGGATGCAGGTTGCCATGCGAAGTGCCCCAATGCAAGGACGACTTGAAGGCCGAGGATGCCTTGATGTCCAGAAGCGAGTTGATTGAACGGTGGCTGACTATCGGGAAGGACATAAAACGCAACATTTCTGAGGTGTACAGCGCCAAGAAGAAGATCAGAAACCACGGCGATACGAATACTGACGTGCGTTCCATTCATAGTGTCGATCTGCGTGTCCACCGTATGAACGGGAAGATTCAAACGGTGCGCTTCCGATTCGCTCATTCCCGAAAGGCTAAATCCGTTATCCAGAATATAGTTTGCGATAGTTCCTCCAATCGTTACGGGCAGAACCAGGTTCTGATCGAGAAGTTTGAGGTGGATCGTGGACGCATGGCTCGACGCTGCGGTCTGGCGCACAAATGGAGCAAGCACTTTGAGCGTGGGAAGGAAGTTGGCAATGTCCTGCGCGTCAGGTTTCAGAGAAAGAATTGCTTGAGCCTGAACTAGAGCATCCTGATAACGAGCACTTCTGAAGTCCATGCCAAGGAGAAGTTCCCGTGCCTCCAAGAGCATGTCCGAAGTGGGGTGCGAGGCGATGTAGCTGCTTAAATCGACCTCCGCCTCTCGATCCTGATGAAAGGCGGCTTCCACAGCAGCCTTGTAAAAAAGATTTGTTGGGGCATGTGCCACGGCCTTACGAAGCGCAAACCAACGATGCGACTCGTACAAGTTTTTTAGATCACTCTCTGGCGCTTGCGCCTGCATGTTGATTTGCAATACGCAAAGAGTCAACAGAGTCACGGCAAGTGTTCGCATGGAGAAAGACTAACAAAGTACAGCGGGTACTCGGCGCTGTCGCCTTCTCAAGCGTCTTTTGTTTATCCCGAGGTCTAAAATGTCTCCATGCTGACGATTTCCAAGCCGCTGTCAGCCTCGCAGGTACGGACGTACCATGAGCGGGAGTTTGCCTCTGAGCGGCAGAACTATTGGAGCCGCGACCAGCAGGGGCATAGCGAGTGGCAAGGCAGGCTGGCCGAGCAGTGGGGCTTATCGGGTCCGGTTGGCAATGAGCACTTTGCCAGATTGACCGAAGGCCAGCACCCAACCACAGAAGCGCAGCTCGTTCGCCATCAAGCCTCCAAAACCTATGAAGGTAAATTCGGCAAGGAAGTAACGAGTGTAGAACATCGCGCCGGTTGGGATGCTACGTTCTCCGCGCCGAAGTCTGTTTCACTCACCGCACTTGTCGGCGGCGATGAGCGCGTGCGAGAGGCGCATCGGGAAAGTGTCCGCGTGGCGCTCATCGAGTTGGAGAAGTACACGCAGGCACGCATCGGCAATGTCCATGCTCCAGAGACGACAGGCAAATTCGTTGCGGCTACCTTCGAGCACGATACCGCGCGGCCTGTGGACGGCTACGCCGCGCCGCAGCTCCACACCCATGCCGTGATCTTCAATGTCACCGAGCGCGACAACGGACAAACCCGCGCCTTGCAGCCGCAGGAGTTATTTGCTTCGCAACGCTACGCCACCAGCGTTTACCGCTCCAAGCTTTCGATGCGGTTGCAGGGGTTGGGCTATGAGCTGGAGCGCGGCAAGCACGGACAGCCGGAGATCAAGGGCTATACGAAAGAGTATCTGGAGGCCAGCAGCCCACGTCGCGAGCAGATCAAAGACCATCTCCGAGAGATGGGGATAGACGGAGCGGGAGCCGCGCAGGTTGCGGCACACCGAACGCGGGACAGCAAGGAACTGCTATCGCCGGAACAGGTATTAGAGAGGCATCGGAATCTGGCCGCGCAGTATGGACATCAGGCCGACCGGGTTGTGGCGGAGGCGCGGGAGCGTGGACAGCGCCACGTTCACGAACCCGCGCTGAATCGGAGCACCGTGGCCGCGCAACAGGCCGTTACGTATGCCCGCGATCATCTCTTCGAGCGTTCCGCCGTGCTGGATAGACGCGACCTTCTGGAAGCGGCGCTCAATCGCGGCATGGGTGAAACAACGTATGCCCACGTCCGGCAGGAGTTCGAGCAGCGGGCCGCACGAGGTGAGTTCCGCACCGTCGCTCATGGCGGCGCAGGGCAGCAGTACACCACTGCCGCGATGCTTCGCATGGAACGCGAAATCATCACACGGATGCAGGAAGGCAATCAGCGCGGGGTGAGTGACCCGATGCTCGTTTCTCCGCAGATTCGGATTACGACGGAAGACCGCTACCCGGAGCTGAATGTCTCGCAGCGCCAAGCCGTTGACCAAGTGTTTCTTTCCCGCGAAAAGATTGTCGGGATAGATGGCGTCGCCGGTGTGGGCAAGACAACGACGCTGGCCGCCATCCGAGAAGGCGCGGAGGCACAAGGGTACAAGGTCGAAGGCTTCGCGCCCACGTCCCGCGCGGCGCAAAAGCTGGCCGATGCAGGCATGGAAACATCCACGCTGCAAAAACATCTTGCGCGTGGAGAAAAGCCGGACACCGGAGAACGCCGCCTGTATGTGCTCGATGAATCCTCGCTTGCGTCCACCAAGCAGATGCACGAGTTTGTGAACCGCCTGCATCCGAACGACCGCGTGTTGCTGGTGGGCGACCGGAGACAGCATGAGGCAATCGAGGCCGGGCGTCCCTTCGCGCAGCTTCAGGACGCGGGCATGAAAACGGTAAGGCTCGAAGAGATCGTCCGCCAGAAAAACCCGGAGTTGAAACAGGTGGTCGAGCAGCTTGCGCGGGGCGAGGTGCGCGAAGCGGTGCAAGGCTTGGAGCGGCAGGGCCGCGTCCATGAGATTGCGGGACGCGAGGAACGCATTACAGCCATAGCGAAGGAATACGCGAAGTCGCCAGAAGGCACGCTGGTCGTCTCCCCCGACAATCGTTCCCGCGTGGAGATCAATGAGCGCATCCGTGCCGAGATGCAGGAGCGCGGCTCAGTCAGCAAAGACGAACATCGCATCGAGGCGCTTGTACCGCGCCAAGACCTCACCGGGCCGGAGCGGACATGGGCCACGCGGTACGAGTTCAACGATGTAGTGCGCTACGCTCGCGCATCGAAAGAGACTGGCATGGAGCGTGGGGAATACGCGCGGGTCAAGAGCGTTGACGCTGACAAGAACCTGTTAACCGTGGTGCGGGCCGATGGTTCAGAGCTGACCTATGATCCTCGCAGGCAGCAGGGCGTGTCCGTGTATCGGGAAGAACCGCGCAGCTTCGCCGTTGGCGACCGCATCCAGTTCACCGCGCCAGCCAACGACTTGAAGATTGCCAACCGCGAATTAGGAACGGTCGAAGCCATCGAGGGCGGACAGATGCGTTTGAAGATGGACGGAGGCCGCAATGTGCAACTCGATCCCCGCGAACACCCGCATCTCGATCACGGTTATGCGGTGACGAGCCATTCCAGCCAGGGGCAGACTGCCGAGCGCGTCTTGATTCACGTCGATACCGAGCTGGCCGCGAAAGACCTGCTCAACAGCCGCATGGCCTATGTTGCCGTCTCGCGTGGCGCAGAGGACGCGCAGATTTATACCAATGACCGCGCAAAGCTGCCGCAAGCATTAGGGCATGACGTATCTCACGAAAGCGCCCACACGCCAGCGATAAAGCCGGAGCAATCCATCAAGCCGCCACAGCCAGAAATCTCGCCAGTCATCGAGCACGGCATGGGCTTAGGACATAGCCTTTAAGCTATGAATCGTCCCTGTAGAATAGTGCCTTGCGTTCGAGAAATGCACAGAAATCGAGAAATCGCCTGCACAGTTCCTACACAGCCAAAAACAGGCTATTTATCTCTCGATAAATCAGCAAGTTCTAAAAACCTACTCACACATTCAGAATGACGCATTCAACGGCAGTCCGTTTGGTTTCTATGGGAACCAGTCAACCAAGACGCGCATTCGGTTTGACAACTTTGGCGGAACCATTGGTGGTCCGATCCTCAAGCAAAAGGCATTCTTCTTCTTCAACTACGACCAGACGGTAAACAAGGGAAGCAGCAGTGGCACCAACAGCATCCCAACCCCGCAGGTCATGTCGGGCGATTTTACGGGTCAGCCACTGATCTACGATCCCACCACGCAGACCATAGCGCACGATGCGAAGGGGAATCCGTACCCCGTCCGGCAATCTTTCCTCAGCGAGTACGGTACCAATGCGGTTCCAGCATTTCTTCAGGACAAGGTTGCGCAAAACTTCCAGAAGTTCTACCCAACGCCCAGCAACCACATTCCCGGTGGCATCTTCCTGCCCGGAAGCGATAACAACGGCATCATCCAGAACAACTTCTTCGCGAAGGAGCCGAGCCCGAATCCATTCCGCAAGTACTTTGGGCGTCTGGACTACGACATTACGCATCACAACCGCCTGACCGCTTCGGTGACAAACCGTGATAACCCCGCGGTGTTTCCCAGCGTTGTCTCTGCGTGCCCAATCGGCTGCCAGAACGGTGACGTGGAGAGCTACAACTCACAGGTGTCCGACGTCTGGACGATCAGCGCCCGCGTCATCAACGAAGCTCGGATGGGGTACACCTATCAGGGAAACTTCTACAGTGATCAGGCGCTCGACAGAGGCTATGCCAGCCAGCTTGGTTGGCAGGCGGCGAAAGCCGATGATTTTCCAGCCATCCAGTTCATCACCAACTACCCCTATGCGTGGATTGAGCCAAGCGCCAACGCGGTCTACAAAGAGCACGTCTTCGATCCTTCCGACGTAGTGACCATGATCATCGGGAAGCACGTTCTTCACTTCGGCGGCGAGATGCAATTCTTCCGCGATGACTCTACGGCGTGGGGTAACACCAACGCTGGCACCTATCAGTTCTCAGGTCAGTACACGCAGAACTGGACACTCAATGGTTCGGGAGTGGCCTCCCCCAATGGAGCCACTGGAGCCGACTATGCTGACTTCCTGCTCGGCGAAGCGCAGAACTGGAACGCGAGCGTCTCACCGGAGTATGGCGCCCGCCTCAAGAGTCCGCAGATGTTCATCCAGGATGACTACAAGGTGAAGCCTAACCTCACGCTCAATATCGGCCTCCGATATCAGATTCGTCATGGATGGAGCGAAGTCCATGGCAATGAAGCGGTCTTCGATCCCACGGTACTGAACCCTGCCACCAACACCCTCGGGGCCTACTGGTACGGCGTCACCAAGGCCAATGGACGCGGCGCGCTGGAAGATACAACCTTCACGACCATTCTCCCGCGGTTCGGGTTCTCGTATCTTCCTAACCCCAGAATGACCATTCGCGGCGGCTTCGGAGTCTATGCCTATAACCTCAGCCTTGATACCTACGGCGGCGGTATGGGAGCAGCTATCAGCAGCTCCGGCAGCATCGCCGACCAGACCAATGGCATTCAACCTATCACCATTCTTGGTGGTACGGGTACGGACTTCCAGACCGGCGCACCTCTACCGTACACGCCGGCCTCCACCAGCCCAACACGTTTCAATGGTCAAGGCGTCACCTACACGCAGTACCATACGCCCGATCCTGAGATCTACCAGTGGAACCTGTCGACGCAAAATGAGATTGGACCCAACATGGAGTTTGAAGTGGCCTATGTGGCAAGCCACGGGTTCAATCTGAACTTCCCAACCGACCTGAACCAGATTCCCCAGGCTGACTTATCTCCGAACGATATATCCTTCCGTCCCTATCCCAATTATCAGGGCATCGGCGGCAGCACCAACAATGCAATCTCCAACTACAACTCGCTGCAGGTGACGGTTCAGCGACGCCTCTCAGCCGGCCTGGAGTTCAACTTCAACTACACCTGGTCTCACTTCCTCGATGATGCGGACTCTTCGGGATGGGGCGGCCGTGCCGGTGCGCAACCCTACCAGATTGCAAATAATCCTGGAGCCAATTACAGCAATTCGAACTTCGATGTCCGCAATGCCTTCAAGGGTAATGTGGTCTATGAACTGCCCTTTGGCAGGGGAAGAAGATTCCTGAACAATAATCATCTGCTCGACGAATTGGTTGGCGGCTATCAACTCTCCAGCACCATTCAACTCACCAGCGGTCAGCCGTTCACCGTGACCACGAGCGCTACCAGTTATGCCCAGGCTGGCTCGGTGTTCCCGAACTATTCGGGTATACCGGTGCGGCCCAGAAATGGACGTACGATCCAGGAGTGGTATAACCCAGCCGCGTTCACGCTGCCAGCCAATGGAACCTTTGGAAACGTGAGAAGGAACAGTCTCTACGGGCCTGGCATCGAGCTGGTCAACATCTCGGCGGGCAAGATCTTTGACATCTACAAAACCGTCAAACTTCAGATCCGCGCCGATGCGACCAACGCCTTCAACCATGCCAACTTCGGCTTCCCTCAGACCAACCTCCCAACCGGCAATCTACAGCCGGGACAAGCGTACCCAGAAAATGCATTCTCTGGCGAGCAGATCAACGGCAGCATTCAGGGCGGACCACGCACCATTCAGTTAGGCGCGCGGCTCCAGTTCTAAACCGATCCTCTCAATCCGAAGGGACGACCTACGGTTGTCCCTTCGCTCTTTAAGCCCACTCAGAAATCAGTATGATTCAAGGTGACATGCGCCTCAGCAAGCCCGGCTATTTCGCGTTCGCGCTCTTCGTTCTTCCTGCTCTCGGCCAGGGACAATCCGCCTCATCGAGACAAGCCGAACTTGCTCATCATGAGGGGCTGGCCAAGCAGTATTTGAGTGAACGCAAGCCCGCGCAGGCAATCCCAGAGCTGCAGGCAGTCGTGTTGCTTGATCCGAAGAATCTCGACGCACGCGCGAATCTGGGCGTCCTCTTGTTCTTCCAGGGAGAATTTAGCGAGGCGCTGCCACAACTACGAACAGCCATCCAGATGAAGCCTGATCTCTGGAAGATTCAATCATTGCTGGGCATTGCCGAACGCAGAACAGGTGACGATCACCAGGGCCGCCTTGACCTCGAATCGGCCTTTCCCCACATCGAAGACCCGAAACTCAAAATCGATGTTGGACTTCAACTCATCGAGAGTTACACGGCTACCGAAGATCTGGACAAAGCTTCTGATCTCATCTCTCAACTCTTGCGCGTCAAGCCTACAGACCCAACTCTGCTGTATGCCGCATATCGTATTCACGCGCAGATGATGAGCCAGGATCTGCTCAGTCTCTCCCTTGCGGCACCGGAGTCGGCGCAACTGCATCAAGCCATCGCGCATGAGTTGCAGCGGACACACGACCTTCAAGGCACCATCAAGAATCTTCGCGAAGCACTGGCTCTCGATCCCAATCTTCCCGGTATTCACTTCGAACTGGCGGAGGCCCTGCACGCATCCGACGATCAGCGTCTCCGCGACGAGGCCGAGCAGCAGTACAGGCTCGCCGTCCTTACTGACCCAGGGGACGCCAAGGCTGCAAGCCGCCTGGGCGATATCGAAGTGGAGAACGGAGACCTTGGTGCAGCGCAAAAAGACTACCAGCAGGCGCTCAAACTTCAACCCAACTCTGCGGACGCAAAGATCGGCATGGCCAACGTCCTCAGTGAAAAGGGGGATGCTTCCGCCGCCGCTCCCTTGCTGGAGCAGGTTATCGCTGCGGATCCCTCGAACTACCTCGCGCACTATCGTCTGAGTGCCGTCTACCGCAAACTCCACCGTCCAGAGGACGTCAAACGCGAACTCGATGCGTACTCAAAATACAAGACGATGCACGAGAAGCTGACGATCATCTATCAAACCCGCGATTCTCCATCTCAGAGCCCAGGGAAATAGAGGGCATCCAGTGAATCGTTTCCTGCGTTCTGCGTGCTCAGCCTGGCGCCTACCGAATAGGTTGCACTCCGTTGTCTGCTCTGTGTGCATCCTTTCAGGAGCCTTCTTCTGCTTGTATACAAGCGCTCGCGGTCAGGCTTCGCAAACCAAGTCTGCACCTTCCGCACAGCCGATTGAAGTTCCCCAGCTCGTCGACATCACTGCATCAACCCACGTCCACTTCGAGCATCTATCCAGCCTTGACCAGCGATATATTGTGGAGTCCATGAGCGGGGGCGTTGCGCTGATTGACTATGACGGCGATGGCTGGCCCGACATCTACTTCACCAATGCCCCCAGCGTCGCCATGGCGCTCGCCGGCAAAAAGGCGCGCAGCGCTCTGTACCACAACAATCACGACGGCACGTTTACCGACGTTACCGACAAAGCAGGCGTCGGCTATCCCTGCTGGGCCATGGGTGCGGCCGTTGGTGATTTTAACAACGACGGACTTCCTGATCTCATTGTGAGCTGCTTTGGCGGGGTCGTACTGTATCGTAACAACGGCGACGGCACCTTCACCGACGTTACCAAGGCGGCCGGGCTCGACGTCGACAAAGGATGGGCCACAGGCGTCACCTTTGGTGATTACGACGGCGATGGCAACTCTGATCTCTTCGTTCCTCACTACGTCGATTTTGATATGAACGATCTTCCGAAGTTCGGGTCGGAGGTCACCTGCCAGTACCACCACGTAGCGGTGCAGTGCGGTCCGCGGGGTCTCAAAGGCTCGCCAGACTCGCTGTACCACAACAACGGCAATGGCACCTTCACGGATGTCTCCAAAGCGGCCGGCGTCGAAGACTCCAATAACTACTTCGGCCTGGGCGCCGTATGGTCAGATCTCGAGAACAATGGAAAACTCGATCTCGTGGTTGCCAACGATGGCGAGCCCAACTATCTGTATCGGAATGATGGAGCCGGCCACTTCAACGACGTAGCACTCGACAGCGGAGTTGCCGTCAGCGACGAGGGCCTTGAGCAGGCGAACATGGGCGTTGCCGTCGGCGACTACCTGAATCTTGGCCGCATGAGCATCGCTATTTCGCACTTCAGCGACGAGTACGCCACACTGTACCGCAATGACGGCCATCTCAATTTCTCTGACGTGTCACACGAGGCCGGCATCGCCCAGCCCAGCGTTCCTTACGTCGGTTGGGGCGATGCCTTCGTCGATCTTGATAACTCCGGCTGGCAGGATCTCGTCATCGTTAACGGCCACGTCTATCCGCAGGTCGACGACGTCAAGGCCGGTACAGCGTACCGCGAGCCTAAGCTCATCTACATGAATCAGCAGAACGGAACCTTTCGCGAGATGGGAGCCGAGACCGGCAGCAGCGTCCGCATCCCGCAGGTCAGTCGAGGCCTGGCCATCGGCGACCTCTTCCACAACGGCGCCATGGATCTGGTCGTCGAAAATCTGGTTGGCGCCCCCATGATCCTCGCATCCAAACCGAACCCTTCCCATCAGTGGGTCAGCTTCGCGCTGGAAGGAAGCCCCAGAAACCGTCTTGCCCTCAACGCACGCATCCGCATTACCACCGGCAATCTCCAGCAACTCAAGGAGATTCGCAGCGGCGGCAGTTATCTCTCCCAGGACGACTTACACCTGCACTTCGGCATCGGCAGCGCACGCATCATCGACAAGGTTGAGGTGATGTGGCCCAACGGCGGCACGCAAACCTTCGTCAACATCCAGCCCGATCGCTTCTACTCGCTCAAGCAGAACGGTACTCTCGTTGTATCCGCTGCTCCGGCAAGCAGGGCGGCACGGCCGTCCCCGTGGTGGTCACCAGAATTGCATACCTACCGCGCGCGAGCTTTATGCCGAGACACCAGTCGAGCAGTCGACTCGCGAACAATGAGTTCCGGCTCTACGGTAATAAACTGCGGCAGTGCCTCATGCTCCAAGCGCCGCAGCAGGGCCGCCGCCGCGGTACTTCCCATCAGCTTCAACGGCTGCCGAATCGTCGTCAAACTCGGCACATGATACGACGCAGCCTGGATATCATCGAAGCCTACGATCGAAACATCACGCGGCACCTGCAATCCATAATCATGCAGCGCACGTATACTTCCCATCGCCGCAATATCGTTGAAGGATAGGATCGCAGTGAACTTCTGCCGTCTCTCAAGCAGATCATCAATGACCGGATAACTGATCTCTGGCGAAGTTGAATCCTTTGCCAATTGAATCGTCAACTGGGCATCAACCGTAAGCCCAAGCTCCCGTGCGGCCTTCATCGTCGCGGACCAGCGTAGCTCCGTATCCGTACTCACTGTCTGGCCCTTCATATATACAATCTTGCGGTGCCCAAGGTCATACAGGTGTTGCAACGCCAGCCGTGCGGCAAGTTCATGGTCCAACACAACGTTCGTAACCTCGGGCAACGTCGTATGCCCGGCGATCAATACCGTCGGCAACGGCAACGCACTCGTTAGCTTGGTATCAATGGCCAGAATCCCGTCCACACCTCTGGCCTGTAGCAGCGCAGGATACTCCTTGATCAGGCTCTCCTTATGCCGATGATGCACTGTGAAGTAGAAGTATCCCTCTTCCATCAGCAGGTCGCCTATGCCCGACAGGACTTGCGAATGGTAGCCCTCCCCCAGTACCGGCAGTAGAATTCCGATACTCCTCATAGGCTTTCCCAGCAGGGACCTGGCAATCATGTTGGGTTTGTAATTGAACTCGATCGCCGCGGCTCGAATCCGCTCGCGCGTTGGTTCGGGGATGGATCGACCCGGTGTGTCATTCAGCACAAACGATATCGTGGAAGGACTTAAGTTTAGATGCGCAGCTAAGTCCTTCAAGCTCACCCTTCGAGCATGACCTACCTTTGCCTTGCCGGCCGGATCGGTGCCTTGAACGTTTCGCATACGGTCGAATGTGCCTCGTATCAGCATAGCAACTAGGAGATGGCCTTCACGAGCATTGGCTGGAATTTAGCTGTCGTGCGGCGCAGCGGACAGCGCCGGAGCAGTCAACTTACAGGATCAATTCATTCTGTATAGACACAGAAACAAACGTTTGTCTAAAATCGATACTCTATTGGTCGCAACACTGCACGGCGTTTGTGCGGCTGTCTTTGCCTGCAAGGACACGACGGATGGAATATCTGATTGCCGGAGTCTTACGATGCGGGCACTGTCCCTCCCAAACTTGCTGATCGTATCTGCTATCTCCCTGCTCGCCGTCCTTGCCGCACGCGGCATCTCAGCTTCGAACCACCCGGTATCCGCTCACCAGGTTACCCAGCCCATTGCACGCTCCAACTCCGACGAAGAGGCAGATGTCTTCGCCGACAAGCTGATCAGCAAGATGACGCTCGCGGAAAAAATTGGTCAGATGACTCAGGTTCCCCTCAACTCCAAGCCTGTTCGTCCGGCCGACGAGATGGCGCGCGATGGCTCCGTAGGATCCTTTCTCTTCATCACCGACGCCGCGCAGATCAACCATCTCCAGCACATTGCGGTGGAGCAGAGCCGGCTGCACATTCCTCTACTCTTCGGATTTGACGTCATACACGGCTTCCGCACCATCTATCCGATCCCGCTCGCGCTCGCCTCGAGCTGGAACCCCGACGTGGTGGAGCTGGCGCAATCCATGGCTGCCCGCGAAGCTCGCTACACCGGCATCCAGTGGACCTTTGCTCCGATGGTCGACATCGCTCGCGACCCGCGCTGGGGACGCATCATGGAAGGCGCAGGCGAAGATCCCTTTCTCGGCTCCCGCATGGCCGCGGCGCAGGTGAAAGGCTTCCAGGGCAGCTACCTCGGCGCACCCGACCACATTATGGCCTGCGTGAAGCACTTCGCCGGCTATGGCGCAGCCCTTGGCGGGCGCGATTACGAAGAGTCCAACATCTCGGACGAGCAGCTCTGGAACGTCTACTTCCCTCCTTTCCACGCGGCGCTTGAAGCGGGCGCAGGTTCGATCATGAGCGCCTACATGGATCTCAATGGTGTCCCCGCAGCGGGTAACCACTACCTGCTTCATGACGTGCTTCGCGACGACTGGAAGTTTGATGGCATGGTGGTCAGCGACTGGGCAGCCGTAAAGAGCCTCACCACGCATGGCTTTGCCAGGGACGAAGAAGACGCTGCCGCCCGCGCCGTCAACGCAGGCGTGGATATGGAGATGTCCAGCTTCACGTTCCGCGATACGCTCGCCGATGCGGTCCGCAAGGGACTCGTCTCGGAGGCCACGATCAATACAGCGGTTCGGGACATTCTGGTCGCCAAGTACAAGCTAGGCCTCTTCAAGAACCCATACATCGATGCGTCTCAAGCCGCGGCCCATATGGTAACGCCCGAGCAGCGCAGGACCGAGCGCACGATTGCGACAAAGACTGCTGTGCTTCTCCGCGATCAGGGGAATCTTCTTCCCCTCGGCGACAGGTACAAGACTATCGCGGTCATCGGCGCGCTGGCAGACTCCAAGGCTGACATCATGGGTTCGTGGTCCCTGGCCGGTCATCCCGCAGACTCCGTCACCGTTCTTGAAGGCATGCGGCGGCGCTTCGGCTCAACCGCAAACATTCTCTACACGAAGGGCGTCGAGATTGAGCGTGAGCAGCCCTCGATCTTCGACAACCAGTTCTCCAGTCCCAAGCCCACGTTGAAGACCGAGGCCGAACGCGACGCAGAGTTCCATCATGCCATCGACCTCATCCAGCAGTCCGACGTAGCCGTCCTCGTCCTCGGGGAGTTGCAGAGTATGAGCGGAGAGCGTGCCTCGCGATCAAGCCTCGACCTGCCTGGCAAGCAGGAACAACTTCTCGAGGCCGCCGTTGCTACCGGCAAACCTATCGTGCTGGTCCTGTTGAATGGCCGACCTCTCAACATCACCTGGGCCTCCGAGCACGTCCCCGCTATCCTTGAAGCCTGGTATCCCGGCACCGAAGGTGGCAACGCGATCGCTGATCTGCTCTCCGGCGACTCCAACCCCGGCGGCAAACTCACCGTAGCGTGGCCTCGCAGCGTCGGTCAGATTCCCATCAACTACGCGCGCAATCTTACACAGATCCCGGAAGCCCCCAACACCCGCTACTGGGACAGCTCCAGCGCACCACTGTATCCCTTCGGCTACGGCCTCAGCTACTCCACCTTCACCATCGACAACCTGCGCATTGCTCAGCCGTCTGTTCGCGCCGGCGCAACGCTCTCCGTCTCCGTCAACGTCCGCAACACCAGCGATCGCGCCGGTGATGAGGTTGTGGAGCTCTATACCCACCAGCGTGCCGGCAGCGCCTCACGCCCGGTTCGTGAGCTCAAGGGCTTTCTCCGCATCTCTCTGGAAGCGCACGAGTCCCGCACCGTCACTCTCTCACTCGATACCAAAGATCTAGGCTTCTGGAGCCCTGAAACGCATCACTGGGGCATGGAGCCCGGCACCTTCGACCTTTGGGTAGGCGACGATGAGAATGCTACAGACCACGCGTCCTTCGAGCTTCTGCGATGAGGTGTTCGCATGGACCTCATTGACCTCCGACGTTGCAAGGTGCGCAATCACACGTACCGCTGGCGCAGTAGTCTATGTTGAGGAGGAGGGGTTATGAGCAAGCGCGAAACCGCAGTCGCGGCGGTCAACCCCTGGCCGGAGCAAACCCCTGTCTCCTTGCGCAGGCCAGTGTACGGTGGATTGACTTGTCGATCGCTGGTGCTCTCTGTGGGGTTCGTCGTCATCCTCGCAGCGATTCACGCGCAGAGAACCGCTCCAACGGATAACCAGACACTGACGTCGCAGTTGCATCAGGCCATTGCGATCGCGGAGCATGGCGACGAAGGGAGGGCCCTGGCTCTGACGCAAGAGATACTCGAGCGGCATCAGAGCTTCGAGCCAGCACTGAAATTTCAAGGTGCGCTGCTGGAAGATATGGGGCACGGTGCGGAAGCAGCAGCGTCCTATCAGGCGGCACTGAAGCTTGCACCCACTGATCCGGAGCTGCTGCTCAAGGTTGGCATCTATCAACTTCAGACTGGTCATGATGCCGCAGCGATCGGACTGTTTGTGCGTGGCCTGAAGTATGCACCGAGGGACCGCGATACGCTTTACTATCTGGCCCAGGCCTACCACCTGAACGGCGACAACGAGCTTGCGCTGAAGAGCATTCAGGAGTGCCTGAAGGTGGATCCGAACAATGCTTCTGTGTGGCAGAAATATGGTGAACTGCTTTGCAGCTCTGGCGATAACCAGGCAGCGCTGCATTGGCTGCTCAAAGCGCAGCAATCGGATCCTTCGCTGGATCGAATCGATTTCGATCTAGGCGTAGCGAGTTACAGAAGCATGGATATGGATCATGCGCTTGCGTATTCTACGCAGGCCGCCGAGCGCAGGCCGAATGACCTTACAGCGCAGGCTCTGCTTGCCGCGGTCGATGTGAAGTTAGGAAAGTGGCAGGATGCCGAGCCCATCTTTCGCGCAATCCTTGAGGTGAAGAGTGGAGACGCTCCTTCGCTGCTCGGGCTGGGAGAGTGTGAACTGGAACTGAAGAACTACCAGCAGGCTGTGGATTTGCTTGAGCAGTTACTGCAGCAGGATCCTACCCAGATTCTTGCGCACTTCTATCTTTCGCGAGCTTATATGGGTCTGGGAAGGACGGCAGACGCGCAGTATGAGGCAGAGTTACACCGCACGATGCTCGAAGAGGTCTCGTCCTCCGCCGTTGCAGCCGACACCGATCAGGAGAAGATCATCTGGAATCAGGCACGGCAGTTACTGGCCGAAGATAAGGAGCCGCAGGCGCTGCAACTATTTCGAGATAAATCCAAAGGACCCTTCGCAACACCAGCCGGATCGTACGTGTTAGTGGGAACTCTTTATATCTTCATGGATCGACCGAAAGATGCGGAGCGATGCCTCGACAAGGCTTTGGCGGTGGCTCCAAAGGTAAGCGGTGCGCACACCTCGCTCGGGATGCTTGCGCTGCAGCGGGATGATCTTGACAAGGCAGAGAGCGAATTCAAAGCCGAGTTGAGCCTACACCCCAACGACCTATCCGCACTGGCGGAGATGGGGGAGGTGCGTTACCGCCAGAGACGGTGGTCCGATGCAGCGGATCTGCTCTCGAAGTCCAAGACGATGGCTCCTTCGCTGTTGTACATGTTGTGCGATTCCTACTTTCACCTGAGTAAAGTGAAAGAGGCAGATCTCACCGCGGAGTTGGCAATCGCCTATTCGAAGAATCAGCCTGAAGTGGTGCAGGGGGTGCTTGATCTGCTGAACCGCAACCAACAACAGGACCTTGCTGACAGGCTACAGCGCAAGCAGCCTTCCTGAGGGCTACTTGCTTGTGACAAATGAACCGGGATTCGTCGAAGCCTCTTTGATCGTCAGGACCTGATCGGCTTTCACGTGGGTCAGCACCTGTTGGATGCCCGTGGGCCACGACAGTTCAATGCGATCGACCACTGTGTCTTCTCCCAGCCCAAAGTGAACGCGCTTATCACTGGATGAGTTGTAGCTGAGAGCAGTCGTAGCCTCGTTGTATTGGCTACCATGGGCCGTAGTGATCTTCACCCTGGTTCCCAATCCATCGCGATTATCTCTGACGCCCACAAGGTTCAGAATGATCCAGTGATTGTGATTCGCGGTCCGGTTCATCAGAATCTCGGGTGGCCCATTGAGGACGGTCACGACTACGTCCACCTTGCCGTCGTTGTTCAAATCGCCAAACGCAGCGCCACGGTGAGCTGCGGCGACATCAAAGCCTGGACCGGCGGTGCTGCTGACATTCTTGAATTTGAAACTTCCGACATTGCGGAAAACCGTATTGGGCAAAGGGAATGGCCGGTGCTCAATCTCCAATGAGTTGTCCAGAATCGCGGAGTTCGCAGTGAAAAGATCTTTGAGTCCGTCGTTGTCAAAGTCAAACGCGCCCGTTCCCCACGCGGTGAGGCTGCCGGTTTCAGCCGTAAGTCCCGATACGCCGGTGACGTCACTGAACTGGCCCTTTCCCATATTCTCGTAGAGCGGGAATGAGTCCCCGAACATCGCGGTATGGAAGATGTCGGGAAGGCCATCGTTATTGATATCCCGGAAGTCTGCGCCCATTCCTGCAACGGTCTTTCCCATCTCGTTGTAGGCTACTCCGGCGTCGGTCGCCTGATCGGTAAAGGTGCCATCCCCATTGTTATGCAGAAGGAGATTGGGATAGGTGTCGTTCGAGACGAAGATATCGGTGAAGCCATCCCCATCGTAGTCGGCGAAGGCGACGCCCATTCCTTTGCCAATATACTGCCCGATGTGTGAAGAGGCGGAGACGTCGGTGAAGGTGCCATCGCCGTTATTGCGGTACAGGATGTTGGGCGCACCCTGAAAATCGTTCGGCGAGCAATAGGTGGGAAGCTTCTGCTCGCTGCAAAGCGATGCGGTTTTAATGTCGTAATCCAGATAGTTGACCACCAGCAGATCGAGTAATCCATCGTTGTTGTAGTCGAACCATCCAGCGGTCACCGCCCATGCTTTACCGATCCCCGGAACGATGCCGGTAACTCCGGCCTTCGCTGTCACATCGGTAAACGTGCCGTTCCCGTTATTGTGGAAGAGCTGATTATGATTGACGCCGGTGACGTAAAGATCGACGTATCCATCGTTGTCATAGTCCCCTGCGGCGACGCCCATCGAGTAGCCAATGCCGGCCAGCCCAGCCTTCTCCGTGACGTCGGTGAACGTACCATCTCCGTTGTTATGGAACAAGCGGTTCGAGAAGCTGGAATCCGTCTTCTCCAGCGAGGGGATCGCCGCACCGTTGGTAAAAAAGATGTCGAGCAGCCCATCATTGTCGTAGTCAAACAACGCCACTCCGCCGGTCATGGTCTCAATGGAATAGCGGTTCGGACTGATGCTGTTCTTGAGTTCGAAACGTATCTTCGACTGCTTGAGCACATTCTCAAACACGATTGGCGGTGGAGTTGAAACAGCACTATTTGCAGGGGCCGGCTTAGCTGCGGTTTGCGCCCACAGCGCAGCGCCGGCGAAGCATAAGCAGGGTGCTACGAGGATGGGGCGAAGGATCTTCACAAAGTCGACGGGAGACAACACCTGCATGCGGGAGGACGTAGCCAATATCAAGTCTCGCTAGCAGATTTTAGCGCATCAATTGGACGAACGGCTGCGTCCAGGTGGCAGATGGACCACTCTGCGGCGTTGACGTGGCAAGGGTTCTGATTGGGTTATGCGCGGGGAAGAGATGGAGTCCGGTTATGCTGCTCTGGATGCCTGTGTGTTCTGTGGCTCGCGCATACATGCTCCGGTTCGGGCAGTTCGATTCAGGAGGCCCGCGCGTCTCCCCCCTCCGTAGGGTTGGGTAGAAGGCGGCTACTTGCGAGCCGCCCCCGTTCCCCACTTATAAAGAAGCTCAAGGTAACCGAAGTTAGCGGCAGAACCGGCTGGATAGTCGGCGGCTACCACAGACTTGCCCGCGGCATGAGCGTAATAGAGGTTCAGCGCGAGCGTTCGGGTGAGTTGATAGTCAGAGCTTATGTCGAAAACGGTCGCCAGGCTGTTGCTTCCGCCCGCCGGACGCCCGGCATAGCCGAAGACAAGATTATCGTAGGCTCCGCCGCCCTGATACCAGAGATCTGAGCTCGAGGTTAACTGCAGGAAATGGAGGTCCGAACGCAGCGTGAGTCTTTTCCCCGGTGTATCGACGATCTCCGCAAATTCATCCTTGTTGTTCATCAGGTTATAGAACGGGAAGCGGGCGTAGGCACGCGCGGTGGGGAGAATCTGGAAGAAGGTGTTGTTCACGGAGTCGGCAGGATGGTTGTCGCCGGTGCTGCGGAAGTAGCCGGCGCGCAGCCAGGGCTTGCTGGCCAGCGATGTTAGCCGGTAGCCAGCCTCGGCGGCGAACGCACCTGCATGCTGCGTAAGAGCTCCCCAGTTGCCGTTCTGCAGCACCCCCCACAAGACAACATCGAACTCGCCCGAGCCTGCGGGCGTGGACGAGAGCATGTCCGCGCCATAACTGCCCACACGGATGTTCTTATGGTCGGCCTGGCGGATGGCCAGCGGCCGGTTGTCGGTCTTGACGATGCCGGTTCTCCCATCGTGATAGTCGATGGCAAACGCCCTCCACAACATGCGATGGCTGAATTGATATTTGCTGTAGGCGAGGTACTGCAGGTCAACATTGATCTCCGGGTTGGAGTTCATGTTGAAGACACCTTGCGTAGCGCGTCCAGCCATTGCCGTTATGTCCCATGAACCTTTGCCGTAGTGGCCGTCGATGCCATCGAAGCTGCGCTGGCCGGTGGAGAACCCGAAGTTTCCGATGAGCCGCTGCGCGACGCGGTTATCCTGCAACCATGCAAGGGTGGAATCCTTGGGGTGAGTCTCCAGTCCATCAAAGAACTCGAAGCGGCCGAGCCGCAGGCTGGTGTCCGGGCCCGCTGCGCGGGCACGAATGTACCCCTGCCTCAGCGCGACAGCAGCAGGCGTGGTGTTGGCGTTTGCGGTATAGTAGTTTCCGCCCAGGCCTAGCGCACCTTGCGCGGCGACAGTAGAGGCCGCCGTGGTTGGCAGATCGAAGCTATCGTTCGAGGCGAGTTCGAGCAGCCAGTCGAAGCGCCGAATCTGCTGCGCTACGCTGACCCGGAGTAACTGCTCCACGAACGGGTAGGTAGTGGTGTAGGGAGGGTCTGCGTACCAGTTATACGCATCGGTGCGATTGCGCTCGTAGATATTGAAGCTTATCGGCGAACCGGCTGCAGGAGCGGTGGTTGCCGGAGCAGCAGCAGAGGATGTCTGTGCCCATGCGAGGCCACCCGCAAAGAACACCGTGGCCAGAGGTATCCCTACGATAGAGTTCAGAAAGTTCCTAAGATTCATGCATTGTCCCTTATATCGATATAGATGAATCACGCAAGACGACGTAAACGTTTGCTGTAGCGTTGCGTGGTAAGGCCTGACATGAGCTGTCCTGCCTCGGGAGAATCAACGTATCGATCGTGTTCCAATCAATCTAAAGGCTGAACACTTCAACCGCATATCCATCAAAAGGATGATTTTCGTTCTCTGTCTCTGTGCTGATACGGAGGCGGCCTTCGAATGTGGACAAACGTCGCGCACGGCCCCATGCTGGAGTGGAGAATGCAAACATGGTTCACACGGCGCGAGTGGGTCGGCAGGCTGGCTGCAGTCTGCGTAGTGCTATCGCTTGGCGGCGGTCAGAGCCCGGCGCAGAACCTGCGCTACCTCAGCCAGCAGGTGTGGTCCACCGAGGAAGGGCTTCCGCAAAGCAGCGTGCACAGCATCGTGCAAACGCCGGACGGCTATCTTTGGATTGCTACAGAGGGAGGATTGGCGCGGTTCGATGGGCTCGCATTCCGGGTCTTCAGCCGAGGGACGGAGCCCGCCTTTCGCAGCGACGATGTCTGCTGTCTCGCCTGGAATCACGATGGTCTCTGGCTGGGTACGGCGGATGGCCTTCTACGGATGCAGCAGGGACGATTCCGCCGATACGGCATGGAAGATGGGCTGGGGTCTTCGTCCATCGAATCGCTGACGGTACGCAGGGATGGTGCGTTGGCGGTGGGGACAGCGGCAGGGTGGGCGGTGCGGAAGCAGCGAGGTTTTGAGACCCTTGCAGGCGCGCCTGAAGACCTCAGCCGCGACCGCTCGGGGATGTCCGCGGTTGCGTCGCTGTGGAGGTTCTCCCCGGCGACGGTGTCTGTGAACGCAGCCGGTGCGCAGCGCACTTGGAGCGTGGGGCATGAACTGCCGATGGGCCGCATCCAGACAGTGTTTGTGGACCGTGAGGGATTGGCGTGGGTGGGGTTGAACAGTGGGCTGTTTGTGCTGAACAGGGAGAGGCCAGCAGCGACGCCTGTGGCCTTGCTGAGCGGCAACTCCGTGCTTTCGATCGAGGAGGATGTGGAGGGAGATCACTGGATTGGCACCGAGACATCCGGCCTGCATGTGCTGCGGCGGCTGCCATTCCGCAGCGAGCCTGCGCTGGCCGACAAGGCGGTGACGAGTGCGGTCGAGACCACCGATGGCGCCATCTGGCTGGGCACGCGTGATAACGGTCTGCGTCGCGTCCGCGGCGGGGAGATGGACGCTCCGGTGCCTGAAAACAAGCTCACCAGCGCCGTCATTCTGAGCCTTGCGGCGGGTGCGAAGGGCGGCCTCTGGGTGGGCACGCCCGATGGCCTCAACTACATTGGCCGCGACAACGCCGTGCGGCATATTACCTCGGCCGATGGGCTTCCGGACGATGATATTCGAGCGCTGGCCGTGGACCCCGATGGGTCTGTGTGGGTGGGCACGCGGCAGGGCCTGGCGCATCTGCGGGAGGTTGGGAGGCAGTTCAGGATCAACACCCTGACCAGCGCGGATGGGTTGGGAGGCGACATGATCGGGTCGCTGCTGCTGCAATCCGGAGAGCTTTGGGCGGCTACATCCGGAGGCCTGTCCGAGGTGCGCAGCGATGGAAAACTTCGCAACTTTACAACGCGCGACGGGCTGGGCGCAACCATTGTGACGTCCATCGCACAGGATCGCGCGGGCCAGCTTTGGGTGGCCACCCACAACGGGGGACTGAGCTTCTATGACGGCGTACGACTGGTCCCTGTCGGGGCTTCTCCTTTGGCCGGAGAACACGATGGCAATATCGAGGGGATGACTGCGGATCGGTTGGGATATCTTTGGTTGCGGATGGATCGGGGTATTCGCCGCATCGCGTTAAAGGCGTTGCGCGCATGCGTGGGGAAGACGCCCTGCACATTGCCGGATGGTGCGATGACTCGCTACGGTCTAGCCGACGGACTGCCCAACGACGAAGTTGTAGCCGGCGAACCCTCTACCGGATGGCTGGCGGATAACGGAGAACTCTGGTTCCCCACGCGTGGCGGCGTGGCGATTGTGGATACCGAGCATCTGCCGTCGAATACAGTTGCGCCTCCGGTGGTGCTGCAACGATTTCTGGTGGATGACATCTCTGAGCCCCTCGGTCCGGCATCGATCGATCTTCCGTTTGGCCACGCGCGCTTCACGATGGAGTATGCGGGGCTCAGCTTCATGGCGCCGTCGGAGGTGCGCTATCGCTTTCGCCTGGAGGGCTTCGACAAGCATTGGACCGACGCGGGCAATCGGCGTTCAGCGACCTATACGAACCTGACGCCTGGCTCCTATCTCTTTCACGTGCAGGCGATGAACAACGACGGCGTATGGAACAGCGTCGGCGCGGAGGTGCGCTTTCGTATCATCCCGCCGATCTATCGCCAGTGGTGGTTCCTTCTGTCTTGCCTGCTGGGCGTACTGGCCTTGCTGGCTGGGATGTACCTGCTGCGGCTCAGGCGATTGAAGGGGCAGTTCGACGCGGTACTGGCGGAGCGGAATCGCATGGCTCGCGAGATTCACGACACGCTGACGCAGGATTTTGTGGGGGCCTCGCTGCAGCTTGACCTCATCACCGAGTACTTGAATCGCGGGAAAGTAGAACTGGCCAGCGCTCAGGTCAAGCGAACCCGCCAGTTGGTGACCGAAGGTCTGGAGGAGGCACGGCGCAGCATCTGGGAGCTGCGCGCGAACAACTCGCAGGATATCCTGCCGAACCGGCTGGCCAGA
>DAIDKF010000002.1:0-117664 GCA_027450185.1 Granulicella sp. | reverse complement strand
GTCTGGAGGAGGCACGGCGCAGCATCTGGGAGCTGCGCGCGAACAACTCGCAGGATATCCTGCCGAACCGGCTGGCCAGGATCGTGCAACAGGATACGTTCAACGCTATCGCTCCGAAGTTGCATGTGGGCGGCGCGTATCGGCCGGTTGAGCAGCGGGTGGAGCGAGAGATTCTGCGCATTGCGCAGGAGGCGCTGACCAATGTCCTGCGTCACGCCAAGGCGACTGCAATGTCGGTTGAACTGCACTACTCCAGTGATATGCTGATGCTCACGGTCGAGGATAACGGTGTAGGTTTCGTTGTGGATGAAGGCTATAGCAAAGCGGGCCACTATGGACTGCTGGGAATGAAGGAGCGCGCCGCGGCGATCGACGGCACACTCGAACTGACGAGTCAGCCTGGAAAGGGAACCAGAGTGACGTTGCGCGTGCCGGTTGAGCACGAGACGAGGTAAAGATGGCAGACCAAATTCGCATCATGCTCGTAGAGGATCACCAGGTCGTTCGACAGGGCCTGGTCGCTTTGCTTTCCACCACGGACGATCTGGAAGTCGTAGCGTCCGTAGGCGATGGCCTGGAAGCTATCGATGCCTTCCGCGCCGTGCAACCCGATATCACCCTCATCGACCTGCAACTACCGAAGCTGGGCGGAGCGGATACCATCCGCCAAATTCGGACCGACTTTCCGCAGGCCCGATTCATCGTGCTCACCACATTTGATGGCGACGAGGATATCTACCGTGCGCTGCAAGCCGGCGCCCGAGCCTATCTGCTGAAGGGCATGCCGCTGGAAGAATTGCTAACCACCATCCACGCTGTGCATAGTGGCAAACTGCACATTCCTTCGTTCGTTGCAGAGAAGCTGGCGGAGCGTTTGAGCGGGCAGGAGCTGACGGCAAGGGAGCTGAGCGTCCTGGAGCGGATCGTTGCAGGGCGTGCGAACAAGGAGATCTCAGCCGATCTTTCGATCTCCGAGGCAACGGTGAAGACCCACATCAACAGCCTGCTTGGCAAGCTTGGAGTCGCTGACCGAACTCATGCTGCAACTGTCGCCATTCAGCGTGGTCTGGTAAGTCACCGATGAACATGATGCGGCCCTTCCGCTACCTCGCTATCCTTTTGCTCCTGCCGCTTGCTGTGTGTGGCCAGGACAAAAATCCTTCGTCACGGCGCGAATGGCGCACAGCAACCCCAGCCGAGTTGCAAGCTGTTCTGCCGGTACGCGCGCCGGTCGATAAGGAGCGCATTGAAACCGAGATGCGATCGGCAACCGGAGTGATCAACTCTCACGGGCAGGTCATCGCCGCCGTCGTCCTCATCACCGCAGGTTACGCAGCCAATGGTAAGTACTCCTACTACCTTCTTGCTCAAAGCCCCTTGCGCCTGGGCACCAGCATCGACCTTCCTGCCGGAGCATACGCCGTTGGATGGACGCGCACCGCCGACGGACTGCAGGTGCATGTGTACGAGGCGGAAACCGGAGTCGAACGCGGGACCGCGGTAGCTCGTCCATTGACGCCGCCACTGCCCGTTGTTTCCGTCAGGCTCTGGCCGCCGTCAGAGCACAGCATCCTTCAGATCGGCCGGTTTGCTCTGCCCTACACTGTAGGCGAATGAGCCTTGCTGCACGAAATCTGCTGGCGCGAGGCGGCCATGGGGATGATGGCAGTAGATGTGCGCTGGTCTCTCGTCGCTTCCCCGACGGGTCATTCAGGGTCGGTCTATGGCGCTGCGAACAGCGTGACGTAGGTGCGGCCAAGATACAAACGATAGTGCCCAGGCGCCAACGTATCGGCCTCCATCTGTAGTGGAGTCGGCCGCATCATGTGCTCATCACGAATCGTAGCTGTGCGCAGAATCTCGTTGCCGCCAAGATCCATCACCACCATGCGGTTGCCCGCTACAAAACCGAAGCCATAGGCGCCTGGGGCCAGCGTTTTGTCGCCGATCTTTAGCGCCACCTCCGTCAGCAGGTATCCCTGGTAGGTCTGCTGTACTCCGGAGGAGTAGCCGGCTGTATCTACCAGCGCCACCAGTGTCAGCTTGCCCCCATCAAAGCGGATTCCACCCGAGTTCCGACCCTGCACCGGAGCGCTCTGTCCGGCATAGAACACTGACACTGGCAGAATCGCCGAAGCCTGCACCCGATCCAGCACGCCGACCTTCGCGGAGTTCGACGAAGTTGTGGAGAGGTCTGCTGCTGCTTGTGCCAGCGCACCGGAGCAGGGCCGAGTCCAGAGACTGCCCAGCACGACAAACGTCACAACATAGTGGAGCGGTGAATATACTTTTCGCATCGAGACCTCATCATACGGATGCTTCGGTAATGCTTGCAACGCCATCAGCCGTCTGGCGCGTATGGCCTCCGCAACGATGGACAGCCCGGCAGCTTTATCTCCCACGTCACGCCACGCTTATGCTGCATCTCCACCTCGACCGTCAAGTCAATCCAGGTCGGAACTTGCGGCCGCAGGCGGCGGCGCTGCAAAAAGCGGCTTTGGAGCCATCACGATCACCTTCCGCCGGGCGCGCAGATAGGCGATCAGGTCGCTGATCTCCTGTGATGTCAGCACGTCTCCAAACTCCGGCATCGATTTTCCACCATCCACAATCTGTTCTCGAATCTGCTTCTTGTTCATGCGCTTGCGTACCAGTTGAAGGTCCGGGCCCTTGGCCCCTCCCACTCCAGCCGCTCCGTGACAATGCGCGCAGCCTCGCGCTGCAAACAGAGCTGCTCCACTCTCCTTCGCCTTCGAGTTCGCCGCTACCGGCGTCACTGGCCGCGTCATGCTCAACATCATCACTGCAAACACTGCCACCATGCAGCCAACAAAATTTCTTGAAACCATTCGCATCGTTGCCATCACCTTCCGCCGGAAGCGCCGACTCCGCCTTGTGGCGCCTGCGCAGGGGGAGATATAGTTACAACCGCGTTCGCCGCGGCCCGGTGCTCGCTCTCGCTCCGCGCATCCAGGTCATGCACGTGCCACGGAATACTCTCCTGCGCAGCCTCATGATGCTTGCGCAGGTACTCCAGCGCGAAGGTGCTCGCCGTCGGATCATCCTTCTCATCAGCAAACGCGGCCGCCTCAACGCTGGCTTTAGCCTTCATTCCCAGCCGCCGATACACGATCGCCAGATTGTAGTGCGCCGCCAGATCGTCCGGTTCGATCGATTGCACGCTCTCATACTCGGCGCGCGCCAGCTCATACTTGTGCTCCTGGTAAAAGGAGAAGCCCAGCTCGCGGTGTGCGTCGATCGACCGCGGGAACTGCGCCTCAACCTTCTGCAGATTGACGATCGCTTCATCCACCCTGCCCTGATTACGTTGCACCAGCGCAAGATAATACAGCGCACGCGCGTTGTCCTTTGCAAGCGCCAGCGACCGCTCCAGATACGGCACGGCGTCGTTGTACTTCTCCCACTGGATATAGGCGATCGCAATATTCGTCGGTGCGTCTGCATACTCCGGGCGAAGCTTTGCAACCTGCTCGAACGCATTCACACTGGCCGCATACTGCTGTGCGTCTAGGAGCCCGATGCCGTAGTTGTTCCACCGCATCCACTCCGGATTTTCATCCTCCATGGGCTTTGTCGCCGCATTGCTTCCCACATTGAACGTCCGCGTCGTGCTGGCCATCTCAATGATCGGCTGTTGATAGTGCATGCCCTCCGGCATCTTCATTACGTAGTCGATGAAGTGCTCGTCGAAGCGCCGGTACAGCACCGCCGCGGTCACACTCACCGGTCCACTCGTACGCGGCATAGTGAACGCATATCGGATGAGTTGCGAACGTCCAGATTGGATCGTGTTGTTATAAGCAAGCACGCGGTTGTCCCACACCTGATGCAGATCGTTTAACTGGCCATGCTTGTTGATCAGCCGGTTCGTAAAGCTGTGCGCGGCCGGATCCAGCGATCCGTTCGGCTCGATGTAGCCGCTCCGCGCAATGATCTTGCCGGCTGCATCCTTTACCGTGAAGGCCACCCACGCCTCATAGAAGTCGCGCTGCTCGGGCACCAGCGAATGCCCTGTACCCTTGTTCTGGATCACCACCGAAACCGTAACGCGCTGTCCTGCGTTCAGCGAAAACTGCGCTGTCCCCAGAGGTGCAATCAGCTTTGTCTGCTCCGTTGCGGGCGCGTCCGGTTCCACGGCAAAGAGATCGACATTCACCACGCCATTCTTCAAAAATGCGGCTACGCGCCTGGACTGTTCTTCAAAGTGATAGTAGGCAGGAATCAGCGAATTTGCAGCCGCCCAGCGGTGCGATGCCAGCTTCCCATCCTTCGCGCCCGGATCGGAGAGCGCCGTCAACTCTTCGCGCTGCATGTGGCACGTCTGGCAGGTTGAGACCACGGGCTTCTTATAGAAGGGGAGCGGGGACTGCTGCGAAAACGCAGAGTTCTGCCACTCGTCATAGACCGCAAACGCCCGCAGCCACTTGTAACTATCCAGAATCCCCGGCAGCGCTGCCTTGTGGCACGACTCGCAGAACTCCGGCGTCTTGTAAAACGGTTTCATCACCGCTGCAGAATGCCGGTCCAGATGCGCCAGAATCTCAGCGTCTGATACCTGCCCATGGATTGGCTTGCCATTCGCATCCAGCATCACCGCCGGCTCAGCCAGCACATAGCTTCCGGTGCCGTACTTGCTCACCGACTGGATCGAGTGGCACACCATGCACGTAATCCCATCCGCATCATAAGGCCGCATGCGCGCAGCCCCATCGGTCAGCGCTCCCGCAGCCACCGCCGTCGGATTATGGCAGCCCTCGCAGTGCCGCGAAAAACTGATCCCCTTCTCATCGTTCAGCGTGTTCACATTGCGCTGATACCACACCGGCCGAACCGAGTTCGAGTGTGCCGACTGCCTCCACTCCGCGTGCGCTTCCTTGTGGCAGTGGCCGCAGTACTCCGCCGTCGGATAGCTCTGCGGGTCAATGAACTCACCATTGTCCGTCGTCATGTTCGACGGCAGAAAGGGATGTCCGGTACCGAAGTGAACGCTGTACCCCTTCGCAATCTTCTGGCTGTAGGCTGTGCGTGCCTGGTTGGCGCCGTCCGCATCTCCGGCGGTCTGCGCTGATGCAGGAATCGCCAGCAGGAAGGAAGCCGCAATCGCACCAGCCAGCATGCGTGGGATATGCTCGTGGGAGAGCCGGCAAATCGACATCGCAGATCCTCTACAATATTCCGTTAATTCAGCAAAGTATGATCGAGCGTACAGCACGGATTCCATCGTTGTCAGTAGACCAAGTGATAGGGAAATATCTCAATCCAAAGTTGTATGTCAGACTGCAATTCACACGGCTGCAGTCCTCCGGTATTCATGGCTTTGTGGGCGTCACCGGTCTTCCCTGACCCTCCGTAAGGGTCACGATCCGATCGATCTGCGGCACGGCAAACTGTTCCATCGCACCGCTGGGCCAGTGAACCTCCAGCGCATCCACCTTCGTCGCTGGGCCCAGCCCGAAGTGTGGCCGCATGTCCGAGGTCGAGGCAAAGCTTCCGCCCGAGAACACATCCGCGCGCTGCCGCATCCCATTCGCGGTCAACCACAGCGTCGCTCCAATCGCATCCCGCGGACTCTTGGGTCCGCCGACCAGCTTGAACGCTACCCAGTGATTCTTGTTCGCATCCACATCCACCAGCAACGCCGGCACCGAGTCCATGTTGTTCACCACCGCGTCCATGCGCCCATCGTTGAAGAGGTCACCCACAGCCATCCCGCGCGACGCCATCGCCTCCGCCAGCCCAGTGCCCTCCACTGCCGCGACCGGCTCCAACCGCTTGCCCTCAATGTTGTGGAACAACAGCGGCCGCTCCGCCCAACTCGTTCCCCAGTTGTAGGTGTCGGCGCCGCGATACACATGTCCGTTCACCTCCAGCAGGTCCTTCCATCCATCGTTGTCGTAGTCCAGAAATGCCGTGCCCCATCCCAGGAAGGGGATGGTTATATCCGCGATGTGGGTGTCATCGCTGACGTCGGTAAAGTTGGCGTCGCCGTCATTGCGATACAGCACCTTGTAGTCGTCCGAGAAGGTCGTGTTGAAGATGTCGATCCGCCCATTGTTGCGATAGTCTCCTACTGCGATTCCCATCGATGCAGTCTCGCGGCCATCCTTATTCAGCGCATACCCCGACGCATAGCTCTGGTCCTCGAACGTTCCATCCCCCTTGTTGATATAGAGGTAGTTCGGTGTCGAGTCATTGGCCACCAGAAGATCGAGCCTGCCATCATCATTCACATCGATGAACACCGAAGAAAGCCCATAGTAGCCAGCTTTATCGTTAACTCCCGCCCTTTCGCTGACGTCGGTAAACGTGCCATCGCCATTGTTGTGGAACAGGTGATCGCTCTCACCCGGCAGCCCGCGCGGACCGCAGTACGTCCGCACGCCTCGATAGCTGCAGAACGATAGTGGCAGCGCGTCGGTGTCGCTCATCTGCGACTTCAGATCGTAGTGAACGTAGCCCGGAACGAACAGATCCAGCCTCCCATCCCCGTCATAATCTCCCCATGTCGCACCCGTCGACCAGTTTCCCAGCGCGACTCCCGCCTTCTCCGCCACATCCGTGAACGTCCCATCGTGATTGTTGTGGTAGAGCCGGTTCTTGCCGAAGTTCGTCACATAAAGGTCGGGCCAGCCATCGTTGTCGTAGTCGCCCACGGCCACGCCGAACCCCCAGCGGTCGTTGCCCACGCCGGCCTTCTCCGTCACGTCGGTAAACGTCCCATCGTGGTTATTGTGGAACAGCGCCGCATGCGGTGGCATTGCCTTGCCGTCCACGGCCGCCTGCGTACTCCCGTTCACCAGGTAGATGTCCAGCCACCCGTCGTTGTCATAGTCCAGCAGCCCCACCCCGGAGCCGATGCTCTCCAGGATGTACTGCTTATTGGGCGTACCCATCACGTGGTGCCACTTCGTAAGGCCGGCCTTTGCCGCCATGTCCTGATAGACGATCGGGCCGCTCTTCACCGTTCCTCCCTGCGTGATGGGAAGATGATGCGCATCCAGCTCCGGCGCAAACACGCCCGCCGTGCTGGAGCCTCCATTCGCTGCCGGCTGCGCTCCCTCCTGCGGCTTCTCGGTCTGCGACTCCAGGGGTGTCTGCGCCAGGAGCGGCGCTGTGCTCAACATCAACCATGCGGCGACGACGAGAATCCGGTGTGCAGTGGTATGTAAACATGCCATTTCTTCGAAGGTGTTCCTTTCCTCTGACGCCGAACCGCCGTCATCCTATCTCACGGAGATCAAGCAATAGTTGCTCCCCAAAATAGCCCCAAAACTCAATATGCGGATCAACCTTTTGATGGAGACGGCACAATTTCTCCATCTTTCGCCGCTTCATGCGTGTAAGGTTCTGTTAATTTAAGACCGCTCCTGTAGCAAGCGACGGAACAGATCCCCTCGTTATGAAATTGGAGAAGTGACCGCTTTCTTTCTCCAGCGGGGTATCGACGCTGAGGCGATGGAGGAGACCTCGCCAATCCCAGGGGTGGCCTGCTTGAAAGGGCTGCCCCGGGCGCTCCGGCAACGGCTCCGCCGAAAGGTTTACCGTTTGGTTCGTCTCGTCTGCCTTTTGCATCAGTTCGATTTGGCCTGCGGCGTTGGTTGTTCTTCTACGAGCGTGAATTTCTTTCGGTTGGTCTCCTTCTGTCGGCCAACCTTCTGCAATTGCGACAAACGCTGCACAAGTGTCGCCGCCTCCGCTCGATCCTGCGGCTTCTGCGAATGTCGCAGACCCAGGATCAGGTGATAAATCGCCGTCTGATCATCCGGATTCGACTGCAACGCCAGCCGACACTGCTCCATGGCGGGTTCAAATTGGTTTCTATCCGTATACATGATCGCCAGAAGATCTCTCGCTTCGGTCATGTCCGGTTTAATCTTCACCGCCAGCAACGCAGACTGCAGCGCCTCGCCGGACAACTTCGAGCCAGCATCCGTTCCCTGGCCGACAATCAGCTTTGCGAAAAGATAATGCAGCAACGCACTGTTTGGATGAGTCTTCAGTTGGTCGCGAATATTGGCAATCGTCTCTTCCGAATGATTCTTCTGGATCTCCGTAAGATCGAGCGCGTAGGAACTTATACTCTGCTTCGCGTCAAGCTGTCCGGCCATCTTGAAGGCAGCTTCCGCTTCGTCGTATTTTGCCAGTTGCGCATACAAAAGTCCCAACGAAAGATACAGCGAAGGATCATCAGGAACGCGCTGCAGGCCAGCATGAATCATATCGATTCCCACCTGATACGACTCGTGGTCCAAACAGAGCGCGGCAAAGGACGTATAGTAACCCGTGTCCATTGGGCTCAGGATGATTGCCTGCCTCAGTAGCGCCACAGACTTAGGGGTATTGCCCACGGCCTCATACGCGTCCGAAGCCAGGCTCAACACATCTGGATCCGACGGGTCCTCAGCCATCAGCGGATCAAGCACCTTGATTGCTGCTTCGTCTTGCCTGGACTCCACCAGCACCACAGCAAGATCGTAGCGAGGATAGACGGCTGTCGGAAGCAGGTCAGCCAGTCGCTGGAAGATCGGCACCGCCTGGTCTGCGTGCCCTGCCTGCACCAGGCAATTTCCATACGCTTCCAGAGATTCAGGATGCGTGTTGATCGCTGTGCCCAGCAGAGCAAACTGACTATCCGCCGCCTCGCACTCTCCTGCCCTTGCCTCAAGCACTGCCAGCATCTCGCGCGCCGTGCTGTCCGCCGGGTTCGTCTTCAGGATCTCCTCCAGCAGCGGAGTCGCGCGTCTGTCCCTGGACTTGTAATACAGTTGAACCTCGCCTCTCAGCGCCGCCCCATTCGTAGGAGATATCTTCAGCGCCTTACCAAACGCGGCCAATGCATCCTGATCTCTGCCACTGAGCGAATATGCGATTCCCTCCAGCGTCCACAGCCGGGCGTCGTTGGGATCCATCCGCAATGCTGCCGAAGCCAACCCCTCAGCGTCATCATATTGCCGTTCACGGATGGCGGATTCTATGGCTTGAATCTTCTCAGCAGGCGCCACAGCGTGATTGTGCATCGTTACTTGCTGCCCGTTCATGCCGAATGCGCAGTGGCCGAAACATGTGCCTAAAATCAACGAGGCTCGCCACATGTTTTGGCGCATCGGAATACGGCTCCCGGTTGTATGAGGATCGACTTCGAATGACATATCAGTACCGAAAGGCGTTACGAACGTGCCCACCCAAGATTTGGTACCACGCCGTGAGACTCCTTGATGGTGACGAGTTGATTGCATTTCACGGAGTGATATTGCTCGACGACTCCACTCGGCCAGTGAATGGTCAGGTCTGCATCGGCCGCCTGGCCCAGCCCAAAATGTAACCGGAAGTCATTGCAGGAATAGTAGCTCGACTGACTGGTGACCTCCTGCGCCTGCACGCGGCCTGAATACCGTGCGAGAACTCGCGCTCCAATCGCGCTGCGATTCGACTTCGTACCAATCAGCTTCACCTTCAGCCAGTGTTGCTTCGCATCGACATCGTTGCGTAGCAGTGAGGGCGGCTCATTCATGTTGAGAATCAGGATGTCCATATCTCCATCGTTGTCGAAGTCCCCAAACGCACAGCCACGGCTGGAGTGCAGAGCCGCAACACCAGGTCCTGCATTCGCGATCTCTTCAAAGGTGCCATTGCCCAGATTTCGAAATAGAATACGCGGGCTCTTGTCGGGATACTGCGGCAGAAGCTTTCCAACATTGGGATACACACTTCCGGTTACAAAGAATATATCCGGCCAGCCATCATTATCCAGATCCACAATGCCCGTTCCCCAGCTCACGAAACGCGTCTCCACGCCAATCTTCGATTGCAGGGTCACATCGTCAAAATTCCCCGTGCCGTCATTGTGATACAGCACGTCCGTGTCGTCCGAAAAGTGTGTCTTGAAGATGTCAAGGTGTCCATCCAGATCATAGTCGCCCACCCCTACGCCCATGCCGGCCTCTTCGCCTCCGTCGCTTCCCAGGGCTACGCCGCTCTCTACTCCCTGCTCCTTGAAGGTCCCGTCGCGCTGATTGACAAACAGCAGGCTCGGTGTTGAATCCGAAGCAACATAGATATCAGGCCAACCGTCTTCATTGAAGTCCGCGGAGACGACGGTCATCCCGTAACTGGCCCACGGCTGCCCAATACCAGATTCCTTCGAGACATCGGTAAACGTTCCATCCCCATTATTGCGATACAGTGAGTGTTTTCCGAACGGAAGGCCACGAGGCCCGCATTCGATTGGAATCCCTTTGAAGTTGCAGTTAGCGCCGGCTCCAGGACCTGGTACTTTGCTGAAATCGAACTTCAGATAGTTGGAGACGAACAGGTCAAGATGCCCATCTCGGTTGTAGTCCAAAAACGAGCACCCCGCCCCCCACCGCACCTCCGAGTCAATCAAACCAGCCTCTTTGGTGACGTCTCGAAACGTTCCATCTCCCATATTCCGGTAGAGCCGGTTTTGCCCAAAGTACGTGCAGAACAGGTCGTCATAGCCGTCATTGTTATAGTCGCCCACGCAAACCGAGTTGGCCCATCCTACCGCTTCCAGGCCCGCCTGCCTGGTTACATCGGTAAATGTTCCATCCCGGTTGTTCTTGTACAACCGGTTGCTCGCACCCGGCGGGGCACCGCTCAGCCGGGTGCCGCTGAGCAGGAAGATATCAATCCATCCATCGTTGTCGTAGTCCACAAATGCGCAGCCACAGCCGTTCGCTTCGATGATGTATTTGTCATTGTCAACGCCACCATAGATGACCGGAGCCAGCAGACCGGCCGCCGCCGCAACATCAACAAAGCTGGCATTGAACGGACGGTTCGATGCGGCTGGCCTCTTCTGGGCTGCAACCACCCGGCCTCCCATGGCTCCTACCTGTTGGGCATATGATCGCCCGGTCAATGCCCCAGCCATCGTGGCGCATGACAATTTGAGAAACTCTCTCCGGGCTGTAAACATTTCCGCGATCAACGCCTCCTGCGTTCGTCTCCATTCACCATACAGAAATTATTGCTTTGCCGTCCCTGCAACATCCTCAAGCCAGAACATCTCCCACGCCCTCCGCCCTCCGCTACTGAAACGGTTTATTAAAGTACTTGACAACCAACCCCCGGCATCGCAATAATTCGTCGTCCTTAAACAGTAAACGTTCTCTTGACGCGAAAATTACTTTGAACTACGCCATATGGCTGAGCAATAACTGCAACGTACGGTCGATACGAGGCATACGCAAACTTTTGAGAGGAACCACCCATGATCAAGTTTAAAGGCGCGAACAGAGTTTGGCTTGTCCTGCTGTTGCTGGTTAGCCTCGGTGGCGTCGACGCGCTTGCGCAGTTTTCCAGTGGTGTTCAGGGAAGCGCGAAGGACCAATCCGGAGCTGTCGTCGCAGGTGCGAAGGTAACACTTACCGACACGCGGCTGGGGGTATCAAAAACCACCACCACCAATCAAAATGGCTATTTCAGTTTTGACAGCATCGCCGCTTCCACCTATTCCTTGCAGATTCAGATGGGTGGTTTCAAGACCTATGATCAGAAGGATCTTTCTCTTCAGGTCGGTGAGATCAGGACAGTCGCACCAATACTCGAAATTGGGTCGGTCTCTGCCGATGTAACGGTCTCTGCCAGTGTGGGGGCACTTAACACTGAGTCGGCAACCACAGGAGATGTTATTTCAGAGAAAACAGTGGAGCAGACACCGCTTCCCGGCCAGAACGTCTATGGTCTCTCTGCGCTTACTCCTGGAATGACGGGAAGCGCGGTTACCTCGGGTGACAACTACACCAATGAATACGCGATCAACATCAACGCTGCTGGTCTCCGCCAGGAGCAAAATGGCTTTCAGATTGACGGCGCATATACCAATACGCCGTCCCGCGGCGGCGGAACCTCCATCTCTCCCAATCCGGAGATTGTGCAATCCATGGACGTCCGGACGAATGATTTTGACGCGGCGAAGGGCAGGAATGCCGGCGCCACGGTCGACGTGTACACCCAATCCGGAACAAACCAGTTTCATGGAACGGTGGACTACTACTTCACCGGCAATTCGCTGACCGGACTCACTCATTTCGAGTCCTCAGTTCCCACCTTCCAACGCAATGAGATGGGAGCAACCTTCGGCGGTCCCATCATAAAAAACAAGTTCTTCATCTTCGGTGCGATCGATGTGCTTCGGTCCAGCACTACCAGCGCGGGACAGTACACAGTAGAAACACAGGCTCTAGACAACTGGGTATCGACAAACCTTCCGAACAGCATTGCGAATCAGGTGCTCACGGCTGCTCCTCCCCAGGACTTCCCAACTTCGGGCATTGAAACCGTAAGCCAACTGGAAGCGTCCACCCCAGGCTATTTCGCACCTCCTGCGGGTATTCCTGCGAACCTGAATGCGGTCGGGTTGGCCAACATCAGCTTCTCCGTGCCGAAGAACGGCTACCAATGGGATGTGCGAGGTGATTATTATGCGGGTAAGAGCGACCGCCTCTACCTCACTACGATCCGGACCTATGACACGTCTGCGGGCGCGACGCCTCGGCCTGCACTCAATATTCCACAAGCCAACAGTTCCGACTTCGCCAGCTTCGACTGGACCCACACCTTTTCTTCGCGTTTGCTCAATGAGGGTGGCGCAAACATCATTCGTCCCTACGGAGCTGATCTACCCACTGCGACAGAGAGCATCCCTTATATCAATGTCACCGGACTTCAAGGTTTTTCAAACTGGGGTCCTGGCAACTTCACGCAAACTACTCTTGGCTGGCGCGATGTGATGACTGCAACGGTCAAGACGCATACGCTCAAATTCGGCTTTGATCAATTCAATATTCGCGAGGCGGATTCGCAGTCTGGAGCCTTCGATCGTCCCACGTACAACTTCAACAACCTTCTCGACTTCGTGCAGGATCAAGCCGTGAGTGAGAGTGCTACACCCGTCAACCTCACGACGCATCTTGAGGCGCCCTACAGCCGCCGCTACCGCGCGCTCTATACGGGAATCTACCTGCAGGATGACTGGAAGGTTTTGCCAAACCTCACGGTTAATGCTGGCATTCGCTATGACTCAATGGCTAATTTCTTCTCCATTTTGTCTCCTCAACTTACTAATTTCACCTTCGGCCAAGGATCAACACTCGACGCCCAGGTCGCCGATGGAATCACCAGCCTGTCCAGCAGCGACCACGTTCTCGACCACAGTCTTTGGGGCATCAATCCGCGTCTAGGCTTTTCGTGGCAACCCTTTCGATCCGGCAAGACAGCCATTCGTGGCGGAGTCGGGCTCTTCTCCGATCAGCCTCCGTACATCCATATCACGGATATCACTGCAGGCAATCTTCCGAACTTCTTCACGCCGTCGCTCAATGTGCAACAGGGAACCACGCCAGTCTTCCAGCTTTGCAGTGCTCCGAACGGCTTTACAGAGCAATGTCCGGTTGTGAATACCAACAACGTTGTCCTGAACTCCAGCGGCGGTATTGTTGGCCAAAGAGCAAATCTCGGCGGCTACTCTCCCGATTACAAACTCACACAGGTTGAGGACTGGACGTTCAGCATCCAGCAGGAACTGCCGGGCCACCTTACGGCAGAGCTCAACTACTCCGGTTCCGCAGCTCATCATCTGCCGGTTTTCAATCAGGATATCAACAGGTTTGCCGGCGATCTGATTCAGAACAACGGAACCCTCACCCGCCTCAATCCCAACTTCGGCGCGATCAACTATGCAACCTCAGATGCCAATTCGATTGGACACTACGGTAGCGCTCTTTTGCAGCGCACCCTGTCCAAGGGGCTGGCCCTGCGCGGTATCTATACCATCGGTAAGGCGTTGGATACCTTCAGCACCTCCGGTTCCCTTGATGGCGGAGAGGCCACGCAGTTCCTCGATAGTATTATCCAGAACGGCAATCTCAATGCTCAGCGCGGTCGCTCCGACTTTGACATCCATCAACAATTTTCAGCCGATGGCACATGGCTCGTTCCTAACAACTATCGCTCCGCTATTACGCGAAACATTCTTGGTGGATGGGAGTTTGGCGGTGTCTGGATCATGCAGACCGGCCTTCCGTTCTCGGTGTATACCTCAGCCAGTTTTAACCCGGTCTACAACGCACAAGGTCAGCTGATCGGAAACAAGGGTGGAGACTATAACGCCGATGGATCCAACTACGATGTGCCCAACGCGCCATCGTTCGGAAACCATCTCAATGGCAGAACGAAGGCGGACTATCTCAATGGCATCTTTACGGTAGCTGACTTTCCTGTCCCGTCCCTTGGTACCGAAGGCAATCTTGGCCGCAACACATTTGACGGCCCGGGCTACAACAACGTCGACTTTACCTTTGAGAAGTACTTCACCACTCCCTTCTTCTTCGGAGAAAGGCTCAAGATTGAGTTGAAGGGAGAGACGTTCAATCTGTTCAACCGCAGCAACCTCACCTCCGTGGCCTCGGATCTGTCCAACGGCTCGTTCGGCAAGGCAACCAACCAACTGCCGCCGCGAAGCCTGCAACTGCATATCCGCGCCAGCTTCTAAGGCCAAATGAAAATGGACCAGCACGTTTCCGCTGGGCATGCTGGTCCATGCCTTCTCCATCATCACCGCATCACCAAACCAGAAATACATCACCAAACCCGAAATAATGGAGGGTTGTAGGATTATCTGCCGCATCCATCTTTTCGGAGTGTCAAATCTTCCGTAGGAGATGCAAATGAAGCACAACTCCCGGCGACAGTTCTTGAAGGCCAGTGCAGCTCTGGCGGCTGGAACCGCCGTAATGCGCGGAACGCCCGTCTTCGCACTGACCGATAAGCCGATCGTCACGCTCGCCCCCACAAAGCTCTTCCAATTCGAATACGCTGACGTGCAACTGCTCGAGGGTCCTATGCTCGAACAGTTTCGTCATAACGTCGATCTGTTCCTGAATCTTCCCGAGGACAACCTCCTCAAGCCTTTCCGGCAACTGGCGGGTCAGCCTGCGCCTGGTGAAGACATGGGCGGGTGGTACTCCCCCTCACCCGACTTCGATCCGCCCCGCAACATGACTGGATATGTTCCCGGTCACAGCTTCGGGCAATATCTATCCGGTCTGGCGCGCGCCTATGCAGCCACAGGAAACACGGCTGTACAGCACAAGGTGCAAGCGCTTGTGGCCGGTTTCGCGCCGACGATTACAACCAGGTTCTACGACGGCTATTGCCTCCCCGCCTACACCTTCGACAAGACCAACTGTGGCCTCATTGATGCCCACCAGTTCGCTGGCGACCCGATCGCCCTTGCTGTGCTGAACAAGGCAACCGATGCTGTATTGCCGTGGCTTCCCCCAAAGGCGCTCAACCGCGACCAGATGATGGCACGTCCGCACAAAAACATTGCCTTCACCTGGGATGAAAGCTACACCCTTCCCGAGAACTTCTATCTCGGTTATCAGAGAGGCGCGGGCTCCCGTTATCGCCAGTTAGCACAGCGCTTTCTTGAAGACGATACCTACTTTGGACCTCTCTCCGAGAATCACAATGTCCTGCCAGGGCAGCATGCCTATAGCCATGTGAATGCCCTCAGTTCTGCTATGCAGTCGTACCTTACAGACAACAGCACCATGCATCTCAACGCTGCGCGCAACGGCTTTCGCTTTGTTCTGGAGCAAAGCTTCGCCACTGGCGGATGGGGCCCGGATGAGAGCTTCCGCATGCCGGATACGGATCAGTTGGCGAGCACCTTACACACATCGCACAGCAGCTTCGAAACTCCCTGTGGCGCGTACGGCCACTTCAAAATTGCACGCTATCTCATGCGAGTTACCGGCGATAGTTCCTATGGCGACAGCATGGAGGCCATCCTCTACAACACGATCCTGGGAGCCAGGCCCATTCGCCCCGATGGCATCAGCTTTTACTATTCCGACTACAACATGACCGCCAGGAAGGTGGACTACCCTGAGCAATGGCCGTGCTGCTCCGGAACCTTCCCTCAGCTAACCGCCGACTATGGCATCAGTTCCTATTTCCGCACTGCAAGGGGAATTTATGTCAACCTCTATGTTCCCTCGCGCGTCACCTGGAAACAGGGCAACGCGCGCGTCACCATGACTCAGCTTACGAGCTACCCCGATAGCGGAGAAACTGCGTTGCACATGAAACTGGATCGGCCCGAGCGCTTCTCCATTGCCCTGCGTATACCCGCATGGGCGGGCAGGCACACCGCTATCCGAGTCAATGGCAAGCTCACCGCAGTCGCTCTGCAACCCGGGACGTGGGCTCAACTCGATCGCGAGTGGAACAATGGTGATCGCGTTGAGCTGTCAATGGACATGCCGCTTCGCCTCGTCCCAATCGACCCGCAACATCCCGACACGGTCGCTCTACTCCACGGCCCTGTTGCGCTGTTTGCAATCGATCCCGGCGCAGCAAAGATGACCCGGCAACAACTGCTCGCCGCACAAAAAATCAGCTCCGCCTCGCCGGACTGGGAGGTATCCTCCGATCAAGGCAAAGTACGCATGAAGTCCTTTCCAGAGATCACCAATGAAACCTACCGGCTCTACCAGAACACGTAGGCTCCACTGCTTGTGAGTCCTGTGTGGTGCTTCGGTCAGCATCATTCCGAACCGGGGTACCTGTAGATTGCAGTGGCGCGAGAACTGCACACAAACGTTCCCGCGCCACTGCTCAATGTCCGATCACCTTCACGATGGATTGATCCGCTCCGCTCCATGCGGCAGCCCCGTCATGCTTGAACCGGTGGGTCGCATCATCCCACGATAGCTTCGTGATTGAGTCGACACCCTTCTCGTACCCGTACGTATTGCCATCATCGGAGAAGAGTGTAAAGCTCGCATTCGCTCCCGGATACACCCGCACCGAAGCTATGGCCTGCTTGTCCTTCGTGCTCTCAATCTCTGATCCAAGCGGCACAATCGAACCTGCCCGCACAAATAAAGGAAGCGTATCGATCGGAGCCTTCGTCGTGATCGTCTGCCCGCCCTTGATCCGTTCGTTCGTCCAGTAGTTATACCAATCGCAACCCGCGGGTAGATACACCTTGCGCTCCGTTGCTCCCTGTTCTGTCACCGGAGCCACAAGGAACGCGGGCCCAAACATATATTCATCCTGAATATCCGCAACATTCGGGTCATTCGGGAAATCCATGAACAGGGCTCGCATATAGGGAGCTCCCGTTTGATAGCTTCGATACGCAAGCGAGTAGGTATACGGCAATAGTTGATAGCGCAATCGAAGGTACTTTGCGAGAATAGGCTCGGCCTCTTTGCCATAAGCCCAAACCTCGTTATGTTCCCGCTCGCCGTGCGCCCGCATCACAGGCTGGAATGCTCCCCACTCAAACCAGCGCACAAACAGCTCCGGATAATCTGAGTAGTTTCCGACATTCGCGCGTGCATCGGAAGGATCGATCAACGGCGGATGCTGCGGCTTATAACTCGCAGGAAGCGATGGCGAGAAGAAGCCCGCAATATCGGTGTCCCAGTACGGCATGCCCGTCGCCGTAAAGTTCAATCCCGCAGGAATGGAGCGCTTCAGCATGTCCCATGTCGAGATAATGTCGCTCGACCAGAAGACGGTGCCGTTGCGTTGTGCGCCAAGATACGCGGCGCGCGCCAGGATCATCACCCTGCGACTATCCCCGAAGTCGCGCCGGAATCCCTCGTACACGGAAGCCGTGTGGAACAGAGGGTACACGTTGTAATACCGTGCGCCAGAGCCGACATAGAAGAAGTCCTTTGCTGGATCGATATCGGGTTCCGTCTCGTCCAGCCAGATGTAGTCAAAATGATCCGGTTTGATGTACCTGTCCCGGATCTGCTCCCAGAACCACTTCGCCGCCGCAGGATTTGTGGTGTCGATGTTCGGTCCGATGACATCCTTGAAACCGCCGGAGTCCGGCACCCCCGCCGCATCATGAATGAGCCATCCCTTATCGCGCAGCATGTCGTAAAACTGCGTCCCGGGAGCATAGTGCGGCCACACACTGAGCAGTGTCCGGATGCCCATGGCATGAAGCTGATCGTTCATTCCCGCAGGGTCAGGCCAACGTGCGGGATCAAGATCCATCTCGCCCTGCCTGGTCATATTCAGGAAGTCCACAACCAGAACATCCAGCGGCAAATGGCGATCCCGATATCCCTTCGCCACAGCCAGCAACTGCTCCTGCGTGGGATAGATCGCCTTGCTCTGGATGTAGCCATAGGTCGCCTTCGGCAGCATGTGTGTGATGCCGGTCAACTGCCTATACCCCTCATAAATCTCATCCGTATCTTTGCCCGCGATCACAAAGAACGAAACCCGATCGCCGATCTGCGACGACCACACATTCTGTTGATTGAATCCAAGGTCCACCGTAGTCTTCGAAGGATTATCCCAGACCAGACCGTAGCCGTGGCTCGACACCATGAATGGAACGCAGACGTCTTCCCCGCCAATGTCCGTGTAGTTGTGCCAGCAGTCAATCCGATGATCCCGCAGGTCTAGAAACCCCTTCTGCTGTTGCCCAAGCCCGTAGTAGTGTTCATCTGTCGGAGAATCGAACGTCGCGGTCACGCGATAGCCCGGATCATCTTTCACTCCCTTCTGCTCTGTTGTGCCCGCATCGTTGGGAACCATTCGCCAGCTCCGCATATGCAACAGCATCTTCCCCGAAGCCGTTGTTACCGTGAGCGAGTCGTCGGTCGGCCCTTTTCTTTCGCTGCCAAAGTAGTGGTCTCTCAGCGATTGATTGATCTTGTCGAGCGGCATACGGTGTGGCCGCAGTTCCTCCGGTAAATCTTCCGGAGACAGCCTCACGACCAACCGCGCCGAGCGAACAACCGTACTCCCGTCCGCTTCCGTGTCCTTCGTCCAGCCCGTCATCGAAGGCGTTCCCACAAAACCATACCCTGGGGCCGCTGTCGCCAGCGCGTTACTCTTGCTCAGCGTCACTCGCAGAATATTCGGCGCATAGGGCTCAATCACGATCGTTCTGCCCCCACGGTTGAGCACAAAGCTGCTCTCTTGCGCGAGCATGCTGACACTTCCAGCCCAGCCGAGCGCAATCGTCAGCAGTGTTGCGGTTCGAGCCACCGCGCGCACCCTGGCCGCGAAGAGCTGATCTTGTCTGAGATGATGGAATTCGTCGCCAGAAGCAGCGCCTTGTAGGGGGAGGGAGGAGCTTTGCATTTGCATCTCACCAGGAAGCGTCAATCAGGTAAACGCTTTCTTTCCGTAACAATGAAAGCCTGCAAAGTGTACGGGGCCGGCGCTGATTGTGTCAATCCTTCACCGGCCGACTCCTCCGCACCCGCTGGGTTCGCTTGCAGCAGACGCGTCCGCATGTCAAAGCTCAACTCGATCACGTCGTTCGCAGGCGCTACAGGTCTCGGTGGGCAGCACGTCGGGTCGTACCACGCATTCCGTATCCTGCCGTCTGCCACGTGCTTGTCTATTGACTCTCCCGCCGCGTCGAATGCGAGCGGATTGTGGTCGCAACAGGTAGCCCTACCCAGAGCCATTCCAGAGTGGATGCCGTCATAACGTATGCTTCCGCTTCGCCAGTCACCTACAGTCACGTACATCATCGGCAAGCTGCATGACACTACGTTAGAGGCAGCGCCTTTCGTTCGTATACACTCAACATCGCCACCTACGCCAGTCACGTTGAGCATAAGGTGGCATTCGGTCCGCAAAGAAATTCCACTGCAAGGGAGCTGCAGCCATGTCCAGATCGACGCAACACGCCAGGGTACGTCCCATCACACAAACGCTGGCGAGGGGCTGTCTGATACTGCTGGCAGTTGCCCTGCTTGTAGCGCCCTGCGCACGACCGGCTGCGGCCCAGGTTGATGGCGACATCAGTAATCCCATCGTCCCGGGCGACCACCCTGATCCAACGATCATACGATTCGGCGCGACATACTGGACGGCCAGCACCTCTGGCGACTGGGCTCCAGTCTTCGCTCTGTATCGTTCGTCTGATCTCCATCATTGGACTGCCGAGGGCTCCATCTTTCTTCACGCGCCAGCATGGGCAGAGGGAAGTTTCTGGGCGCCGGAGATGGTTGTCGATAAGGGTCGAATTCTCGTGTACTACGTGGGAAGGAAGCGGGGAGGCCCGCTCTGCGTCGCTGTTGCAACGGCAGCGCAACCAGAGGGACCGTACACGGATCACGGTCCTATCGTGTGCCAGAAGGATGGGTCAATCGATCCGGCCTTCGTACGCAACAAGCACGGCGAGCCCTTTCTGATATGGAAAGAGGATGGCAACTCGCAACGCATGCCCACCACGATCTGGGCACAACCCCTGACGTCCAATCTGCTCAACGTGACGGGAGAAAAGGTGCCGCTGCTGATCAATGATCCTGCAAGCTGGGAGGGCGGCGTCGTCGAAGCACCCTACATCATGCAGCACCAGGGACGCTTCTATCTGTTCTATGCGGGCAATGCGTGTTGCGGCGTCAATTGCAACTACGCTGAAGGTGTTGCGCGTGCGGATCATCTCCTTGGTCCATGGACCCGAGACCCTGCGAATCCGATCATCCGCCCCAACGATGCATGGCGTTGCCCTGGTCACGGAACCGCCGTCGAAACGCCCGCAGGCAAAGACTTCTTCATCTATCACGCATATCCCGTCGCGGGGAACGTCTACCTTGGGCGCGAGTCGGTTCTCGACTCGATTGCGTGGAGTGGCGACGGCTGGCCCGTGATCAATGGCGGACGCGGACCCGGCGCAGATCAGCACCAGAGTGCAGAGTCGATCGCGATCACCGATGCGTTCGAGGGCTCATCGCTCAATCCAGAGTGGAGATGGCCAGTCAACAACACTCCCGAGTTTCATGTATCTGGCGGAATACTTACGCTCGACGCATCGGCAAATAGTCAGCGGGCGTTTGTTGCGCGTTCGCCCCTGAGCGCGGCCTATACTGCGGTCGTGGGCGTGCTGCCTGGCGCGGCCTCAGGCGGCATCGCGATCATCGGTGACGCGCGAAGTGCTGTCGGTCTTTCGCGCCGTGAAGACCACCTTGAAGTTTGGCGGATCGACAAGAGTGGACGACATATCGCGTGGTCCGGAGAAGCCTCCGCGGACAAAGTACTGTGGTTGCGTGTGATAACGTCCGGCGGCGAAGAAGCAGCGTTCAGTTTCAGCGCGGATCGCAAGGCATGGTCGGCTGCGGGCGGCAGCGTCAGCCTGGCAGGCCTACTGCCGTGGGACCAGGGGCTGCGCGTTGGCCTGGTTGTTGACGGCGCTGATGGCGCTGGTGCGAGATTCGTACATTTTTCAGTGCTTGGCCACTCTCCCCAGCCGGCGACGGTAACCGCATCTGCAAAAAGATAGGCGCAAGCCACGCCTCAGGGTTTCGCCGTTGTTCCTGTTGGTTCATGGACGGTGAGTACCTGATCCGCTGGTACATTGCTAAGTGTCTGCACAACGCCGCTGGGCCAGCGGATCTCGACCGATTGTGCAACCTTCGCTGTACCCAGTCCAAAGTGCGCCCGCTTGTCGCTCGACGAAAGATAACTGCCTCCCGTAGTGACCGTGACCCACTGCGATCCTGACGTAGTGGTCAACTTGACCACCGCACCAATGCCATCGCGATTGCTTCGGTGCCCAACCAGCAATAGCGTCAGCCAGTGGTTGGTGGTTGCCGTCTCGTTGCGCAGCACATACGCTGGGCCGCCATTGGTGGTGATGACCGCATCGACCCGGCCATCATTATCGATATCTCCAACGGCTAATCCGCGTCCTACCCACGCCTCATGAAAGATCGCGCCAGAATCTGCCGACACATCGACGAAGCCGTTGCCTGTGTTGTACGCAAGCAGTGGCGGCTCTTTATAACGCAGTTGCGGATAATTCAACTCAACCGTATCCAGGTCGTGGCCCTGCGCGATCAGCAGGTCTTTTCGACCATCGTTGTCATAGTCAAAAAAATGAAGGCCCCAGCCCGAGTGCAGCAGCGTCATCCCACCAATTCCGCTGATGTAGCTGTCATAGGAGAAGCTACCGTCTCCGCTATTGTGATAGAGCGCGTACTTCTGGTTCGCAAGGTTCGTGATGATGAGGTCCGGAAGGCCGTCGTTGTCGAAGTCCTGCATGTCGATGCCCATACCAGCATAGGTGCGGCCGTCTCCGTCTACCGCAATCTCTGCAGGCATCCCCACCTCTTCGAACGTGCCGTCCCCCTTGCCTCGATACAGGTATTCGAGCATCGAGTCATTCGCTACCACAACATCCACCTTGCCATCTCCATCGAAGTCACCGATGGCAACGCCGAGGCCCTTGCCTGGTCTGTTCAAACCGATCTTCGCGGAGACCTCCGTGAAGTGGCCGTTGCCGTCATTGTGGTACACCAGCGGGGTGATTGGCTCGAATACATCGGGGTGGCAGTAGGCGCGATACCCTTCGCGATGTTCCCCACACCAGATATCATCGAAGTCCCATTTCACATAGCGCAACACGACGAGATCGAGAAGGCCATCGTTGTCCAGATCCACCCATGTTGCCGAGGTCGACCATCCACTGCCTCCCGTGCCGGAACTCTGCGTAACGTCGGTAAACGTCCCATTGCCGTTGTTGTGATATAGGTGGTTTCCGCCGTAGCCGGTCACGTAGAGGTCATCGTATCCATCGTTGTCGTAGTCGCCGACAGCAACTCCCATGTCGTATCCGGTGCCTTGCAGTCCGGCTTTTTCGGTTACGTCTTCAAAGGTTCCGTCGGCTTTCTGATGATAAAGACGGTTCCAGTACTTCGGTCCTGTCTTCTGTGGAATCGTTCCCTTGGCGGTGGGGTCAGTGAGCGGCGCACCATTAGGGAAGAAGATATCGAGACGACCATCGTTGTCGTAGTCGAAGAGCGCAACACCCGATCCCATCGTTTCAATCAGATATTTCTTTGCGGTGTGCGACGCCTGGCCGACGAAGTTAATATGGCTCTGCTGCGTGATATCCACAAAGTTTCCCGGCACAACCTTTGCCGCCGCAGTCGCTGCTGTGGGAGACAGTACCGGCACTGCCGGCGTTGTTTGCGCAACCATGCAGGGAGCAAACGCAGTGCTCACCAGCCAGAGACATGCAACGGAAAATCGCATAGGTTATCTCACTCTCGTAGCACGGCGGGAATGCAGGCAGGCGACCCAATCATTGAGTCCCCGATGGGTCAGAGCATCAGCGAAGCCAGTCATCTCAGCGCCTTCGGAAAGAATCTGCCGGCGCATCCTGGCCTTCAGCGACGGCTCATCCATGCTGGACAAGTCAGGCCCTTTCTTGCCGTGGGCATCCGGGATTCTGTGGCAGTGAAAACACTCGCTGTCTGCGAAAGTATCTGCGCGACGCTGAGTCTTTGTTTGTTCGTGCGTCATCCACGAGATTCCTGGAGTGAGCACGGCAGCAGGCATAGCGAACGCTGGTTTCATCGGGTAGTAACTCCCGCAGATGTTACGGCCTGTCTGGTCAGATTCGTGTGGGTATGCCAGGGAACACTCTCCGATGCGATCTCCGGATGATCGCGCAGAAACTCCAAAGCATAGGTACTGGCAGTAGGATCATCCTTCTGGTCCGCGAATGCGGCGGCCTCAACGGCAGCCTTCGCTTTCATTCCGAGCCTGCGATAGACGATCGAAAGAATGTAATGCGCCGCCAGATCATCCGGGTCGATGGATTGCAGCGTCTCGTATTCGATGCGTGCCTCGGCATAGCGCCGCTCCTGATAAAGCGAGAAGCCGAGTTCGCGATGCGCATCGCGTGAGCGAGGGAACTGGGCTGTTACTTCCTCCAGATCCTTGATGGCAGCATCGACGTGGCCCTGATTGCGCTCCACCAGCGCAAGATAATAGAGCGCCCGTGCATTCCGTGGGCTTCTCCGCAATGCGTCGTGCAGCGCTGCAAGCGACTCATCGTAACGCTGCCACTGAAAGTCGGCGATTGCGATGTTCGTATAGGCATCCGCATAATCCGGCCGTATTGCAGCCACTCGCTCGAATGCTCGAGCGCTCTCCGCATACTGCTGCGCATCCAGCATCGCAATGCCATAGTTATTCCAGCGCATCCACTCAGCATTGTCCTGCGGATCGGGTGGTGTGGAAGGGTTCGAGCCCAGCGCTATCGTCCGCACTCGAGATGCCATCACGACCACCGGCATCGGATAATGCTCTTTGCTCATCACAAAATCGATGAAGTGTTGATTGAAGCGTCGATAGTTGACTTTCGCTGTAATGCTGATCGGGCTCACCGCATCCGCCGGAACCTTGAACTCGTAGCGAACGATCTGGGAACGGCCGGAAGCGATCGTGTTGTTATACGCAACCACGCGGTTATCCCACACCTGGTGAAGATCATTGAGCGTTCCCTTGTCATTGATAAGACGGTTCGTAAAGCTGTGCGCCTGCGGGTCCAACGCGCCATTCGGCTGAAGGTAGCCGGAGTGCATCAGTTCATGACCCGCAGCGTCTTTGGCTTCAAACTCTACCCAGCTCTCGTAAAAGTCGCGTTGCTCAGGAACCAGACTATGCCCGATCCCCTTGTTCTGAATCACAAGAGAAACCGTTAGAACATCCCCGGCGGACACCTCGACAGGCGCACTTCCCAACGGCGCCACCATCGCTCCGCCATTGCGTTCAAGCCCAAAGAGGTCGAGGTTGAGCACATTGTTGCGAAGAAACGCGACGGTCTTCTCCATCTGCGTGTCGTAGCCGTAATACTTGGAAAGCAAAGTATTGGCGCCAAGCCAGCGATGCGAAGCGAGCATCCCTTGTTTGGCGCCGGGATCTTTGCCTTGCAGGGCTACGCGCGCCATGTGGCAGGTCTGGCAGGTGGAGACGCTGTCCTTTACGTAGAAAGGAAGTGGCGACTGCTTGGAGAATGCAGACAACTGCCACTCGTCGTAGACGAAAAAAGCACGCTGCCATTTGTAGTTATTCAACTCACGCGGCAGTGCTGCCTTATGGCACGCAGCGCAGTACTCGCTGGTGCGATAGAAGTCCTTCATCACCGCCTGCGAGTGGCGGTCGAGATGCGCCAGGATCTCCCGGTCGGAGACCTCTCCGTAGATGGGCTTGCCCTCGGCGTCTACCATCACAGCCGGCCGGCCCATCACGTAACTGCCCGTTCCCCGCGTATTCACCCTCTGGATCGAGTGGCACACGGAGCATGTAATTCCATCTGCATCGAACTTGCGATCGATGGGAGACCCCTTGGTGAGCGCGCCCGAGAGCAAGGCAATCGGATTATGGCAGCCTTCGCAGTGGCGCGTAAATTCAAGGCCCTTCTCCTTCGTAAGCATGTTCACGTTCTTCACGTACCACGGATTGCGGAAAGAGTTGGCGTGGGCCGACTCGCGCCATTCTGCGTGTGCGGCCTGATGGCAATGCCCGCAATACTCGGCCGTCGGATAGCTGCCAGAGCTGAAAAACTCACCGCTTTCGGTGGTCGCATTGGATGGCAAAAAGGGCGTATCTGTTCCGAAGCGAAAGTTGTAATGCTGCGATACGCTCTTGGAATACGCCGACTGCTGTTCCGGCGCATTCGCCGGGGTGCTCACTTGGGGGCTTGCGCCGTATTGACCGCGCAGAGGATAAGCCAAAGCGGCTAGCGTCAGCATACTGGAGGTCGCGCGAAAGATCCGCTGCAGGGAGATGGGAGATCGCATGGTCAGCAAATTCTAGTGATTCCGGGAATGCGTTTACTTCAGGCAATGGATGGAGAAAATTCCCAATCTAAAGGTTGATAAACGTCGCTCCGCTAGAACTTTTCTCCCTTCCCTTCGGTCAGCGTAACGATTCGGTCGACCTGTGATGTCGCAAAGCGCTCCCTGCTGCCACTTGGCCAGTGGACCTCGATGGACTCAATCGCCGTGCTGGTTCCGAGTCCGAAGTGCACGCGTGGGTCGCTGGTAGATTCGTAGCTTCCGCCGGAGACCACATCGCCTCGCTGCCGCATCCTGCCGACGGTTAGATAAACCGTCGCACCGACCGCGTCGCGTGGGCTCTTCGGTCCGCCGACCAGCTTGAACTCAATCCAATGGTTCTTATCGGAAGACACATTTCGCAGCAGTGCAGGAACCCCATCGAGCGCATTGATCACCACGTCGAGCTTGCCGTCATTGAACAGGTCTCCGACGGCCAATCCCCGCCCCACGTAGGTCTTGGCGAGTGCAGTTCCTTCCACCGCCGGCATCAGCACGAACTGCTTTCCGTCTACATTATGAAACAGGAGCGGCCGTTGCGCCCACGTTGTTCCCCATGGCATCCGATCGACTGCCGGGTACACGTGGCCATTGGCCACAATCAAGTCCTTCCAGCCGTCATTATCGTAGTCGAAGAACGCCGTGCCCCAGCCAAGGAAGGGAATGGTTGGTTCGGCGATTCCCATCTGGTAGCTGATGTCGGTAAAATTCGCGTCGCCGTCGTTGCGATAGAGCGGATTGTAATCGTCGGAGAAGGTCGTGTTGTAGATGTCGATGAGTCCATTATTTCTGTAGTCGCCAGTGGCGATTCCCATCGATGCTGTCTCGCGTCCATTCTCGTTGAGCGCATAGCCGGAGGCATAGCTATCGTCTTCAAAGGTCCCATCCCCTTTGTTGATGTATAGATAGTTCGGAGTCGAATCGTTGGAGACCAGAAGGTCCGGTTTGCCGTCGTTGTTCACATCAATAAAGACAGAGGACATCCCGTAGTAGTTATTTTTGTCGGAGACGCCTGCCTTCTCGCTGACGTCCGTAAACGTCCCATCGCCATTGTTGCGGAACAGGCGATCCGGCTCTCCTTTCAGGCCTCGGGGGCCGCACATCACATTCACGCCACGAAACTGGCAGAAGCTGTAAGCGACGGTCTTGGATCCGGAGGCAGGCGGGTTGGCCAGGTCATAATGCACATAACCGGGCACAAAGAGGTCCAGCCGCCCGTCGCCGTCGTAGTCTCCCCACGTAGCTCCGGTGGACCAGTTGCCCAGCGCCACACCGGCCTTCTCGGCTACGTCCGTAAACGTGCCATCGTGGTTATTGTGGTACAGCCGGTTCTTCCCGAAGTTTGAGACATAGATGTCAGGCCAGCCATCATTGTCGTAATCGGCGATGGCCACGCCGGTTCCCCAGCGATCATTGGTGACGCCCGCCTGCTCGGCAACATTGGTAAACGTGCCATCGTGATTATTGTGGAACAGCGCAGCCTTCGGTGGTGTCGTCTTTCCGGACATGGCGTCGTAGGTCGATCCGTTCACCAGGTAGATGTCCAGCCAGCCGTCGTTGTCGTAGTCCAAAAGGCCCACTCCAGACCCATTCGTTTCAATGATGAATTGCTTCTCCGGCGTGCCCATGACGTGTTTCCAGGTAGTGAGCCCGGCCTGGCGCGCGATGTCCTCGAACAGCACTGGCCCTGTCTTGGTGAAGCCACCGGCAGTAATTGGCCGATGCTCAGCATCCAGTACAGCAGCATGCGGCGCGCCTGTATTCGATCCTCCCATTGCCGCCGCCTGCGCTCCCTCATCGGACGTATTGGCCTGCGAATCGGGTGCATGGGTTCCGGGTGCCGTCGATTGAGCTCGGCCATGCGGCGCAGGCAATCCCAACGCCAGCCCTACAGCCAACCCAAAGCACAACCGCTGCACCCCGGGATGTGCGCCTGTAGCCGGAATCGAGAGCAGATGATTCCGGGATGTGAAGAGATTCAGCGCCAATTTCATACCATCCCCCAATTGCGTGTAATCACGATATCCGGTTAAGTAAACAATTTCTACACGATTCTATGTACTGGCATGAACCCCTCTATAATCCATCCTGACTGTTGCCTGTTGACTCAACGGACGGACTTCATACGCCGCGCCCGGAAATGGTCGGAGGGACCTGCTATTTGAACCGCTTCACTGCCATCGTTCTCGTCCGCTGCCGGTGCGGGTGCGCCGCTGCGGTCGCCGCTGCGGTCCTTGCGCTGTGCGCTGTGAGCCCTGTTTTTTCACAGACTCCAGATGCTCCGTTGCCAAAGGGACAGGCGAATGAGAGCACCCTGCAAGCAGCCCGAAACCTCATGGATGCCGAGCAGTTCTCACAAGCCGCTGCGGCGCTTCGGCTCTTCCTGCGGACGGAGAACCGCTCCGCCCCCGCTCACACCATGCTGGCCTACTGCTTGCTTCGCATGGATGATCCAAAAGACTCCCTGGCCGAGTACACGCGCGCGGCCGCCATCCAGCATCCCAGTGCCGTCGATCTACAGAACGTTGCCAAGGATTATGCCTTGCTCAGCGATCTCTCCGATGCGGATCACTGGATGATGCTGTCTATACAGATGAACCCGAAAGACCCCGAAGGATGGTATGGCCTCGGTCGTATCCGGTACTCGCAGCAACGTTTTCAGGATGCTGCGGACTGCTTCGAGCGTGCTCTGGTGCTGTCTCCTCGCAGCGTCAAAGCGGAAAATAACCTTGGATTAGCGTACGAAGGGCTCAATCGTAGTGCCGACGCAGCAGCGGCCTACCGCAACGCGATCGCCTGGCAGCAGGACAGCCCGCACCCCAGCGAGCAGCCACTGCTCAATCTGGGCATTGCGCTCTTGCATCAAGGAAAGTTGACCGAAGCTCAGGGCCTGCTGACTCAGGCCGTTGCGATTGCGCCGCGTGATCCAGCGATAAGGGAACAACTCGGCCACCTCTACCTGCAACTCAACCAGCTTGGGAACGCCCAGCAGCAGTTTGAGCAGGCCATTGCCTTGAGTCCGCAGAATCCCGCTCTGCATTTTCTCCTGGGCAGGGTCTATCGCGCAGAGGGCGAAGAGCAAAAGGCAAAGGTCGAGTTCGCCCGCTCTGCAGCGCTGAGCGGATATCATTCCACACCCTCACCCAATTAAATTTGTCTCTGTACGTGGTGAATGTATCCTCCATGCTTCCTGGAAAACACCCCAGCGAAAGTGCCGATATCTGAAGCGCTTCGCGAGATCGATCTTTGCCTCAACCATTCGATTGATTTTTTCTTGACAGCGCTCTTTTCAGTGGGATATGCTTCACCACGATTCCAAGGAAGAGCTGTCACCGCAATTGAGTAAACGCTTCCCCGGTTCCCCTTGAAATCTGTTTCCCCTTGAAGCCAGACGTTCTGAGTTTGACGGATCGGTTTCCGCTCCCCTGCATGGATCAGGTGGATGAATCCGGTTCCACGTCGAAGCAGGCAGCTTTAAATTGCAATTCCGTACCACTTTCAGGAGTGCCTCATGAAGAGTTTTGGAAGAATCTGTACTTTGACGCTGACGATCGTCTTCGCTCTCGTCTCGTCGACCTATGCACAATCCACCCGCGGTGCCCTGGGCGGCACAGTGGCCGACACAACGGGGGCGGTCATCCCGGGCGCTAAGGTCCTGGTTGTGGACTCTGCGACCGGGGCGAAGAGCCAGACAGTTTCCACCTCTTCGGGCGATTACAAGTTCACTGAGCTTCCAGTAGGAAGCTATACGGTGACTACGACTGCTCCAGGTTTTGCATCTGCTGTCGATACCGGCGTACAGATCACCATCAACAGTACAACGGCGCTCAATATAATGCTCAAGGTCGGTTCGGAGTCCGAGAATGTCACCGTTGATGCCAGCGGATTACGCCTCGAAACAGAGACGTCGGACATCGGTGGAACGGTTTCGAACAAGCAGATCGAAGATCTGCCCTTGTCGCTGGCCTCGGGCGTGGGTGGGCTGCGCTCTCCGGAAACATTCGTCTTTCTGCTGCCGGGTACGACGGGACCGGGCACGGGCACCTCGGGCAATACTGGCAACGGCGTGTTCTTCTCCCGGCTTAGCGGTGGGCAAGCCTATGGTGCTGAGGTCCTTCTCGACGGCGCCAGCATCCAGCGCAGTGAGAATGGGTCGTCGTTCGACGAGACGTCGCCTTCCATTGAAGCCTTGCAGGAGTTCAAGGTCACAACGTCGACTCCGTCCGCAGAGTTCGGGCGCACTACTTCGGGCATCGAGAGCTTCACTGTGAAATCCGGAACGAATCTTTATCATGGAACCGGATACGCGATCGTCAAGAACAGAATCTTCGATGCGAACAGCTGGTTCAATGACGGTTATAAGGCGTTGAACTGCGTTGGTGTCTCCGAAGTCAATTGCGCCTATAGCAAGCCGCAGGACAGCAAGTACGATTATGGCGGGACGTTTGGCGGACCGGTTCGTATTCCCTTCCTTTATAACGGCAAGGACCGCACCTTCTTCTTCTTCGCCTGGGAGAAGTATCAACTTCATCTGGGTCAGGTCATCGTGTCCACCGTTCCGACCGCGGCTGAGCGGACAGGCAACTTCAACGACATTCTCGGCGGCCCTGTCCCGGGTGGAACAACCGTACCGGGCATTCCGTATAACGTCCTCGTCGATCCTTGCACAGGCCAACCCGTTCTGTTCAACCAGATATATGACCCCACCACGGGAACTCAAAACAGCCCTGGTGTGTTCTGCCGGACGCCTTACCTGAACGACTCGGTTCCAAGTACCAGCTTCAGTACGGCTGCGCAGAAGCTATTCTCAGGTTTGCCTCTTCCCAACCAGACGCCGCTGTCTACGGACGTATTTGGCTACACAGGGAACTATTCCTACGCAGCGGTCGCGCCAAACACCAACACGACCTATACCATTCGCATCGATCAAAACTTCTCTGAAAAGAGCAAGGTCTTTGCTACGTACAGCACGCGGCAGAACTACAAATTGACGGCTGCTCCCGATTTCCCTGAGCCATTCAATAACAGCGGTTTTATCCAGACCTTCACGACACACTATTCGCGGGCTGGCTGGGACTATAGCTTTACCCCAACGCTTTTGAATCACGTCAACCTCGGATATAACCGCACCAATAGTGTCAATCTCGGAGAAACGCTCGGATCGTCATTGACGGCCACCTCTGCGGGTGTTGCAAACGATCACTCGACCTTCTTCCCTGTCATCAACTTCCCCAGTCCGGACGCACCTTCCTCCTGGGGACAACAGCAGAATGGCGACAACATTGATAACGGAATCCGCATCAATGACATTGTGAGCTGGGAAAAGGGCAGGAACAGCATCAAGGTCGGCGTGGACGTGCGCTTCCAGCAATATTCCGTCATCAACTACAACCAGGACGCGTTCAACTTCTATCGCGATCAGACGGCCGGTGTAAGCAACACCTGCTGCGGCTCCGGCAATCCGTTCGCCAGCTTCCTGGTGGGTGATGTAGGCAATGGCAGTCAAGCCGTCTTCAACGATCGTCCGCGCTGGAACTCGCACTATATCGCGGGCTTCTTTGAAGATGATATGAAGTTCGGCAATAACCTCACCCTCAACCTTGGAGTACGCTACGACGTTGATGCGCCACGTCACGAGGCCCAGAACAGGACATCGGAGCTGAGCCTTACCGCACCCGATGCTGCTGCGGGCGGGCTACCCGGTGCACTCGTCTTCGGAACGAACTGTAATTGCAACACTGCGTGGGCGGACACCTGGTATAAGGATGTTGCACCTCGCATCGGCTTCTCCTATGTGCTTCCGGGAACGAACAACAAGCTCGTACTACGTGGCGGTGGGGCCATCATCTATGGTCCGCTCCAGTACAACGACTTTGGCGGCGCCATGGCCTTCGGGTTCAACCAGTCTCGCGACTTCTTCCTCGGCCAGACGCCGACGACCGGCGGAGCCTTCACGCCCGCCTTCCGCCTGGATGCCACTTCCGCCGCAGATCCTACCAACTCGAACGTCGGCTTCCCGAGTGTAAGTTACGCACCGAGCACGGATCCGACCCAGCTTACCGCGGTAAATGGTCCGGGCAGCTTCGATGCCGTGGGCGGCGAAGTGATTCTACCCAAGGACGGCAGGCCCTCGATGACCAGCAACTGGAGTCTGCAACTTCAGGATCAATTGGCACAGGATCTGATCCTGAGTATCGGGTACATCGGTCAGGCCGCGCAGAATCTGCGTAGTGGAGACCTTTCAAATATTAACAATATTGACCCCAAGTACTTCGCCATGGGCGACCATCTCAACAACTCCTCCTACTTCATTCCGCTTGGTGGCGCTAACTCTGGTGTAAATGCTCCGTATGCAAGCTTCGAGGGCGAACTCGGTCAGGCGCTGCGGCCCTTCCCTCAGTACGACTACATTCAGGGGGATTGCTGCCTGGAAAATCTAGGCCACTCTACCTATGAGGCCATGGTGGTGTCCCTGGAGCGGCGCTTCCGTCAAGGCTTCAATCTGCAAGCCTCTTATACATGGTCCAAGGCGATCACGGATGCGGACTCCACCATTCCGTTCAGCTATGTGTCTGGTAATCAACTGGAACAGGGACAGGGCTCAGGTAACTTGAAGCTGGACAAGGCGGTCAGCGCTCAGAATACTCCACAACAATTCTCACTGAGTTATCTGTATGAGTTGCCTTTTGGCAAAGGCCGAAGGTACTTGCATAACAACACTGCCCTCGATCTCTTGATTGGAGGATGGCAGGTGGGCGCGATTCAACGCTACCAGAGTGGTCAACCTATTGGCTTCGGATGCGCTTCAGGCATTCCCTATTATCAGAACTGCATGACCTATGACGCAGGACCGGCCTCAAACGGTGGTAGATCCTTTGCTAGCGCTGCATACAAGGCAAACAAGAACGGTCCCAGCGTCTTCAATGGAGAGTCGTGGTTCAAGCCGGCCTATAGAGTTGCTGGCACCAACGGCCCCACCGATCCCGGTGTGTCCATGGAGAATGCAGCCTTTGTCGATGAGAACCGCGAGGGCCCAGGCTGGGCACGGCCGTACACGCTGGATTGCGGTAACCAGGCGGTAGGGAACTTCTGCTCTTCGGTCCCCTTCCAATTTGGCAATCTTCCCCGCGAGACGGAGGCGGTAACTGGCCCGCGCTACAACGCAGAAGACGTGAGTCTGATCAAGAACTTCGCCCTTCCGAAGAAGTTAAGCTTCCAACTGAAGCTTGAGGCGTTCGACGTTCTCAATCGCCATCGCATGGCTCTGCCGGACTTCCAGCCTGCCGATTCATTCCAGGCGACAGGATTCGGAATTCCAACTGGCACCGACTATGGTCCAAGAAACATGCAGGTGACTGGGAGGATCAACTTCTAGCTGCCTGTACGAACCTTCTTTCCTTCTCGACGAAAGGTCAAGCTAGCGCTTGGCCTTTCGTCGCTACAAGTCCCTACTGGGTTGCCCATTGGATGCATTCGTCGCTAAAATCGGGCTCGTAGGAGCTACGTTGGCTGGAACCTTACTCTTGATTGCGGTGGTCGCAAGTGGTCAGTTCGCGTCAACATTGCCACCACAGGATCGCCTCGTCCAGGCTCAGCGGCTGCAAACTACAGGAGACTTCGCCCAGGCCCGCGATCTCTACGAGCAAATCCTGCAAGCCAATCCTTCCGACGCCGTTGCCAGAGAGGGGATGTCCACGAGCACCGAGCATCTTGCTCTGAGTGCCCGCGCCGCCGGCAACATGGACAATGCTCTCGCAGATTTATTGCGTGCCCGGAAAGTTGAACCGGATGACGCCCGAGTGCTCTACGATCTCGGCATTCTCGAAGACGAGATGCATCTATATAAGGACGCCGATAAAGTGCTCGATCAACTCGTGTCGATCGAGCCGAATGAGCCCAATGTCCTCTATGCCCGGGCACGTGTCAAACTCGATCTCGGCCAGCTCCAGGTTGCGCAGCAGGACATGCAGGTCTATCTCAGAGCCCGCCCGCTGGATGCCTCTGCGCACTATGGATTGGGACGCATATATCTTCAGGGGCTGCAATTCGATAAAGCTCGCGCGGAGTTTCAGCAGTCCATTACCATCCAGCCGCAGCAGAGCGAAGCGTACTATCAGCTTGGCCAGACCGATCTTGACCAGAACGACTACTCCGAAGCCGTCATACACTTTCAGAAGACGCTTGAACGCGATCCGCAACATGGTGGTGCGCTCGCTGGACTAGGCATTGCCTGCTTCAAACTCAAGCAGTACGACAACGCCGATGTGTGGCTGACCAAAGCAATCCAGGCCGCACCAGACTATCAACCCGCCCATTACTATCTTGGACTAACGCTCGCCCGCCTCAATAAGACGGACGAATCAAAGCGTGAACTCCAAAAGGCCGCCGAATTGGCGGATAAGGACAATAAGCAATCGGCGTCCCGGCTGCAAATCTTAAGCCCAGGCGACCACCCCTGACCCTTCCACTCCTCGAGGCTCATAGCATGCTGAATTTTCCCGGTAGATGTAACGTTCTTTCCATGAGTCCACTCTTGCTCGCCGGTTTCCTCTTGGCCAGCCCGCAGCCGGCAGCCTCGCAAACCTCGACGCAGAGCGCACGCTGGATGGACCAGGGAGCTCTCGCAATGCGGCAGGGCAACGCATCCGAAGCAGAGCAGGATTTTCAGCATGTGATTACCATCGCTCCCCGATCTGCTGACGCTTATCTCGGCCTCGGCATGGCGCAGCTCCGCCAGGGCAAGCTCGATCAGGCTGCGCAGTCTCTCGCCAAGGCAAGTGAGTTCAAGCCGAAGATCCTCAGCGCGCATATGTTCCGTGGTATCGCACTCTTCCAGATGAACGCTATCGACCCCGCTATCGTTGAACTCAAAGAGGAGATCGCGCTCCAGCCTAAGAACACTGAGGCTCTCACTTGGCTGGGCATCATCGAACTACAAGCCGGCAAGCCGGAGGACGCATCCGCCCCACTCGACAAGGCTGCTGCACTCAGTCCAACCGATCCAAACATCCTCTTCTATCAGGTCCGCGCTCACACCCTCGCAGCGCAGCAGGCCTTCCGCGCGCTCTACAAAATCGATCCCAATTCCTGGTACCTTCATCGCGCCCAGGCCGAAATCGATGCCGAAGCCAACGAGCCCGACAAGGCCATCGAAGAGTATAAGGCTGCCATTAAAGTTAAGCCCGGGGACCCCGACCTCTATGAGGCTCTGGCTGATGAAGAGCAGAAGGTTGGGAATTCACTTGAAGCGACCAGCGCTTATCAAACCGAACTCACGCTTCACCCCAACGACCCCATTGCTCTCTTCAACCTCGGCAAAATTCAGGTAGAGACCGGAGATCCGCAGCAGGGGATCGTGTTTCTGCGCCGCGCAGTCGACGCGCACGCCACTCCAGCCCCCACCGATTTTTATCTTGGTCTCGGCCTCTCCAAGCTAGGTGAAAATGATGAAGCCGTCGTCTGGTTAGAGCGAGCCCTTGGTAACTCGCCCTCCGAATTTATTCTCCAAAGCGACTACTACGAACTCGTTCGTGTTTATCAGAAGCTTAATCGCAAGACAGATTCCCAGCGGGCGCTCGAAGAATTGAAGAAGCTCAAGGCCGAATCGTCCCCTGGGAACAACCCCTAGATTCGAGCAGCGAATCACCATCAGTTTTTCGTTGACAGTTCTTCCGTGCAGCAGATATCGTTCCTGATGAGTAAACGTTTGCTGAACAGAGCCTCTCCGGTGATCTGCCGTAACCCCGTCACGTGACTCTACGCCTGCTCACCCATTTATGCTCCAACCCTGTTCCGCACAGAGGAAGAATCCGTATGTTGCCACGGCCGAAGAATTCTGAATCCCTGCCCTTAGCTCTCGCCCTCACCGTCTTCAGCGTTGCACTTCTCGCCGGTTGTGGCGGCGGCAGTACCGGCTCCAGCGGTGGCGGTAATCAAAACACCGGAACCCCTGACAACGGGCAGGTGGCATCCATCAGCGACACCTATGGCTTCACCCTCACCAATGCCAGCAGTGGCATGGTCCTCGGCATTGCTGGCCAGAGCCAGGTCGCTGGGACCGCTCTTGCACAGGAGACCAGTGCCGGCGCCGCCACCACCGACGATATGTGGCACGCCATGCCCATGGGCGCCAATCAGCTCCAATACAACGTGGAAAACCTTCTTACCCATCAGGTGATGGGCATCATGAATGCCTCCGTCGACGCCGGCTCTGTGGCTCTTCAATATGCCGACAACGGCACCAACGACCACCTCTGGCAGTTCTATCTCCTCACGGACGGCAACTACCTCATCCAGAACGTGAACAGCAGCCTCTATCTCGAAGACAGCAACTCCGGCACCACCTCCTCTGCCGTCATCGACCAGGGCGCGCGCGCCACCACCGGTACCGGTTGCGCCTGCCAGGAGTGGAAGCTTACCCTCTCCACTACGCCCGCGTATCCTGCTCCGCGTACCGTCACCGGGACCGGCATCTTCGTGCATGACCCCTACATGCTCAAGGACCCCAGCGGCACCTACTGGCTTTATGGCACGCACCAGACGATGGCCTACTCCACCGATCTGACAACGTTTACTTACACCACTCTTAGCACCCCCTACGGAGCCTGCACTGTCACACAGGGTGGCTTCTGGATCACAACTGACCAGCGTTGCCCCATCATTGGCCCGGACTTCACCTCATGGTCCGGCCTGCAAACGCCACCCTCCGACAACAGCGGCAAAAACGTCGATACCTGGGCCCCCAGCCTGCTCACCGCGGGTGGCACGTACTACCTCTACTACGCCGTTCCCTACGAGCCCTCCACTGGCGCAGAGGCCGTCATCGGTTTGGCGACCAGCACCACTCCCTCCGGCCCATGGACCGATAAGGGATACGTAGTCTCTTCATGGACGGCCGCTACCGCCCCTGCACCATCCAGCAGCAATTGGAACTTCAACTCTGCCACGACATGGAACGCCATCGATCCTGATCCCTTCACCGACGCCAGTGGCAACTGGTGGCTCTCATTCGGATCTTGGCAGGACGGAATTCATCTCATGCAGTTGAATCCGGCCACTGGCCTTCCCTTGTCACCGTGGTCCTTGACCTATCCCATCATCGCAGCGCGTGGTGCGGGGGAAGAAGGGTCCTTCATCTATCCCTACATCTTCAACGGCACGCAGTACTTCTACTATTTCGCTTCCATTAATGCCTGTTGCAGCGCCACCAGTCCCTACCGGATCATCGTCGGCCGTTCCACTAACCCGCAGGGCCCCTACGTGGATCGCGGCGGCCTCAACCTCACCGCGGGCGGTGGCACCATTCTGCTAAGCACACATAGCAATATCGTCGGTCCCGGCGGCCAGAGCGTGTTCACTGACAGCGTCAACGGCGTCGATACGCCAACGATTGTCTACCACTACTACGATGGCAACAACAACGGAACGCCCACTCTCGGCATCAACCGCCTCGGCTTCACCTCCGACGGTTGGCCCATTGTGGAATAGATTTGCTGAATAGAGGACCAGATTTAAGGAATGATTACGCGCCGCGTCACCCGCAAGAGCACGAGTTGGTCTTATGGCTCCAATGCAGCATGAGGCCAACCGCCCGTCCAGTCGATCGTCGAAAGCTGCATCGAAGGCCTTCCCGTCTTTGCGTCGTAGGCATGAAACACGATGAGGTCTTCGCCCCTCGGCCTCACCAGAAGACTCTCTCCACCGGGCCCCAGCCAGCGTGAGTTTGCGAGCAATACCGGGCTTCCTCCGCCCTGCAGCAACAGCTTGCCCGACTCATCCACATACGGCCCCGTCACAGTCTTTGACCGGCCCACCATGGTCTTGTACGTGCTCTTTACGCCGCGACAGCAAAGGTCCCAGGACGTAAACAGATAGTAATATCCGCCATGGAACACAATGAACGGAGCCTCGATGGCCTCCCAGTTCGGTGGCAGCCCAGGAGGCGCCGGCGTCGCGTCCGCGGGCTGCGCACGTCGTGCCAGCGAGTACAGCTTCGTATCCGCAGACGACAGTAATCCAGTTGCATGATCCAGTCGCCGCATCTTGATGCCATCCCAGAAGCTGCCGAACGCCAGCCAATCTCCGCCTTGGCGATCACGGACAAAATTGGGATCGATGGCGTTGAAGTTGTCCTCGGTAGTGGACTCTAAAACCAGCCCCTTATCCACCCACCGGAAGTTCGGAGAGGTCGGATCCAGCGTCTTGTTCACCGCCAGCGCAATCCCCGAAGTATTCTTCCCGAACAACGAGTACGCATAATACAGCCGGTATTCATGGTTTTCATAGGAGACATCGGGTGCCCAAAGGTCCTTCGTCCCAGGGCTGATCTTCTGAATCCATGCAGGAATCGCGTCGAAGACTTGTCCGCACATCTTCCAATGGGATAGGTCGGTTGAGCAGCGCACGGCAAACTGGCCGCCAGCGGGAGTCCTGCCGGTAGCGAAGACGTACCAGGTATCTCCGTCCTTCGCAATCGAGGGATCGTGCGTCCCTGCCACGTCTCCGGAGAGACTAAAAACATGCGCCTTCTGCGGCGATGCACTCCTTGCCGCAAGCAGAACCGCAGAGAAAGTTAGAAGAGCTTTCCATCGAAGGGACACAGGCGACTCCTGGCGAGGTAGATTGGATATGTAGAAACGATGTTGGTAACCGTTTACTGCACCCCTTTGTATGATAGCGAATGGCGTATGTCAATTAGTAGATTGTGGACGACTCAGCCTCTCGGCGTGCGAAAGGCAATGTCCACCCAGTTCATGAACTCAAAGCGCCAATTCAAAGCGAGCGCGCGCAAATCGAAAGCTTGGCAAGATCGCATAATCGACCCCGAAATCAATTAGCTCTTGCGCCTGAATGTACTGAAGGACAAAAGCGGTCTTCTCATGCAACAATCCACTAACGTGACTGTTAGCCAGTGCACCCGCAGGGCTATAGTGACTGATCCTGGTGGCAGCAATAACAGCGGGGCAGCGACCATAAGTCTTACGACCTTGAGAGCAGTTACTCACCACAGGGAATCCTTCATGCACCGTTCGATCTCTGCCTTCTTCTTGCCAGGTTTCTTCGCAGTATGGATACTGGCTTCGGGTTGTTCTGGTTGCAGCTCCGGCTCGTCGAGTTCCATAACAACACCGCCGTCGCCCGCTGCGACTTCCATCACACTTACGTCTTCGAGCGCCTCCGTCACGGCCGGCGCATCCGTAACCCTGACCGCAACAGTCAGTTCGACAGATGGAAGCATCTCTACAGGCTCTGTAACTTTCTATGACGGAACGACCAGTCTAGGTGCTATTGGTGTGAGCAGCTCGGGAACGGCAGTCTATACGACCTCCTCGTTGACTGTAGGGGCCCATAGTCTTACCGCTGCTTACGCAGAAAACGCTTCCTTCGCTTCATCCACCTCCTTGGCCGTCTCCGTTGACGTCACCGCTTCCCTCCTTCCAACCACGCTGACGCTTACATCCTCTGCCGCCAGCGCGGAACAAGGGCTGCCCGTCCAACTGATGGCTACCGTTGCCGCTGCGTCCAACTCAGGAAGCTCCTCCCCAACCGGCGAAGTCACCTTTACGAACGGAACGGCAACGCTGGGCACTACGGCTCTCAATCCCGCAGGTGTGGCGGCTCTTACCTCGACGTTGCTTCCCGTCGGCGCTAACTCGATCACCGCTGCATATAGTGGTGATTCAAGCTATGGACCGTCAACAGCGCTGCCGGTGAATGTTGCGATTACTGTGTCTGCTGCGTCCACCTATACCAACCCACTTACTCTCAATGTCACTGGATCGATCCAGGCGGTCAGTTGTGCAGACCCGGCCATTTATAAATATCAGAGCAGCGGCAGCGATACATGGTATCTCTATTGCACCAGCGATTCGCTGTATACCGGCGACCCTGATACGCATTACATCAACATCTTTCAATCTTCCGACCTTGCGAACTGGATGTACGCAGGGAACGCATTCTCCGGTTTGCCCTCGTGGGCTAATGTAGCGGGCGCGTTGCTGTGGGCTCCGGCGATCAAGTACTTCAACGGCAAATACTATCTCTACTATGCAGCTTCGGCCACCAGTCTGGCCGGTGGCGCATCCGCCATTGGTGTTGGCACCAGCTCAAGTCCGGCCGGCCCCTTTGTGGACTCCGGAACCCCGGTAGTTCAACCGGAAGTGGCAAGTAACTGCTGTGCCGGCGCTTACCGCTCAACCATTGACCCGGACGAGATTCAGGATTCCTCCGGCCAGCGGTGGATCATCTTCGGCAGTTTTACCGGTGGTCTGTATATTCGCAAGCTGTCTGCGGACGGATTGACGTCTGACCCTGCCAGTGAAGTCCAGGTGGCTATGGACAATCGTTATGAAGGTGGCAATTGGTGGTATCAGAATGGTTATTACTATCTGTTTGCTTCATCTACCAATTGTTGCAACGGTCCGCTCAGTGGTTATGGAGTGTTCGCAGCCCGCGCGAGCACCCCGGCAGGACCCTATCTCGATGCTCAGGGTGTATCGATGATGGCCACGAACGTAGGTGGAACCCCCGTGCTCAAGATGAATGGAAACCACGTGCTCGGTCCCGGCGGAAACGTGATCTTTGCCGATGAGTCCGGACAGGCCTACATTCTGTATCACGGGATTCTCAGCAGCAGTCCCTATTACGCTGGCGACGTGGGCTATACGGCTCGTCCGGCGTTCATCGACGCTCTTGACTGGGTCAACGGATGGCCAGTGGCACGCGGTGGATTCGGTCCATCCGACCAGACCGCGCCGCAGCCGCTCCTCGCCGCGCAGCCCGGCGGCAAGAGCGGTTATACCGGCGTGCTTGCAACTCAGGACACTCCCAAGACAAAACTGCCAGCCTTGTCGGACAGCTTTACCGAGCCAACCCTAAGCTCACAGTGGTCTTCTATCCATAGCCAGCCGGCGTATACCTTGACTGGTAATGCCTATTCGGTGCCAACCGTCGCCTATGACACGACAAACGCCATGGCCAAGGTGCCCCTGCTGGCAGAGAGTGCTCCACCCGGCGATTACATAGTAGAGACTGAACTGACGATTAATCTTCCCGCTAACGGTGCAGGATCTGACTATGCCCAGGCAGGTATCCTCCTGTACGGAGACGATAGCAACTATCTTCGCCTGGACCTAAACTCCAACAGCGACACCCGCCAGGTGGAGTTCATCAAAGCAGAGACGCCGCAGGCCACCGGATACCCGAGCTGGGGTGCCACCAATCTTGGTCCTCCCTCCCTGACGCCGCCAGTCAACGTCTGGTTGCGCATCGCCCGACGCAACGTAAACGGCCAGCAAAACTACACGGCGTACAGCAGCCTGGACGGAGTCAACTGGACACAGAGCGGGACGTGGGTTCACCAATTGGGTTCAGCCGAGAAGATATGCCTGTATGCAGGAAACCGATCCGGATACACGGCAGACTTTACCTATGTGACCGTTTCTACGCTCCAGTGAGTCAATCGGCTGCTTGGAGTTGCACGGATGCGCTTGATCGCAGTCGCTACGCCCTGTGCTCACGCGCTTCTGCTTTAAGAAGCAAAAGAGATCGACGGAGGAATAATGAAAAAGCTTCTAGGTAATGTGTGCGCGTTCTTCTTTGTCCCCGCGCTCTATGGTCAGATTACGGTGACTGAGCCGATCCCCGCCACAGCAACCATTGACGTGCACGCAGCAGACCTGCAGGCACAGACGATTCCACGCACCATCTTTGGCACCTTTCTCGAGCCGATCGGCAACTCTACCTACAACGGCCTGTGGGCTGAGCTGCTCGAAAATCCCAGCTTTGAATCGGGGCTGTGGAGTCCTGAAAAGAACGCCCATATGCTTCACGACAACCCGGAGTTGCGCACGGCGAGCCAATTGGCTGTGCCCCTTCCATGGGAGCCGCTCGACGCGCGTCAGGGGAACCGCTACGAGATCGAATACGGCGACGCTGCAAACTCCTGGCAGTCTTTGCGCGTCCTCGGCGTACCCGGACAGTCCACCGGAATCAAGCAGCGAGTCTATCTGCCGATTCATCGCACGCAGGATTACGTGGGCAGCTTTTACGCCAGGCATCTGAGCGGAGATAACGGAATAACCCTGTCGCTACGCACGTGGGACCAGGAGAAGGTGCTCGCTTCAGTGCATATCCACGCAGAGCAGGCATCGTGGAAGAAATACAACTTCACGCTGCACGTCGAGCCAGGGCAACTGCGTCGGCTTGATCCTGCTGCCTTCGTCGTCGAGGTTCAGGGCAATGAGAGGGTCGATCTCGACGAGTTCTCACTGATGCCGGCCGATGCCATTCATGGCCTCGATCCCGACGTGGTGAAGATGGCCCGGGAGATGAAATCGCCGCTGGTGCGGTTCGGTGGCAACTTCACCTCGGCGTACCACTGGATCGATGGTGTTGGGCCGCGCGACAAACGCATCAATCAACGCAATATCGCGTGGGGCATCCCGGAGTACAACAGCTTTGGCACCGACGAATTTCTGGACTTCTGCCGCGAGATTGGCGCTCAACCTCAGATTGCTTTGAATCTTGGCAGCGGCACCCCGCAGGAAGCTGCCGCGTGGGTTCGATATGTCGATGAACACTGGTCGAAACACTCCGGCCTGCTGTGGGAACTGGGTAATGAGCTTTGGGGAAACTGGAACTTGGGCTATCCAACGCACCAGGAACTGGCTGGACGCACCGCGGAGTTCAGCAAGGCTGTGCGCTCGGTCGATCCCGCTGCACAGTTGATTGCGACCGGAGCCGATCCCGATTCCTTCAAGCAATGGAACGCCATTCAACTGACCAGTCCGCCTGGAACCTTCAACTTTCTTTCCACCCACTTTGTCGTGCCTACCGGCGAAGTGATGATGAAGGATCCTGCGCCGGGCTTCATAGACGCTGCGGCCTTCGCCCTGCCTGTCGAGTTAGAAAGAAGGTTGCATGATGCGCAGAAGCAGATCGACGATACGCCGGGTTACAAGGGGAGGGTTCATCTGGCTTTCACAGAGTGGCTATTTGTCGGTAACCCGCTCAATGCTCCGATCTTTACCAATACGGGTGGCGCCATCGTCACTGGCGGCTTCCTGAACATGCTCTTGCGCAACTCGGGTGTCGTTCCCGTCTCTGACATGACGGGGATCATGGAGTTCGCCGGAATCTGGAAGAATCGCGGTCAGGTATACGCATCTCCCGGCTACTACGTGTTTAAGATGTTTGCCAGCGCGAATGCTGCACAATTGGTCTCCGTGACCACAGCCGCCGGCAGCTACGCGGTAGCGAACGGGGTCCGGCGTCTGCCGGAGATCGCCGCCGTGCCGTATCTGGATGTAACCGCGGCGTTGAGCGAGGATAGGAAGACGCTGACTCTGTTTTGCGTCAATCGCAGTCTGACTACAGATATTCCAACAACCATTCGTCTGCACGAATTTGCTGCGGAGCGAACGGCCACCATCCACGCTCTGAGTTCGTCTTCGCTTGCCGACGGCAACAATGAGGTCTCACCCCAGCGCGTGGTTCCCGTGGACAGTGTCGAGTCTGTCGGGCCGAACGGATGGACTCATACATTCCGTCATGCCAGCGTGACCGTCCTATCGGTCGAACGCAAGTAGTCTGGCCCGCTGTCCAACTTTCTCCGTTTCATGGCAGAGAGCTCTTTCCACCACGGGCTTACAGCAGCCTTCAGTGCAGCATGCGGAAACACGTCGAGACTATGGTGTTTACTGAGGGTGCATCGACTTGCCCGCGTTCTGGAGACTTGCTGGAGACTAAAATTTCGGCGGTGACCTTATGCGCACATCCACAGAGCCCTCTTGAATGCACCGTTCAGCCGCGCCCTCCATCCCGTGAACCCGCGCATTCGACCGCCGCAAGTGAGAGCGGTTCGAAGCCGCTTCGCAACCATCCGCCTTCGGCCCAACCATCGAAAGTTTCCTGGACTATGGCCTCGATGAAGGTCAGCTTGTCGTCCGCAAGCTGGTTGAACCCTCCCCGACGTTACTTGCGACCGAGCCTGTTTTCGTTACGGCGGATGTACTGGATGGGGCTTTCTGCGATTCTCTCCGGCACTTTGAAAATCAATAGAGTTGGCACATGAAAACTCCCTGGTTTGGGCGAAACCTGAGCATTCTGGCCTTGGCTGCGGCTACGGGAAGTCCGCACAGGACGCCTCGGCGCCCTTGGCGATCAGCCTCGTCGTGGAGAAGCCCTCTACGGTACGGACGATCCTGATCTGTCCGCCTCAGGATTCAACCTCTTGCGCGCCACCCGCAGTCCCCAGCGCCTCCACCTGCCGGGAAAAGAAAGCATTATAGCATAGCCGTTGCCCACTGAGGTCAGGATGGAGGTGTCGCTGGTCAGCGCGATGGCGGCTAGTCCGCGGCGCTCCCGCCGAAAGCTCACGGCGATCGACCGATCAGGCAGGCAGCGCTCTAGCCTTGTATCCGCTTGTAGATCTCTGCGTACGTCGCTCCCTCAAAACTGAGACATGATTAAATGCTTTGCGTAGCTGAATCGATGAAGGGCTACTCGTGGGAGTGCAGGGCACTCAATTTAGCGCGGGCCTGGGAGGCTTCGGGGGAGACGGGGAAACGCTGGATGAGGGTGCGGAGTTGATGCTCACCGGCAGCGATCTCCTTGGCGTCGATGGCCTCGGCATCCCGGCGATGTGAAATCATAACCCTCCCTCCTCGCGTGCCGCCAAGGTCAGCATCCAGGGTATGCAGGATGCAAGCGGATCCTGCGACCGTCAAACGGGCCTCTACGACGATTGTTTGCTTAGCCAATCCCCGACGACCACCCTGCGGGCTGCATCAAGAACGTGCTGAACTTCAATGTCCCACATGCAAGCACTGCTCTTCGCGGCGGTGCAGGTCTCGGGAATATGTCGCAGGTAGCTGTTGATGCATGGACTGCAAGGCTGACTGCTGGTGTAGACGTAGGTTGCCCTTGGTCCCACTGGAGCCCACCAAGTTGGATTGCTGGCGCCAAAAAGTCCAACCGTCGGCGTTCCCATGGCCGCACCCAGGTGCATCAGGCCAGTGTCGTTGCTGACGACTAGATCGCACCTTCGCATCAGCGCGGCAGTACGGGCGATCCCCCCAAGGCCAGACGCATCGACGGTCCTTCCGGAATATATGGTCCTGAACTCTGCTAGGATTGGCTGCTCCTCCGGGGAGCCCGTCAGAATGACCGTCAGCCCCGGCTGAATTCCTGCCATCATCTTCGCAAGATGGGCGAATCGCTCTGCCGGCCAACGACGATATTGTGCGCTGGGCCCCACCCCAATGTGCATCGCGACGGCCGGCCCCCCGTTTGCCAGCTCCGCGTGGGATCTCCACCACTGGTCCAACCAATCCTCGGTGTCTGCTGGGTACGGGAGAGGAACAGTGGTCGATGCTGCAGGCAGGTCCGGATCCAGGACTTGCGCGACGCGGATGAAGGAGCTCCACATTGACTCCGTCTCCCGGAGGGGAACAGGATGCGTGAACATGTGGCTCCGCGGGCCGGAGTCCGGCGGAGCAAATCCGACCCTGACAGGAATGGAAGATGCTCTTGCAAAACCTGCGGTGAGCAGTGAATGTTGCTCGAAATCCAGGACCGCTTCGTATTTGAGTGCCCGAATCCTGCGGAGAATGCCTAAGGCCGGCCCCATGTCGTCTGAGCGCGGGGAGTACAGAATTTTCCTTCCAGGTGCGCCTAAGGTCATTACCTCTGCCGTTCGGCTTTCGACCAGATAGTCGAATGACATAGAGGGATTTCGTGCGCGAAGGCATTCTACAAGTGATCGGGCGAGGACCGCTTCACCCATCCCTCCAAATTTGATTATGAGCACCCGTTGGGGCGGTTTTGAGAGGGGGCTACCATCGCCTCCGGGGATAAGCGGTGCAAGCCTGGCAAGTAGCGCCTCAGAAAGTGCGTGGATGGGGCGATAGCGATATAGGCTGCGGGGCATTCAGGCTGAACCGTTCTCCTTGGGAGATTATAGAAGCCGCTTGTTGACGCTGGCTATAGCAGTCCCAACGCTGGTCGGCGCCAGAGGTTACCTTCGCAGGCGTTCCCCATCATCATCCGCTAGGACAGCAAATCCCTGCTGACAACGAACAGGCCTACGGTCACAGCTGGAACCCGGAGGTGTGGCGGGCTACCTGACTCTGGGCGACTTGAGTCCTCACCCCAACCGCGGTGCGAAGTCTCTGCTCATTCATGCCGCGAAGTCTTTGAGTGCGTTTCCGCTTGGGTATAGCGTGGTACTCGTCCTCAGCCGCAAAGCCGAAGAGGCTGGATGCCCTCCAGGGCAGGGTGCCCGGGCAAAACGAAGCTGTCTCGAAGGCTCTTCCTCATGGAGGGTCCTTCATTTATCCTTGAAGCAGGCCTCATCCTGGAGAAGTAAAGTTGTTAAATCTCGGCAGTCGCTTTACCTCTAACCAGAAAAAGCTGGCCGAGAACATCGCCTCCCTCTATATTCTGCAGGGGCTCAACTATGCTATACCCCTCGCGGTTTTGCCCTATCTGGTCAGGGTGCTGGGAATGGAGATGTATGGGCTGCTCGCTTTCGCCCAGTCCTTCGCCCAATACTTCACCATCCTCACGGATTATGGCTTTAATTTTTCGGCTACGCGAGCCCTCGCGCAGGCGCCCGACGATGGGCCTGCGGCGTCGCAACTCTTTTCCTCAGTCCTGGTGCTCAAACTGATATTTTGCGTTTTGGGAGGTCTCGTTCTCTGGGGCGTGGTTCTCACCGTTCCGCGCTTCCACCAGGATGCACCGTACTTCTATGCCGGATATCTGGCCGTGACCGGGAACGTACTCTTCCCAGTCTGGTATTACCAGGGCATCCAACAGATGCGCTATATCTCCATCGTCAGCGGCGGGGCGAGGCTCATCTCAGCGGTGGCGTTGTTTGTGTTCGTTCATCGTCCGCAGGATACGTTGCTTGCACTAGTGATTCAGTCCTGCGGTATCCTGCTCAGCGGCATTGCCGGCTTCACACTTGTTCTGGTGAGGTTCCAGGTCAGGTTCGTCCCGCCCTCGCTGCGGCAGTTGCGTACCGTCCTAGCCGATGGCTGGCATCTCTTTGTTTCCACAGCCGCCGTCAGCCTTTACACCAACACCAACGTCTTTCTCGTGGGCCTGCTCGCTGGAGACGTTGAGGCCGGCTACTTCAGTGCTGCTGAAAAGATCGTTCGCGCCATGAATGGTCTGATTGGACCGATCTCGCAGGCGATCTTCCCGCATGTTAACTCTCTTGTGCAGCAATCGCGCGCCTCAGTTCTTCGTTTTGCGCGCAAGACCCTGGCCCTCATGATTCCTGCCACCGCGATTCCCTCGCTGGCGTTGTTGCTGGGTGCAACGCCCATCGCGCGTATCTGCTTTGGCGGGGTTGGAGCAGGCAGCATCCCCGTCATCCGCTGGATCGCCTTCCTGCCGATGATTATCGCGGTGAGCAATGTTCTGGGCGTTCAGACGATGATCCCCTTCGGGCTGGATAAACAATTCAGCCGAATCCTGATCCTCGCTGGCATCTTGAATGTTCTGCTTGCTGCCATCCTGATCAAGCGCTTCGGAGCGCAGGGCGCAGGGTCTTCGGTCCTTGTCGTGGAGGCTTATGTCACGGTTGCCATGCTGATTTCGCTCAAGCGCCACAATCTCTCAGTTTTTCCTACAAAGGAGGCTTCTTGAGAGTCGATGTTCTGATTGTTGGTGCGGGTTTCGCCGGCGCCGTCCTTGCCGAGCGCTCAGCCTCCGCGGGGAAGTCCGTGCTTCTTATTGACAAGCGCGAGCACGTCGGCGGCAACGCCTACGACGAACTGGATAAGGATGGTCTCCTCGTTCACCGCTATGGGCCGCACATCTTTCATACCAATTCAGCCTTGGTATCCGACTACCTCTCCCGTTTTACGGATTGGCGTTCCTACGAACATCGGGTTTTAGCCGTTGTGGAGGGGGAGCATTATCCCATCCCTATCAACCAGACGACGGTCAATCGGCTCTACGGACTCGATCTGGACGAAGCGGGAGTTGCGGCCTTCTTCGAGCGTGTTCGGGAGCCGCGTGATCCCGTGAAGACCAGCGAAGATGTCGTCCTCAACAGCGTCGGCCGGGATCTCTGCGACAAGTTCTTTCGCGGATATACGCGCAAGCAGTGGGGACTCGATCTATCGCAGTTGAGCGCCCAGGTCGCTGCCCGCGTTCCGGTACGTACCAATACGGATGACCGTTACTTCACCGACTCCTTCCAGAAGATGCCGGCCGAAGGGTATACAAAAATGTTTGATCGGATGCTCCAGCATCCAAACATTCGAGTCGAGTTGGGGGCGGACTTCGAGGCGCTACGCGATCGCGTCACATGGGACCGACTCTTCTACACCGGCCCCATAGACGAGTACTTTCGCTTCCGCCACGGGAAGCTTCCCTATCGCTCGCTACGCTTCGAGCACGAACACCGGGTTGGCGTGGATCGCTTTCAGTCGGTGGGGACCGTCAACTACCCCAACGACCACGACTTTACCCGAATCACGGAGTTCAAGCACCTCACCGGCCAGCAGCACCCAGGAACCTCCATCGTCCGCGAATACCCGCAGGCGGAGGGCGACCCGTACTATCCCATTCCGCGACCGGAAAACCAGGAAGTGCTCAGGAGATACGATGTCCTCGCCAAAGCAGAGCGTAGCGTCTTCTTTGTCGGACGCCTCGCGCAGTACCGCTATTACAATATGGATCAGGTAGTAGCTGCATCGCTCAAGATCGGGGAGACAGTGTTCCACGATCCAACCTTATTGATGTGATGCAGTTACGGCTGGGTCTCAGTTCCTCATCGAGCCTTTCATTCTAATACGTGGTGATAATTGAAGATCCTTCATATATCGACGGGCTTCCCTCTTTCCTATCCGGGCGGGATTACGAATTATGTCCGTACTCTTGCGCAGTCACAATTAGAAATGGGAGCAGAGATCCATGTCCTTGCTCGCCCCGACGGTTCCCCGCCCCCAAGTGGATGCGTCCTTCACACGTACTCCCCCTCAACCGTCCGGCCCTTTTCCCTTCAGAACGTCGAAGAGGACGCCAACACCGCGCAGATCGACAGCTTGCTCGCTACCGAGGAGTTCGATATCGTCCATTTTCATATGGTGCTCGATCTCCCTCTTAAGTTCCTCGAGAACTTTTCAGCCAAGGGAAAGACCTATTTAGTCAGCCTTCACGACTACTTCTATCTCTGCCCGCGAATATTTATGGTCGCACCGGACTCCACCGTTTGCCGGCAGGTTGATATCGCCAAATGCAGGTCCTGCGTGGGGAAGCTTGATCAGGTGGATCTCTTGCGTCGAGCGGCGAATCGGCTTGGCGTCCGGCTGCCCCGGATTTCGTCTGATGCCGTTATCCGGCGGTCAAATGCGATGCGGGATTTTCTTAGCGGAGCGGCGCTTCTGCTGGCTGTCTCGAACCGTACTGCCTCGATTTATCAGGAGATCGTACCCTATGCACAAATAAAGGTTGAGCAGATCGGAAGTGCATCTGCGTCCGGAGCGCCTGTCGCCAAAGAACCGTCCAATAAGCTCCGAGTTACAGCGTTGAGTACGCTGAACAAGGTTAAGGGCGCCGAAGTCTTAGAAAAACTTATGAAGCTCGTTAGTCGCGAAGACATTGAATTCCACTTCTACGGGCGCACATTTGATGGATACGAGAGGCGTCTAGGCTCCCAAGGAATGATCTTTCACGGACCATACTCTGCGCGTGATCTGCCGGTGATTATGGCGAATACTGATATAGGTTTGGTTTTGTCGATTTGGGAGGATAATGGCCCGCAGGTGGCGATGGAATTTGTAAACTACAAGATCCCTGTTTTGGGCACTATGCGCGGAGGGATACCTGACATAGTTGCTTCTACCTCGGGTGTCCTTTTCGAGCCGGACCTTCCCAATGAAATCAGCCGGGCAAGCGCTTGGCTGGAAAACGTTAGCAAGTCCGAGCTTGCCGAGTTGTCAAATAGGATTCGACCCTTGTTGACGCCGGTAGAGCATGCGGCACGAATTATGCAGATCTATTCTGACGTTCTGCAACCTAGAGGTTGACTTCGACCAATGCGCATCGCGACGGCAGTTTGGAGATCGGTCTCTGAGGATGGACTCTTGCTTACGGTTCGTAGATCTCTTGGATCGATTCTCCGGGGTCTTCGCTCTGCGGTTGTTGCTCGTCAGGTAGGGGCGAGGCGGCTAAGTATTGGCCGCGACACGACTATCAGGGGGCTCAAGCATATCCGAATTGGGGAACGATTCACAGCTGGGGACGGCCTCTGGTTGGAAGCTATCACGAATTATCAGGGCCAACATTTCAAACCGCAAATCATTATCGGTAATTCCGTTAACGTGAGCAACTGGTCGCACATCGCTGCGACGAATAGAGTTGAGATTGGCGACGGCACCTTGATCGGAAGCAAAGTGATCATAATTGATCACAACCATGGGATATACAGCGGGCAGTCATGTAGTCCCCCCGGAGTCGCCCCGGGGGAGCGTCCTCTAAGCTGCGACCGAGGGGTCATTATTGGCAGAAACGTATGGCTTGCTGACGGAGTTCTCGTTCTTCCGGGCGCTATCATTGGGGAGGGAGCGATTGTGGGCGGGAACTCGGTTGTGCGGGGCACTATTCCTCCATTTTCCATGGTTGCTGGCTCTCCCGCTAAAATAATCAAGATATACGATTTTGAAACAAAGGGGTGGGTCAACCCATGACAACCGCGGCTTGTACGATTGTTTCGGTGAACTACCTGGCCTACGCACGTACCCTCTCTGACTCATTTCTCAGAATGAACCCCGACAGTAAGTTCTTCGTCTTACTGGTGGACCGCCCGCCTAGTGGCTGGAGTTCAACGGATGAACATTTTGAGGTCTTTTTTGTTGAGGATTTGGGAATTCCTGAGTTCAACGACATCTCATTCAAGTACGATATTCTTGAACTCAATACGAACGTAAAGCCAACATTTTTAAAATTTCTTCTCGGGCGTGGAATTGGGAGTCTCCTATATCTTGATCCGGATATTGAGATTTATCATCCCTTGAATTTTATCTACGCCCTTCTCGATGAATTTGCGATCGTTCTAACTCCCCACTGCATCTCTCCGACCCCCGTCGAGGACCGAAACCTTGAACAAGCCTTCCTATCGCTGGGTGTATTCAACCTTGGATTTCTGGGAGTGTCAGGAAGTCCCGAGGCACGGAGGTTTCTTGACTGGTGGGAGGACCGTTGCCTTGGACTAGGTTATGCCGAGGCAAGGACCGGGTTGTTCGTAGACCAGAAATGGGCCAATCTCGTCCCCTGCTTCTTTGAGCGGGTGAAAATCTTGACGCATTTGGGCTGTAATGTGGCTTACTGGAACATCTTCGAACGACAGTTGACTGTTGAGGCAGGGACGTACAGTGTAAACGCCGTTGCACCGCTAATTTTCTTCCATTTTAGCGGCGTCGACGCGAGCCCGACGGAGCGGATTTCGCCGAAAGCCCGCCCCGATTTGACTTTTGCATCTCGCCCCGACTTGAGACCACTTTTTGAAGGCTATAAGTCGCGACTCCGGAAGAACCAGCGGCCAACGGAAGCTTCTCATCAATACGCATTTCGCTCGTTTTCGAACGGCGTTGCAGTGTCAACGCTGGCACGGCGAGTTTACGGGGCAATTTATAAGGACGCACGGAGAGACGAAGATCCCTTCTCCACATCTGGCTGGTATTACCGCTTGGCTAAGAGGCGTCGGCTAATCGGTCAGCCGGATTCCAGTATGAAATACAGCTCGGGGAATGTTGATTTTGCCGACCGTCGCTTGAAACTTATTAATTTCCTATTTCGAGCTCTGTTGCTATTACTGGGCAACGATCGCTATTCGTTGTTGCTTAAGTATCTCGCCTACGTATCAACTCTTCGGAACCAACACGTTGTACTGGATATTAAGAGTACTGAGGGGAAGCTACGCTAATTGCCTGAACAATTATGACGCTGCTCGGATATGTCCTCATTCCGGTAGGGCTAGTCGCCCTATTTTCTAAGAAATGGTTGCTGAGATTTCTGATAATTTCGGCACCTTTTTCTGGCTCTGTTATGGTTAACGTCGGTTCAGGAGATGCTGCGTCGGGAGTTCAGGTGTGGATGTTTGCAGGTGCCCTTTGGCTCCTTCGCCAAAGCGCTGATTCAGCTTTGATGTTTGGCTGGAGTATCAGGCGTTCTGTTTTGGCCCCTTACCTCTCCTTGGCCGCGTTTCTCTTTGTGGCAGCGCTATCGATGGTGATGCCCGTATACATCAGCGGAAGGCTCCAAATTGCTTCCCCTGAGCTGATGGACTTCACCACTGCCCCATTGTTCTTCTCTGTCAGGAATTTGACGGCGCTCCTCTACCTGATTTTCGGAGGTTTGGTGGCAACTTCGATTGCGCAGGTGGCGCAGGATCGAGCTGTTCAAAGGGAGATCGACCGCCTCTGGCTCGGGGTAGCGGCATTTATGGCACTTTGGGGATTGATCCAGTTTACCTGCACAGTAGCTCACCTCCCCTTTCCAGTGACACTATTTAACAACAACCATTCGGCGTCCGTCGCAAGCGCACACCCGGAGTTAGATGTGCTGAGGCTGCCGCGTCTCAATTCTGTCGCGGTGGAACCGTCCATTCTTTCTCAGTGTTTACTTGTGATGCTGCCTATGACGCTCCCAGCGGTACTAGGGATCGGTAAAATTTTTTCTCTTCATAGAGACCGGCTCATCGCCTGGCTCATTGTTCTTGCTCTGGTTCTGACTTTCTCCTCTGTAGCCTATATAGGTCTCGCAGCCCTTGCACTGGTCGCTGCGTTCGCGCTTCATCAAACGGGTCTAATTCGTATGTGGCCGCTTATTAAGCGCACTCTTTTGGGTGTTTTGCTGTTCCTGGCAATCGCAGTGCCTACTTACCTCGCAAGCGGCTCAGTAAGGCTTATTGTAGCCTCGACATTGATCTCAAAGGCGGGCGGTTACTCCGGCTTGGAGCGGCTGAAGACAATAACGAACGCAGCCAATTATTTTCTCGAATATCCGCTGTTGGGGGTTGGGTGGGGTAGCGTAACTTCTCACGATTTGATGTTTAAATTGCTCGCAAATGTGGGCCTTCTGGGAGCAGTTACATTCGGGCTTATTTGGTGGACAGTTATAAGACGAAACCTGGGCGGCAGATTGCAAAGATCGCGGGAGGAGAGACTGCGCAATATGTACTGGGGAGTGAGCGCCTGCATCCTAATTGGCGCCAGCGGCATCTCGGAATTTCCATACGTCTTTGGCTACTTTTGGGTTGTTCTGGGGATGTGCATCGCGGTCGGCGCATGCGGCGAAAAAGGTTCTTCGCAACTCGCTGCGGAAAGGATGCGGAGAATCAGATGAGAATACGATTGGTGACTGGGTCCGTCCCTCCCGAAGTATGCGGAGTGGGTGACTACACCTGGCGACTTGCCGAAGCTATCCGGAGCAAAGGCCTGGACGTAGATATATCAGTTGTGAAGCGCTTTTTTTCATCCGAGGCATCGGAGGTATTACGCGGGAGGCAGGGCAAGGGTGAGATCGTTCACATTCAGTATCCCACTTTGGGCGCGGGGTATGGGATGGCTTCGCAGGCCCTGTCGATCTTGAGGCCGTGTGTCGTTACTCTGCATGAGTTTTCGAGGGTACATTGGCTTAGGAGGGTGGCGAGCCTACCTTTTCTGCTTCGCTCCCACCTAATCTTTACGTCTCAGTTCGAACGAGGTCACGCAGCGAGAATCCTGCCTCCCATCGAAGGGCGATCCGATATCATACCGATCGGCAGCAATATAGCCCCGTGCGCCGCAGATTCGTCAGATGTCCGCTCGGAGATTGTTTATTTTGGTCTCCTCGCCCCAAAGAAGGGTCTCGAATGCGTCTTGCAACTTGCCAGTTCTCTGCGGGTTCGTGGCGACGGCACTCCCGTCCGTATAATTGGTGCAACCGTTCCGAAGTTCCAGGCCTTCGCCGACGCCTTTATCTCCCGCTGTGCGGAGAATTCGATTCTGCTCTCCTTGAATGAGACGCCCGGCCGGGTGGCCGACCTATTTGCGAAAGCAAGATGTGCGTATTTGCCCTTTCCTGACGGCGCATCAGATAGGCGCGGATCGCTAAGGGCGCTGCTCGCGGCCGGTGTGCCTTGCATCACGACGGCTGGGCGGGAGACGGCTGAAGAGGTAAGGAACATCGTATGTTTTGCGGACAGTCCGGACGCTGCAGCTCTACTCGTAGAAAAGCTGTTTAGGGATGAGTGTTACTGGAGGGATCTTTCGCATAGGTCAGCAAAATACGCAGAGACCTTTAGTTGGTGTGCGATCGCAGAAAGCCACCTTCGCCTCTACACGAGGTTCTTGAGGACTCTGCATGGTGGTAACTGACATACCTGAACCTATTCTTGGCTCCGCGAAGTTTTCCGTTCGACCTGTCGAGTACAAGGGGCCTTTTGCGGGATCGAGTGGCTCGGCGGGCGCGCATGACGTGTGCCCAAATAGGTGCATCCAGGGGGTGAAACTGGAGTGACGCTTCCTCCAGGTCGGCCGTGGCTTCACTAAAGATTATCGGAAATGCTGATTTTTCGGAGAGCCGGACGTCGGTGCATCCGTGATTATATCGAGGATGGATAAGCCATTTGGAATTGTGTGGAAGCTGCACTGTCCCCAGTTGCAGTGGTCGGGCGTGGAGACCTTCATGTGGCATACCACATCCAGCGCTGAGCGGAGGTCAAACCGCGCCGGATCAATATCGCTTTGCCCGTTGGGTACCGGGTTTGCCAAAAACAAGCGTTGCAAGAAAAAATCCCTGTTGCGTTTTTCCTAACGGTGGCCCAATCTAGCATCGCTGTGGATGCTAGAACTCTACAACATGTTGGCGAACCACTATCAAGGAAATCATCCGGATAGACAAGGCGCTGGCTATGCCTGGTCTCTGTCGGGCGATGCTATACGACAGAATTTAGAGAAGGAACTCCCCTTCTCAGGTCGCTCTGTGCGCTAGAGCTGTCGGCTGGTATGAGGGCCAGGTTATTGAGTGGAAACGCAATCGCCCAGTGAATCAATCGAATCAAAAGAGCGTTGGCGACAATTCGTACGGGAAGCAGGCGGCCGCTTTAGTGAAATTCGCGCCTACTTCTCGTGCTTAGTCAAAAGGCATGGGCGAGTAGGCTCGGATTGCCCAACTTATGCGCTCCCTGCCGTTGCTAGTGACAGTGCAAATGTCATTTTGCTGAAGACAGATTCTGGCTTGTACCACTGAACAGAACCAGCCCCTGTTGTCCGGAGGACCAAGCGTGCTTCTGAGAACGCAAATGAGGCTGAACAAATCAAATATTTGCGCGCGGAGATTGCTGAGCTCAAGAAATTACTGGCTCATGCAGTTCTTGAAAACCACAGGTTGCAATCGGATGCTCGTAAGAGCTCGATACGCTCCTAATCTGGGACTGGACAAACTGGACGGGTGCGTCCAACGGTTACGAGAGATAACTGGCCATAATCTGATACTTGGGCTCATTAATGTATTCGGCGAGATCTTTGGGGGAGTAGTGCACGGGGTTGATGTAGCGCTTGGTGTCGGTGCCCTAGGCGTGTTTTGGTGTCAACTGCGTACCGCACAAACAATCAATATTGATTGATAGGCGTAGCGCTACTTCTGCATTGGGAAGCAGCCATCCGCCCGGCGAACTCTTAGCGCCACGCCAGAATCAAGGCCAGAGCAGTATCCCGGTACCTTCACGAGCTGTGCTATCCACCGGACGCAATTGAAAGATGCTCCATCGCACCCAGACTGCATCCACGGCGTCTATCACCACTCGGAGAACGCCGAAAGTAGTAGCACCTGCTGCAGCCCTGGGTTGGCCACGTTCACGTTTTGTTTGGAGATGGTGGACGATGGTGACCGACGGGTGAGGAATGTGCGGAGAGTTGCCTCCGCAGAAGATGCGTAGAATGGTCCTCGTCTGGCGCCGGGCGCGTGCTGTGCCTGTGATATCCTCGCGATGAGTCAGCCGCTGCCAGTGCAGCGATTCTCATCGTCAAACACCGCCGGTTGAGAAGATTCCAGAATCGATCCGCACGCCTCTATGAACTTTACTGACACCGTTCTCGTCACAGGTGGAGCTGGCTTCATCGGCTCGAACTTTGTTTTGAGCTGGATGGAGACGCTGGGCACGCCGCTGCTGAACGTTGACCTGCTCACCTACGCCGGCAATCCCGCCAACCTCGAATCCGTCGAGGCCGACCCGCGCCACCTTCTAGTGCGCTGCGATATCTGCGACACCGATCACATCACCTCGCTACTGGCCGAACACCGTCCGCAGGCTATCGTCCACTTCGCCGCCGAGAGCCATGTTGACCGCTCCATCATCGCTCCGGATGCGTTTCTCCGCACCAACATTCAGGGCACCTTCACCCTGCTGGAGCAGACCAAAGCATACTGGCAGGAGCTCAGCGAGCCGGATCGCTCCTCCTTCCGCTTTCTGCACGTCTCCACCGATGAGGTCTACGGATCGCTTGGCCCTGATGATCCAGCCTTCTCTGAGACCACCGCCTACGCGCCGAACAGCCCCTACTCGGCCTCCAAGGCCGCCTCCGATCATCTGGTGCGTGCCTATCATCACACCTTTGGCCTGCCCACGCTGACTACCAACTGTTCGAATAACTACGGTCCCTTTCAGTTCCCGGAGAAGCTGATTCCGCTGATGATTCTGCATGCGCTCGAAGGCAAGTCCCTGCCAGTCTACGGGGACGGCAGCAACGTGCGTGACTGGCTCTTCGTCGAGGATCACTGCTCGGCGATCCGGGCCGTGCTGGAGCGCGGCCGGCCAGGCGAGACCTACAACATCGGCGGAAGCAGCGAGCGGAAGAACCTGGACGTGGTCACGACCATCTGTGACCTGCTGGATGAGATGAAGCCCGACCCTGCTCAGGGATCCCGCCGGAGGCTGATCACCTTTGTGAAGGATCGCCCCGGTCACGATCAGCGCTATGCGATCGACACCTCCAAGATCGCCCGGGAGCTTGGCTGGACACCCGCCGAGCGGTTTGAGAGTGGCCTGCGGCGTACGGTACGCTGGTATCTCGATCATCTGGAGTGGGTGGAGAAGATCCGCTCCGGCGAGTACCTGAAGTGGATCGAGGAGAACTACGCGGAGCGTCTTGCCCCATGAAGGGAATCATCCTCGCCGGAGGCTCCGGCACCCGCCTCTACCCGGTGACGCACGTCGTCTCCAAGCAACTGCTGCCGGTCTACGACAAGCCGATGATCTACTACCCGCTCAGCACGCTGATGCTGGCGGGTCTGCGGGAGATCCTGATCATCTCCACACCCCAGGACACCGCGCGCTTCTCCGAGCTGCTGGGCGATGGCAGCCAGTGGGGCATCAGCCTGAGCTACGCCGTGCAGCCCAGCCCCGACGGCCTGGCCCAGGCGTTCCTCATCGGCAAGGAGTTTCTCGCCGGAGACTCCAGCGCCCTGATTCTCGGCGACAACATCTTCTATGGACAGTCGTTTTCACAGCAGCTCCAGAGAGCCGCGGCGCTGAAGCAGGGAGCGACCGTCTTTGCCTATGCGGTGAACGACCCGGAGCGATACGGCGTGGTGGAGTTCGACGCCAACGGCCGCGCGGTTAGCCTGGAGGAGAAGCCGGCGCAGCCCAAGTCCCACTATGCTGTCACCGGTCTGTACTTCTACGATCAACAAGTGGTAGAGCTGGCCAAATCGCTCAAGCCCTCGCCGCGCGGCGAGTTGGAGATCACAGACCTCAATCGCCGCTACCTGGAGGCAGGCCGGTTGAACGTGCAGATCATGAGCCGCGGCATGGCCTGGCTGGACACCGGCACCCACGATTCGCTCTTCGAGGCCGGGCTCTTCATCCAGACCGTCGAGCGCCGCCAGGGCCTGAAGATCGCCTGCCCGGAGGAGGTCGCCTACCGCCTGGGCTACATCAGCGCCGCGCAGCTGGAGGCGCTCGCCCAGCCCATCCGCAAGAGCGGCTACGGTCAATATCTGCTGAACCTGCTCCGCGAGCCATACTTCCCGGCGGAGTCCATCAAATTAAGTCCGCCGAGCAGCCCTGAACCAGCAGGGCCTCCTTCAACCAGCCCCTTTCTCAAGCAGCCCGCGTAGGGCAGCCTCATCCTGAACCAGACCGATCCAGAAGCGGACCCACTGCGAAGATGACGATCACTGAAACTACTATCCCCGGCGTCCTTGTTCTTACCCCGGCCATCTATCGCGACGACCGCGGAGCCTTTCTCGAGACATGGAACCAGCGGCAGATGGCCGAGGCCGGCCTGCCGTCAAACTGGGTGCAGGACAACTTCTCCCTCTCCCGGCAGCATGTGCTGCGCGGCATCCACTACCAGGTGATCCAGCCGCAAGGGAAACTGGTCCGCGTCACCAGCGGCGCAGTGCTGGATGTGGCTGTGGATCTGCGCCGCAGCTCAGCTACCTTCGGGCAGCACGTAGCCGTCGAGCTCACCGGGGAGAACGCCCGGATGCTGTGGATCCCAGAGGGCTTCGGTCACGCCTTCCTGACCCGTACGGAGGACGTGGGATTCGCCTACAAGGTGACGGATTACTACTCGGCGGCGGGCGAGCGCACCGTCCGGTGGAACGACCCCGACCTGGCCATTCCGTGGCCCGTCGATCCCGCCGCGGTGATCGTCTCCGAGAAGGATCGGCACGGCGCCCTGCTGCGCGATGCGGAGATCTTTCCGTGAGCGGCGCGGCGAACGAGTCTGGCAACCCCCCGGCTCCGCACGGCCCGGGCGCACTGAACTCCTCTCATCTGGACGTCAAGCGCGGCCTTCCACGTGTGTTGATATTGGGAGCACGTGGACAGGTCGGCGTTCAGCTGCAGCAGAGCTTCGCAGGCCACGCCGAAGTGACATCTCTCAGCCGGCAGGAGCTGGACCTCGCCGCCCCGGAGCGGATCCGTAACGCCGTGCGCCAGTGTGCGCCGCAGGTGATCCTGAACGCCTCCGCGTACACAGCCGTGGATCGCGCCGAGTCCGAGCCGGAGCTGGCGATGGCCGTCAACGCCCACGCTCCCCATGCGCTGGCCGAGGAGGCGCTGCGCGCAAACGCCCTGCTGGTCCACTACTCCACGGACTATGTTTTTGACGGCAGCAAGCAAGGATCCTGGACCGAGATGGACCTGCCCCATCCGCTCAGCGTCTACGGCGCGACCAAGTTGGCCGGCGAAGAGGCAATCCGCGCCGTCGGCGGGCGCTATCTGATCTTCCGCACAAGCTGGGTCTACGGACTGCACGGGAAGAACTTTCTGTTGACCATGCTGCGTCTGGGCCGCGAGCGCGACCGGCTCTCCATCGTAGACGATCAGTTCGGAGCGCCCACAACCTCCCGCGAACTGGCCCAGGCCACGCACACCATCGTCTCCGGCATCCAAACCGGCCAGTACGGCCCGCCGGAGCAGTGGGTTGGCCTCTACCACATGACCTGCTCGGGCTCGACCACTTGGTATGGTTTTGCACGGGCGATCTTCGATCATGCCGAGCTGAGTTTGCACCAGCGAAGCCCGGAGCTCGTGCCCATCCCCTCCAGCGATTACCCCACTCCGGCCAAGCGCCCGCGCAACTCCGTGCTATCGAATGATCTGCTCGCGGCGCGCTTTGGCATCCGGCTGGCCAAGTGGCAGACGGCTCTGGACGCCGCAATGCTCGAACTGGCGAGTGAGCCGTCAGCCTGACCACTCGGTCGGACGGCCAGCCACAGCGCCTTCGCACCTACTGAACGGCTACATCGATCAGGCCGGCAGCAGCGACATTTTTTCAGGGGCTGTGCTAGATAACTACACTAACGAGGTAGAAGTTTAGGATCGTGATCCTCTGCGGAAGAGCCGGCTAGAGTGGTCTGTGCAAAGACTCCTGATCGAGCATTTCGTGTTGAGATCGATGGCACGCGCAGCGGCCTCTCTGGTCGTGGTGAACAAGAGGACAGCGACGTTGCACGCACCTATCAAAACTCAGCCGAACGAAACGCTCAGCTCGACCCATGGCTGCATGACTATAACTTCCACCTACCTCATGTCAGCCTCAACTACAATGCACCAACCCATCGCGCTGGCTTGAATCGGAACAACCTATTGAACCTCCACAATTTCCGCTGTTTCGCAGCGCTGTGGCCGCCACCATAAGCAGCTGATTGCATAAATGCCAAGCATAACGCTGCGTCCAGCCACACGCGAGAGCGTCCGCCGAACAGTGGTTTCGTCCAAGAAGATTTTTCTTGCCAAAAATACAAAAAGTGATACATAATTCCATCCTAAGAGATATACAGATACGAATTTCGCAGGAAGCTAGAGCCGCAGCCTCGAATACTTGGCAATGCATGACGCTTTCGGACGGGCGCTGGCTCCCCATTGAGAAAAGGTTTTCTCGGAAGACGCATTTCATACTCGGAAGGGCCAGTCGTGGAGAACTTTAAGGATAAGGAAAATATGATCAAAAAATTGGGCATCACACTACGGATGTTGGTGGGCTTATTGCTCATCGTACTCTCGATTCGCATGGCTCCCGCGCAATCCGGCAACCAGGGGACGCTGACCATTACCGTCCAGGACAAGAGCGGCGGTATTGTGCCGGGAGCGAAACTCGTCTTGCGCGATTCGGCGACCAACGATGTTCGTCAGGCTGTCACCCTGTCAAGTGGCACGTACAGTTTTCCGGCCCTGAATGCGAGCACGTACAAGCTAAGTATCTCAAAGCCAGGCTACAAGGACTCGGTTTACCTTGCCGTGGTCGTGCATGCATCGGTTGTAACCGACCTTACTTCTACGCTCGATGTTGGGGCGGTGACGGACAAGGTGGTGGTCGTAGCCGATCAGACTCCGCTGGTCGAGACCACCTCCAATGTGATTGGCACAACTTTCGATCTTAAGGAGATCGAGGATCTCCCTATGTTCGATCGAGACATCACCAGCTTCGCCTATCTGCTTCCGGGCGAGGCGGGAGGCACGTGGAACAATCAGCCCGGCCAGGCTCAGGTGAATTCCATCGACGGTGTAATTGGAAACTCCAGCCGCTTCAAGGCCGGTGGCAATATCCAGGCTGCTGCGTCGCCGAGGCTGCAAAATATCTCAGAGATGACCGTACAGACTAGTGGACTTGCGGCCAATCAGGGATTTGGTCAGGCAGCTATGCAGGCAGTCTTCTCTACCCGTCAGGGCAGCAATGATTTTCATTTCCGCGTCTTCGCAAATTTACAGAACTCAGGGCTCAATGCCAATAACTGGTACAACGACTACAACGGAGTCCCGAAGCCCCTGTACCACAAGGAAGATTACGGCGGCAGCGTGGGGGGGGCCATCTTGAAAAACCGGTTGTTTTACTTTGGCAGCTACGAACAGGATTACGTGCCGGGCAAGGCGATTCCTTATAACAGTTTCCTGACCCCGGCCCTTCAGCAGGGAAATTACACATATCTTGGAACCGATGGTGCGAGCCACACAGTGAATCTCCTCACGATTGCTGGGGCCGCAGGACTGCAATCGACAGTGGACGTCGGGATCGCCGCGGAGTTGGCTAAAATTAACAGCTCTCTCTCCCTGGGAACTATCGGAACAGTGAGCGGTGCGGACCAGTATGAATCGAAGAATGTGCAGCAGTTGAACTTTCTCGAGCCAAACAACCTGAACTACTTCTACCCAACCTTCCGTGTAGACTACATCGTCAACTCGAAATTACGTGCCTATGTTGCCTACAACGAGACGAAGAACAGTGCGCCGACCACTTTGCAGCCTTCCTTTCCAGGCCCTGACTTCACTTGGCAACAGGACGGCACAAAATCATCCGCGTATACAGCCGCTCTGGGCGTCGACTGGACGATCAAGCCAACGCTCGTCAATCAGTTCCAAGGGGGGTATCTCTATAACTTTGCCGATTCCGCCTACAAGTCGCGCGCCGGAAATTACAACATGACACACGATATTGTCTGGTGGAATGCCCCTTGGGGTCTGAACATTAGCGACGCAGGTGGAGCCTCCGGCGACTTTTTTTACTCGGGCATCTCCAGCTTCTATCCGCTCTTCAGCCTAAGCGATAACCTGATCTGGCAACACAAGTCGCACAACATAACGGTGGGTGGAAGTTTCTACCGCGAACAGGATCACTATTGGAATCCGCCCCAAGGCTATAACAACGTGGTCATGGGCATGGGTGGAAACGATCCTGGGTTGAACGTTTTCAGCACGACCAATCCTGCGCTGGCGACGGCGAATGGAACTCAACTCGGTGAAATGCAATCGTACTATGCGCTGTTGAGCGGTGACCTGCTTACCGTCGCAGGGAGCCATCCGCTTAACCCCCAAACTCATACTTATTCAAAGTACGGCGCGCTGAATCTTGACGAATTACAGGAAGCTTGGGGACTCTACTTTCAGGACTCCTGGCGTGTTCGGTCCAATCTGACAGTGAACTACGGAATGCGCTGGGATTTCACGGGAGATGACCACGATCTGAATGGCATTTACTACAGTCCGACCAACGCTGGCCTCTGGGGGCCGAGCGGTCAGAATAACGCATTCAATCCTGGCTCATTCCAAGGCGATGCTGATCCCTCCTATTACACGCACAGCCATGCATACTCTCCCTGGAACGTTAGCCCACAGCCCAACGTCGGTGTCGCGTGGACGCCGACGGTCAGTGAAGGTTGGTTGAGTAAGCTACTTGGCGGCAGTGACACCGTCCTCCGGGCAGGCTATTCTCTACGCCGTTACACGCCGCAGTACCAGGATTTTTGGAGCTATGCCTCCGACTACGGATCATTCTTCTACCAGAACTACAGCATCTCTGCCGGCAACAGCACATCTCCCGGCTACTATCCGGGTGGAAGTCTGCATTACAGCGACTATCTGAATGGCGACGCAGCCTACAATTCTGCTCCCTTCCTGCTGACGCCTATAAGCTACTCGTCGCAAATCACCGAAGCCTCGCAAGCATGGCAAGCTCCCATCGCCGGCATGGATGCGAACATTGCGCAGCCCTACATCCAGTCCTGGAACGTTGGTATTCAGCGCAAACTAGGACGATTTAACGCGCTCGAAGTGCGCTATGTAGGTAACCGAGCGATCCATTCCTGGATGGCCCTGAATCCTAACGAGGTGAACATCTTCGAAAACGGATTTTTATCCCAGTTCAAAACGGCGCAAGCCAATTTGGCAACCAACGGAACTTCCTTTCAGGGAGTACCTGGCTCGACCCCCATCTTCGATGCAGCGTTTCAAGACAATCCGACCGGAGGCTATACCTATGGCGGATTCATCTATAACCTGCAACACGGTGAGGTAGGCACCATGGCAGGCCAGATTGCTTCCCCCTTTGGAGCCACCAGCAACTACTTCTGTAACCTGGTCTCAAGCTCCTTTACGCCCTGTTCCAACGTGCTCGGCTATACCGGAAGTGGCGGACCGTATCCTACGAACCTCTTCCAGGCCAACCCCTACGCGGCTGGATCTTCAGTCGGATACCTGACCGCAGCGGGCTACTCCAACTACAACTCGTTACAGGTTGAGTTCCGCCAGCAGAACTGGCATGGCATGGAGTTCAATGCCAACTACACCTGGAGCCGGTCTCTGGGCATGAACACACAGTACACGCTACGCAACCTTCGCCTGGCTTACGGTCCGACGAGTTCCGATATTCACCAGATAATTCATGTCTACGGCACCTACGATCTACCATTCGGCAAAGGTAAATCAATGCTCAATGGCAACGGCTTGCTGGACCGCATCGTGGGGAACTGGACAATTGGTACCATTGTGCAATTCCATAGCGGTGCTCCCTTCGAGATGGTCGGAGGAAACCAGACCTACAACAACCTATTTGACGGCGGCATCAATCTGGTCGGAGTAACCAATAAGCAACTCCAGCACGCCATCGGAGTCTACAATGTACCCGGTGCGCCGTCGTATGTGAAGTACTGGATCAATCCGAAATACGTCGGAACGAACGGAGAGGCGAACTCAACCTATCTCACTCCAAACAGTACACCCGGAAGTGTGGGGACTCGTTACTGGTTGTGGGGGATGCACTACTGGAATGAGAGCCTCTCGCTCACAAAGGCGGTGACCATCCGGAAACGATTGAAGGCGAACATGCAGGCGGAGATATTCGACCCCTTCAACCACCCGGTCTGGGGCACTGGAGATGCCAACCTACAAGATTCATCTTTCGGAATCACCACCTACCAGTCGAGCACGGGCATCAACGGCTACGGCAGGACTATCGAGATTCGCGGAAACATCTTCTTCTGAAAGAGGCTGCGGAACGAAATGAATGAACGAGCCTCGCGAGGTCTGCCCAAGTCAAGCAGTCCTCGCGAGGCTCGTCAGGGGAGGAATCGATATGAAGTGGTATCACGCGGCAGCCATGGGTGTATTGGCAGCAAATCTTGCGTTCGCTCAGCAGCCAGTGAAGGGCGCTGGCGGATCGAGCGCGTCAAGCGCGTCAAGCGCGCCACCAGCCGCCATGACCGATCCGGGGGCAGTTGGCAGTATGCAGGTCAAGTCGGTCGGTCAAATTCTTCAGGAGAATCCGCAGCTTGCGGAGAAGATGAAGGAGATGCTCCCTTCAGACGTTACTCCCGAGCAAGCTTGCTCGGGTTACAACGTCTTTGAGGAATGCCTCAGTGTCATCCATGTAGCCAAAGACACCAATATCCCGTTCCCAGTGCTGAAAGCTGACACTACCGGAAAACACAGAATCGGCTTGGAAAAGGCATTAGAGCATCTTGCGCCCTCCGCTAATGCCAAAAACGTTGTGAAGGCTGCCAGGAAAGCAGCCGCCCAGGACATGAAAGGGATAAGCCTGTTCGGGTAAGGGAGAAGTTTCAAGAGCATGCACGTTCGAGCATGGCTCCCATCCGCTTTGAGACATAGCCACCGGCCTCCACCGCAGTTAAAAGCAGAGGCCGGTTGCCTTCGAAGGCAGGTATGCGAAGGGTAAAGCAGCGAAGTTCCGCAAGCTTCGATCCTCTCGCGGACTCCTGCCACCTTGCGGGCGCTGAGGTTGTCCATCACCACATGTCCGGGTTGTGGCTTGGGGCACAGCTTGGTTTCGACGAGTTGAGATGGTTTCTTGTGGACATCCATCGTGACTCTTTCCCCTGCAATGACTGGCGCGGCTTGCAGTTCTTTGATCCACGATTCCGCCTCTATTCATCTACGTCATCCGCATACCAGCCGACAGCGCGAGCTCCCAGAGATACTTGAGCAGGGAACTGTCCCTGCGAGATCAGAGCCTACAGCATGGTCTGCCTGAGGCCCGTTCGGCACAAGGCCGCCTCAAGCCGAAGAGTGGTCCTCACATTGGGGTCCGCCGATATCCTGTAGAGGGCGACCATGAACAGTGTTGTCCGGGGAACGGAGACTTAGCGGGAGGGGATAACAGAACGAATTTTACTTCCCATCTACTGTTTTCCGCTGACCAGTGTTGTCAATGTCATCGCCGGAATAATCAATGTCATCGCCGGAATAAAAGGGAACCGAAAGAGTCGGAGTGAGTCGGAATCAAGGAGCCAGAGATCATCTCTGTTGGCAGGTGCGCCTTGAGTGCTCTAGTCGTACATCCTCTTGATCGTGTTGCGTAAGACGATTCCGCCGTTGGATGGCCACCGCCTTGCTTGCGATACGCTACAAGCTCGATATCGACGGCTGTAATGTTCTTCAAGCGCCGCTCCCCGAACTACGGGAAGAAGCCCATCTCCAAATTCCGACGCTCATTGGATGGGTCTTTTCAGTTCTTGGCGACCTGCTCTTTTAATTAAATAGCGTTCTCCGAATTCCATCACAGTTGGGTTCCTGAAGATTCCTGGAATCGATTCTGCACGCTCTTTCCTTCCTCCGCAGGCGAAACTCCCCTTGAACCTTCGACGGCGAGTTCGTCACGTTCGCTTTGAGAATGAACTCGGGATAACGGCCAAGGATGAACTTCTTTGCTTGTCATTGAATTGGTACCGGAATATCCAGATCCGCATGCCTCATGGCATCACGTCGAGGGAAGGCCTCGACCGTCACGAAGCGTATACCTCTTCGAGGCTGGCCTCGTGGCCTGGAACTTTTTACTTTTTGAGGTTAAGTCAACTCTAGCCCTCAGAATGCAAATTGAGTTACGCATGCAGGCGGCTCCGCACAAACGCCGGCCTGAAGTGCGGTAATTGTGCTTGGCTCGTTCTACGCCCTGCGCCTTTGCGCGGTCACCAATCCACGGGGTGTTTCGGCGCTCCCCACCTGTTTAATGGGATATCTGCGGCCACTGTGGGGGCCACAGGAGTCACGGATAACGAGTTCTACTGGAAGCTTGATGTGTCTGAGTTTCTTGACGGGGGTGTTGCCAGCTAACCGTGAAAAGAGCAGCTCAGCGGCGGTGCGTCCGAGGGTGTCGATAGGCTGCCGAACGATGGACATGGCGGGCTTGATGATGTCAGCCATTTCGAAGTCATCAAAACCCAGGATTGCAATCTGATCCGGAATTCTGACGTTCAGGATCGACAGAGCTTGCAGGGCGTTCTGCGCGATCAGGTTGTTTGTGCAGAAGAAGGCGGTTGGGGGAGCTTTACCAGCCAGCAGCGCTCGTATAGTGTGCAGCATCTCGGCCTGTGAGTCGGATATCGCATAATGGATGGGCACAAGCTCCGCCGCTTTCATGGCCGCACGGTAGCCCGCCATGCGCTCGCAGTGAGTCCAGATCGAGCCTGAAGGCCCCAGGCAGGCGATGCGGCAATGATTGTGATCGATGAGATGCTGCACCCCGAGGCGGGTGCCACGTCTGTTCTGAACCACTACGCTGTCAAACGAGCTTCCTTTGATCGGCCGGTCCAGCGCAACGATCGGAGTTCGCTGGAACTCCGGGTCGCGAAGCTGAGCCTTGCCCGGCGCTGGAACAATGATCAGACCTTCAATGTGTCGCCGCAACATCCGCTTGGCTTCGATCGACAGGGTGTCGGAGTCATCGTCGGAGGTGGTAATCACGGTGGAGTATGAGTGCTCTTTGGCGACTAGATTGATCGCATGCGTGCAGCGCGCAAAGAATGGATCATGAAGATTGGGAACGATGATTCCGATCTGACGGGTTCGTTGGTCGCGCAGGGATCGGGCAACCTCGTTAGGGACATAATCAAGCTTCGCGATGGCGTCCATGACGCGTGCGCGGGCATCTTCGCTCACATGGACGTTGCCATTGAGCACGCGAGAGACCGTCATCGCGCCAACACCCGCCAGCTTGGCTACATCACTCATTCGTATCGGAGGATTCAAAGGCCGCGCTCCTGTTCCAAGATGCTTCCGGTTCCTCGCCAGCTACTTCTGCTTGGCCTGCTGTCAGGCGCAGTAAATCAACGGCGACTTTTCTGTGTTGAGGCACTTCTCGAGAGAAAACATAGATCCTGGAAGGCTGGCTCTGTTGTAGAACCATGATGTGATCACATTGCTTCAGCCATAGCGCACATTCTGCGGATTGGGCCGGGATGGTGGATACGATAACGGTGTGTCCTTAAATGCTTGCAGTCGCAGGGACAAAACCGATGATCGCTGCCTGCCAGCTCCAAACCATCCGATGGCTTGCCTTTCGAATTCAGACGGCTGATGTTTTCGAACCATACACGAACGGCTCCTGGCTCAGTAGTTGCCTCCCGAAAGAGTGGAGAGGCGCAACCCTTCCGATCAACTCCCGCCATTCCCTCATTCCCAAGAACAACAGCAGCCCCGCAAAGAATCTGGCTCGGTTCAAACTTCATAGAAGACTCTAGCTGCTATCAGGGCACGAACATGATGTGTCTACGCTACTGTTCTGTGTCTTCCATAAGCTTTGCCGCACGCCTCATGGCGGCTGTGCGGCTCTTCTTCAGCGCCGGAACGTCCAATGCTCCTGGAACCCAGCGCTGCGGGGAGTACAGGCGAATCTTCTCCTCTACGTGCTCGTCGAAAGTGGCGTCCATCTGCGCGACTGAGGCCTGCGCCTTCGGAAGGATTTCGTGAAAGTGTGCGATCTCCATGGCGGTGCTCTCGGGGTGATAGCTGATGCGGTCGCCTGTCTCATAGGCGTCGATGACGATGTCTGTAGCATCCCCGGCAGGCGAGGTATCGCGCATCGCCTGGTAGACCTCTTTCAGTCGAGTCATCTGTCCCGGGAAGCCGTTCAGCTCGGTCCGGCGTGCCGTCATGCCAGCCGTGCGGCGTACCTCGATGGTCATCTTGGAAGCAACATCAACGCGGGCGGTGGGGATGAACGTAGTAAGTGTGTTGCCGTCATACCGCCACCCGGTGCTGCTCTTCGTGGTGGCCTGCCGAAGCCGAACTCCATTCACCAACACGGAGGCGGGAGGCCAATCGGCAGGAAGTCGAAGCTCATACCCGCGACGTCGTTCCATCCCCGGAAAGTATCCCTGCACGGGGCCGATCTCCACCTTCAGCGTGTCCCCGCTCTGCTCAGCCTGAATGGGCAGGGTCGTGTAGACACCCTTCTGGTACTGTTCGGACTCGCCGGAGTCTTCATACTCTGAGTACGCAGAACGGCTGCCTGGCTCAAGCGGCCAGACATTTACGATCAACGGATCGACAGGCTTCTGTCCCGTATAGAGCATAGGAGGCTGCATGGGAACGATGGAACCCGCCTTGAGATAGATGGGAACCTGATCGATCGAGAAACTGCGGCTCACCTTGACGGGACCCACGAAGTGCCTGCCGGTTGGCCATTCGATCCACTCGCCCTTTGGCAGCCATATCGACTCGGCCGCGAGGCCCGAGACCGTATCCGCTGGCGTCACGACCGGCGCAGCCAGAATCTGATCGCCGAACATATACTCGCCCTTATTGGCGTAAGCCTCGTCGGCTTCAGGCCAGTCGTAGTAGAGCGGGTGCACGAACGCTACGCCGTTCTCGTACGTCCTGTGGCCTTCGGTATAAAGATATGGCTGAAGCGCGTAGCGAAGCTGGAAGGCTGAGCGCAACACTGCTGAGTAAGGCTCGGGATAGGCCCACGGCCGGCGCTCTGATTCAGGATTCTTGGTGGTGTGCGTGCGCAGAATGGGGCTGAAGGCGCCAAACTGCACCCAGCGCGTGTAGAGCTCTGGGTCGACCGAGCCCGGCAGGTGTCCTCCGATATCGTGACTCCAGTAGGCGTATCCCACGTTGGCGGCTGTAGCGGTAAACCAGGGCTGGAAGGCGAGGGACGGCCATACCGAGATTACATCGCCGGAAAAGCCGATTTGGTAACGGTGATTGCCCAATCCACCCCAGCGATGGAACAGTAACGGCCGTTTGCCCTCGCGCTGCTGGTCGGTGAAGTGAACGTAGTTCAGCCACCACGTCGCGCTCACGCCGGGAAGGTTGGTTGCAGGCGCGGACTGCCAGTCCAGCCACCAGAAGTCGATGCCCTCCTTTTCGAGCGGATGATGAAGGATGTTCATGTAATTCGTGGCATACTTCTTGTCCGTGATGTCAAACGGAATGTACTTCTGCGTGGCGGGATCGACACCCATCGCTCGTGCCATCGCCGGATAATCATCCTCCCAGGGTTGTACTCCGGATGCGGGATGCAGGTTGAGGCTGGTCTTCAGGCCTTCCTCGTGCAGTTTTTCCAGAAACGCAGGAGGATCGGGAAACAGTTCCTTATTCCAGGTGTAGCCGGTCCAGCCCAGTAGTCCATGCGATTGATCGACGCGGCCGGCGCTTTGCAACTGTTCCTGGTTCAAATGCCAGTCCATATCGATCACGAAGACATCCAGAGGGGTGTCGTTCTCGTGAAAGCCCTTCACGATATCGAGGACCTCCTGATCGCTGTATGCCCAGAAGCGCGACCACCAGGCGCCGAAGGCAAACCGTGGGGGCAAAGGAATGCGTCCGGCGACACGGACGAAATCTCCCAGCGCCTGTCGGTAGTTATGGCCATAACCGAAGAAGTATAGGTCCTGGCGCTTGCCGGCAGGACGCTCCATCGCCCACGGCCATGCGCTCTTCTCTCCCTGAAGAAAGCGGAAGTCGCTGGAGTCAAACAACGGGCGACCCGAATCATCGACTACCGCCCAGCCGGAGCGGCTGACCAGGCCGGGTTCGATCCCCTCCTCGGTCTTGCTGCCCAGCGCTCCATCCAGCGTGCGGGTGGTACCCTTCAGATTTTCACGGTCCACCATCCCCGGATGCCATATTGTCTGCTTGCCATCCACATACAGAGAGATCGATAGATTGGCAGCGGTAAAGCCTTCATCAGCCGACGGCATGTAGGAGAGTGTCAGGCTCTGCGTGGTAATGGTTAGCCCACGGCCGTCCTTACTTAACACCTTCGAGTACCTCGGAACGGGGAGGTTGCGGTTGAGAAAGACCATCGATGCGTGGTCTTCGAACTTGCCGTCTTCGGCCCACTCCATACGGATGAGTTGCGGCGTCAGCATCGTAAAGCGAGCTTTGCCGAAGACAACCATGGCCTCTGGATTCGCTACTGGATTCGTGACGGCGTCTCCAGGGCTTTGGGACGCTGCATGAGCTGTGCGTGCGACAGGGGATTGTCCCTGCGCGATACCGCTTGCGGCTAAGGCGCCCAGCAGAAGAAGGAGGCCCCTGATTCTCATCCGATTCGTATTCATGTTTCCTGCAAGACTTGGCAATTCTGTCTCCCTGTGGCTGCGACGTACGCCCTGCGACAATCGCTGCAGCTCATGCAGAGTCGCATCGTTTCCGTTATGGTCAGGAATATGTCCCGACTTGAAAGCGGCTCTGGAATACGGATCCAACGAGAATTCCGGCTTCGAACGGCGGGGAAAAGGGGTAAACACGAGCGGGTGGGTGCGTCAGGCTCCGAAAAAATGGCGGTACTTTGCTGTAATTCACTAGACGACAGAAGATGCAACGGAGGCAAGCCCCGTACAGTACTCTCCCCGGGATAAAAAGGGTAACTCCAAGAACTGATGAGTCTTGCGTTACCTCTGTATAATTCTCGCCGAAAGGTACAGTACTCTCCATGAGTGATTTACAGGATCGAAGCGCGGAGCAAAATATTAGCTCGCGAATCAGAGCGGATGCTCATCTGGATACACTGCTAACAGACTCTGTTGGACCCAATGATGCCGACCATGTTCAGCGAACTCTGGCCTCGATTTTGAATAGCGTACAGTTTCGGAGCAGTAAACAATGCCAGGATCTTCTCCGTTACGTTATTGACCAAAGCCTGAACGACCAGGGCGACCTTCTTCGGGAACGTGTCATCGGTGCCATGGTCTTTGGAAGGCGTCCAGATTATGACACGGCGAATGACCCGATCGTGCGGGCTCGGATGGCGGAGGTGCGTAAACGCCTCGCGCAGTACTACCAGAGCGCCAACTTCGACCCGTCTCAGGCACGCATAGAGATCCCTCCAGGTCACTATCGCGCCATCATCCGCAAGCCGAGCCTCTCCGTACCCGCATCCGCCGAAGAGTTTCGTGCGGAGCCCGTCAAACCCCCTGCGGTGGCTGATGCTGCTCTTCCGGCAATAGAGGGCTTTGCTGTCGCGGCCGAACCCATGCTTGCAGCCCGTTCCAGCCGCCATAAATTGTGGGTGCTTGTTCCAGCCGTGCTCGTTGTGTTGTCCGTGACGCTTGTGGGCATGAAGGTTCGTTCGACTCCGAGGCCCACGGCGTTCGATCAGTTCTGGGCGCCCGTAATGAAGAGTCCGATGCCGGTGATCCTGTATACGGGCACCAATGTGGTCTACCGCTTCTCCCCTGGTTTCCTCTCTCAGTACAGACGCTCGCATCACCTCGAAAATGATGGTCCGGAATTTAGCGTGGACCTGGCAGGCATGGATCCCATCGAGCCTCGCAATCTGCAGGCCTCCATCAACTCCTATGTGACGACCGGCGATGTCTCTGCTTCTACGGCGATCACCTCGGTGCTTGTTCAGCATAAAAAGCCGTTCGAGCTGCGTTTTGCGCAGGACATCTCGCCGGGCGACCTGCATTCGGCGCCGATCGTGCTGATTGGTGCCTTCAACAACTCGTGGACGCTGAATATCACCAAGCCTCTACGCTTCAGTTTCTCCGGCGGAGACACTATTAAGGATGCGATCGATCCAAAGCGCTCCTGGATCGTTCAAGTGAAGCCGGATGGCAGTACTACCGATGATTACGCGATCATCTCCCGGCTGCCGAACGCCGACCGTGGCCAGACCAGGATCATCGCCGCGGGCATCGGCCAGTATGGAACACAGGCAGCCGCCGAGTTCCTGAGCAGTCCTGAGAAGATCAACGCCTTCGCTCGGGCCGCGCCCGTAGGCTGGAACGACAAGAATATACAGATTGTCATGCACGTCAAAGTCGTGGACGACATTCCTGCCGCAGAAGAGATCGTTGCAACGTACCAGTGGTGATGGAGGTGCGGGATCGGCTCAGTGCCACCTCCGCCAGAGCTGCAGCCGTACTCCGCCGCAAATGAACACGTGAGGGGATCGGTCCGCGGGGCATCCAGTTGTGCCCGTGTTGCAACATTGGGTGCGAGTGGGCGCTGTGCTCAAAAGCAGAGTCATGATCACCTCCCCGTCCGCTGCATTCGGCCGATGATTCCATCCGCTCGTGCCGATTTGGGAGTCACAAGGGCATGTCGATCAGTTTCTGGCGCTCAGACGCCCGCCTCTCAGGTACTGCACGCCCTCGCTTCTCAGTAAAGAATCAGCGTATATCATTCAAAACAAATGGCATACTATCAACCCGTCCTGTAATGTACTGTACGGGTCTTGCTGAATTGTTCCCGCTGGCCGTGTAGTGGTTTGGACATCAAGACTGCTGACTGATTCATTCCGGCTTGCGGACCGCGAGGGGCGATTGAATCTGCAATGTTGAAGTGGTGACGGATTACGGACGAAGGCTGCTCCCATTAGGGTCCTCTTGCCGGGATTTGGAGTGTCCGTCGCCCCTGCTCATCGTTGCATGTCGAAGCAGTCGGGTCGCGCAGAAGTTGTTCGCAGGATAGCCGAACCGCAGGGTTCGCTGAAATTGGATGAGCCAGGCATGAGACCGCACAGTGGTTACGGGCGGAGTAAAGAAGAGCGCGGGAAGCTGGAGGTATTTGGGATGAGGTCGTTTTCTATCATTAAGCCATTGCTCGTGCTGAGCGCGATGCTCGTAGCAACCCTGCTGTTATTCCAGGCGCGGCTCTTTGGACAGGACGTTACGGGAAACGTCACCGGCGTCGTGAAGGACATGACAGGAGCACTGATCCCGCATGCGAATGTGACGCTGACCGACACCCTGACTCACGTCACGCACTCTGCGGTTGCAAATGACTCTGGCTACTTCGCGTTTGCCAGCGTCTCGCCGAGCACCAACTACGTGGTGCAGGTGACGGCCCCACAGTTCGAAACATGGCAGTCGCAACCCTTCCCTCTGCGTCCGGGCGATCAAATCACCATCCCGGACATTAAGATGCATATCGGCTCCGCCACCGAGGCAATCACTGTTGAAGCGACTCAGCCGGACATGAAGGATCTGGATTCTCCCGAGCACTCTGATGTCATTACCGCAAAGGAACTGCAAACGCTCCCCGTCGTCGGCCGCGATGCCGGCGAGTTGGTGCGGATGCTGCCCGGCTTCGATATGGCCCCGGCCGGCGTGGCCAATCAGGCATCCTATAGCGATGCGGTCGTCGGTCTGAGCGGCCCCACTGGCAGCTTCTCGGCCAATGGCACTGGAACAGACGGCATCGCTGTGGTGGTTGACGGCGTGTCCATCACAGATATTAACACTAACAGCGGCACCATCATGAACCTGAACGTCGACATGGTCAACGAGGTGAAAGTGACGACCTCGACCTTCGGCGCGGAGAACGCCAAGGGGCCAGCAATCCTCAATGCTGTGGGCAAGTCGGGAACCTCGTCCTTCCACGGAATGGGCTATTTCTATACCCGCGACAAGGTCCTGAACAGCAATGATTGGTACAACAAGTATCTTCAACAGCAGCGCCCGGACGGCAGATACTTCTATCCAGGCGGCATGGTTGGCGGTCCCATCCTCATTCCGCATACCCGCTTTAATCGGAATAGGGACAAGCTGTTCTTCTACGTCGCCTATGAGTACTCTAATCAGCTCTTCTCACCCGCTACCCTGGGAAGCTGGGTGCCGACGATGGCGGAGCGCGGCGGAGACTTTGGACTCACTTCGCTGAACGGCCAGCTCTGCGGAGCGCGTCCCGATGGCAAGGTAAATCCGAATGCCGTTTTACCCATGTGCCAGACGGAGAACTTCCTGCCCGACGGCACCGAGGTGGCCAATGGCAATATCGCAGGATTAGGGAACAGCAGCGGTGTCGCGCTGCTCAACTGGCTGCCACTGCCGAACGCGAACCCTTTCACTAATAATGACGGATTCAATTACATCCAGGAAGTTCTCCAGACTCAGAACGGCTCACAGTTTCACTCCAAGGTGGATTACCACATTAACGACAACAATTCTTTGAGCATTGGCTATTATCTACAGCGCCAGATCTCGGAGGCGCCGGTCAGCTATGGCATACCGTCGGCCGCAGTTCTCTATCCTGCAGATGTAACGAACGGCGACATCTCCAATGTCATGTTCGCGAACTACGTGCACAACTTCAGTCCTCATCTGACCAACGAACTCAACCTGGCGATGTCGCTGGTGAGCTCCCCGGGCAACATGGGTAATCCTCAGGCCGTCGACCGTTTCGACATGAACAGTTACAACTGCAACGATCCAACGCAGCGAGCTTCAGGAACCTGCACCAACGGCAACGGAAACTACAACTACTTCGGTATCTATAAGAACAGCGGCGACTATTCCATCCCAGCGCTGCCAGGGAATGGCCAGAACGGGTATCCGAATATTACGATGCCGGGCGGCTTCTACGCCGACCACGTGCGCATGAAGAAAACCGTTCCTGATGTGGCGGACAATCTAACCTGGCTGCGGGGGAGTCACCTCATCAAAACCGGTATCTACTTCGAAAAGGGCATTCTCAACGGCCTCGCAGACTACGGCTCTTATCCTCAGGGAGAGCTCACGTTCAATCCGGGAAACGAGTACTTCGAGAGCAACCAGGACAACACGCAGAATGGGAATGCCGGCTCCATCGGCTCTATCACCCAATACACGGGATGCGAGAACTCCGACCCTGCCGGGAACCAGCGCAGCTCGGGGGCTGCCTACCTCGGAACCTGCATGACCCCGAATGCGCTGATGTATTTGGGCTATGCCGATACCTTCACGCAGACCAACTTCTCTCCTACCGTTGACATGGACTACACCACAATTGAAGGCTATGCGAACGACACCTGGAAACTGAAGCGCTTCACGCTGGATATGGGTATTCGTCTGGAGCACATCGGGCCGTGGACGGACCGTCATGGTAACGGCCTTGCCACCTTCTCTCCTGCCCTGTATAGCCAGCAGTGCGGTGGCACTACCCGCAACTGCAACAGCACCTATGCTCCTGGGGTTACATGGCATGGCATCGACGGCACTGTTGCCAACAGTGTCAACACGCCCTCGGCTCTGTTGCTTTCTCCGCGCGTCGGAGTTTCCTGGGACATCCTAGGCACTGGCCATACCGTTGTACGCGGAGGCTGGGGCATCTATCGCAGCCAGGAGGAGTTCAGCCCCTATGCGTTTGCCGCGGCCACGGCACAGGGTTACAAGACCAGCTATCTACAGGGTGAACTCAGCTTCAACTCCATAGAAGATCAATCGCCTACCAATCCTCCCGACTTCAGCGTATATACCATCTCTTCGACGGACTCGGTCCGCCCCGTCCATTATGAGTACAACCTGACGTTCGACCAGGCGATCACCTGGCGGCCTCTGCGATCGCAGATCGAGATCTCCTATGTCGGCGCGGATGGCCGGCATCTGGACAGCGGCTACAACTCCGCGGCGAACCTGAACAACATCGCTCCGGGCGCGCTATTCACCGCCTGTCTCGCCTGTATCTCAACCTCCGTCACAGCCGGTCTCCCAGCAACCGATATCGGATCACTCACGACACCGGAAGTGGACTCGTTCCGCCCGTACCCCTTCTTCTCGAACGTGTATCAGTTGAAGCATGACTTCTACTCGTCTTATAACAGCGGTCAGATTCAGTGGACCAAGCAGACGGGACATGTGACGTTTGGAGCGAACTATACCTTCGCGAAGAATCTTGCCACTGCGGCTTCGTACACAAACCTCCTCGCAGACCCGTTCAATCTGCGCAATGACTACAACCCTGTGCCTTACGATCGTACGCATGTCTTCAATATCAACTACCTGATCGATTTAGGCGCGAATCATCATCCCAGGCTTACTCTCCTGCGTCCATTGGTGAACGGCTGGCAGATCTCGGGTATCTCCACTGCGCAAAGCGGCCAGAACATGGCGTCGGCCGAAGGCGAGAACTTTGGCTTCGGCTCCGGGGAGATTCAGCCGTTGCAGGTGCAATATCAAAATCAGGTCAACCCAACCACAATTACGCCAGAGTGTGTGAATACTTACCATATCCCGGCGGATCAGAATGGAAATCACTTCTGCGTCACCGCGCTCAACTCCACCGTCTGGCTGGGGACTCCAGACGTGCAGTTGATGCCGACGATCTACTGCAATCCGGCCGGCGGGCCGGCGAACCATCAGTACATCAACGGCACCTGCTATGGTATCCCGCTACCAGGACAGAACGGCGTGCTGCGGCCGCCTTACATTCATGGCCCGACGTACTTCAATCACGATCTCACGCTGCTCAAAAACTTTCACGTCCGGGACAAGGACAACCTGCAGTTTCGATTAGCGGCATTCAACTTCCTGAATCATCCCCTGGTGTCGTTCAACAGTAGCAACACTGCCGGCGATCTCACGCTGTCGCAACAGTTCGGCACTGCTGGCCAGAGGCTTACAACGTCGGATCTGACCGAGCCCGGATTCGGCATCGCTGAGGTCAAGTATGGAAGCAGGCTCGTGGAATTGAGTGCGAAGTACACGTTCTGATCCATCTCCGGCTGCTTTCGATACGACATGGCAGCAGTTTGGAGCAGCGAGAGATGAGGACGGCATGCGTCCCTATCCCGCGCAAGAGATGTGAAGTGGTCTGCGGTGATATTCGCCGTAGGGAAAATGACAGACCGGCGCACCGCATGGGCCGACGGTCAAGACTGGTTTGGGAGGAATACGTATGGCTACCGTGACCGCACCATTTCATCACCGGCTTGCACAGCTTTGGATGCTGGTGCTGCTCATCGCCGTGGCCGGGCGCCTGTCCGCCGTGGCGCAGACGCCGGTGATCGGGGGCTCGATCACGGCAAACCCCATCACTGCGAGCCAGCAGATTGGCCAGATCTATCGAATCCTCGTAGCGGGCAACGGGGACGTTCTGATGCTCGACACGCAGAACGGAGCGCTGTACGAGATCCAGGCTGGGTCGACGAATCTGATCACACTCTCGGGCCCCGGCCAGGTGCTGCGCGGCAACCAGGCATTCTGGAACAGCGACATGGCGCTGGACCAATGGAACAACCTGTACATTGGTGGCATCTACGGCCCGCAGCCAGACTTCTACCGCGTTCCATACGACCCCACGACGAATACCTGGCCACTCACCGGCAGTAGCGTCTGGGCCGCCGGCGACACACTGGTAGGCGCCCTGGGTGTAAATCAGATTGCATTTATGGACGGGACCGGCGGCTCTACGCAGACGATGGTCATCAGTACAGAGACCACTCCGCAGATCATGGAATTCACCGTAGACGCCAACGGAAATGTGGGAACCCCGACTACCCTGGTCAAGAGCCTCACGGCCGAAGCTGCGAAGCTTACTGTCGACCATGCAGGAAACGTGTATTTCATCGAAGATCCGTGGGAGGCTCGGACGTCCGTCGCGGTTGGTCTCTGGATGATCCCGGCCGGGGCAGCTCCAAATACTGTCGGCGAGGTCTCCCCCGTCGTTCGCATTGATCCTCCGGCAGCCGCATACGAATTCAAGGGCGTGGATGTCGATGCCGCCGGCGACCTGCTGCTCTCGAGCGAGATTGACACGGGTGGCACAAGTGGAGGCGATGGCAACTTCGATGGCGTTCTCATGGTGCCTAACGAGAGTGGAAGTCCGACCACGACAACAGCAACATCGCTGAACTGGAGCAACGCCGTCATGCTCTCTCCCGTGACGGCGACGGCCCAGGTCGCCGTTGATCCCCGCGGCATTCTCTGGATTCCCACACCGACCGCAGGATGGGCGCCAGTCAACTCTAAAGAAGGCACCCCCCCGGTCTACCCGGGCACGCTCAACTATGTTATCTACAACCTGGGCAGCGCCAATCTTGGAACCTCGCCGATGGCAACAGCAGGTACAACGGCTAGTGTCTACTTCACGTTCAACAGCACGGTGTCACCGGCGAAGATCGTCTTTGTTCAGGATGGCCAGAGCAGTTCGGACTTCTCTGTCGTCACAACGAATCCAGTGATGAACGCAGCCACCTCCTCCGGACCGGCCACAGTTGATACGACGGTGGTTCCGTGTACGCCGGGCACTACCTACCAGGCTGGGCAGAACTGCCCGTACTGGATCACGATCAATCCCACGGTGGTCGGGAATATTTCAGGCCAGCTACAGATGCTGGATTCAAGCGGAAACATCATTGCGAGCAGCGCGGTGAATCTCTACGGCCAGGGCCAGGGCGCAGGCATCTCCATCCTCGGGGCTCCGGCAGAGTCCACCATCGGCTCAGGGTACAGCCAGCCAAAGCAGGTTGCTGTCGATGTCAAGGGCAACATCTACGTTGCTGATGCGGGTCAGGGCAAGGTGCTTGAGTATGTCACCGGGTCTTCTTCTGCGGTCACGATCGGGTCCGGCCTCACGGCTCCAACGGGCGTCGCCGTGGATGGAACCGGGAATGTCTACATAGGCGACTCTGGCAAGATCTTCGAGGTTCCGTATCAGGCAGGCGCCTTGAACAACGCTGCTCAGACCACGCTTGATAATGGCCTCGGCAGCACGCTCAACCTTGCCGTGGACGGTGCAGGCAATATCTACGTGGCCGATCAGGACAAGGCGCAGGTCGTCAAGATCCCGACGCCCACGGTGGGATCTTCTATCCTTGCAGGTACGACTGTCACGGTGGGCAGCGGGTATACCGCACCCTCGGCTGTGGCCGTTGACGGATCGGGAGATGTCTTCGTCGCTGACGGATCGAACCTCATTGAGGTGACACTGTGGGGTGCGCAATCGACGGTTACGACGCAGTTGACCGGTACAGCGACTGGTCTCGCCCTCGACGCCTCCGGGTCCGTCTACCTCGCCGAATCCACTGGCCTGGTACGCATCCCTCTGCTAAGCGGCGCGCTTAGCTTCAACGGCGCCGTTCCAATCGATACCACAAACATCGGCTCTCCCTCGAGTGTCACGATCGACCGCACCGGCGACCTCTACGTCTCCTACCTCGCCGCCGGCGGAACGCCGAGCGTGGCTCAGGTGGGGGTGAGCGGAAGCTACAACATAGGTGTGGTCACGCCCTTGATACTGACCACCGGTGAAACGGAGATCTTCAATGTCGGCAACCAGCCGCTGAACTTCGCTAACTTCGGTGGAGACACATTCAGCGGAGCCCTTGCGGCTGATTACTCGTTGCAGGCGCCCAACGACGCGCCGGCATGTGATCCATCCACGCCCACGGCAAGCGGGTCGAGCTGCTACTTCGGCGTCGGTGTAACTCCGAGCATCCTCTCGGGCACAGAGAATGCATCGGTGGCGATCCTCAGCAACGCGGGAAATGCGCCCTCGGTGACGCTCACTGTCTCCGACAGCCCGGCCGTCGACAACCGCCCGGCCACCACGGCGACGATCGCACCGATCTCCGCGGTGACATATCCAGGCAGCGTGACGATCACCGTGGCCGTTGCTTCTTCCGCTGGTACCCCGCAAGGGGATGTGACCCTCTCGATCAACAACAATGTGGGCTCGTCGACACAGCCGCTGAACGCGAATGGTGTCGCAACCTTCACCTTCTCCAACCTCGCCGGTGGTACGTATAACGTGAACGCAACGTACAAGGGCTACGGAACGCTCGGCACTGCGCCAGACTTCGCGGTGAGTTCCGCCAAGCAGACCAGCTTTGTGGTCAATTCCGCCGCGCCGACTTTTACTGTCTCCACGCCCGCCATCTATATCCTTTATCACGGCACAAACACGATTACAGCGACGGTAACTTCATCCGTCGGTGTACCGTCGGGAACCGTAACGTTCATGAATGGATCGTCGCTGGCCGATCCGGCTCAGGGGCCGGTCACGCTGAGCGGCCTTGGGCAGGCTACGTTCAATACAAGCAATCTCGCACTTGGCGTTTACTCGCTGACTGCGGTGTACTCTGGCGATCAGAACTTCGCTCAGGCCACCATCCCGATCAGCACATTCAACATCATCAATCCAAGCGTACTGATCACGTCTTCTCCTTCGTCACTCACGCTATCCGCGGGAGTTCCAGGCTCCGTGACACTGAACCTGCAGGGGCTGGTTGGCTTCGGTGGTACCACAATCGCCGTCACTCTCGCCTGCAACAACGCGACCCTGCCGAAGTACTCGGAGTGCTCGTTCAATAATCCGAATGTTCCAATGACCGTCTCCAATGGATCGGCGCAGGTCGTGATGACTATCAACAGTAATGTGCCAGTAAACTCTGGAGCCCTGCGCAAATTTGATTCTCGTCCTGAGACGATTGTCTTCGCGGGCTTGTTTGGCTTCGGCATGTTTGGCCTGTTCCTACGGCGTCGCACGCTCTTCCTTTCACGCACGCTGACAATACTGTGCGTGGCGCTATTCGGCAGTTCTCTGCTGGGAGTTATCGGCTGCACCAACTCTGGTTACACAAACACCCCACCGACTCCAGTTGTAACCACACCGAGCGGCACAAGCAACGTCACCGTCACAGCAACCTCAAATGGGGCTGTTGTATCGCTACCCTTCTCGTTGCCGGTCACGGTTAAGTAACACCGTGCCGGTCAGGCAGTACACGCAACCTTCGTGATGGAATGGGCTCCTTCACGAGACGAACGAACCCAAGGCCCGCGTGCACGGGTGAAATGATGTCATCCGACAGATAGTGCATTACAAGTATTCAAGGAGGGTGGTATGACCACCGAGTCGACGATGTCTCTCTGCTGGAAAACTAAAGGCACACTGGTTTTACTTATGTGCAGCGTGTTGTGTTGTGAGAGAGCGCGTGGCCAGGCGACAGCGCCACTGGTGACTTCGAGTGTCTCTTCCGGCTTGGCCCATACCACGGCCTCGTCCTGGGGCAAGATTAATGCCACCGCGATCACCACGGGCGGGGACTGGTTGGTGCAGGACACGTCTCAGGGCGCGCTCTACGAATTTCCGGCCGACGGCAGCGCAATGATCACGCTACTGCCAGACGGCACCCTGGGGTCCGACCCAGGCTTTGCGATCGACTCGAACAATACCCTCTATCTGGAAGGAAACTGGGCAAACTGTATTCTCCGTTTTCCCTACGACTCTTCGACGAAGACCTGGGTGGGCCTGTCTGCCTTCAGTCCTTCCAATGGAACTCAGAATTGCACGAACGCCTTTGTCCAATACAACCTCTCCTGGCCGGATGGCGAGTGGGGCGTCCAGCCGAAAGGTCTCACGACAGACAGTAATAACAACGTCATTGTCGGAGCGTACAACGGCAATTACGTTGCCCGGATTCCGGTCACGGTCAACGCCGGTGTGGCCACCCCCGGAACACCCACTGTTCTGATGTACAACGCTGCCGCAGATGCCATCTCGGTTGCGGTGGACAAGTGGAACAACGTCTATTTCGTCGAAGACCAGGGCGAGACCAACGCAAAGCCCGGTGTCTACGAAATCCCGGCTGGAAGCACAAACATCATCGGCGAGAGCACTCTTGCCCGCATCGATCCGAACCTTCCGGCTGTAACGGCAGTCGCAACCGATCCACAGGGCAATGTCTACGTGAGTGATGGCTCGCTGGGTGTCTTCATGATCCCCGCAGCTACCGGCCCTGCGACCAATCCCCAGACTGCCAATGCTGTACTGCTGACACCCGATGCGGCGCAGGGGTCCGTGAGCATCGACTGGGCGCGTCAGATCCTCTATGTGCCCACTACCACGACGCAGTCCAATGGCCAGGCGGACGTCGCGAAGGTTCAGCTCGGTATGCTCGATCTCGGTTCTTCTGTCGTTGGAACGGCAACCTCACCAGCGGCTGCTGTCACGTATGTGTTCAACGGTAGCGTTACACCCGGCAGCTTCGTAATTGAAGAGGCTGGCGGCACTGCTGACTTCGCCGTCACTAGCGGTGGAACCTGCCACTCCGGAGCCTCCCCTTTCACCTACTCTCTGGGCGGCGCTTGCACCGTGAATGTTGTCGCACAGCCAACTTCGGCCGGCAGCGTCTCGGCGAAGCTGCTGATGCTTGATGCTTCCAACAATATCCTGGCGTCCACGTCGCTGCATGGCATCGGCCTCGGCTCGGAAGCTTCGATCAGCCCGGCTCTGGAGTCCGGCATCAGTTCCGGCTTTAAAACTCCGTCCGAGGTTGCAGTTGATGCTGTAGGCAATACGTACGTGGCGGACGCAGGGCTTGGCGCGGTGCTGATGTATCCCGCGGGATCGGGTGCTACAACCGCCGGTGTTCCAGTAGGAGCTAGCCTGACGGCCCCGACCGGAGTTGCCGTGGATGGCGCGGGCGATGTCCTCATCGCTGACAGCGGGAACATCATCGAGGTGCCATATGGTCCGAGCGGTCTCAACGCCGCAGGCCAGGTCACTCTCCGCAGCGGACTCGGCACCAACCTGAAACTGGCCGCCGATGGGCTCGGCAACCTCTATGTGACGGACCCTGACAACGGTCGCGTTGTGAAGCTTGGACTCGTCGGTGCAACCTCCGGCGGCATGCTGAGCCCTGAGATCGACATCTCCGGATTCACTGCCCCCGCCGCCATCGCAGTGGACGCGAATAACAATGCGTACGTGCTCGACAACCAGAACCTGATCGAGTTGATAGAGCCTGCGGGGACGCAAACCACTGTGGTGAGCTCTCTCGGTGCGGCAACCGGCCTCGCAGTCGATGCAAGCGGTGCCGTCTACGCCGCGCTGTCGGGCGGTACCATGCGCATCCCCAGCGTGAATGGCGTCCTGACGCAGAACGCGCAGACGGCCATTGCCGCCAGCGTCACCAGCCCAACTGGAATCGCCATCGACAAATCGGGCAATGTCTACGTTGCCGATCAGGTCGCGGAGGATTTGCATCTCGTCAGCATCAACGGCGCTCTGTCCTTTGGCACTGTCTCGAGTTCCACGTCGCAGAACGTCTCACTGCTGAACATCGGCAACAACTCTCTGACGGTGACTGGCTTCGTCAGCAGCGACACTGAGGATGTGTCGGCGACGGGATGCTCCTCGCCCGTGAACACCGGAAGCACTTGCGATGCGGTTGTTACGCTGAATCCTGGCCCCGGCGTCCAGGGCCCTATCAGCAGCACTGTCACGGTCCAGGGCAATCAGAGTAATGCTCCCGTGGTGATCAATGCCGTTGGGGCGGGTAGTCCTCTGGCCGGTTCTGGTGCCACCATCAGCGTCGCAAGTTCTGCGAACGTCATCAGTATTCCCGTTACCGTGACGGTCGCGCCAGTGAGCGGCAGTGGCACGCCAACCGGCACAGTCGTCATCACAGTGGACGGTGCAAACCCGACCAACGCCACGCTCTCCAACGGTACGGCGTCGATCACGCTGACGGCCATCCCGGCGGGTAGTCACGTCTTTGCCGTGAAGTACATCGGCGACCGGACCTATGGTTCCGCGACCGCGTCGACAACCGTTGCGGTCGCAAAGGCTACCGTAACGCTGTCGGTGCCAACCCTTCCCCAATATGTACTGTCTCTCATCGATGGCGATATCCCATACGACTCCTCGCTACAGGCCTACTACGAAAACTACGTCGTAACTGTGAACGGCGCTGCCGGACTGCCGGCAACGGGAACCATGTCCTTCATGCAGGGCACGAGCGTCGTGTGCGGCGCTGTGAACATGGGACTCCCAGCGGCTGGACAGGCAAACTTCCAGCCCGGTTGCCTTCCTGTCTCGGCGAACAGCAACATACCCAACGAACTTACGCCACAGACGCTCACGTCGATTGTCTACAATGGCGATGCAAACTACCTTCCGGCAACGGCGACAACCACAACTGCGGGGGCTGCACTCGCATTCGGCGAATTGCGTCAGCCCAGTGTTGCCCTCTCGCCGAACCCGGGCAGCATCGCCATCACCTCTGGCACGGGAAGCACTCAGCTCAGCATCTCATCGGTACTGGGCTATGGCGTGAGCACCAATCCCGCCTACCCAAGCTCAACCCCGTCGCTCACGCTCAACAACTACACGCTTCCGGTCGGCTTCGCCTGCCAGGGCTTGCCAGCGTATGCCACTTGCACCTTCTCTGGCGGCAACTATGTGGACCTGAATGGAACCCTGCATACAGATGAGGCCGTCGTTGATACCGATCCCTCAAAGCCGGTGTCGATCACCGTCACAATCAACACGAACGTATCGCTGACCGCGAGCAACCGGATGCAGCGATCGCCGGTCGCCTTCGCTCTGATGTTCGGAATCGGGTTGATTGGCCTGATGTCGCGCCGCCGGTTCGCCGTGCATGGCCGCCTGCTCACTCTGGCGTTCTTCGTCACGCTTACAGGAGCAACGCTCGGCCTCGCCTCCTGCTCCAGTTCCAGCAGCACGACGTCGAACTTGAACTCCACAACGACTCCTTCGGGAAGCTACACAGTGAGCATCACCGCACAGCAGGTCGGCAGCGTCACTGTGCTTGGCAACACCGGTACCCCGATCACGCTCTATGGAAACCTGAACCAGGTCTCCCTTCCGTATACTCTGACGGCGACCGTTCAATAGGGGGGACTTCCAATAGGCTACATTTTCTTTTGCGGAGACACCGCTCCCCCGACTGCAGAGCGGATGCCATCCTGTTTCTGGCGATGGATCGTTCTCTCTCGGAGACCACATGCCAGGCAAGGGCGATCTCTTACACGTATCTTCTGCCGCATCGGGCGTAACGACATAAGAGCACCGCGAAGAATCGCAAGGGAGATTGTTTAATGCAAGATTGGTGGGAGTCTGATATCTGCGTGGGCTGGTTTAGACGCGTGTGCCTCTATGTTCTCATCGCCTTCGGGATAATCACAGACCCGCACGTATCCGCGGCGCTTTCGCGCGAGAACACGGTGCCGATCGTTCAGTCTGCAAGTGCTGACTCCTCGGCAGTGCTCATTCACCTGAGCGGCGGGACACTGCGCATCGAACCCTGCGCGGCAAACATCGTAAGAGTCTCCTATGCCGTTGGAAATTCCATTCCCGCGGCCGGCGATCCCGAGATTCTGGAGTCCGCCTGCCCCGTCACCGCCTTTCACATGAGCCAGACGGATCATGAGATTCTGATCGATCTCCAAGATCTGCATCTTTCGGTGGATCGTTATAGCGGCGCGATTCACTATTACGACGCGGCCAATCATGCCCTCGTAAGTGAGTCCGACTGGCCTTACCCTCGCAGCATGCAGTCTGTCACCGGCGGCAGCGGGAATTATTACCAGGCCTCGACCTGGTTCGCGCTGACCCCGGAGGAGCGCTTCTATGGCCTCGGGCAGCATCAGAACGGCTTGCTGAATCAGAGGAATCTGGAGATGGAGTTGTCGCAGGACAATACGAACATCTCCATTCCCTTCTTCCTCTCCTCAAAGGGTTACGGGATTCTCTGGGACAACGCTTCCGCCACGCGCTGGAACAACCGCTTCCAACCCGTGCTGGAGATTCAGTCCAGCTTCGCGAAGTCGATCGATTACTTCTTCATTTTCGGACCGAAGTTCGATCGAATCATTGGCGGCTACAGAAGGCTTACCGGCGCCGCGCCAATGCTTCCGCTCTGGGCGTATGGCTATTGGCAGTCAAAGCTCGCCTATTCCAGCCAGTCTGAATTGCTCGAAGTTGCCGCGAAGTATCGCGAGTTGCATATCCCGATTGACAATATCGTGCTGGACGCGGGGTGGGAGACGGTGCTTGGCTCACGTGTTTTCAATAAGAACTTCCCGGATCCCCAGGCCATGATTCAAACCCTTCATGATGAGCACATGCACATCATGGCTTCGGTCTGGCCTTTCTTTCAGCCAGGCAGCGAGACCTTCGACGAAATGGCCACCGAAAAGTTCTTCGTCGACGAGGGAAAGGATCAGTACCCGGCCTACTATCCGGGCGCACGCCTTTACGACGCCTATAACTCGAAGGCCAGAAAACTCTACTGGAAGCAGATCAAAAGTTCCCTGTTCGACCGCGGAGTGGACGCCTTTTGGATGGACTCCACTGAGCCTGCGGATCTATACGCGGAGGAGCAAGGCTCAATCCTGAATGGCTCGACGACCGCGGACGCGGATGGTTCGCCGATCGCGAATGCCTATCCCTTCATGACCACCAAAGCCATCTACGATGGGCAGCGCAGGGTTACCGACAAACAGCGCGTCTTCATCCTGAGTCGCTCCGGCTTCCTCGGTATGCAGCGCAACTCGGCTGCCGCTTGGTCCGGAGACATCGCCACCAACTTCGAGACATTGAGACGAGAGATTCCCGCCGGCTTAAACTACTCCATGTCTGGGCTGCCCTACTGGACGACGGACGTTGGTGGATTTCTCGGCGGCAACACCGACGATCCCAGCTATCGCGAATTATTTGTGCGCTGGTTCGAGTACGGCGCCTTCTGCCCTATCTTCCGTGTTCACGGCACACGCACCAACAACCAGAACGAACTGTGGTCCTACGGTAGACAGGCCCAGGAGATTCTTACGTTCTACGACCGCCTGCATTACCGCCTGCTGCCATATACCTACACACTTGCGGCGCGAACCACACTTGAGAGCTATACTCCAATGCGTGCCCTGGCCTTCGACTTCGCAGACGACCCCAATAGCCTCGATATCAACGACGAGTTCATGCTGGGACCGTCGTTGATGGTGGCGCCTGTCACGGAAGCTGGTGCTGTCAACCGCTCGGTCTACCTACCTGCCAATACCAGTTGGTATGACTTCTGGACGGGCGGGAGACTTCAGGGAGGGCAGCGAGTACTTCGCCGTACACCTTTGTCCATCATGCCTCTATACGTCCGCGCAGGCAGTATTCTGCCGCTCGGGCCGGAGGTGCAATACGCTGGCGAGAAGCCGGACGCGCCCTTGGAGTTGCGTATCTATCCAGGGCACGATGGAGTCCTGCGCTTGTATGAGGACGATGGCACTACGTACGGCTACGAGAAGAAACAATACACCTGGATACCGATGCAGTGGGACGACCATACGAAGACGCTCACCATCAGTGAGCGTGTGGGAAGTTTTCCAGGAGAGCATGCGGCGCGCAAGTTCAACATCGTCGTCGTAGGTTCCGGCCGAGGAGTGGGAGAGAAAGAAGCTGCGGGACGGCCGGTAACGTATGATGGCACCGCTCTCACGCTGCATCTCGCGGCCTCTCGTCAGAAGAGCAAGCCGCAATGAACACGGACAGGTCGTCCGGCGAAGCCGATCGAGCCATGGCTGCGCCGCTTGGGTGAAGCAATAACGGCAGCGCTTCTGAAAACGATCTCCACTCGACAGGAAAGTATTTTGACACGATTCCACGTTGTCCGCTCAGCCACATGGTTCTACACCGCAATGATGTGCATGGTCCTACTGCTGCCTGCTGCACGGCTGCCGGCGCAGAATCGCGTCATCGGTCCCGCTCCCATCCGGATTCAGGAGGTCCGTGTAGGACCTTATGCTGCACACATTGCTGCCGGAGGCCCTGCATTGGTGCATGCGGTGCCTTCCTCCAGCACGATGCTCTGGGCCAATGGCGTCTCCACACTGCTGGCGTGGGTGAAACTCGATGCCGGCACTCCCGCAACGACGTTGTTGGCTGGCGTGGGCGATCCTGCCGCAGAGCAGTCGCGCTTCCTCGGGCTGGCCGAGCGGCGGCCGATCTTCCGCATGGGCCGAGGCAATGAGATCGCCGCCTCGGTTCCGATCACAGATCCTGGCTGGCATTTACTCGCAGCCGTACTCACCGGAACGGAGGCGCAGCTCTACCTGGATGGATCGATGGTTGCACATGGGCCGATGATGCTAGCCGCCGTTCCCCCGGAGCTGCGGCTTGCGCCCGTGTTCACCCCGTTCGTATCCGCTTCCGATAGCGATCGTCAAAAGCCGTACGAGCTGCCCTTCGAGCACTTTGGCGGTACGCTGGCCGGGGTAGAGCTTCTGCCCGAAGCGCTCGACGCCGCTGCCATTCGTGCACTCTCCGCCCTGCCACCGGACGAGACTCTGCTGCCGTTCGAGGAGAACTCACCGCCATGGCCGGTGCAGCTTTATGCGCAGGCAGGCTACGCCCAGCCACAGGACCCATCCACGATGCCGCACAGCCTCGCGCCGTTCGCTAAGCCGGCAGCTCAGGCGCCCCCTCCGCTCTCCCCCAGCGGCCTCACGCCGGTTGATGACGCTGCTTGGGCGCTGCGGTCGAACTGGTATCTCGCTCCGGCCCCGCAGGTAAAGGCCGATGGAGTAGCGCTCTCAAAGGCTGGTTACGACACCAAGGGTTGGTGGCGCGCTACAGTACCCGGCACGGTGCTCACGACGATGGTCGACCGCGGTGTCTATCCGGCTCCGGAGTTCGGACTGAACAATCTCGACATTCCGGAGTCATTGGCGCGGCAGGACTACTGGTACCGCACGGAGTTTACTGTGCCCACCAGTGGCTCGGGCCATGCATTCGTGCTCACACTGCTAGGGGTGAACTACGCCGCTGAGGTTTGGTTGAACGGCCAGAGGCTCGGTGAGATGAAGGGCGCATTTTTGCGCGGACGCTTCAATGTGGGCAAGCTGCTGCGAAGCGACAGAAAGAATGCGTTGGCAGTCCGCGTCTCGCCGCCACCGCATCCAGGCATTCCGGAGGAGGAGTCACTCACCGCCGGGCCCGGAGAAAACGGCGGCATCGAGTGCCTCGATGGTCCAACATTTGTCGCTACCGAAGGCTGGGACTGGATCCCCACTGTGCGCGACCGCAACACCGGGTTGTGGCAGGACGTCGTGCTGGAGCGCACTGACACACTGCAGTTGGGCGACCCGCAGGTGATCAGCCATCTCCCGTTGCCCGATACTTCGACCGCTAATCTCAGCCTGACGATTCCCTTGTGGAACCTCACGGCGGCCCCTGCGAATGCCACCCTTCGGGTCAGCTTTGAAGGCGTCAACTTCACCCGCCAGATCGCACTTCGCCCTGGGGAAAACACCGTGAGGCTCACACCGCAGGATGCTCCGGAGCTGCACCTGGATCATCCGCGGCTCTGGTGGCCCAATGGCTATGGTCGGCCGGAACTGTATCATCTGAAGCTCGTTGTCGAGCGGAATGGTGTCGTCTCCGACACACGGCAGCTCACCTTCGGCGTGCGCGAGGTCACCTATGAGCTCAGCCTTTTCGACCATACCGGCCATCTGCAGCGCGTGGAGGTTGACCCGGCATTGGCAGCAGAGCGCGGGGACCAGGTCGTGGATGTACGCCGTGAAGGACTGCGCAACACGGCCGAGTTCTGGGCCGCATCGCTGACACCCGTCGGTGAGCACTCGCCCGCCGTGCATCCCATCAGCAACGAGCAGGGATTCACAGATCTGGTGTTGAAGGTTAATGGCGTCCGCATTGCTGCGCGCGGCGGTAACTGGGGAATGGATGACATACGCAAGCGCGTCAGCCGCGAGCATCTGGAGCCTTATTTTCGGCTGGAGCGCGACGCTCACCTCAACATCATCCGCAACTGGGTCGGACAGAATACGGAAGAGACCTTCTATGAGCTCGCCGACGAGTACGGCCTGATGGTATGGAACGACTTCTGGGAGTCCACGCAGGACTATAACGTGGAGGCTGCGGACGTTCCGCTCTTTCTTCAAAATGTTCGCGATACGGTGCGGCGCTTCCGCAATCATCCGTCGATTATCATCTGGTGCGGTCGCAATGAAGGGATACCGCAACCCATCCTGAACGAAGGCATGATTGATATCTTCCGGAAGGAGGACGGCACGCGCTATTACACCCCCGGCTCCAACCGCATCAATCTGCGTAACAGCGGGCCGTACTCCTACCAGGATCCCGCGCTCTACTATTCCACGTTGGACAAGGGTTTCTCGGTGGAACTCGGCACGCCGTCGCTTTCGACGCGCGAGTCGTTCCAGGCGTCGATGAATCCAGCGGATGTTTGGCCGATCGGCGATGTGTGGGCCTACCATGACTGGCACCAGAGCGGAAATGGCGACACGCACCCATTCCTCGATCACATCAACGCAGAGTTGGGCGCAGGCACGAGTTTCGACGACCTCGAGCGCAAGGCGCAGTTGTTCAACTACGTCGATCACCGCGCCATCTTCGAGGGCTTCAATCAGCACCTGTGGTCGCCCAACAGTGGCCGCCTGCTTTGGATGACGCATCCCGCATGGCCCAGCAACATGTGGCAGATCTACAGCTCCGACTATGACACGCAGGCCTCCTACTTTGGCGTGATGAAAGCGTGTGAGCCGTTACACATCCAGCTCGACCTCAGCAACGACAGCGTATCTGTCGTCAATACCACGCGCGACGATGCTCCGGGCCTCGTTGCGCACGCCATTGTGTACTCGCTCGAGGGAGAGAAATTGCTGGCACGCGACCAGTCGCTGGATCTAAAGGCCAACGGAATGCAGCCGCTCTTCTCGCTTCCGCTGGGCAACTACTACGCGCAGAGCATGGTCGTGCTGGTTGAACTGGAACTCACCGATGCTGCTGGGCATGTGGTCTCACGTAATGTCTACTGGCGCGCCGGCAGTGAGAGTGACTACCGGGCTCTGAGCGGAATGTCCGAGGAGCCGCTGCAAGTTTCCTACACGCACCAGACCGTGGCTGGTGAGACGAAGTACGCCATAACGCTGGTCAACGCAGGCAAACGGCCTGCTCTTAATGTGAAGCTGACATTGCTCGACAGCAACACGCGCCACCGCCTTCTCCCTGCGTACTACAGTGATAACTATGTGTCGCTGATGCCAGGCGAAACGGTTCAAATCTCGGTGAGCGTGCCGGAAGCCTCAGCTCGAGAAGGTCTCTTCACCGTGCGTGGATGGAATGTGCCGGAGCATCTAGCTGTAGGGTCCCACCGATAAAGAGTGCATGCTTTTCTGAGCGTCAGACGGAGACGCTATGGGGCAAGTGCTTCACGGGACCTCCCGCACGATAGCGGCAGTGCGTCGCACGATACAGCCTCGTCATGAGAGCCTGAGAGCCCTTACGCAACGCCCTGGGCTCAACCCGAAGACCACTGCCAAGTAGAGGAAGCGGACCTCGGTTGCAGACCGGAAGACCGGGCCGGCAGCAAAGCCCGCCGTCTCTTCCTTGGGCAGGACGATGTTGTCGTTGCCGTTCGCCGGCATACGCTGCTGTCGCTCGAAGACTGCCGTTATACCCTACAGGATTCATGCTGTCCTCCCCGATAGCGGAGTGCGTCTCACCCCGTTTGGCCAGCATCTGTTCGACGATGGCCAGGGACCGGAACCGAGTCCCGTCCTGGTCCTTATCAAGGACAGCCCAGATTACTTCCCAATGCAGAAGGTAGAGAAGATGCGCTCCAGAATGTCGTCTGGCGTGGTCGCGCCCGTTAGTGAGTCAAGCGCCTGCAGCGCCGCATGCAGATCCATCAAAATCATCTCGTGCGGCAGGCCCGAGTCATTCGCCGCAGCCGCAGCCGCCAGCGCCGCCAGCGTCTCTCTTACCGCCTCCTGTTGACGAAGATTATTCAGCGCTCCGCTCTCTGCCACCGATCCCGCCGCGCCCAGCTTTGCAAGAATTGCCGACTGTAACTCCTCCATCCCCGCGCCCGTCAGCGCGCTGGTGCGCAGCCGCCCTCCAGCGTCCTTCCCCGCATCCTCATCACTCCTCGCGTCCGCCTCCAGCAGATCCGTCTTGTTCTCCACCACCAGATGGGGTCTTCCCAATCCCGGCTCGGCCAGCGCCGCGGCCAGCTCCATCTCTCCCGCGGTCATCGCCTGCGTCGCATCGTGAATCAGCAGCACTAGGTCCGCATCCGCCAGCGCCTCACGCGACCGCGCAATCCCCTCCTGCTCTGCGAGGTCGATCGTCGACTTCGCCTCCCGCCCTTCGCGCAGCCCCGCCGTATCTATTAGCCGCAGCGGAATCCCGCCCAGCGCCAGCGACTCCTCCACCGTATCCCGGGTCGTCCCCGGCAGCGGCGTCACAATCGCGCGCTCGCGTTCCAGCAGCCTGTTGAACAGCGAACTCTTTCCGGCATTCGGTGGCCCGATCAGCGCAATCGCAGCTCCATGGCGCAGCAGCATTCCCCTCCGAAAGCTTGCAGCCAGCTCCCTGAGCGGCTCTTGCACGCCTTCGATCGCCGTCGCAATCTGTGCTGGCGGAACCATCTCCACGTCGTCCAGCTCGCCCGACGCAAAGTCCATCCCGGCCTCCAGCAGCGCAATCAGGTGCAGCAGCTCGCCCTTGGCCGGCGTCACCCGCTGTGACATCGCTCCGCCCATCTGCTGCGCCGCCACCCGCGCCTGGTCCAGCGTCTGCGCTGCAATCAAATCCTGCACCGCCTCGGCCTGCGTCAGGTCCAACCGCCCTGCAAGGAACGCCCGTTGGGTAAACTCTCCCGCCCTCGCCAGCCGCACGGCCACTCCCATCTCCGCGCCCTTCTCCAACGCAGCCCGCACCATCGCCTCCAGCACCACCGGCGATCCATGCGCAGCAATCTCCACCACCGTCTCTCCGGTATAGGAGTGCGGCGCAAAAAACGCCGTCACCATCGCCTCGTCAATCGTCTCTGCCTCACCGCCTGTCGCTGTCCGATGCCTGGGGTCCACCACCATCGCTCTCCGCGCCCGCGCATGTTCCAGCATTCCCCGCATCCGCACCAGCTCTCCGGTAATCCGCACCGCCTCCGGTCCCGACAGCCGCACAATCCCAATCCCCCCGCGTCCCGGCGGCGTCGAAATCGCGACAATCGTCTCTACCCCATCCTCACCCAGCACGCTTGCCCCCTTCCCTGCCGCAAAGCCTCATGCCCATCCCATCAAACTACAACGCTCCATCCTAACCCCCTCCACCCATCACCTTTCCATACACCCCCTCACCCAAACCAACAAATAACCACAGTATCGCCTTCTATTAATCATAGAAAAATACCCGGCTTCATAGAATATATTCCCCGAAAAATTGGTCCTGGAACGATAAGCTTCTGCATCCCCAAACCTTATCTCGCCCCATAGTTTTGGCATACAGCGTGCTACCCAACATTAGCTTATGGGCCACCGCAGGTCATCCGCGCGTCGAAGCTCAGCAGGATATTCCGTTTCTCGTAAGTGCTGCCAGTTCAGGTCTGTTCTCTGGAGGAAGTCTTTCATGCGTTCTTTCCGCTCCATCAGGTTTCATGTGACGGTCGTCTTCAGTCTTCTCGCGGCGCTCTTTGCAGCGCCCACAGCCCTAAAGGCACAGGATTCCTCATCAATGGTGGGCGTGGTTACGGACGCCACGGGCGCAGCCATCCCCGATGCCACCATCCTGCTCACCAACAAGTCCACCGGCCTCGCTTACACCCAGGTCACCAACAAGCAAGGCTCCTACCGGTTTGCGAACGTCTCTCCAGGTAGCGGCTATGCCGCGGTCTTCAGCCACTCCGGCTTTGCGCCGGAGCGTATCAGCAATCTTGCGTTGAACGTGGGCGTCACGCGTACCCAGAACGCCACGCTGGCAGCCGGCACCACCGAGGAAGTCAGCGTCTCTGCCGCCAACCAGGCCGTCACGCTCAACACCACCGACGCATCCATCGGCAGCAACATTAGCATGAGTTCGTTGAACAGCCTTCCGCTCTACGACCGCACCAACGGCATCACCAACCTCTTTACCCTCCAGCCGGGCGTGGACTCCTTCTCTGGCTCTGTCACCGGCGCACGCATCGACCAATCCGAGGTCACCCTCGACGGCCTGGACGTCAACGACATCGCTGCCGGCACAACCTTTGCCATTGTGGGCAAGGCCCCGGTCGACTCCGTCGAGCAGTTCACCGGCACCGTCGCCGGCCTGGTCTCTTCCGTCGGAACGGGCAGCGGCGGCCAGTTCCAGCTCGTCACCAAGAGCGGCACCAACCAGTTCCACGGCAACATCAACGAGTATCACCGCGACACATCCACTGTTGCCAACACCTACTTCAATAATCTTGTCGGTCTGCCCCGCACTCCCCTCATCCAGAATCAGTTTGGCGGCAACCTGGGCGGCCCCATCAAGCGCGACAAGCTCTTCTTCTTCTTCGATCTGGCTGACTCCCGCATCGTTCAGTCCTCCTCCGCAGAGCGCACCGTTCCCCTCGGCAACCTGACCGGCTCCACCCCCACGCTCAACTACATCAACAGCAACGCGGGCTGCGGCGACAGCAGCCGCCTCAATACCACGCCGACCTGCATCTCCAGCCTCACGGCTGCGCAGGTGGCAACGCTCGATCCTCAGGGGACCGGCTTCAATACCCCCGAACTGTCCTTTATCGACAGCCGCTATCCTGCCGTCAATGATCCCACTCAGGGAGACGGCGTCAACACCGGCGGCTACCGCTTCACCGCGCCCACCCCGGATAACGCCATCACCTATGTCGGACGTATCGACTACAACCTTACCCCCAGCCAGAAGATCTTTGGCCGCTTCACCATCAACCGCGAGAACTCCATCTACGCTCTCCAGGAGTTCCCCACGGACCCGGTCACCTACCCTGTCATTGACCGCAGCTATGGCTATGTCGTCAGCCACGTCTGGACGATCGGGCACAACAAGGTGAATCAGTTTTACTACGGCGACAATATCTCCAAGCTCAGCTTCCCGAACGCCTACAACCCCACCGGCGTGAACCAGTACAGCTTCACCGGCCTGGCAAATCCCTATGAGGGTAACGATGGCCAGAGGCGCCGCGTTCCTATTCCTGTCGTGCGTGACGACTTCAACTGGCAGATCGGCAACCACAGCGTCGCCATGGGCGGCACCTTCAAGTTCATCAAGACCAACAGCGATCTGATCAACAACTTCAACTTCCCCGAGATCGGTCTCACCGGCTCCACGCTGCAGGGCGGCCTGAACGCGAGCCTTCGCCCTGCCACCATCGGCAGCGGTCCCAATAACGTTGCCCTGAACGATTACGATCAACTCTTCACCACCTCCCTTGGTGACATCGGAGAGATATACACCAACTATGACTACGACACGACTGGTGCGGCACTTCCCGCGGCTGGTGGCAGCCCCCGCGCCTATCGCTACTTCGAAACCGAGCTCTACGCCGGCGACACCTGGAAGATCACTCCCCGGCTTACCCTCTCCTACGGCCTCCGTTACCAGCTCTACTCTGTGCCCTACGAGGCTCACGGCGAAGAGTCGGTCGAAGAGATCCAGGGTCTCACCCAGCAGCAGTCCACCCTCGGGGCCTATATCAACGATCGTCTCGCCCAGAGCGCTGCCGGCAACACCAGCCTCTCCGGCCTGCCTTCCTATGGTGTGGTCCTCGGCGGCAAGGCAAACAACGGCCCTGACCTCTATCAGATGGCCAAGAAGGACTTCGCCCCGCGCCTCGCCGTCGCCTACAACCCCACGCCCAGGACGGTCATTAATGCGGGCGCTGGCATCATCTATGACCGCACCGTCATCAATGCCATCAACTTCCTTCAGGATCAGTTGTCCTACCTGTTCTCCAACACCCAGGTCGCCCAGACCGCAACCGGTGCCAATGCCAACGCAGCGCTCCTGAGTGCTCCGCGCGTGGGTACCGGCACAACGCCTACCACCACGGGTGTCAACCTCGCCGGTCTTTCCTATGCCTCCAGCTTGAATCCTGCGCCGGCTCCGATATCCGTGCCCTACACCCCTTATGTGGATAGCACGGGTACACCCTTTGGCCTGGCTGCGGGTGAGACCAACTTCGTCATCAGCCCCAACCTCAAGGACCCCTACTCCATCGCCCTCAATGCCGGCGTCCAGCAGCAGCTACCCTTCCAGATGGTGCTGAACATCAACTACTCCGGCCGTCTCGGCCGCCGCCTGCTCGCCGACGCCGATGCCGGGCAGGTGCTTGACTTCCCCGATCACGCCTCCGGCCAGACCATGTCGCAGGCCTTCGCGGGCCTTACCACCCAGTTGCGCGCCGGTGGGGCTCTTACCCCCCAGCCCTGGTTTGAGGATGTCCTCGCACCCGGCACCGGTGCAGCAGCAGGCTTTGGCAACAACACCAACCTGGTGGCTGCCATGGTCGGGCAGCTTGGCAATCGCGGTGATATCTCCGATATGCTCTACACCCTTGCCGGCTACAGCTATTACGCCGCAGAGTTCACTGGCTTCCTGCCCCCCAACGTCGGCATCCCCTCCCAGTTCGGAGCCAATGCCTACCTTGATAACAAGGGCAACTCCAACTACCACGCTCTCCTGCTGACCCTGACCAAGAACTTCTCGCAGGGTCTCCAGTTCGCCTTCAACTACACCTGGTCGCACTCCATCGATAACACCTCGCTGAGCGCCAACAATAACTCTCTGTTCTCCAACACCGGCTTCATCTGCGACATCACCCGTCCCCGCGCCTGCCGCGGTGACTCCGACTTCGATGTCCGCCAGGAGATCAACTCCAACTTCATCTACCAGCTTCCCTTCGGCCACGGCAAGCAGTACCTCGCCAATATCCCCATGTGGGCCGACGAGATGATCGGCGGATGGTCCATCTCCGGCCTCCCGTCCTACCGCACCGGCCTGTCCATTACCGCCTACTCGGATGCCTATCTGGCTTCGTTTGATAATGGCGATCCAGCCATCTTTACCGGCAACAAGGGCGATCTGAAGGCCAAGGTCAACGTCAGCAATAGCACCGTCTACAACTTTGCGGGTGGCAGTGCGGGAGCCGCCAAGGTGTTGAATGAGTTCCGTGGCCCCATCGGCATCGAGTACGGCCAGCGCAACCTGCTCAAGGGACCCGGAGCCTTCTTCCTGGACATGGGCCTCGCCAAGACCTTCGCCATCATCCCCAACAAGGTCAACCTCAACTTCCGTGCGGATGCCTACAACATCCTCAACCACCCCAACTTCCTGTCTCCTGCTTTGAACATCGTCACCAACGTCTCGCCGTTCGGTCAGATTACCTCTACCAACACGACCAACTCCTCAGCCGCCTTCACTCCGGATCAACAGCGCGTCGCACAGTTCTCCCTTCGTCTGGAGTTCTAGCCCAGCCAGCCCCAGCGACCGGAGACCACCCTTCCAACCTGGTTCCGCCCTCGACGATCCTGTCGTCGGGGGCGGAATCAGGCTTTTGCGTTGAAGGACGCACGAAAATCGTGTTGAGAGTGTCCAATTGCAGCTCAAAATTGTGTTGAGCCATACACCAAAAACTAAAATTCAATGCCACGCTGCGCCAGAATACCCTTTTGATACGCATGCCTGATCTCGCGCATCTCCGTCACCGTATCGGCCATCTCCACCAGCCGAGGATGCGCATTTCGCCCGGTTAAAATCACATGCAGCATCTCCGGACGCCGCCCTAGAACATCAATAACTCGTTCAGGGTCAAGCATTTGGTAGCTAATCGCGTAGTTGATCTCATCGAGCACGATCAGATCCCAATCCCCCGACAGAATCTCCCTCTCTGACTCCGCCCACGCCGCCTCCACCATCCGCAGGTCCTCCGGATCAGCCTCCGCCCCGCCCACCTTGACGAATCCCCTCCCCAGCTTGCGAAGCTCATAAGTGAAACCATCTAAACCATTTAGCGCCTCCGCAGACTCCATCTCGCCGTAGTGCCAGGACCCCTTCAGGAACTGCAACACCAGCACCCGCAGCCCGTTCCCTGCCGCGCGGAATGCCGTCCCCAGGGCCGCCGTCGTCTTGCCCTTCCCAGCCCCGGTATTGATTAGAATCAAGCCTTTACGGGAGTCAACTGCTGCGTCATCCATGTTGTTCTTCATGGGCCTAGCCTACCTGAATCCCTTCTGGATAGCACCCGCAAATTGCTAATGCCCGCTATGGTATGGGTGCCCAGCCAGAATCGTGAGTGCCCTATACACTTGTTCGGCCGCCACCACGGCCGCCAGCTCATGCGGTAAAGTGATGCAGCCAAAGGAGATACATTGATCCGCGCGAGTCAGGGCAGCAGCCGACCACCCGTCCGCCGGGCCAATCGCAAGAATCAGCAGTTGCACCCCCGAGTCTCGAAGCGTTCCAATTCTGTCGGCTATCTCTTGTGATGTCAGTTGTTTACCGCGGCTATCAGCCAGTATCAGAACAGGCCGGGTTCGCGCTGCAGCTTCATCAACGAATTCGAGCAGCCTCTTCTCGGAGACAAAGGTCCGGTGCTCACAGCGGTTATAGCGCTCTGCGCGTTCCATATAGAACTGACGTAGTTCGGCGAAAGGACCGTTCAAACCTCCGTGCCTACAAGAAATTGATGCCGTTATGATTCTCATATCGCAAGGCAAAGACTACTGTTTTTCATAGATTCCTATATTGCCACATAGAGCAATGTGGAAAATTCACGTCATCCTGGACGGTAAACGTGCCATTAATATCGGAATTTTCAGTTTGGAGGGTTACATGCTAAGAAATTTACAAGATCTTGTTGTGACAACCCCGAAACGGACTTCAGGAGTATCTGTAACTATGAAAAGGTTTCTTGCGTTCTTCCTATTTCTCGCGGTGCTGTTCTCCGTGCCATCGCTCTTGGCAGCACAATCTTCCGTATCTGGCATGGCGGGTGAAGTGATTGATGCGACGGGCGCCGCAGTTCCGGGCGCCATTGTCACCTTGACCAACAAAACCTCCGGGGTTAAATTCAGTGCGGTAACGAATGGTAGCGGTGAGTATCGTTTTACCGATATTCCGCCAGCCGATAACTATGAAGTCACCTTTGTCCGTCCAGGCTTCGCTCTCTACGACGTCAAGAACATCACCCTGAACGTTGCGACGACCCGCACACAAAATGCGACTCTGCAAGCAGGCACGAACGAGGCAGTCGAGGTTTCTGCTCTGAGTTCGCAGGTCACGATCAATACGTCGGATGCGACAGTTGGTAACAACATCAGCGTAAAGGCTCTGAACGACCTTCCGGTCTATGATCGCACCACCGGCATTACAACCCTGTTCAATCTGCAACCGGGCGAATCGGACGGTTACACAACCGGCGCACGGTCTGACCAGAACAACATCACGGTCGACGGTTTGGATGCCAACGACCTTAGCCAAGGTGCATCGTTCACCGGAGCTTCGGGTGGAGGCGCGGTTAGCATGGCGTTCTCCCCAGGAGGACCAACCATCGTCGGTACCGCTCCGGTCGACTCTGTCCAGCAATTCACCGGCACCGTTGCCGGTTTCGGGTCGGGTAGTGGTGTGGGCAGCGGTGGCCAATTTGCTCTTGTAACCAAGAGTGGTACGAACAGCTTTCATGGCAATATCAACGAATACCATCGTGACACCGACCTGACAGCGAACGACTACTTCAGTAATTTGGCAGGCGTTCCCCGTTCTCCGTTGATTCGCAACCAGTTCGGTGGCAACATTGGCGGGCCGATTCGCAAGAACAAACTCTTCTTCTTCTTTGATCTTGGAGATTCGCGTATTGTCGCAAACTCTCTCCAGACGCGCATTGTTCCTCTCCCTAACTTCGCGGCTGGCGATGTTGGTTACGTCAATGACAGCACTGGTTGCACTGATAGCAGCCGTGCCAACACCGACGGAGCCTGCATCACCTACCTCACGCCCGCACAAGTAGCTCTCATGGATCCAGCTGGCCTCGGTGACAGCAGCCAGGTGGCCCAATTGACCAACCATCGCTACCCGGCACCCAACAACCTTGCTCTGGGCGATGGTATCAATACTGGCGGGTTCCTTTTCAACGCGCCGAATGACGCTAATACAATCACATACGTCTCAAGGGTTGACTACGTTGTCAGTCCTAAGCTCTCTCTCTACGGCCGCGGAACAGTGGTCCGCTCCGATAGCGTGAACGCAGCCAATGCTTTTCCGGGGGACCCCTCCACCAATCCGTTTGAAGATAGATCCTATTCCTACGTCGTCGGAAGTACATGGCAGATCAGCGGCACCAAGACGAACCAGATCATATACGGCGAGAACAAGGAAAACATCTCCGATCCTGATCTCTTCGATCCACAAGGTGTTTACAATCCCATCTTCTTCAGCGGAACGACGACTCTTCTTTCGAGCCCGTACAACACCCCGATCTCCAGCAGCACTATTATTCCCGTACCGCTCATTACAGACAACTACAACTGGCAAAAGGGTAAGCACTCCATAGCCCTTGGTGGGACCATCAAGTGGATTCATACTCACAACTCCACGGGCACTGATTACAACAATGTGTATGTGGGCCTCGGTGGTAACACGCAGAGCTTGAGTTCCAAGCTTCGCCCTGCTGATATCTACGATGCAGCTTCCACCTTTGTCGACTACGACGAAGCGTTCACGTCCCAGCTTGGTCTTGTCAGCAATATTCAAGGTGATTTCAACTTCACCGCAGCTGGTCAGGCTCTGCCTCAGGGGACGGGGAGCAAGCGCCAATACCGCTACTACCAGTCAGAGATGTACGCCTCTGATATATGGAAGATCACGCCTCAGCTCACACTCTCGTACGGGCTTACTTATGATCTGTACTCGGTGCCTTACGAGATCAATGGCGAAGAGTCGGTTCCCAACACCACCTTCGATAAGTACATGAGTGCCCGTATCACCCAAAGCAATGCCGGCCTCTCAGGCAATAACGCGGTTCCATTTATCAGCTATGAACTGGGAGGTAAGGCTAACGATGGCCCCCCACTCTATCAACCCCAGCACAATCTCTTTGCGCCGCGTTTTGGTTTCTCCTACAACCCAAGTTGGAGCTCCAAGACCGTCTTCAACGGAAGCGCTGGGTTGCTTTATGACCGTACCATTGTGAATGCGCTTCTCACCGAACAGAACGAGTACTCTTATCTATTCCAACTGCCGACGTCGGTGCCTTTCGGTATTGCGGGCGATCCTATCACTTCGCTCAAGACTGACCCACGCTTAGGTGCTAACCTGGCGCCACTTAATCCGCCGCCTGCTGCGCCAACGGCTCCCTTTACACCCTTCGTAGTCAACGGAGTCCCTGTGGGCTTGATCGCGGGTGGTGACTTCAACATCTCGATTGATCCTGCGTTGAAGACTCCATACTCCATCATGACCACCTTTGGCGTGCAGCATGAGTTTCGCGGAGGCTTCGTTGCCAAGGTCAACTATGTGGGGCGCTACGGCCGGCGTCTTCTGGCGCAGGCCGATGCCAACCAGATTCTTGATTTTCCCGATCTTGCGTCGGGACAGAGCTATGGCACCGCCTTCGGCAACCTGATTACGTATGAGCGGGCCAACCCAACCGCACCTTACTCCAGCGTGCCCGCTCAGCCGTGGTTTGAGAACCAAGTCTCGATAGCTGCCCTTACGAACTCGACATGTAATGCCGCTGCTGGTCTTACCACTGCCACTACCTACGTCGCCTGCAACCTTGGTTCCTACGGACTCAAGGGAGACTTCGCTGATAGCACCCAACTGCTCGCAGCAAATAGCGCCATTGCTCCTAACGTTGGTATGGGTTCACAGTTCTCTGAAAACACGTTCTTCACCAACAAGGGCTTCTCGACCTATCAGGGACTTCTGATGACCTTGACGAAGAATCTGTCGCACGGACTCCGCTTCGATCTGAACTATACCTATGGCCACTCGATCGACAACGTATCGTTGACTGCTAACAGCGCAGCATACTTCGGCTACGGATTCGTCTGCGACGTGGTTCGCCCCCGAGAGTGCCGTGGTGAGTCCGACTTCGACGAGAAACATATCGTGACAGCGGATGAGAGCTACGCCCTGCCGATCGGTCGTGGTAGAGATTTCCTTGCCTCGATGCCTTGGTATCTCAATGAAATCATTGGTGGCTGGTCGGTGGATGGTATTACGACCGCGCACAGCGGCCAGGCATATTCGACCGTATCGAGCGCCTTCGTCGCCAGCTACTCCAACGATGCACCGGCCATCTTTATCGGGCCAAAATCTGCGCTTGCGCACAACGTTCACATAGTTAATGGCAACCCAAACCTTTATGCCAACCCGGTCGCTGCTGCAAACGCCTTCACGGGCCCGGTAGGATTCAAGATTGGTAGCCGTAACAGCCTCCGTGGACCCATGTACTTTGACCAGGATCTCGGTCTAGCAAAGGTCTTCCCCGTATTTCCGGAGAAGAATATTAACCTGAACTTCCGGGCCGATGCTTTCAACGTATTGAACCACGCAAGCTTCAACTCGCCAGGCACCCTCACCAGCAACGACGACGTCACGCAACCCAGCAACTTCGGAAACTTGACCTCAACTGCGGGTAACGGCAGCGATAACTTCCGTGTCCTTCAGGTAAGCTTGCGGTTGGATTTCTAAACGAAGCCAAATAAACGCAAAAGGGAGAGCCCATGGGCTCTCCCTTTTGCGTTTATTGTGAAGTGCGCAGTAGCTGCAACCCCTACAGTATGTGGCCTTCAAAGCAGAGCAAACGAAGAAGAACCACAGTGATCAATGCTCAAGCTACTTTGTCTTGCCCGTATGCTTCTTTACTGCGGCTTTCTTGGCAACTGATTTTATTGTGGGCGCTTTGCCTACCCGTTTGGGTGCAGCCTTCTTCTTTGCTGTAGGCGCCTTCTTTGCTGCGGGTGCTTTCTTGCTGGTAACAGTCTTTTTCGCTGGCGCCTTCTTGCGGGTATCAGCGATGGCGGCCTTGATCTCGGCGTTGAGGTCGGCGATACTCAGGATCGTGGCGGACTTGCGCAGCCGCTCCAGGCCGTAGAAGGCACGCTTCTCGGAGGAGAAGACGTGGACAATGAAGTCAACGTAATCCATCAGGATCCACTCGCCCTGGCGGCGGCCTTCGACCGAGTTAGGATAGGTGCCGAATTCACGCTTGAGGCGGATTTCGATCTCGTCAGTGATGGCGACGTTCTGGCGTTCGCTGAGGCCCGTGCAGATGAGAAAGTAGTCGGTGAGGCCGCTCTCTGAGGGATCGAGTGCGAGGATGCGGATGTCTTCCGCCTTCTTGTCGTCGCAGGCAGCCGCAGCGGCAGCCAGTAGCTGTTGAACCTGGTGTTTCTTGTTGCTTGCCATGTGGCTCCTTGTGCAATCTCAATGGTAGCGCAGGCGAGAGGCTCAGGGAGCCCTTGTTTAGTCAACGTTGCGGGGCGGAGCGGCAAGTCAGGTTCCGTAGAGATGATGAGCGCGGATATGGTCGAGGATCGAGGGGGGGAGCAGGCCGGCGCAATCGGAACCGGTGCTGAGAAGAGTGCGGATGTCAGTGGCGCTCGCCAACTCATGGATGCCGTCGAGCAGATGAACGCGGCTGAGTTGTGCCGGCGTTAAGCTGAGGGCTTCGAGTTGCTGCAGGGAAAAGCCTGGACGGCTGACGACGATCCAGTCGGCGAGGTTAAGCAGCGCGTTGGGCGAGCGCCAGCGGCGCAGATCGAGAAATGCATCCGCGCCGACAATGACGTAGATACGGTCACCGGGTGAAATCGTGCTGCGAAGGACGGCCAGTGTGTTGACTGTGTAGTTCGGCGCATGATCTGGAAGGGGTGCGTCAAGGGATGATGCCACGAAGCGGGATGCTGCATTGGTGGGCTGAAGATCGCAGAGTAGAGAGACCATCGCGAGCCGGTCTTCGAACGGTGCTATGGCACCGTCAGGCTTGAGAGGCTGGTAGGCCGTTGGGCAGAAGAGGATGCGATCTAGCGAGCAGGCCGCCGCCGCTGCGCGGCCCACGGCCAGGTGCCCAAGATGGGGAGGATCAAAGCTGCCACCGAAGAACCCAATGCGCATGATGGCTGATTGTAACTGGCTTGGGTTTACTCCGCCCTTGACAGGCGGTCAGTTGAAACCTGACCGCCCTACTGTAAGACACTGATTGGAGTTTAGTGGTGCCCGCCGCCCCCGCCCCCGCCGCCATGGAAGCCGCCGCCACCGCCATGGAAACCACCACCGCCGAAGCCTCCGCCACCACGCCAGCCTCCGTAGCCACCACGCCAGCCTCCATAACCGCCCCGCCAGCCGCCGTAGCCGCCACCCCAGCCCCAACCGCCACCCCAGCCCCAACCGCCCCAGAAGCCCATGTTGAAGCCCCAGGGGTCGAAGGCCCATGGATAGCCGTAATAGGGGACTCCATAGCCGTAGTATGGGTAACCATAGTAGGGTCCGCCGCCGTAGTACCTGCCTTCTTCGGCATCGTAGTTGCCGCCGCCGCGTGGTGTGTAGGGAATCAAATCTGCACTACCCTCTGAGGGATCGAATTCAAAGGGACGAGCATTGGGCCCGGTGAAGTCTACCGCGTGGTTCTCCTTTATTTTGATAGCCTTCTCGTTAGAAGCGTTAGTGCCGGGATAGGCGAGAGCTTCACCCTTGAGCACGCGCACTGTATTGGTGTCGGCGTTGAAGGTGTAGAAGCCGTCCTTGAGGATGTCTGCCTGGCCGCCGGGGAGATCGACGATGATTTGAGCGTGATCGACGGGGTTATGGACGCTGATGTTGGCGATGCCACGTTCGACACGGAGGTCAATGTCCTGATTGCTGACGGTGACTGCCTTGACTGAACTGTCCTCTCCGACGCGGAGATAGACGCCGGGCGAGGGAAGGGCGCTGGCTATGCCCTGCTTCGGCGCGATGACCTGGCCGGTCTTCACCTTAGGGATGTAAGTGTTGTGAATATAGGTAGTTGCGGGCGCCTGATCCTGATTGGTTGCGTCATCGGCGGGAGCGGCAGGCTGGGAGCGCACAATGGGCGCGGGCTGGGATTGCGTCGGAGCCGTGTTCGTCAGGGAGCTGTCCGCTGGGGCTGGATTGGTGCTTTGGGCCGCGGAAACAGCGGTGATTGCCGCGAAAGCGGTCAGAGCGAGCATGAGATTGTTGTGGCTTCGCATATTCAAAAACCTCTCGGTTTGTAAGACGATAATTGTGGAAAAATGTTGCGGAGAGGCGCGCGGGATGTGAGTTTCGTGTAGGTCTCAACGCTATTTTCGGTTGCACTATGAGGGCCTCAACAGGGTTTTGGGATGAGCAGGGTGACTTTGACGGATTCTGGCGCGTCTCACAGTGGCAGGCGAGCTGAACAGGCCGAAGGCGAGAGAGGTGGGCGATGATCGGACGATGGATGATGTGGACGGCTGCGGGGGTTCTGGTGACCGGGATGGTGACCGGGATAGGCATGGGGATGGGGGCGCAGGTGAAGGCCGCGAGCGCTCCGGCGACAGTGGCGGCCTGCGGGGCGATGGGTGAGAACTTCAGCGTGTCGGCGGGACCGGCTCAGGCGTCCGGGGCAGGGGTGGCTGCGGGAGCGGCGGGTAGGGTGGCGCCGGAGGGGAAGGCGCTGGTGTATGTGATCGAGGACATGCGGCATACTCCGCTCAGCACGACGAATTTTCGGGTGGGGGTGGATGGAAAGTGGGTGGGGGCGACCCGGAACATGAGCTACATGAGCTTTGCGGTGGAACCGGGGGAGCAGCATCTGTGCGTGGCTCTGCAGGGGCACGCGTGGGGCCAGTTGGAGAGGGGGATCACGCTGCGGCGGCTGGAGGCGGAGGCGGGCAAGACCTACTACCTGCGGGCGCGGATGGTGTGGGGCAAGAATACGCTGCCGCTGGTGTTTGTGGATGCGGTGGATGAAGATGAGGGGCGGTTGCTGCTGGAGACGATGCTGCCGGCGGTGTGGCACCGGAAGTAGGCTCGGATACTGCGCGGTGTGGACGCGCTGGTGGAATGGTGCTGGTCGGGCGATGCGTGATCATCGGGGAGATGGCGATGATCACGCACCCGGCAGGTCAAAAGTCTCAGTGGTGTGGTTATAGGTTGTGCCGATAGTACCTGTTGCGGAGGGCTCCTGCTGCACCAAGGAGACCGGTGAGGACGAGGCCTAAGGTTCCCGGCTCTGGAGTAGCGCTGATATTGCCAAACGTTACGTTATCAATGGCATTGTACTCAGGAGAGTCTGGTAGCGATAAGGTGATCGATGTCAGGTCAGTGGAAGAGGTGAATCCCGCGAAGGCGAGGGAGCCACCGGCGATGGAGTCGTTGGTGGAAAGAGTGGTGTGGAAGCCGTCCGACAGGGTCACAGAGAAGGGGCCAGAGGAGCCGAGCAGACCGCCGAAGTCAAGGCCCACGGCAGTTACGGACGGGAGTGAGATGACGAGGGTGTCCGGGTTGGAGTAGTCCGTGCTGAGGAAGCCACCCCCTGCGTAGCTGGAACTGTAGTAGCCAGGATCAATGATGAAGAGGTTGCTGCTACTGGTGAAGGTAGCCCCAGAGAGGGTGAACGGGCTGTTTTCAAAGACGAAGCTGTCTGCGGCGGCGATGCCATTGAAGTTGATGGTGGTGCTTCCGGTTGTGGCTGCGTTATAGGCACTGAGACTTGAGTAGACGGTGTCTGCTCTGCTGGCCGTCGGCGCGAGTGCGACCGAGAGGGCTGCTACGGTTGCGAGCACCCTGAAGAGAAATTGCACGTGTTTGCTGCGATATGAGCTCATTGAAAATGTCCCTCGATAGGTGAGTTGAGATGCGTAGCCCAGTAGACCAGGAGCAATCGCGGCACCAATTTGAGCTGGTGATAATAAATGGGTTGCTGGAGAGGCGGGCGGTTAGATGCAAGAAATTGCGGGACAATGGTGGAAGCTGATTCACCAGCGGAACGTGCGATGTTGCAGCGCTGGAAGGACCAGCGGCCAGCGGTGGTGCAGGTCTCAAAATTGAAAGAAAAGTCCCTCCGGGCGGAAGTCCCGTTGATTCTCGCAGCGCCAGAGCACTCAAGTTGTGCCGTAGCAAAATATTCAGAACAGCACCAGATATTCAGAACAGCACCAGACCAGAGTTGCAGTCTGGTGCGCTACCTTGCAGCCTGTCAGCTATGGGTAGATGCGGTTGAGGGTGCGGGGGAAGGGGATGGTTTCGCGGACGTGCTCGAGGCCGCAGATCCAGGCTACGCAGCGCTCGATGCCCATGCCGAAGCCGGAGTGGGGGACGCTGCCGAACTGGCGGAGGTCGAGGTACCACTGGAAGGCCGCGAGCGGGAGGTTGTGGGATTCGATGCGGGATTTGAGGAGGTCGTAGTCGTCGACGCGCTGGGAGCCGCCGATGATCTCGCCGTAGCCTTCGGGGGCGAGGACGTCTACGCAGAGAGCCTTGGTGGGGTCGAGGGGGTCGGGCTGCATGTAGAAGGCCTTGACCGCGGCGGGGTAACGGTGGACCATGACGGGTTTGGAGAACTGGGAGGAGATGTAGGTCTCGTCGGGTGAGCCGAAGTCGTCGCCGTAGGTGTGTGCGGCGGGGAGGAGGCCGCGGGCGTGGGCGTCGAGGAGCATGGCGTGGGCCTCATCGTAGGTGAGGCGGGGGAAGCCAGAGTGTGGAGATTGAGAGCCATCGCCGGGGTCGGTGGAGGTGATGACGGCTTCGAGTTTGGAGACGTCCTTGCCGATGAGCTTGAGGTCGGCGCGGTGGGACTGAAGGACGCGGGTGACGATGTGGGTGAGGAAGGATTCAGCGAGGTCCATGAGGCCGTCGAGGTCGAGGTAGGTGACCTCGGGTTCGATCATCCAGAACTCGGTGAGGTGGCGGCGGGTTTTGGACTTTTCGGCGCGGAAGGTGGGGCCGAAGCTGTAGACCTTGCCGAGGGCCATGGCGGTGGCTTCGATGTAGAGCTGGCCGGACTGGGTGAGGTAGGCTTTGTCGTCGTCGAAGTAGTCCATCTCAAAAAGCTCGGAGGTGCCCTCGCAGGCGTTGGGGGTGAGGATGGGGGGGTCGGTGCGGAAGAAGCCGTGGGTATCGAAGTACTCGGCGGCGGCGCGCTGGATGGTGGCGCGGACGCGGAGGATGGCGGATTGGCGGGGGGTGCGGAGCCAGAGGTGGCGGTGCTCCATGAGGAAGTCGACGCCGGCTTCTTTGAGCTGGATGGGGTAGGGGGTGGAGTCGGGGATGCGCTGGGTGAGGGTGAGGTCGTCGACGTCGAGCTCGAAGCCGGAGGGGGCGCGGGAGTCTGCGCGGACACGGCCGTAGACGGTGAGGGAGGACTCGAGGGTGAGGGACTTGAGGGTGTCGAAGACGTGCTCGGAGACAGCGGCCTTGGGGACGATGCCCTGGATGGTTCCGGTGCCGTCGCGGAAGGTGGGGAAGAGGAGCTTGCCGGAGGAGCGGAGGTTGTAGAGCCAGCAGCGGAGGGTGATGGGCTGGCCTTCGTGCTGGCCGATTTCAGCGATGGTGGTGAGCGGAGCCGTCGTGTTTTGCATGGGAACTTTAGTTTACGCGGGTGCGGTGTTTCCGGCGTCTGGCTTCGAGCAAAGGCAGGGGTCAAGGGTATGGCGAATACCGGGTCTGTCCACTGGGGGCGGGGTTGTGCGGAGATGGGGGCTTGGCGTAGCGTCGGGGGATAGGAGTAGCGACGTGACGAGTATGCGGCTGGAGAGGATGTGCGGTTTGGTGATGGCGGGAGCGATGGTGGCGGGAACGGCGGCGGCGGCGCAGGGCGGGTCGGTGAATGGAGTGTCGAATGGGACAGGAGCGTTTGGGCCTGCGAATCCGTTTTATGCGGCGAGTACGCTGCCGTTTCAGGCACCGCCGTTCGATCGGATCAAGGACTCGGATTATCAGCCGGCGATTGAGGCCGGAATCGCCGAGCAGTTGAAGGAGACCGAGACGATAGCGGAGAATCCTGCGGCAGCGACGTTTGAGAACACCGTGGTGGCGATGGAGAAGACGGGGCAGTTGCTCAATCGGGTGAACCAGGTGTTTCAGGGGGTGGTGCAGGCCAATACCAATGACACGCTGCAGAAGGTGCAGGATGTGGTGACGCCGAAGCTGGCCGCGCTGCAGGATGCGATTTATCTGAACAGCAGATTGTTTGCGCGGGTGAAGACGGTGTATGAGGAGCGCGAAAAGCTGGGGCTGGATGCGGAGTCGCGGCGGTTGGTGGAGGTGGACTACAAGGCGTTTGTGAAGGCAGGAGCGCAACTGAGCGATGCGGACAAGGCGAAGCTGAAGAAGCTGAACGAGGAAGAGGCGGTGCTTTCGAATACGTTTACGAACAAGCTGCTGGCGGGTACCAAGGCGGCGGCGTATGCGACGACGGACAAGGCGATGCTGGCGGGGTTGAGCGATGCGCAGATGGAGGCAGCGGCGCTGGCGGCGAAGGAACGCGGGACGGCGGGCTATGTGATTCCGCTGCAGAATACGACGCAGCAGCCGGACCTGACCTTTATGAGCGAGAGAGAGGCGCGAAAGGCACTGTTTGAGGACTCGTGGACCAGGACCGAGCGCGAGGATGGGAATGACACGCGGGCGACGATTGCGCGGCTGGCGCAGGTGAGGGCGGAGAAGGCTGAGCTGCTGGGCTTCCCGAACTATGCGGCGTGGGCGCTGCAGGACCAGATGGCCAAGACACCTGCGGCGGCGCTGAAGTTTATGGATGCGCTGGTGGGACCGGCGACGGCCAAGGCGAAGAGCGAGCAGCAGGAGATTCAGGCGCTGATCGATAAGCAGACCGCGGGTATGGGCAGCGGCATGGAGGGTGCGGGGTTCCAGGTGCGGGCGTGGGATTGGAACTTTTACTCCGAGCAGGTGCGGAAGGCGAAGTATGACCTGGATGAGGCGCAGGTGAAGCCGTACTTCGAGCTGAATCGGGTGCTGGAGGACGGAGTGTTCTATGCGGCGCATGAGCTGTATGGAATTACGTTCAAGGAGCGGAAGGATATTCCGGTGTATCAGCCGGATGTGCGGGTGTTCGAGGTGTTCGACACGAACGGGAGGCCGCTGGCGCTGTTTTATTTCGACTACTTCAAGCGCGACAACAAGGACGGCGGCGCGTGGATGAGTAATTTTGTGGGGCAGTCGAAGCTGCTGGGTACGCTGCCGGTGATCTACAACGTGGCGAACTTCCAGAAGCCGGCTCCGGGACAGCCGGCGCTGATCAGCTTTACGGATGTGACGACGATGTTCCATGAGTTCGGGCATGGGCTGCATGGGGCGTTCGCGGATACGGTGTATCCGAGCCTGTCGGGAACGAATGTGCCACGGGATTTTGTGGAGTTTCCGTCGCAGTTCAATGAACACTGGGCGAGCTATCCGGAGGTGTTCAGGCACTACGCGGTGAACTACAAGACGGGCGCGCCGATGCCGGAAGAACTGGTGGCGAAGATCAAGAAGGCCGCGAAGTTCAACCAGGGATATCTGGTGACCGAGGCGCTGGCTGCGGCGGAGTTGGATATGCAGTGGCATATGCTGGCGGCGAGTGCGCCGTTGCAGGATGTGGACGCGTTTGAGAAGGCGGCGCTGGTGAAGACGAAGCTGAACCTGGCAGCGGTGCCGCCGCGGTATCGGTCGAGCTACTTTCTGCATATCTGGGCGAATGGATATGCGGCGGGATACTATGCGTACTCGTGGACGGAGATGCTGGATGATGATGCGTACCAGTGGTTCGAGGAGCATGGCGGGTTGACGCGCGCCAATGGCGACCGGTTTCGGAAGATGGTGCTGTCGCGGGGAAATACGGAGGATCTGGACAGGATGTACTCGACGTGGCTGGGGAAGGAGCCGACGACCGGGCCGATGCTGAAGGATCGGGGACTGGTGGAGGATGGGCCGAAGTAGGGTGCGCGTTTGCTGAGACTGGAAGCAGTGGTGAGGATCGAGGCGAAATGCAGGGGCCTCCCCACTACGGCCCACGGTTGAGGCGACCCCTGAACGATGACAACTGAAGACGCGAGACGGGAGAGTGCGATGCGAAGGATGGTTTGTGTGGCCGTGGTGGTGGGGATGATGGGTGCGGGAGTGAGGTGCTTTGCTCAGCAGAGTGTTCCGGCGGCTGCGGCGAAGGCTGCTCCGGCGGCGGCGGAGAGTGAACAGAGGTTGGAGCTGGAGGTGGCACGGATGGAGTTGGAGCTGGAGGATTGGGCGCAGTTGGAGAGATATCGGGAGGCGGATTTGGCGCTGCCTGCGAGCGAGGCGGGACGCGTGGTGTTCTATGGCGACTCGATTACGGATGGCTGGGTGAAAAATGGGGGGAAGTTCTTTCCGGGCAAGCCTTATGTGAATCGCGGGATCAGCGGGCAGACGACGCCGCAGATGCTGGTGCGGTTTCGGCAGGATGTGGTGGCGCTGCATCCGGAGGCGGTGGTGATCCTGGCGGGGACGAATGATATTGCGGGGAATACGGGGCCGTCGACGCTGGGGATGATTGAGGATAACTTGCGGTCGATGACGGAGATTGCGAAGGCCAATGGGATTCGCGTGGTGCTGGCGTCCGTGCTGCCGGTGAAGACGTATCCGTGGCGGCCCGCGGTGGCGGACCCGGCGGGGAAGATCGAGGAGCTGAATGCGTGGATGAAGGGATATTGCGCGCAGGAGAAGCTGACGTATCTGGATTACTGGACGGCGATGGCTGGGCCGGATGGCGGGATGAAGCCGGGGATTAGTCTGGATGGCGTGCATCCGAATGGTGCGGGATACGCGATCATGGAGCCGCTGGCGGAGGCGGCGCTGGCGGCGAAGTAGGGGGCAACGGCAGGATTGAGGTGGGTCTGTGGGTTAGTAACCGGCAGCCTTGCCGAAGGTGTGGCGGTTGTCGTGGCCGCCCTGGAGTTGGTGGGTGGTGGGATCGATGGCGATCAGCTCGCTGTCGCCCCAGGTGCCGGGGGATCTTTCGTCGAACTCGGACTCGCGCCGGGTGATGTAGCCGGTGGCCTTGAGGGCGTCGATGGTGAGGAGGGGGAAGGCCTTCTCGAATTGCAGAATGTCGGGGAGGTACTGGTGATGGAAGCGGGGGGCGTCGGCGGCGGCCTGGATGTCGAGGTGGTTGTCGAGGACGGAGATGAGGTCGTTGGCGACCGTGGTGATGATGGTGGAGCCGCCGGGCGAGCCGAGGACCAGGCGAAGTTTGCCGGGAGTGCAGGCGGTGGAACGGATGGTGCAGGAAGGAGGGGCGGAGACGATGGTGGGGGTCATGGAGGAGAGAGGGCGTTTGCCGGGGGCGATGGCGTTGGCCGGGCCCTGGATGAGTCCGAAGGCGTTGGGGACGCCCTGCTTGGAGGCGAAGTCGTCCATCTCGTCGTTGAGCAGGAAGCCGAGGGGGGAGACGGTGACGCCGGAGCCGAAGCCGAAGTTGAGGGTATAGGTGCTGGAGACGGCGTTGCCGTCGGCGTCGACGATGGAGAAGTGGGTGGTTTGGGGAGATTCGTGGGGGAGGGGGTCGGGACGCGGGGGAGAGGGGAGGAAGCCGGCGGGGCGGACGAGCGTGGCCGAGGGGCTGGGCGCGACGGGCTGGATGGACTGGCGCCAGGCGGCGGCGTAGGCGAGGGAGGCCATCGGGCCGAGGGGAATGGCGCTGAAGTCGGGGTCGCCGAGGTAGTCGGCGTGGTCCATGTAGGCGCGGCGGAAGGCCTCGGTGATGATGTGGATCTGGGCGGGGGAGCGGTCAGGGCCGAGGGCCGGGAGGTTGTAGGCGCTGAGGATGTTGAGGATTTCGATGAGAGCGATGCCGCCGGAGCTGGGCGGAGGGGCGGTGAGGACGTCGTAGCCGTGGTAGTGGCCGAGGAGGGGTGTGCGCTCTTTGACCTGATAGGCGGCGAGATCCTGGGCGGTGATGAGGCCATTGTTGGCAGCTTCGAAGGCGGCGGTCTGGGCGGCGAGGGCGCCGTGGTAGAAGCTGGCGGGGTCGGCGGCGATGCGGGTGAGGGTGGCGGCTAGCTCGGGCTGGCGGAGACGGTCACCGGGCTGGTAGAAGTTGCCGTCGCGCTGGAAGATGGCGCGGGAGGTGGGGAACTGGGTGAGGATGGGGGAGTGGAGCATGCGGGCCTCTTCGGCGGAGAGGAGGTAGCCGTCGCGAGCGAGGCGGATGGCCGGGGCCATGACCTGGGCGAGGGTGAGGCGGCCGAAGTGGGACTGGGCGTAGGTGAGGCCGGCGACGGTGCCGGGAACGCCGGAGGAGTGCGGGCCGACGGTGGAGAGACGGGGGATGACGTTGCCGCGGGCGTCGAGGTACATGTTGGGCGAGGCGGCGGCGGGGGCTTTTTCGCGGTAGTCAAGGAAGGTTGGGAGGCCGTGGTTGAGAGCGCTGGAGGAGGGTCTGATGAGCATGAAGCCGCCACCGCCGATGTTGCCGGCGGCGGGGTAGACGACGGCGAGAGCAAAGCCGACGGCTACGGCTGCGTCGACGGCGTTGCCGCCCTCGCGGAGAACCTGGAGGCCGGCGTCAGTGGCGTCGTGATGGATGGAGACGACCATGGCGTGGGCGGCGGTGACGGGTTGGCCGGGCAGGGTTTGAGCGGATGTGGCGAGAGTGAAGAGGGTGGCCAGAATGAGCGTGGCGGAGCGGGCGGCAAGGTGGCGGTGCGGGGAGTTCGGCATGGATTGCTCCGTTTGCCTGCGCGTGGGTGGCGGGACGCGGGCGTTTCTAGGTTATACGCGGGGGAAGGCGGTGGGGACAATGCGGGGTGGAGAGCGAGAGTAAAGCCAAGTTACCGGCTTTCACCGTGGGGCATAAGGATGAGCAATGCAGGGCGAGGCGGCGCGGAGGCAGCTACAATTGGCGAATAAAAAATGAGTGACATTTAATCACATTTTATGCAACCATATGACTATGGTTGCATCCAAGCAGGTATCGGGTCTGGATAAAACCGGCCCGCACCGAAAAGAATTCAAGGAGATAGGGTGATGACATTGACTCGGTTTGTTCCGTTTCGCAGTGGTTTGAATGATGTGGCCGTGCTACAGAACCGGCTGAACTCGATCTTTCAGGACTTTGCACGCCCTGATGAGACCTCTGAGGCGCTGATGGCAGGGAACTTTGTGCCGGCAGTGGATGTGTATGAGGATGCAGAGAAGCTGGTGTTGAAGCTCGAAGTTCCGGGGATTCGCCGCGAGGACCTGGACATTCGGGTGGAAGGGCGTGTGCTGACGGTGAAGGGCGAGCGCAAGTTCGAGAGTGAAGAGAAGGAGGAGAACTTCCATCGGATTGAGCGGCGTTTTGGAAGCTTTGTGCGGAGCTTTACGCTGCCTTCGACGGTGAACACGGAGAAGGTGGACGCGACCAGCGCGGATGGGGTGCTGAGCATCTCGTTTGCGAAGAAGCCGGAGGCCCAGCCGAAGCAGATTCAGGTGCAGGTAGCGCCGGCTGCGCAGAAGCAGGTGGAGGCGAACGCGTAAGCGTCGCTCTGCCGGAGGTTGGGGTGAGGAAGTTGCAGCAGGGACGGGGCGGGTCCGGGTTGATGTCGGGTCCGCCCCGTTGTTTGGGAGTTGGTCGAGAAGATGGATTTTGCGGGGACGGTGCGGTACTTCAGCCATGACGATCGAACTGTTATGGCTGGGGCACACTGAAGCGGTTGTCGGGTTCGGGATTTTCAGGAGATAGAGATGGCGATCAAGTGGGACAAGTTTACGGTGAAGTCGCAGGAGGCGCTGCAGGTGGCGCAGGGAGCAGCCGCGGAGAATGGGAATCCGGAGGTGTTGCCGCTGCATTTGATGGAGGCGCTGCTGGAGGACAAAGAGGGCGTGGTGCTGCCGGTGCTGGAGAAGGTGGGTGTGCCGGTGCAGCAGCTGCTGGCGACGGTGTATGCGGCGATGCAGAAGCTGCCCAAGGTGCAGGGAGCGGTGCAGCAGCCGGGGATGAGCGCGGCGCTGACGAAGGTGCTGGAGGGGGCATTCAAAGAGGCGGAGAGCTTCAAGGACGATTACGTTTCGACGGAGCATCTGCTGCTGTCGCTGGCGCGGCAGAGGAATGAGCCGGTGCAGATGGCGCTGGCGGCGCTGGGAGCGGACCATGCGGCGATATTGAAGGCTCTGGCAGGCGTGAGGGGGGCGCAGCGGGTGACGGACCAGAATCCTGAGGGGAAGTTCCAGGCGCTGGAGAAGTATGCGAAGGACCTGACGGAGTTGGCGCGGCGAGGGAAGCTGGACCCGGTGATTGGACGCGATGAGGAGATTCGGCGGGTGGTGCAGGTGCTGAGCCGGCGTACGAAGAATAACCCGGTGCTGATAGGCGAGCCGGGCGTGGGCAAGACGGCGATTGTGGAGGGGTTGGCGCGCAGGATCGTTCAGGGCGATGTGCCGGAGGTGCTGCGGGAGAAGCGCGTGATCTCGCTGGACCTGGGATCGATGCTGGCGGGGGCGAAGTTTCGTGGGGAGTTTGAGGAGCGGTTGAAGGCGGTGCTGAAGGAGATTGAGGAGTCGAATGGGCAGATTATTTTGTTCATCGACGAGCTGCATACGCTGGTGGGCGCGGGCGCGGCGGAGGGGGCGATTGATGCGAGCAATATGCTGAAGCCGGCGCTGGCGCGGGGAGAGCTGCGGGCGATTGGAGCGACGACGCTGAGCGAGTATCGGAAGTACATCGAGAAGGATGCGGCGCTGGAGCGGCGATTCCAGATTGTGTTTGTGGGCGAGCCGAATGTGGAGGACACGATTGCGATTCTGCGCGGGCTGAGGGAGCGGTATGAGATGCACCATAAGGTGCGGATCAAGGACTCGGCGATTGTGGCGGCGGCGGAGCTGAGCCATCGGTATATCAGCGATCGATTTTTGCCGGACAAGGCGATTGATCTGGTGGATGAGGCGGCGGCGGCACTGGCGATTCAGATTGGGTCGGTGCCGGTGGAGATTGATGACCTGGAGCGGCGGGCGACTTCGCTGGAGATTGAGCGGAATGCGCTGCAGCGCGAGGACGATGCGAACTCGCGCGAACGGTTGCAGGTGGTGGAGCGCGAGCTGGCGGAGGTGAAGGAGCAGACTGCGGGATTGCGTGCGCGGTGGCAGAAGGAGAAGGGCGCGATCGGCGAGATTGCGGCGCTGAAGGAGCGGCTGGAGCAGATGCGGTTCGATGCGGCCGAGGCTACGCGCAAGGGGGATTTGCAGAGGGCTGCGGAGTTGCAGTATGGGGAGATTCCGAAGGCGGAGAGGGAGCTGGCGGAGTTGACGAGCGCGCAGGATGAGGCGGCGGCCGAGGCGAAGGGTGGAGACGGCGCAGAGGAGGCAGGTTCGACGGCTGCGCCTGGGAAGGACAGCCAGAAAGGCAAGGGCAAGGGTGCGGGACCGGCGCGGCTGCTGAAGGAGGAAGTGGACGAGGAGGATATTGCGCGGATCGTTTCGAAGTGGACGGGGATTCCTGTGGCCAAGATGCTGGAGGGTGAGGTGCAGAAGCTGACCCACATGGAAGAGCGGCTGCGGGCGCGTGTAGTGGGCCAGGATGAGGCGCTGGTTGCAGTGGCGAATGCGATTCGGCGTTCGCGCGCGGGGTTGAGTGATCCGAAGCGGCCGATAGGGAGTTTTATCTTTCTGGGGCCAACGGGCGTGGGCAAGACAGAGACGGCGAGAGCGCTGGCGGAGTTCCTGTTTGATGATGAGCAGGCCATGGTGCGCATCGACATGAGCGAGTACATGGAGCGGCATGCGGTGGCGCGATTGATTGGGGCGCCTCCGGGGTATGTGGGGTTCGAGGAGGGCGGGCAGTTGACCGAGGCGGTGCGGCGGCGGCCGTATGCTGTGGTGCTGTTCGACGAGATCGAGAAGGCGCATCCGGATGTGTTCAATGTGCTGCTGCAGGTGCTCGATGATGGTCGGTTGACGGACTCGAAGGGCCGGACTGTGGACTTCAAGAATACGGTGCTGATTATGACGTCGAATATAGGCGGGACGGCGCTGGCGGGGGCGTGGGCTGAGGGCGAGGAGGGCTTTCAGGATGCGAAGCATCGCGTGATGGATGAGCTGCGCAAGAACTTCAGGCCGGAGTTTCTGAACCGCGTGGATGACATTGTGGTGTTTCGGCCGCTGGGTGAGGGGCAGCTCACGCATATTGTGGACCTGCGGCTGGCAGATCTGCAGAAGATGCTCGTGGACCGGCATATTACGCTGGAGCTGACGGACGCGGCGCGGTCTGCGATCTTCAAGGCAGGGTACGATCGTGCGTATGGAGCGCGGCCGTTGAAGCGGGCCATCCAGCAGATGGTGCAGGATAAGCTGGCGATGAAGATCCTTGACGGCAGCGTGCTGCATGGCGACCACGTGGTGGTGGATGCGGGGAGGGATGGGCTGGAGTTTCGGGTCGCCGAACGGGAGGCGGTGTCTTAACCGGACGGGCTATTCATTGAAGACGAGATGCTTTCCGCCGGTCCAGGTTACGGAGTGGACGAGGTAGGCGGCGGGGTCTGTGCCGGGATAGAGTTGCGACCAGAAGATGCTGAGCTGGTGGTTGATCTGCGCGCGGAAGGGTGAGTCCTTGCGGATGGCGATGCCGTAGTTGGCGGCACCGGCGTAGAGGTCGTATTGGGCGAGAAAGGCGGGGTCGGAGAACATGACGCCGCGCTGGTAGGTGTAGTCGGTGTGGGGCATCCAGATGAGGTCGGGCTTGCGTGCGAGGAAGCGCGACATGTGGAAGCCGTGGAGAGCGATGTCGGTGTCGTTGAGGCCGGCGAGATCGATGATGTTGATGCGGGAGGCGCGCTCGCCGAGGTAGCCGACCTCGGAGGCGGCGACGGTGGCGCCGGGTGGGAGCGGGGCGATGAGGTCGTCGGTGACGGCGAGCATCATGGGCTGCCAATCGGTGGTGGGAAGCGGGGTGGCGGCGGTGATGTCGAGCTGTGCGGCGTCGTACGCGTAGCGGGAATGATGCACGAGGCGGCGCACCATGCGCTGTACGGCCTGCGAGGAGAGCACGAGGAAGAAGAGCATCATGGCTGCGGTGAGAGCGGCGCGATTGCGCAGCGTGTTGCCGGGCCATGCGATGGCTGTGTTTGCAGCGTTGGAAGCAAGCCAGCGATCGAGCACGAGCAGAGTGGGCACCACGATGAGCGGGGCGTAAGGGAGGTAGTAGCGGCTGTCGAAGCCCATGATCTGCGTGACGGTGGCGAGGTAGGCGAAGACGGCGAGAGCGGGCACGAGGCAGGCGAGCAGC
>DAIDKF010000001.1 GCA_027450185.1 Granulicella sp. | reverse complement strand
ATTCGTCGAGCCGATTGCTGAGTCGGTGAAGAAGAGGTTGCCCGAAGCATCAATGGCCATGCCGCCGATGCTCAACTGGCCCGTCGTATCCGGAGCGCTCGCCTTCGGCTCTGTAAAGATCACCACTGGCGCAGGAGACCCCGTGTAGAGACACGTCGCGGTGCACTCATAAATCGTGTTGGGATTGTCTCCTCCCTGGTTCTGGTTCGTCGTTCCAAAGAACAAGTCACCCTTCGAGTCGAACACCAGCGATACCACGCCGGAGCCTCCAGACAAAGAGATGTTGTTCATGATGCACTCTACCGTATCGGTCCCGGTGCAGTTCGGCGTGCTGCTGCTGGTTGCCGCTATCGCTGCATAGGCCCCATTCACATAAGGAACCTTCAGAACTGTCGGGCCATATGAGAACCCAATATAGAGGTTGTTCTGACTGTCCACAGCCACCCCATTCGGGTTGCTTAGAGTCCCGAGAACAGTCGGAGTCGTCCCTCCCGGAGCAAAGAGCAGAATCTTGTTGTTGTAGGTGTTCGTGGCGATCAGGTCACCAAATGCGTTGACCGCCATGGTGTCGCCTGCAGGCTCTCCACCGGATTGTGCCCCGTTACCCGGTAACGCTCCTAGCGATGTCGATTGGCTCATAACAATATCCCCGGATGCAGGCACCTGCGCCTTTGCAGCCATTGTGGAGAGGCACAAGGCAAGGGCGAAGACCATGGCGTTAGATACCGATGTGCATGACCGCGATGAATAGCGTAGGCCTGTCCGGATAGCTTTCATTTCTAATACTCCTCTATTCAGTTCTCTTCGCATGGCGTGAACAACTCTTAGTCCATTCATTGCGTGCTGCCTTCCGATCTTGTGTTCCACTTCTGCCTGACGGCCTCGAGCGGTCTTCGCGTTCATGCCTGGAACAGAACCCTCATTATTTCGGGAGAACCTCGGTTCAACTGGGAGATGCTAGCGGGAGCCAATCGCAGACTCTCGCTATTTTTTCTGGGGAGGGCAAATTCTTACTGAACGGTCAAGTTGATCGTGAACGGAAGAGACATCTGATTTTCGTTGCCGTACACGATTCCTGGATACTGTGTAATGGTGCGGCTGCCTACCTGCTTGGCCGTGACCAATACCTTGTAGGTTCCAGTAGGAGATACTGCTCCGGAAGTTACGCCAAGTTGCTTCGTTGTGCAGCCACTGAGACCAGCGATAATCCCGCAGCAGAGTACTAGGCCAGCCAGCGTGGGAATTTGTCCTCGCAAGCACTTCTTCCTGTTGCGGAAGGCGAGGCCGAGCAGACCAACCCCGAACATGGTTGCGAAGGTGATAGCACTAGAATCACGGCTAAGCTTCGCCACACTTCCAGACGGTATGTTCGTGGTAATTGTCATGATCACGGTGCCAGGCCCCACGCATCCCACGTTGGCCGCACACGCAACTCCGCCGATCAGGGTTCCCGGCACAGGGCCCACTGCAACGGACTGCGGATCCGATACGTCTGGCGTCGGATAGCTGAAGGTGCAGGTAGCATACGCAGGCAACCCATCGCAGGCGAGTTGCACTGGGAGCGAGTAGTTATTTAGCAATCCACCGCTCGGCTCTTGCACGTTCGCCGTCGGCGGAACATCTCCGCCACCTGCATATCCGAAGCCTAGTAATGAGGTCAACGTAAGCGTCGCGGTTGTTGAAGACCCTGGAGAAACCGTCAACGTACTTGGGTTGGACGAAATCTGCACCACTGGATTACGCAAGGCTGTGAACGAAATAGGCGAACCGGTGAACGATGAGTAATTGGGATTTGTCAGCCCTGCTGCTGCACCTATCCCGGCGGGACTGTACGTCGGGGTAATAGTGTAACTAGTCAGAAGGTCAGGAATGGAATTGTTATTGGTATTAATAGTGAAGCAGGAGGTGAGGAACGGCGCGGTACCATCTGATGCCACGGGAACAGGAGCACAACCCGGGGCGGGAGCTCCAGCATAGGTGACCGAACCATAATTCATCCCAACTAATTTGCCCGTGGGGTCGTAGACTGGTTGACCGATTAGCGGTGCTGCATCGGTTGCCACTACCTGAACCGGGTAGGTGTATTCGAAGGGAACGACCGAACCGTCATACGGCTCACTCGATCCGGTGCCTGTGGCCAGAACATATGGATACGCTGGATCTGCAAGCTGAACCGCGGCCATCGTCGGCTGCGTCAGCGTCACAGCACCAGCAGCAATCACCACCTGCGCTGTAGCCGTGGAAGGTCCGTACGCCCGGTCGCCTCCGTAACTCACGCTAAAGGTATAAGTCCCCGCCGGTATCTGCGGTGGGGCGATGGTAACAGTACCGTTCACGAGTGTGCCGGTCACTGTGACCGGTGTCGTGACGGTGACACCAGTGATCGTCAGCGTCACTTGTCCGGTCGGCGCGGCACCTGTTCCTGAAGCAGGAACAACCTTGACGACAGCAGGTGCACCGTCTACAGTCGCATTCGTCACATTCAGGGTCGTTGTTGAATTTGCCAACGCTACTCCTACACCCACAACATTCACACCAACCGGAGCGTTTGCCGCACCAGACTGCACTAGGAGTTCTGCGGACAGGGTGCCCTGATCGCCGGGACCAGGATTGAAGGTGATTATTGCGGAACAGTTTGACCCAATTGCCACTGGAGCAACGCAAGTCGTACTGGTAGCACTAAAGTCGGGCGTACTGGTAAATGTGGTGAAATTGAATGGGGAGTTTCCGTCATTCACGACCGTAATATTTGCGGTCTGTGTTGCCGTTGCGCTGGTCAGGGTTCCGAAGTTGATCGAAGTACTAGAGTTAACGAAGTTAACGTCTTCCGCGACGGAATCTATAACGTAAACATCCTGCATCGAGTCAATTGCAACGGATGTTGGACTCGTAACCGCAGGTGCAACGATCGTCTGATCGGCTGGAGTCAGCGTCCCGCCCATGTTTGGGATGCGAGCAGTACCCCCCGCCATCGTTACATACACCGCTCCGGACGGATCCACAGCCAGTCCTGTCGGATTGACAAGGCTAGTCAGCAGTGTGGTCTGCGCTCCATTGGGCGTTACTTCGAACAGGTTGGCTCCATCAGCCACATACAGGTTACCGTTCTCATCGACGGCGACCGCCGAGGGAGCGTTGAATCCTGACAGATCGGTCTCGGTCTGGCTTAGAGGGCCGAATGTTCCCGACAGGCTCCCCAACTTCACTACCTGGTGATGATCAGGGTCCGAGATGTAGAGATTATCGAAGCCGTCTGCGGCCAGCCTGAGGTTTGTACCGAGGCCTCCCTTGAGTGTTAGCTGGCCCGAAGTGATAAAGCCCGACGGGCTATTCGGCACCTCATACACATTGCCACTGTCCGCGATAAAGACATCGCCGGCCCCATCCACAGCTACTCCGGTTGGCGCCGTAAGTCCCGTGCCCACTGTCGTAGTCGCGGCTATTGCGCCATAACCTTTCGGATAGATCTCCACCGTAGCAAGGCCAGCGTCCGCAACATACGTATCATCATTGGCATCCACGGCAACCTGGGTCGGAGTCTTCAGACCGGCTCCAATCACAGAGGCCGTCGCGGATGGGACTTGAGAGCTTACTTGAAGCGCTGCACCTAAGCCTACCCCCTGGAGAGAGAGCGAGGACAGTATATTGCTCGATGCGTCGAGCATAAGTAACTTGGCGGATACATCGCCAACTGAATGAGGGTTCAACATTACGTTCTCCGAGCAACTGCTTTGTGCGGTATATGCAGTCCCTCCTGCACAGGTTCCGCCGCTGGCAATCATGAAATCAGGGGTCGCAGCGCCAGCTTCCTGAATGACGAAAGATCCAGGAGTTACAGCACCACTAAAGCTAAAGAGTACTGTTGCCGCTGTTGCCGTCGGAGTCCCCACGGCCGTTGAGCCAAGTTGTGCCGCATTGAAAGTAACTTCCGTGACCGTCTGGCTGCCACTCTGATTGGTCGGCACGTACAGGATGTCCCGCTTCAAGTCGACGCTTACCTGACCATCTGCAGGTATAGGAGTAAGCAGCACCGCCGCCGAAGTGTTTGGTGTCCCGGATGGATTAGGCACAAAGAAGACTCCTTCTTTGGAGTCGCTGATGTAGAGGTTCCCGGAGGGGTCGGTAGTGACACCCGTAACTGCAGGCAGGCTTGGGTCGACACGAGCGAGACCTGCGTCCGAAGCTATGGCAGTTGAACCCGCTGGAATCATGTAAACGCCAGACAATGGGCTTTCCGGAGGTTTGCTATTTACCGTATCTGACTCTTCAACGAAATAGATGTTACCGAACTTATCGATAGCAATCGATTGCGGACGTGCACCCATGCTCGTAAGAATGCCTACTGCAGCCCCCGCCTTTGCTGCGCTACCCGAGCCAGTTACAGACAAAGAAAAGATGAAGTTACCGCTATTCTGCGCACTAATGATCAGATTATTGTGTGAATCCACCGTGATAGCCCACGGTTGGAAATAGCCATTTGGCATACCGGTGATTCCATATTGTGCGAAGATGTACGGGCTGGTCCCCTTCCCGTTGTTCGGACAGATATAGGTTGTAGGATTTGCTGGAGTTACGGTAGAAAGCCCAGTCCACGTACTAGACGTTACATCATAAGGAAACATTAACAGGCAGTTGTTGTAGTTGGCTTCAATATAGAGATTATTATTGGAGTCAATCGCGACACCCGGGTTAGCGTAGGTTGGGAGCCCCCCCGCAGCAACCAAGGTAATCACAGAGCCACCGTTAACCGGATATTCGTATAAGCCACCATTTGCGTAGTCCACCACCAGAAGATCACCGTAGCTATCAAGAGCGGTCTGGAAGACCTGGCCTAGCCCAGTGGGCGCCGTCAGGCTCTGAGGGAAACTTGCGGTCACGAGGGGAGTGGTCGCCTGCGATCTTGCCCCAGTGCCGGAAAACACACAAAAGAGGAGCAACGTCAGAGCGGGTGCGGAGAGACGGAGCCGCAATTTGTAGAACTTGGTGAACATGGCATTTCTCCCTAGAGAACACGTACTTACTTGAAGCTTCTGTTTTATTGCTTCCGGGATTTGATTCCTCTCTTCCAGGAAGCCTCGGTTTCAGCCGAATGTTGCGGCGCTTATTTTGCCGCGGTGATCGTCACGCCCAAAGTGAAGGGCAGTGAGGATACTTGGTTCGATATAAGGTCAACTGTGTATATGCGCACGTTGTAGGTACCAGCTGGCGTGGTCACATGAGGTGCTGGCGGTGTCGTCGTGTAGCCAGAGTTCGTGCATCCCATAAGTCCTCCGGTTGACCCGAAAAGTAAAAGTAGAATGCAAGCGACCGTGAGAGATGAACGGAACAGCTTGACCTTTCGACGGAATGCCAGTCCGAGCAGCCCCATACCAACCAAGCCGGCGAAGGCGACTGGCGACGCACCTCTTCGGACACTCGCAACATTTACCGGAAGGTTGCTGCTGATAGTGACGTGACTTAGCTGCGGGACACCCGGGTGATCAAACAGATCGATCGTCGGCACGTCGAAGGTACACTCCGCATACTGCGGCAGCGTGGTGTTGTCGCAGAAGAGCTGAGCTCCTAACTTCGGCGAATAGCCCTCGAGGGCAGTGATAGTGAGCGTGCTTGTCACAGGAGTGCCAGCTACGGTTGTGACTGTAGCTGGATTCGCAGTAATGAGCGCACTCTGTGGTATCACATCGATAGTCACCACCGAAGATGTTACGGCGGAGAAGTTTAAATCGCCGCTAAATGCCGCCGTGAGATTATAGGTTCCAGCCACGAGGTTTGAGGTGTCGAACGTCGCATTACCGCTCCCATCCAAGGTCACCGGATTTTGCGTTGGATCGGCTGGTGTTGACCCGTTGTTGAGGAATTTCACACTACCAGTCGGGGTTCCCAAGGTCGATGTCACAGAAGCTTTTATGGTCGTGGTTGATCCTTGCAGCACATAGTAAACACCGTTAACAGGCGTGATACCGGCCGGCTCACTAAGGGAAACGTTGGGAACCGCCGGCGCAACGGTAAAGGTAAAGTTTCTGGCGCTGGAACTCCCACCGTAGACCGGGTCCCCCTTATATCCAACGTACAAGGCATACGTTCCACCATTCAACGCAGTCAGCGAAAATGTTTGTATTCCGCTGGCCTGCAACGTTTGAGTCTGCGTAGAAGGTTGCGAACCTTTCGCCTGTGGTGCAAGCGTAAGCGCAATCTTGCCATTCTCTGGAACTCCACCTGCAGCGCATGGATACGCAGGATCGGGCACCGTCGTTGAGGTCACAGTAGTACTGCCTGGATATGTCAGACCCGTCGCAGGATTCAGTGTGATTGTTGTCAACGTTCGGCAGAGAAGATCGCTTGAATACGCTTCCAGAGATGCGCTCGCTGTCGGGGCATTCAGCGCAGTGGTGGGAACTGCCATTGTCCCCTGGCTAACTCCCAGACCAACCGCCGTAACGGTCACACCCAATTGACAGGCCGTGGCGCTAGCTATGGTTGTAGCGCCGCTTGTATCGCATGGATTCTGGCCGTCTGCTTGGATTGAATAGTCAGCGGCATTCGCACCCGCGAACGTTGGAGGTGCAGTCAAAGCCAACGGCAAGTTTCCAATGTTGTACACATTGACATCAATTGGATTGCTTTGCGTCTGCTGGCTGACAAGACCGAAGTTTACTAGAGCCCCGCTGAGCAACAGCACGTTTGGGGTAGCAACTGGGTTGGTCCCGGCACCCGTAGCTCCAATAGTGCTCACACTGTAAGACGCTGTGCTAACGTAGAGGTTCCCGAGCGAGTCAATTCCAACACTGTTCGGCGCAGTGACGCCTGTGTTATCGATTTGCGCTGCATCGCTTGGGTTTAGTCCAGCACTTTCCAGTGGTATGCGGATGATTCCGCCGGTCTGGGCGACATATACGGAGCCAGACGGATCGACCGCAAGGCCAGTTACAGGTGCGGCTAAGTTGGCTGTAATGTTGGCCAGTCCACCCCAAAAATTAATCTCTACCAGATTTGTTCCATCCGCAACGTAGACATTCCCAGCGTTGTCGACCGCAACTGCCGATGGCTTCGCAAAGCCTGTTCCGACTGTCTCGATGCCCTCGATCACCATGGACATCTGTGGATTGTAGATCCTGACCACACGAGCATTGTCTGCATCCGCAACATATACGTTACCCGCACCGTCTGCAGCTAGGTTGAGGTGTGTCCCAAGCCCCGATGCAAGTACCGTTTGGCCAGCAGGGTTCAAAACTCCGTTCACAGCAGGGACTTCGATCACCTTGCCGGAGTCGCCGATGTACACGTCGCCGAAGCCATCCACGGTTACACCTGTTGGAGCAGTGAGATCAGTCCCGATAGAAGTTCCTGCCGTAGCCGTGGTCGCGCCAGCGGCAAACATCAGCACCTTTCCCTGCCCCGAATCAGCTACATAGGAGTTGCCAAGAGAATCGCCCGAAACCTGCTGAGGCGAAACGAGCCCCGTCGCAAGCGGAGTCTGCGCAGATGGAATCAGTAACGCTGCCGCAGGCCCCTCGCCAATCCCATTCAGGTCCGCAGTGCTCCCGTTGATAACTTTGTTGGTTGCGTCCAACATGGACATCTGACCCGAAATGCTGCCAACCGAATTGGTGCCCTGTGGAGTGAGTTGAGCCCAATATTGACAGGAACTATATACGATATAGGTCGTACCGGCTGTGCACGGAACTGCCGGCGTGGTTCCGCTGGTGGGCGGATATGGATTAGTAGCCGCGGCAATAAAGTCAGTTCCAGCACCCGGCTGGGAGAACGAGATACTTGCCGGGGTCACGCTGCCGCTGAAGCTGAAGAACACTGTAGCGGCAGAACTAGGCGTGCCCACAGGCGTCGATCCCAGATTCGCCGTACCCAATTGATAGAGAACAAAATTCCCAGTTCCAGGGATTGGTCCGGACCCGGCCGGACTCCAGTTGGATGCAGCTCCAGTTGGCAGCCAAAAGAACCCTCGTGGATCAATCGTTGGCTCCGCATTGACGCCCACAGGTGAGATGTATTCCACATGTTCGAAGTTGAAGCTGGTAGCAGTAACTCCAATCGGGCTCCCACTCTCATTTGGAACCATCAGCAGGCCATTTCTTGTGCCGCCATAGCCATCGCTGGCATCTGACAAATAGATGTTGCCGGCCGCGTCAAGCGTAATTCCGTTGAACTTCTCCGTATTACCAGGATCGATACGTTGCAATGAGGACTCAGTCCCAGAGATGCAAGGTGTGGTGGGACTTGCTGTGCCAGCAGCACTAGCAGCCATGCAGCTTTTGTAGGCACCGGAGGGAACGAAAAAGACACCCGTAACGCGACTGGCCGGTGGGTCGTAAGGGTTCTCAATAAAGTAAAGGTTGCCGTTGGTGTCAACCACCATGGGCATCACTTTATCGGCTAAGCCCTTAATGAGGTACTGAAATTCAGGTTGACCCGCGTCAGGCCCGCTGGGGAAAAGCGGAACCGTACCGTTGGCGTTGACCGGGATCATCATGATGTCGTTAGCATTTTGCTCGGAAACAAACAGAATGCCGCTTCCATCCTTTGCAGGGCTATCTAGAAACGCATCGTTCTGCGTCCCGTTCCCCTCAAAACCACCGTCGATTGTAGGCTCAAAACTGTCCTTCGATGCCGAGTAATCCCACGTGCCATCTGCAGGATTGTAAGGAACACGGTAAAGATGCTGGCTGCCGCTATAGCGGTCTGTAATATAGATGGTGCCTTTAGCATCCATTGCCATGCTTTCATTCCAGTAGGTACCTGCACTGTCGATGGCCGACGTGATCGTCTGGAAAGTGGTAGAACCCTGTTTTAGCTGATAAATAGCACCATACCCTCCACCGCCGCAGACGTCGAGAAACAATGTGTCACCATTGGGTGCATTGAGAACTTGATAGATCTGGCAATATTGGTTGCTATGTTGTAGCGGAATAACAGAGCCAGTCGTGACCAACTCCTGCTGTGCCAATGCGACACCGCATAGAGACAACATCCCAATCAAAACCAACATACCTGTCCGCGCCATCCGAGGAAAGTGCAGTGCAGTCTCCGTGGCCATAAAACCCCTCCAGAAAATCTCTATCTCAATGCCTTGCGGGGAACCTATAGCTACCCGCATCTTGTGACCGCCCTACAACTGCGATCTATACCTCTTCTGGACAAACGCCAATGGCTCCTGGTCGCTGATCCGGTTCTCTGCTGACTTGCGCTCAACGCGCTAGGCTAGCGTAATCTTGCTCTAAAATGTGAACTTAGCGCCTAACTCAATGAGACGTGCTCCATACTTGATGTTTGCGATGCCAAAGTTGGGCACCCTTAGCTCGCTGGGGGCAAGTGGTTGTCCAGCCGTAGCAAAGTTCAGACTCCCCAGGCTCAAATTGGTGTTGTCGTTGTTGTTGAACGAGACCAGCGGATGATTGAGAAAATTGAAGCCAGACGCATGAAGCTGCATGATCCTATTTGCTCCCATCGAAAAATTTTTATAGATGGACACATTGTGATTCTGATAAGCGGGACCATGGATGTATGGCAACCGAGGCACCCCTTGACCGCTGGGATTCGAGAAGTCAGAACCGGTGCCGCCAGCCGGGCTGCCAGGCAGCGGAACCCCAAAGCATGTCGGGTTGATGAACTGATTCTTGGCTGGTCCCCCAGCGGGATTGCAGTTGAGTGTCGGCATTAGCAGGTAGTCAGGAGTACCCAGCCATGTGATTGGACTTAGGTTGTTGACACAATACTGATTGCCATTAGCATCTTTTGGAACATTGTATGTCTGTATACACTGCTGTTGTTCCGTATTCTGCATTTGTTGTAATGTCGCGACTTGTGCAACATTAAGTGAGCCATAACCAAAGCCAAAGTTTTCACCCTCGCCGGACGCAAGGTTGACACCGCTCATAATCGTTGAGATACCTGAGATTAGCCACCCGTTGACTAGGTCCGCAATGAGCTTATGGTTCCCGTGATAGCGTTTACCAAAATCAATTTGGTAATGGGCATTGATAACATGGGTGCGATCGAAGGTTGCTGGATTGTAATCATTGCGAAGGTTCAGTGGATCTACAAGTTGATTATTGTACGACGCTGCCGTTGCTAGTATCTTTGAGAAGGTATAGTTCGCGCCGAACGAGATCATGCCAGTCGACTTATTCCAGCTAATCTGCATACTGTTGTAGTTCGAATAGAAATCATGTTTCAGTGCGTAGATGTGTTGATAGAATGGGAATGGTCTGAAGTAATCTTGTCCCTGCGTCGACAAACTAGAAATTGCATCAGCACCAAGGTTCGTTGGCAAATCGCAAAGGCAGAAGGCAGGCGACGGCTGGAACATATAGCCCTGGGGAATCAAGTTAATATCGGAAGCTTCGTTGTAGCCGCCCTGGTTGTAGGTGCTAAGATTTTGGCTATTGCTGCCGACATATGCGATCTCAAGAAGTGAGTTCCAAGGCAGACGTCTGTCAATCGTCATGTTGTACTCATACGTGACTGGTCGCACCGTATCATTAGCAGAGAGCACGTCGATATTAAAGTCGGACGGGTTAATTGGCGACTGCTCGTCGACACCATCAAAGTTCCATTGCTGCTGAAGGTAGGTCGTCTTGTAACCCTGAGCTGTAGCGGCGGCCTCAGCGTAGGGGGCGAATGCCTCCTCTTGGCGGTAGACTCCCCATCCTCCACGTATCACCGTTTTGCCGTCACCGAAGATATCCCAGGCAAGGCCGAGGCGCGGCGTAAAGTAGATCATCGGTGGATTATTAACCGGGTTTGCAACAGTACTGTCGATACCATGCCAGGTAATGCCGGGGTAATCCGTGGTCTGCGCGCAGGTAACATTGGAACCATTCGCACGGTTACACTCCTGATTGTAAAGTGATGGAGAGAAGGTGGCCAAGCCATTTCCGTGACGATCAACCCATGGGCCGAGGTGCTCGATTCGGGCTCCCGCGACAAGCGTGACATTATGAAGTCTCCTCAAATGGAGCCTCCATTGATCGTTCACATACCCTGCGACTGTCGTGTACTGCATATCTACGATTGGAGTAAAATTTGTTTGCTGGAAACTGTCTGGGGTTCCCGTATACATCATGGCAATAGGATTGATACAATTTCCGAGATACGACGCACCCGAAGTACGGCTCGTTCCTGCCGCTTCAGGATTTTCGCAGCCAACATATTGCGAGGCCTGTCCGACCTGCTGGTTGTATTGATAGAAATTATTGCCAGGATTGAACGTGTACTCACCCTGTGGATAGGCTCCGGTGTCCGCGATGCCGTTCAAAATTCCCTTTTCATAATAGAAGCCAAACTCAAGCGTATGGTCTCCCTTAGACCATGTGACGGCATCCTGAACGTCCGGCACTGTCTTCTTCATGTGAACTTGATCGTTATAAAACCCCCCCGGCATAAGTAAGTTGGGATACCCAAGAGTACCGCCGCCATCATTGAGGGCTGGCACGGAATAGTCTCCGGCGTTCTTGTATTCACCAAGGTAGTTGAAGCTATCTGTATTAGGGTTAGTACAGGTTCCGGCGGCCCGTTCGGCGGGATCGTTACAGTTGTATTTGTTCATCTCAAAACGGTCCACAGCAGCTGGATTACCCATATTCCCAGGGTCACTGATGAGAGACACGGCAGCGGTGAACTGATTAGTGATATTCGCACCGAATACCCGCGTATAGTTGAGTGCCAGAATATTGGAGATATCGCCCGTAGTTACGCCGCCAGGATACTCTACGGAAAAGTTCGGAGCATAACCCAAACTCACTGGATCCTGGGTGATCTGTGACTGGCGACCGTAGGATACGTACAGCTTATTGGCATCGTTGATGGAGTAATCGATACGCGCATGGAGAATGTCTCCATTCTGTGTCTGCACAACCGGCTGTACATAGTTGTAGCCGGATATATTCACGAAAGGGTCAGCATTCGGTAGTGGCAGCCAGTTCACCAGCGCCACTCCTCCTGCATTGGCATTCGCTGCAACATTACCTTCTACGACAGCCTCACCGGTAGGCAGGTAATTTTCGGCGTAACACATCGGTTGGCTGGAATTTGGATTTAGGAGGCCATCCGGACGCCCACCACAGAGTTGAGCATTCAGGTTGGTGACACTGAAGTCACCAGTACGCTCTGCCATCGTGGGAACCCAGGAACCAAGGGTCTCAGGCGAGTACTTCTGGTTGAGAACCTCAAACCCAAAGAAGAAGAAGAGCTTGTCATTGTGCCGACCAAAGCGTGTGCCAGGAATCCACAATGGCCCACCAAGCGTTCCGCCTGGATAGTAATAGCTCCCATCCGGACGTGTCTGCTGGAGATAGTTGTTATACCAATCATTCGCATTGAGGGCAGTATTTCTGGCATAAAAGTAGGCTTCTCCATGGAACGAAGCCGTACCGGCTTTGGTTGTTGCATTGAATATGGCCGGCCCCTTCGCACTAACCGCGCTGAAGTTCGACGAATCTACCTTTACATCCTGAACCATGTCTGCATCGATCGTCTGAACGGTGCCTGTATTAGTTTGAATATCTGTAAGCGAAACGCCGTCAAGAATTGTGGCCAATCCTGTCGCGCCGAGACCGTTGGCGGAATAGCCGCCAGAGATGCCGTTGTTCAGTCCTACAGCCGCGGTATTGGCAGATGACTGGTTATTCACGCCTGGGCTTATCATCGCGAATCCGGGCAACGTCTCAATAAGTTCAGTTGCATCACGCCCGACAATGGCGAGCGTCTCGAGATCCTTTGATGTAATTACATCGCTGCGCTCTGGGGTATCCAGAGGCTTTATGGCCTGACTCGCGGTGGCCTCGACGGTGACCGCTGCAGAAACTTCGCCAATCTGTAATTTGATATCCGTGAAGTTGACCTGGTCGCCAGGACGCATTGGAAACGGCTGTGACTCCCAACTCTTGAACCCCACCATCGAGACCTTGACACGGTACCGGGAGCCGGATGTGACTGACGCGATTGTGAAATTTCCTGTGCCATTGCTGACTGCCTTACGCTCGGTCCTGTTCTCCACGCTGGTCAGCACAACAACCGCACCTGGAACCGCGGCACCGGTGGTATCTTCCACTATGCCGGACACTGTCCCCGTAGTCTCCTGCGCCAAAGCGGGCGATTGCAGCAGCAGAAGTCCAGGGATCAGGAGAAATAATAATCCGGCTGCCGGCTTGATCTTAGGAAATGACATCATCTAACAGCCCCCTTTGGCTACCTTCCATTCACTTCACCGAAACCATACTTGATAACGATCACAATTGGGCTAACGCAGCCTCACGAAACCCCGATTAATTCAAACTTGATTGCGGGGAAAATTATGCAATCACGAGCACAGAGCCGTCAAGCACAAATTGCATGAAAATTAAAGCGATTTTATGCCCGTTGCTCCCAGGAGCTAAGTAAACGTAATCCAGACTACTTTCATTAAGTCTCGGCGAGCGGCTAGATAAAGATATCGATATCACAAAATGCATGGTCTATCCAAGTTCCTGCGTCAATATGATCAACTTCTAGTGAGTTGGTTCGCACTGGTTGGGCAAAGGTCTTGTAGCGCCCTTCGTGGATGCCGTGCATACTGATCCGTCAACTGCAAAGATGGGCAAAACGGTCTGATGCAGCACTACTTCTGACAGGAGAGCCGGAGTTCACATTCTGGATTCCATCGCGGCCACTATCCAAACGATGATCACAAGAGACTTAGCCTTATCCTGCTCTCGTCGTCGGTTGAGTCGAAGTCGCTCCCCAGCAGACGGCGTCGCAAGGGGGAGGGTCTCGCGCCCACTTCCACGTTCAGGATTGCTGGCCAATCATCAGTGGAACGGCGCCTTGCCAATACAGAGCGACCGAAAACTCCCGATTACATCCAATTGGCATGGATTTGCCTACTTTCTCCCCTGCTGATCTTCTGTCCTCCGAAACCTTGAGCGGTCAACACGTTCGCTTCAGCTTTGGCAACACATATGCACGATTGCCAGAGCAGTTTTACGTACGATTGAATCCGACGCCAGTTGCGGAGCCACGGCTGGTTAAAGTGAATGTCGAGTTGGCGAAGAAACTGAAACTCAACCCGGACGATCTCAGAAGCAGGGAAGGCGTTGCGATTCTAGCTGGCAATCGCGTTGCAGAAGGGGCTGAACCCTTGGCACAAGTCTATGCAGGTCATCAGTTTGGGTCTTTCGTGCCGCAACTGGGCGACGGCCGCACCAACCTTCTCGGCGAAGTGGTAGGGAGTGACGGCATGCGCTATGACGTGCAACTGAAAGGCTCCGGTCGTACGCCATTCTCTCGCGGTGGTGATGGCAGAGCAGCACTTGGCCCGGTGCTGCGCGAGTACATTGTGAGCGAGGCCATGGCAGCGCTGGGGGTGCCAACAACTCGTGCCCTGGCTGCGGTAACAACCGGGGAACGGGTGCTACGGGATATAGCGTTGCCGGGAGCCGTGCTGACACGGGTTGCGGCTAGCCATCTGCGGGTTGGAACGTTCCAGTATTTTGCAGCGAGGGGTGATGTGGACAACTTGCGTGTGCTGGCGAACTACGCGCTTGCCCGGCACTACTGTGAGGCAGAGCATACGGAGCGTCCGTATCACGCTCTTTTGCAAGGAGTTATTGCCAGGCAGGCAAAACTGATCGCGCAGTGGATGCTGCTGGGCTTCGTGCATGGGGTGATGAATACGGACAATACCTCTATCTCCGGCGAAACCATTGATTATGGGCCTTGTGCGTTTCTGGAGGCTTACGATCCGGCTAAAGTATTCAGTTCAATCGACCGGGGCGGCCGCTATGCGTTTGATAACCAACCGCACGCAGCCGTGTGGAATCTGGCGCGACTGGCAGAGGCTATGTTGCCACTGCTGGCGCTCGAGACGAGGAGCGAAGAAGGCGCGATTGCCGTTGCGAATGAGTCACTTGCAGCCTTTGAGCCACAGTTTAAAACAGCCCGGAGCGCAGGGCTGAGGGGTAAGCTTGGGCTGCTTACAGAGCGCGAGGGGGATGAGACGCTGGCTGAAGACCTGCTGCAAGGGATGGAGGACAATGAGGCTGACTTTACGCTGACGTTCAGACGGCTATGCGATGCGGCTGCTGAAAATAAAGACGATACAGGCGTCAGAGAGTTGTTTGCCGATCCGACGGCGTATGACCGGTGGGCTGTGGGGTGGCGACGGAGACTGGAGGCCGAGGGCGGCGACAGGCAGGCTCGAGCGGCGGCGATGCGAGGGGTGAACCCTGTGATTATTCCCCGTAACCACCTTGTGGGAGAAGCACTTAGAGCCGCCAGCGAGCGGCAGGATTTTCAGCCGTTTGAGGATTTGCTGGAAGCTGTTTCGCGGCCATTTGAGGAGCGGGCGGGGCTGGAACGGTATGCGATGCCGGCCCGGCCGGAGGAGCTTGTCCACGCGACCTTCTGCGGGACGTAAGGGCGGTGCGGGTCGGGGATTCGGGTGAGATGGGCAGAACTATGTGAATTTCGTGTACCTCTCAACGCAATTTTGGGCTGCAAAATGGCACTCTCAACACGATTTTCGATAGTACGGTGCGGATTGAGGGGTGGGTTGGGGAGAGGGGTGGTTGGAGGGGTGTCAGTGGACCGGCTGAGAGGCTGTTTTGAAGCTGCGAACTGGAGCCTCATGACGTGAAACGAAGGCGGTGCTGAAGTCCAGCCACATTTAAGTTTCAGTTAAGTTCAGCCTCCTTAATTAACACAAAGAACGACGCAGAGGCGGGTTAGAGCCAGCCGCGGGTGCGAGCGATGCGGGCGGCGTCGATGCGGTTGGCGGCGCCAAGTTTGGCGATGGCTTCGGAGAGGTAGTTGCGGACGGTACCTTCGGAGAGGTGGAGTTCGGCGGCGATGTCGGCGGAGGAGCAGCCGTCGGCGGCCCGCTGGAGGATCTGGCGCTCGCGGTCGGAGAGTGGGTCGGGGTCGGCGGTCCATGCCTCGGCGGCGAGGGCGGGGTCGATGGCGCGGAGGCCGGAGTGGACACGGCGGATGGCCTGGGCGAGCTCGGAGGCGGGGCGATCCTTGAGGAGATAGCCGTGAGCTCCGGCGTCAAGCGCGCGACGGAGATAGCCGGGACGGGCGAAGGTGGTGAGGATAATGACGCGGGCTTTGCAGTCATTGAGGTGAAGATCGGCAGCTAGTTCAAGGCCGGTCTTTTCGGGCATTTCGATGTCGGTGACGATGATGTCCGGGGAGAGATCGCGGGCGAGGCTGAGGGCCTCACGGCCGTTGGCGGCCTGGGCGATGACAGTGATGTCGGGCTCAAGGTCGAGGAGCGCGGCGAGGGCGCCGCGGAGCATGGTTTGATCTTCAGCGAGGAGGACGCGGATGGTCACAGGACTCCCTCAGGGGCTAAAGCCCGGATTGGTTGGCGAGGGGAATGGCGGGGCTGAAGCCCCGCCCCTTCAAAGCGGAGTAGGTGGGGTGGCGTGATCGGGTTCCCTTCAAAGCGGAGTAGGTGGGATGGCGTGATCGGGTTCCCTTCAAAGCGGTGTAGGTGGGGTGGCGTGATCGAGTTCCCTTCAAAGCGGTGTAGGTGGGGTGGCGTGATCGAGTTCCCTTCAAAGCGGTGTGGGTGGGGTGGCGCGATCGGGTTCCCTTCAAAGCGGTGTGGGTGGGGTGGCGCGATCGGGTTCCCTTCAAAGCGGAGTGGGTGGGGTGGCGCGATCGGGTTCCCTTCAAAGCGGAGTAGGTGGGGTGGCGCGATCGGGTTCTGTGGAAACCACATCTCAGAATCGAGAGGTGGGGCACCCGGTTTCACAGAGCCTCCGGGCGGAGGGGAAGTTCGATGCTGAGGCGAGTACCGTGATCGTGGTGGAGAGTGAGATGGCCGCCGAGAGATTCGATGCGGGTGCGCATGCCGCGGAGGCCATTGCCTTCGTGGAGAATTGCGCATGGGCCGTTGTCTTCGATGATCAAGCGGCGGCGGTGATCTTCAGTGGCGAAGCGCAGGCGGCAGGTGGTGGCGTGGGCGTGGCGAACGATGTTGGTAACGGCTTCGCGGAGGGCGAGGGAGAGAGCCGTCTCTTCGGCGGCGGAGAGATGTGCGGGGGTGGTGGCTTCGGCATCGAGTATGAGGGTGACGCCAGCGGCGTCGAGAGTGAGACGGGCTGCGTCGATCTCGGCGGAGAGGCCGCGAGCGCGGTAGCCGACGATGGCTTCGCGGACTTCGGCAAGAGCGGAGCGGGCGATGCGTTCGACGTCGGAGATCTCGGCGGTGACGCGGGCGATGGTTGGGTCGGAGCTTTGCGCCAGGAGGCGGTGGGCGAGCTCGGACTTGAGGGCGATGACGGAGAGCGTGTGGCCGAGGACATCGTGGAGGTCGCGAGCGATGCGCTCACGCTCGGCAACGGCGGCGAGGGCGAGATTTTCTCCGAGGGCGGCGCGGAGCTGGCGGTCTGCATGCATCTGCTGCGCGAAGAAGATGTTGCCGCCGCCGATCATGCCTATAAGGAAGATGGCGATGAGGGTGTTGGCCCAGGAGATGTGAAGGAGGCCGGTGTAAGCGTGAAAGAGCGTGCCCTCGGCGAGGACGAGGAGTACTTCAAGGAGGAAGAGGGTGAGGACTCGGCGGAGAGATGGAATGTTGAAGGGAAGAAAAGCCGCGGCGTAGATGAAGAAGCAGGATGCCCCCTGGTTAAGAGGAAAGACGATGAGACCGAGGAGGAAGGTCGCGGCGATCATCCAGAAGCGGAAGGGGTTGTGGTTGTCGACGGCGCGGACGTAGAGGGCGTAGATGCCGGCGAAGGTGGAGAACGCCAGGAGGGCAACCGACCAGCGGAGAAGGCTGGGTTCGAAGAAGGGGTCGATGAAGAGGAAGCCGGTGTAGGCGAACCAGACCCAGGCCCATTTGGCGTGGTGTGCTTTGGTGATGGAGATGGGTGAGGGCATGGAGGGTTTCTGTGGTGAGTGTACTGCGCGGAGATGGCTTCCGGCTGGGTCTGCTTGCACTTGTGCTTGTATTTGGCTTTGCACTTGCATTTGGCCGGAAGCTGGATACTGCCTTCGCTGCTTTATGAGTTTTGTTCGAGGTGACGGAAGGCTAGCCAGGTGACACCGAGCATGATGAGAGTGAAGCCGAGGAGGCTGATCCAGTGGCTGAGTATGCTTCCGAGCGAGGGAGCGCCGAGTGCCGCGTACATGAGCTGGGCGAGGTGGTAGGTGGGGAAGATGGGTGCGATGGTTTGCAGGATGTGTGGGAGGAAGCGGATGGGCACCCAGAGGCCGGAGAGAAAGCTCATGGGGAGATAGATCAGGTTGGCGATGCCTCCCGCAGAGGCGGGTGGCGCGAGGAAGGCCATGGCGAGGCCAAGGCAGGAGAAAGGGACGGCACCGGCGGCGGCGAAGAGAGCGATGTGTGCAAACTCGGGGAAGGTGATGGAGACATGACCGAACGCGATGCCAAGGAGGGTGAGGATGGAGACGATGATGAGCGAAAAGACGACAGCCATGACGCACTTGGCGAGGACGTAGGCGAGCGGCGGCATGGGACTGGCTTGCTTGAGTTCGAGCCAGCCGGCGCTGCGGTCCATGGCTACTCCGATACCGATGCCGAAGATGGCGGCACCGAGAGAGCCGAAGACGGCGTAGCCACCGAGGAGATATTTGGCAACAGAGACTCCGGCGCTGATGTTCTCGTTGCGGTTCATGATGAGACCGAAGAGGCAATAGAACATGACGGGGAAGCCAATGGCGGAGAGAGAGAAGGCGCGGGTACGGAGGGCTCGGATGACCTCGAAACGCATCTCGGTGAAGAGGATGCGGAGAGTTCGCGTGAGGGTGCCGGGCTGCGCGGTGGGGAGAGTGATGGCGGTGGTGGACATGGGGACGGCTCCTGAGAGGCAGGGATTGGGGGCAGGGATTGGAGATCAGGAAGGCTGGCTGGAGGTCAGGGCGAGGAAGGCGTCTTCAAGGGCGGGGCTGGAGACTTCGAGGGCGGAGAGTGTAGCGTCGAGGGCGAGGAGTTCGCGGAGGGTTTGCTCGGGTTGGGTGGTTTGGATGGTGGTGGTGGCGCCAAGAGTGTCTGCGGTGGTGACGCCGGGTATGGCGAGTATGGTGGCGGCAGGGAGAGTGGTGGAGCAGTGGATGATCTTGAGAGTGCGACTGGCGGTGATGCCGGAGGCTCTGGTGGTGCTTGCGTAACCGAGGGATTTGACTTCGCCGGGAGTGCCTTCACAGACCACGCGACCCTTGTTGATGACGACGATGCGATGGGCGAGGGCGTCGGCCTCTTCGAGGTAGTGGGTGGTAAGAAGGACGGTTTTGCCGCGGGCGGCAAGGGAGCGGATCTGCGCCCACATGCCGCGGCGAGATTCGATGTCGAGGCCGACGGTGGGCTCGTCGAGGAAGAGCAGGTCGGGGTCACCGGCGAGGGCGAGCGCGAAGAGAGTGCGCTGCTTCTGGCCACCGCTGAGCTGGCCGAACATGCGGTCCTCGATGCCGTCGAGCTGCGCTGCGCGGAGGATGTCGGCGTAGGGCATGGGGTTGGGATAGTAGCCGCGGAAGATGTTGATGTGCTCGCGGACGCGAAGCATCTCAGGCGCGCGGCCGACCTGAAGCATGACGCCGGTGCGGAGGCGGGTGGCGGTGAGGCGTGGATCTGCAGCAAAGATGCGGACGCTGCCCATGGTGGGAACGCTGAGACCCATGAGGAGTTTGACGGCAGTGGATTTCCCGGCGCCGTTGGGACCAAGGAGAGCGACGATCTCGCCGGGGTGGAGGGAGAGAGAGATGTCGTCGAGGGCGAGAACACCGTTGGCGTAGCGCTTGGTGATGTGGGCGAGAGCGGCGACGGGCTGAAGCTGCGAGGACGGAGTGGGTGACGATGAAGCGGAGGTGGGGGCGGCGGATTCGAGAACGGCGGTCATGGCGGCTCCTGTGACGTGCTCGTATGGGAGAAGGCTGAGTACAAGAGCGAGTATGGAAGCGGCCATGTGTGGATGACAGTGAGATGCGTCAGGAAAGCGTTGTGACGATTGTCATGCGTGCGAAGCAATGATCAGCCTGCGGCGCGGAGTAGAAACCGAGCGAGTTTATTTTTATGGAATATTTATGTGCTGTTGCAAATTGCTTTGCAGTTCGCGCGACTTCGGCTATGCTCTCCTTATCGGCTCAGAAAACCTAAGAGCTCTTCCATCCGGCTGGCCGGAGTATCCCTCTGTATCTTTCGCCGGCCGTCCCATACGGTCTGCAAGACACGATCCATGCAGCGCTCTACCCCCGAACACCCTTTTGGAGGCAACGCAGTGGTCTATCGAACTAAGTTGAAAACAACTTATACATTCCAGCTATCGCAACGAAATCGGTGCACGATTTTGTAGTGACGTTCGACTACAAGCAGACGCCGTAGATCGTAACATTCGAGCCCTCGCCGATGACGCGGTGAATGCTGTGTCGAAGTGTATCGACCTGCGGATGCGCACACGACGACTTACCCTCCAGGAGGCAATGCATTGGTGTATCTCAAACGTAGGTTGACAGCCATCCTATTTCTTGTGGTCGCAGTTGTGGGCGTGATAAGAACTTCTGTTGCGCAACAGACATTAGGAGGCATCACAGGAACAGTGGTCGATCCTTCGGGAAGCGCGATTCCTGGGGTCACAGTGAAGGCCACATCGGATGAGACGAAGCTCGTGCGCACGGCCAAAAGCAATGGAACGGGAGGCTACGCGCTGGCGGACATGCCGATTGGCACGTACGTAATAACTTATACGCTGGACGGCTTCAGAACAGAGCGGATTCCGGGAATTGTGGTGCAGGCGGACCGTACGCTAACGCTTCCGGTAAAACTGGCTGTGGGATCAGCGGCGGACTCGGTAACCGTGAACGCGAGCCCGCTGCTGAATGCTACCGATACGACCAACGGCTATGTACTCGATAAAGCGCAGATCGAATCGATTCCTCAGGCGACGGGAAGCTTTACAGGGATGGCCATTCTGGCTCCAGGGGTAAACGCAGAGCTGCCACCGGGTACAGGCGCTAACTCGGGCTTAGGGAATCTTCCCATTTGGGCCAACGGGCAGCGTGATACGAGCAATAGTTTTTCCATTAATGGTGTGGACGCAAGCAATTTATTTAATGGCAAAAGTACGAGCGAGGTGGACTCAGCACGCGTAATCAATAGCACAGGAGTGTCGACGAGCCTCGGGGCTGGCGGCGTAATTCAGTCGGTGGCTTCGATTTATCTGTCGATTGGCAATGCGCTACCAACGCCGGCGCCGGAGACGATTCAGGAGGTGCGGGTAAATGCCTCGATGTACGATGCGCAACAGGGATCTACGTCAGGCGCGCATATCGATTTAAGTACGGCGTCGGGGACCAACAACTTTCATGGCACAGCCTATGTGCATCGAGGAACAAACTGGATTAATGCTGCACCATTTTTCTTCAAGAATGATCAGGACATTCCGGAGAACATGAAGAACCCGGAGTTACATCGTTATCTAGCCGGAGGAACGGCTGGAGGACCGATTATCAAGAATAAGTTATTCGGATTTATTGCGTACCAGCACCTACAAGTGTCGGACCAGGAAATTGGCGATTCGTTTTTGGATGTGCCAGTAGGACTTAGCGATACGACGCGAACAGCGCAAGGTTTGGCGACAATTGTAAATGCGCAGTTTCCGTCTAGCAGCACGTTCAATCCGCCACTGACTGCGAGCAGCATCGATCCGCAGGTGGTGATGGCGCTGTTCAATTCACCAGCGCTGCCGGGCGAGCCGGGAAAGTGGCTTATCCCGAATGATACGGGGGCGGGACTGTCTCCAGTGCATCCGTTCAATGCATTTCTTCCGGGGACGGGGCGATTCAAAGCAGATATTGCCGTTGCCGATATGGACTATAACGCTAGCGCAAAGGATACGGTTTCGCTGAAGTACTTCTATCAGCATGATCCTACGCTTGCGCCATATGCATACTCCAGCGTACCTGGCTTTACAGAGCATCTGGATTCTGGATCGCAGGTCTTCTCGATCAATAACACGTATCTGGTGAAACCTAATTTGAGCACACAGCAGACGGTAGGAATATTGCGCGAGAAGACATATGCAAATAATGAACAGCCTTTCGGTCCTGATGCTATACCGGGAGGATCGGCTGGCACGGCCTCAATTGATACGTTCGGATCTACATACTTTCCGGGGGTGTCGATTGTGAATGTTCTTGGACAAGCTGCTACGGCGGCAGGCCTTGCGTCTACGGGGATTTTGGATATTGGGCCGAATGCGGAGGGGCAGAGTTCGAATACGGGCGCGTTCCAGAATCGCATAGAGCCCTCGGCTAATGCTATCTGGGCACTTGGTAGACATACGGTGAGCTTCGGCGGTACGTATAGCTATACGCAATTGAACACAATCGACAAACGCACCGGTGCGGGAACAGTGACCGCAGATGATCTTAGCCAGTTTGTACAAGGGTTGGTGACACCGGGGGGCTCGGTGACCCAGTTCTACGTTACTTCGTTTCTGCAAGGAAATGCCAATCGGTATTATCGAGCAAATCAGGTTGGGCTTTACCTACAGGATAAGTTCCAGATCACGCCGAACATTAGCCTGACTGCCGGGGTACGGTATGACTGGGATGGCGGACTGACAGAAAAGTATGGGCGTATCTTCAACTTTGATCCTACGTTGTACAGCTATAACGTAGCAGCGGATACTATTGTAAATCCTGGATTCATTATTGCTGGTAATAATGCAAATGGGACCGCTGGAGTTAGTAACACGACGCTGACCAACCGGCAGTGGGGCATTGCGCCACGACTGGGTGCGGCGTGGCAGCCAGAGCTATTTCATAACAAGGTGGTGGTCCGTGCTGGCAGTGGAATGTATTATGACCGCGGAGAACTTTTTAGCTACTTTTCACCTGGCTACGCTATCGGAACAGTGACGGGGGGGCCATTTGGGGTAAACCAGCAACTTCCCTTTGTGACGGCACAGACCTGCTTGAATACCGCAGCCGGAGCAGCGGGAGAGAGTTTCTACCAGGGCTATCTACCAACATGCGGCGGCACTCCTGCTACTGGCAACCTGGAATATCCGTATACCAATACCGAAAATGCCGCACCTTCTAATCCAAAGGCATCCGATCTTAGCAAATATCTCCCTAATGCAGCCGCTATTTTAAGTGGAGGGCAGCCAATTTCTCTTGGAGTGTATGACAGGACGAATAAACTTCCATACACGATCAACTACACACTCGACGTTCAATGGCAGCCGCGCAATGATCTTGCGATCGAAGTTGGATATGTCGGGAATGTAGGACGCCACCAGGTAATTCCAGTTCCGTTCAACCAACCGAATATTGTTTCGCCATCAAGCCCTGCACTGGCCGGAGGGCCCTATGCGCAGAGCTATAGCTATGGCTACACAGTGGGTGGAGAGAATTTACCGGACGGGACACCGTACCTGGCAAACTATGAAGGCGGCAACGTCGATCTGCGCGTTCCGTATATTGGCTATGCGGCGGAGTCGATCGATTACAAGGCCGCCGGAGTGGATGCGTATAACGCGTTGCAGGTGCACGTGGAAAAACGCATGAGCCATGGGATACAGGTAGGGTCCTCCTATACGTACTCGCATGCGCTGGACGAGCAGAGCGGCCTGGGATTGTTCTATAACGGCAATAATCCGTTGAACCTACGAAGTGGTTATGCGTCGTCGGACTTCGACCGCACACATGTCACCAACTTTAACTACATGTATCGGCTGCCTGACTTTGCGAAAAAATACTCACTGAAAGGCTACCTGGCAGATGGATGGTCGCTGGTGGGGCTGACGGTGCTGCAGAGCGGCCAGCCGTATAGCGTGATCGACTTTAGTGGAGCTATCGGGAGCGTTTACTACAGTACGGCGGACGGCATCACGAATCCTATTGTTCCACTAGCTCCGGGATGCACACCGAAGAGCGCGCGAAATGGCTCGTCGTCAGGTGCGTTTACATCCATCAATCCAAACGATACGGCCCTGAATGCGAGCTGTTTTACGATTCCACTGCTGGCGCCGGGATCCTTCAACGGGGGTATTCCCTCCAACGATCCTTATGAGACAGGATTTACGACGGGGCAACGCAATATCTTCCGGCAGGCATTCCAGAAGCGGGCGGATGCGTCGCTGATCAAGATGACGCAGTTTACGGATCGCTATAGTTTGAAGTACACCTTTGACGTCTATAACGTAAGCAACACGACCAGCTTTGATATTCCTGGAAATGAAGTCTCGCAGAATATTAATTACAACTCCTTCCCTAGCGCGGGGACTACGCCTTTACCTGCGAACTGCAATAACCAGGGGCAGCAGAGTAATAGCAGCTTCTATAATTGTCCGGCTGGACTTGGCGTAACGACACATACGATCGGAAGTCCACGCCAGATTCAGATGTCGCTGCAGCTTCAGTTCTGATAGATAGAGGCGTTGGCGTTGACACCGATGGGAGGCTACTAGAGCCTCCCATTGATTTTGTTCAGTCCACAAAACGGAGGCTGAAATTTCCCGGTCGGGCGATTATCACTCACGCTGCACAAATTTCGAGAGTACGCTAAGGGATAAGAGGAGACCTGCACGATGGATGCACTTACGCTACACAGGCTTCAATTTTCCTTTACGGTTACGTTTCACTATCTCTTTCCACAGTTGACGATGGGGCTGGCGCTGCTGCTTGTGGTGCTGAAGACGATGGCGCTGCGCACCAACGATGAGCGCTATGACGAGGCGGCTAGATTCTGGGCGAAGATCTTTGCCGTGAACTTTCTGCTGGGCGTGGTTACGGGCATACCGATGGAGTTTCAGTTCGGGACGAACTGGTCGGAGTTTTCGCGACGGACAGGCGGAGTAATTGGGCAGCCGCTGGCCATGGAGGGCGTGTTCTCATTCTTTCTGGAGTCGTCGTTCCTGGGGCTTTTTCTGTTCGGTGAAAAACGGCTGAGCCGCCTGGCTCACTGGGGAGCAGGGTTCATGGTGTTTCTGGGATCGTGGATCTCGGGATTCTTCATTATTGTGACGGATGCCTGGATGCAGCATCCGGTGGCGTATGAATTGATGCCGAACGGAACGTATCAGGTGAGCAGCTTCTGGGGATTGATGACGAATCCGTGGGCACTGCGGCAGTATGCACATAATATGTGCGGTGCGGTGGTTACAGGCGCGTTTGTGATGTCCTCGGTTGGAGCGCTGTATCTGTTGCAGAAACGGGATGTTGATTTTGGGAGGATATTTGTACGGGTGGGCGTGATTGCCGCGGTGGTCGCGTCGATTACGATGATCTTCCCGACCGGAGACATGCAGGGAAAATTTGTGGCGGACAATCAACCGACGGCGATGGCCGGGATGGAGGGACTGTTCCACTCGCAAAAAGGTGCGCCAATTGTGCTGATGGGACAGCCGGATATCGAGGCACAAAAGATCGACAATCCGATCGCAGTCAACAAGGTGCTGAGCTTCCTGATCTACGGAACAAGCGCAGCGGAGGTGCAGGGGTTGGACTCCTACCCCAAGGACCAGTGGCCAACAACGCTGCCACTGCTGTTTTATGCGTACCACATTATGGCGGGGCTGGGGACATACTTTGCGGGGCTGATGGGCTTGGCAGTGTTTCTGCTTTGGCGCGGCAAACTGTATAGCTCGCGATGGATGCTGTGGCCGATACTGCTGAGCTTTCCGCTGCCCTATATTGCGAACACCGCAGGTTGGATGACGGCGGAGATCGGCAGGCAGCCGTGGCTGGTGTACAACCTGATTCGAACCGCAGGAAGCGACTCCGCAACCGTGGGAGCGGGCACCACGCTGTTCAGCCTGCTGGGATTTATGGGGATGTATACCGTGCTTGCGATTCTGTGGGTGCTGCTGGTGTACAACATCATTGAAAGCGGCCCGAAGCCTGCTGCGACCGCTGCAGCACAACCGCAAGTGCACGCTTAGGAGGCGCGAAATGGCAACTCTCTGGTTCTGGATTGTAGCGGTGATGCTCGCCGCTTATGTAGTGCTGGACGGCTTCGATCTGGGTGCAGGGATACTGTTTCCCTTCGTCGCCCGGACGGAGGAAGAACGGCATCAGGTGATCAGCGCAATCGGCCCGGTATGGGACGGCAATGAGGTGTGGCTGCTGGCAGGAGGCGGCACGCTGTTCTTCGCCTTTCCACTGGTCTATGCTTCGGCGTTCAGCGGCTTCTATATGCCGCTGATGATCGTGCTGTGGCTGCTGGTCCTGCGTGGACTCGCAGTGGAGCTGCGAGCACACTTCGCGGACCCTATCTGGCGCAGCTTCTTCGGAGGCCTGTTCTTCTTCGCAAGCGCGATGCTCGCGATCTTCTTTGGCGCTGCGCTGGCAAATGTGATTCGCGGCGTTCCGCTGGGCGCGGACAACTACTTCTTTCTGGCGCTGTGGACCAACTGGAGGACGGGACCGAACCCTGGCATTCTGGATTGGTATACGGTGATCGGCGGAGTGGTGGCGTTGCTGGCCCTGGCGCTGCATGGGGCACTGTACCTGATCGTGAAGAGCGAGGGAGAGTTGCGGAGGCGCGCGCGCAAAGCGGCCGGGTTGCTGTGGCCCCTGGTTACGCTGGCAACGGTGCTGGCCATCCCCGCAACGGTGGTGGCAAGGCCGGATTCGCTGCAGAACTACCATGGGCATCCGGCTGCGTTTCTGGCACCGGTCATCGTGGCGATGAGTCTGGTGAGCATGATCGTGCTGCTACGCAAGGGCTCGGAGGTGGGAGCCTTCCTGTCATCGTCCGCTTACCTGATCGCGATGCTGTGTGGCGCCGCGGTAGGACTCTATCCGGTTTTACTGCCTTCGACAAATCCTGCGATGGGCTCGATGACGATTGCGAACTCCATTGTGGGGCCGCATAGCCTGAGGGTGGGTCTGGTGTGGTGGACGATAGGAACGATGCTGGCGCTGATGTATTTTTCGATCGTGTACTGGCTGTTCCGAGGCAAGGTATCGCAGTACAGCGATACGTACGGTCACTGAGACTGAGCGTGGCCAGCGCGCATCTGCGGCAAGATGGCGCTGGCCACGCAGTTGAGCAGCCCCGCAGGTGTGGCATTCGCAATTCTGTTCTGTGTATACTTGCGAGTGGGTCGCCATAGTGGTCAGACCACGATGCTGCTTCGAAAGAGAGTAGGACTTCAGCCATGCTGCTTCATGAAAACCGCTTGTTTCCAGCCGAATCCAGTACGCGAACGATAGCCAAGGCGCTGTATGAACAGGTACGGACGTTACCGATCATCAGCCCGCATGGACATACACAGGCTGAGTGGTTTGCGAAGAACGAACCGTTCCCTGACCCGGCGAAGCTGTTTGTGCAGCCAGATCACTACGTCTACCGGATGCTCTATAGCCAGGGCGTCTCGATGGATGAGTTGGAGATTGGACAGGCGGAGATGAAGGATCCGCGCAAGGTGTGGCGGATCTTTGCCAGCCACTACTATCTGTTCCGCGGGACACCGACGCGCATCTGGCTGGACTTCTGCTTTCAGGAGTTGTTTGGATTCGAAGAGAGGCTGTCGGAGAAGAATGCGGACCATTATTACGATGTGATTGCAGAGAAGTTGCGGACCCCGGAGTTTCTTCCGCGCGCGCTGTATGAGCGCTTTAAGCTGGAGGTGCTGGCGACGACCGATTCTGCCCTCGACTCGCTGGCCGATCACAAGGCGATCAAGGATTCGGGATGGAAGGCGAGGATTCTGCCAACGTTCCGGCCGGACGCAGTGGTGGATCCGGAGTTTGCAGGGTTCGCGGAAAATATTGCGAAGCTGGGTCAGCAGACGGGCGAGGACACGGCAACCTGGGGAGGGTATCTCAACGCTTTGCGATCCAGCAGAGCGCGGTTTCGCGCGCTTGGATGCACGGCAACCGACCATGGACATCCAACGGCGCAGACTGCGAACCTTTCGGCGATGGAGGCGGCGGAGCTGTTTGCACGCGTGCTCGGGGGCAAAGCGGATGCTGCGCAGCAGGAGTTGTTTCGGGCGCAGATGCTGACCGAGATGGCGCGCATGAGCCTGGAGGACGGGCTGGTGATGCAGATTCATCCGGGGAGCGTGCGGAACCACAATCGGAAGATTTTTGAACGGTATGGACGCGATACGGGAGCCGATATTCCGCGCGCGACAAACTACGTAGATGCTCTGCGACCGATGCTGGATCTGGTGGGAAATGAGCCGGGGTTGAGTATTATTCTGTTCACTCTGGACGAGTCGACCTATAGCCGGGAGTTGGCGCCGCTGGCGGGACATTACCCTTGCTTGAAGCTGGGACCGCCGTGGTGGTTTCATGATAGCCCGGAGGGGATGATGCGCTTCCATGAGCGCGTGACGGAGACGGCCGGCTTCTACAACACGGTTGGATTTAATGACGATACACGGGCGTTTCTGTCGATTCCGGCGCGGCATGACATGGCACGCCGGGTGGATTGCGCGTACCTGGCGAAGCTGGTGAGCGACCATCGGCTGGAGGAAGGCGAGGCTGTGGAACTGGCCCACGAGCTGGCTTATGGGTTGGTGAAACGTGCGTATCGGCTGTAGGTTCGGCCTACGGCGGGACTGAAGTGCTGAACCACCTCTGAAACAAAAGCTGCAACGGGCGCGGGTTTCAATGTTCTTCGCTACGCCAAACGATAAACCGTTTGGCGTAGCGAAGAGATAACAAGGGTTGAGGTATCACGATCAGGAGACTGCGCTACTGAAGCGCGACTTTGGCTCCTGCCTGCTGGGTGATGGGTTGACCCTGGGCGGCCTCAACTTTCACTTCGCTGCCGGTGACTGTAGCGTAGGCAATGGTAAGACCACGCTGCGCGCTGAGATGAACGTTGCGCAGGAGCACGTTGGCGATGGGGGCTTCGGGGAGGCCAACGATGGCCCCGGCTGAGGCGCTTCCGGTGGCGGTCACGTTCTCGATGGTGATGTCGTGGAAGTATGGGGTGAGGCGGGTGATGGGCCGGGGTGTTGGGTCCTCGGAGGGGAGGATGTTGGGGTAGTACTCGCTGATGATGAGGGCGTTCCTGACATCCTTCATGTCGATGTCTTTGAAAGAGAGGTGGCTGACATCGCTGCCGCGGTCGCGGTTGGCTTTGACGCGGATACCGTTGTCGGTGCCGGTGAAGTGGATGCGCTCGGCGCGGACGTTCTGGGCGCCGCCGGCGATCTCGCTGCCGATGGAGAGGCCGTGGCCGTGGAGGAAGGTGCAGTCGGTGATGGTGATGTTGCGGCTGGGAGCGTCGGGGCCAGGGGAGTTGGCGGGGCCGGATTTGATGGCGATGTCGTCGTCGCCGACGTCAGCGTAGAGGTGGTCGATGACGATGTTGGAGGAGGAGAAGGGGTCGACGGCGTCGGTGTTGGGGGAGTGGGGAGGAGCGAGGACCTTGATGTTGCGGATGACGATGTCGTCGGTGTAGTAGGGGACGAGCTGCCACATGGGGGAGTTCTGGAGGGTGACGCCCTCGACGAGCACGTGCTTGCAGTGGTCGAAGACGACCAGGCGGGGACGGGGATGGTCAAAGCCCATGACACCGTGATCCTTGTAGGCGCGGGCCATCTGCCACCAGCTATCCCCTGCCCCGTCGATGACGCCCTCGCCGGTGATGGAGACGTTGGTGGCGTTGACGGCGCTGACGAGGGCCTGGATGCCGGGCTCGCGGAACTCGGTCTTGGCCGGGTAGTCGGCGTGATCGGGAGAGCCGAGGAGAGTGGCTCCTTTGTCGAGATGCAGGGTGATGTTGCTCTTGAGCAGGATGGGGGCGCTGATGTAGGTGCCCGAGGTGAGCAGAACCGTGCCGCCGCCCTTCTGCTCGCAGGCGTCGATGGCGGACTGAATGGCGTGAGTGTCCTTGGTTGCGCCGTCGGCTTTGGCACCGTATGCGTGGACATTGCAGGTGGTTTCTGCGTGGGCTAAAGAAGCGGCAAGGGTAAGCGCGGCGAGCAGGCTGAGGGACGTTGAGCGCATGTAGATCACGAAGGGGCCTCGATCGGGAAGGTGACGTTCGCAGATCATCATACGACAGTGGTCATACCACTAGCGAGTGCGATTCAGCGTTGTGCAGATTGGTCAGGGGTCCAGTTATCGGGGCCGCGAAGGAAGACAGAGGGTTGGAAGGGTTGGGATTGCCGGGCGGTGAGGAGGTGGGTGTGGGGGTCGCGCGCGGAGGAGCTGGCTCCGGGGCCGGTGGAGTTGAACTCTGCGTAGAAGGCGGTGGCGAGGGAGTTGGTTTCGCCGGGGTGCCACTCTCGCCAGCCAGCGGGGTTGATCTGCGCGCCCATCTCGGTGTTGAGATAGACGACCGTGGCATAGGGACGCCAGGGCCGTCCGAGGTAGACGTTGGTGACGCCAGGGTCGGCAGTTAGAGTGCAGTGGTCGAAGACGAAGCCGGAGTCCTGAGATGGAAAGTGCCTGGACTGCGCGGTGAGGAAGCCTTCAGAGTGTGGGGTGCTGTGGATCTCGCAGTGCGAGAAGACGGCCTTGGCGTCGCCAAAGATGAAGTCGACGTTGCCGGCGATGAGGCAGTGGGAGAAATACTGGCGCGAGGGTTGGCACTGCGGACCCGCGGTGGAACAGTTGCGACTGCCTGCGTAGAGGGTGTCCTGATTGCCGAGCAGATGGACGTTGTGGAAGACGGCGCGGTCGCCGGTAACCATGAGGGCGAGGGCCTGCGAGCCCTGCGGGAGTTGCGGATGCGTGGCGTTGAAGTCGTTCTGGAAGGTGACGTTTTCTGCGGAGAAGTTGTCGGCGGTGACGTTGACGGTGGCAGAGTGGAGGGTTCCTCCGGCGGCGCCTGCGCTGTTGCCCATGACGACGATGGTCCTGGAGGCGTCGGGGTTGGCGCTGCGGAGGATGATGTTGGGCTTGTCGATGGTGAGCACTTCGCGGTAGGTGCCGGGGGCGACGAGAACGAGGGCTCCGCCGGCGGTGGGCGCGGCGTCGAGAGCGCGCTGGATGGAGTAGAAGTCGCCGGTGCCGTCGGAGGCGACGTAGAGGGTGTGGTCCTCAGGCGGGACGATGCCCGCCATCTCGGGAGCGGTGGAGAGATCGGGGAAGGGCACGAAGCGGGCTGCGCAGGCCAGCGGCGTTCCGGGATGAGAGTTGGGAGCTTGCTGGACGGAGACGTCGCCGCCGGAGGGCGAGAGGTTGCCGAGGTTGGGGCCGAGAGTAAAGTCCGCGTCCCTGGCGGTGATGTGGGAGATGGATTGACCGTCGGCGAAGACGTTGCTGAGGGTGAGACCGAGTTTGTGCTGCGCGTCCAAGCCGAGGAAGGTGTAGGTTCCGGGGGTGAGGATGTGGATGTTGTCGAGCGTGATGTCGCGATAGACGGGGAGTTGGTCGCCGGTGAAGGTGGTGTAAAGCGGGGTGAAGAAGAGGGGATTTCTGGTGTCGCGGATGCAGACGTTGCGGTAGGTGATGTCATGGACGAGGCCGCCGCGACTGCGATCGGACTTGATGCGAATGCCGTTGTCGGCGCCATCGATGGTGAGGTCGTCGACGAGCATGTGAGAGACGCCGCCGTTGGTGCCGCTGCCGATGGACATGCCGTGGCCGGTGTAGAAGTGGTTGTGCAGGATGGAGATGTTGGTGGAGGGGCCGGCCATGCTGGACTTGACGGCGACGTCGTCATCACCGGCGTGGATGAAGCTGTGGGTGATGGTGATGTTGCGCGAGGAACCGGGGTCGATGCCATCAGTGTTGCGCGCGGTCCTGGGGGTCATGATGCGGACGCCCCAGGCGGTGAAGCCGTCGGTGCTGTTGACGGCGACGTGGAAGCCGGGCGAGTTGCGGAGAGTGATGTTGTAGAGAGTGAAGTTGTCAGCGTGACGGAGGACGATGAGCCAGGGGACACTTTGATTCTTGTCGGTGATCTTGGCGGTGTGAGCGAGGTCCCACCAGGTGACGTTCTGGCCGAGGAGTTTGGCGCCGCCGCGGCCGTCGATGGAACCCGCGCCCATGATGCCGCTGTTAACGATGTTGTCGCCGGTGATGAGAGGCCGGCAGCCGTGGCCGCGGTCGCTGACGATGCCGCAGGTGCCGGGAGCGATGTCAAAGACGCGAGGATCGCGGGAGGCGACGAGGGCGGTGTTGGCGTCGACGACGAGCGTGACGTTGGAGCGGAGAGTGAGCGGGCCGGTGAGAAAGACGCTGCGTGGGCCATCAGCGCGCAGGACTACGGCGTGGTTGAGGGTGCAGTGATCGAGAGCGGACTGGATGCGCGCGGTGTCGAGGGAGGCTTCTGCGGCGGCGGGGAGTTCGCCGTGGGGCGCGGCGATGGTGGCCACAAGCGTGGTGCAGGCAGGAGGGATGTGCGGCTCGGTGACGGTGCGGGAGTCCTGCGCGAAGAGGGTTGCGGAGGCGAGCAGAGCGGCTGCGAGAGAGGCAGAGAGCTTCAGGGAGTGCATGGATTCTCCAATGGGGATGCGGGTTAGCGGCGTACGGACTTCTTTGGCCGGGCAGCGGCGGAGACGGATTTGAGCTTGTGAGTGCGCTCCCTGTCCTGCGCGGTCTCGGCCATGCGGAGATGCTGCTCCATGAGCTTGCGGGCCTCCTGTGGCTTGCGGTCGCGGATGGCGCGATAGAGGGCGCGATGCATCTCGGCGGACTCACGGAGATCGACGGAGTGCTCGACGGTCTTGCGGCGGTCTTCGTAGAGCGCGGAGGTTACGGTCTCCATGAGAGCGGCGAGGATGGGATTGCCAGAGGCCTGGGAGATGATGCGGTGGAAGATGATGTCGTGGACGAGGTACTCGGATGGACTGTCGAGCGCGGCGAACATCTCGGCAACCTCTTCAGAGAGGGCGGCGTGGTGCTTCTGCTGGCTGCGTTCGGCGGCGAGTTCGGCGAGATGGCTTTCAAGGATGAGGCGGGCTTCGAACATCTGCCAGGGAAGGAAGCCGTGGAGCGCGCCCATGATGCTGAGGGAGGCTTTGTCGAACTCCGCAGGGCCGTCTGCGACGAAGGTGCCAACGCCATGACGGACTTTGATGATGCCCATGGCAGCGAGATAGTTGATGCCGGTGCGGAGGCTGGCGCGGCTGATCTTGAGCGAGGTGGCAAACTCACGCTCGGGAGGGATCTTGTCACCGGGTTGCAGGGTTCCGTTCTCGAGGAGGGTGCGGATGTGGTTGACCACTTGCATGGTGCGATGGCTGTCGGGAGATTTCTGTTTCGTCGCTGGCATGGTGTCATGCGCCTCGCTGCTTGGGGATTTCAGGTCAAGATGACATTCGCAGCGGAGGTTGAGATGGCCAACGGAAAGGCTTCCATGCCGGACTTGCGGTGTTGGCATGTGGTCTGACCTGCACCTTTGCTGCGTGCCTAGTCTACACACTTCGTGGGGAAGCGTGCATGGGGGCTGCCGGAGAGATGGAGGTTACGTTGCGGAGGCCACGGACGGAGTTGCAGAGAAAGATGGCGTCGGCGGTGCTGAGGTCGCCGAGGGTGAGGACGCGCTCGCGTGCAGTGGAATGAGTTTCGAGGAGATGGCGGCGCATGACGCCGGGCAGGACGCCGGAGGTGAGAGGCGGGGTGAGGAGGCAGCCGGATTGCTCCAGGAAGAGGTTGCTGATGGCGCCTTCGGTGAGTTCACCGCGCTCGTTGAGGAAGAGGACCTCGTCGAATCCTTCAGCCCGCGCGGCGGCATATTGCTGGTCGTAAAGCAGACGGTGGGTGGTCTTGTGGCGGAGGAAGAGATCGGTGGAGGAGGTGGAGTGCGGTGAGAGTTTGACGCGGATGGTGGAGGGCTCTTCGAGCAGCGGAGAGTGGGTCAGGGTGAGGGTTCCGTCGGGGTGGAGGAGCTGACGAACGCGATGCCGGTCTCCGGCTTTAAAGGTGAGCGCGAGGTCGTTGAGCTGGGCTTGAATATTGCCGCGGTCGAAGACGAAGTTGAAGTAGCGGGCGGAGGATTCGAGGCGGTCAAGATGCAGGGAGAGAAGGAAAAAATCGCCGTCCCAGAGTATGGTTTCGATGAGATCGAAGGGATGGTGGACACGGGTGAGGAAGGATGCCTTGAGGAGACACTCGCGGTACTCGTCTTCGGGGAGGGAGTCGGCGACGATGCCGCCGCCCACACCCATGTGCGCGTGGTTGTTGTGGAGGACAAGCGTGCGGATGGCGACGCTGAAGGTGGCGGAGCGGTTGGGGGCGATGAAGCCGATGGCTCCGGTATAGATGCCGCGGGGATGAGGTTCGAGTTCGCGGATGATCTGCATGGTGCGGACCTTGGGGGCTCCGGTGATGGAGCCGCAGGGAAACATGGCGCGAAAGATGTTGTAGAAGGTGGTGTGGGGGAGAAGGGTTCCAGAGATGGTGGAGGTCATCTGGAGGAGGGTTTCGTAGCGCTCGACGGAGAAGAGGTCCTGGACGTGGACGCTGCCAGCGGTGCAGATGCGGCCGAGATCGTTGCGCAGGAGATCGACGATCATGACGTGCTCGCTGCGATTTTTAGCGTCGCGCTGAAGACGGAGGATGGCGTCGGCATCTTCGAAGGAGTCAAGGCCCCGGGGCATGGTGCCCTTCATGGGACGAGTGATGATCTGGCTGGCTTCAGGGTGTGCGTCGACGCGGAAGAAGAGTTCGGGGGAGAGGGAGAGGATGTGATGGCCGGCTACGTTGAGAAAGGCTCCGTAGGCGACGGACTGGTGGCGGGATAAGGCGTTGAAGAGAGTAGAGGCGGGGAGTTGCGTGGGAAAGGTGACGGCGTCGGTGAAGTTGACCTGATAGGTGTCGCCTGCGGCGATGTAGTCTTTGATCTTTTCGATGCCGGCGACGTAGGCATCCCTGGAGATGCGGAGGGATGGTTGATCGAGGACTGCGGCAGTGGCGGACTCGTCGTACTGCGGGTGATGCGGCAGAGGAGTGTGGCCATGAAAGCAGCCGTGAGCGTGATCGAAGATGCAGGGTGCGTCGTAGACACCGAACCAGGCGAGCGGAAGTGGCTGCGGAGTGGAGAGGCTGGCGGTGACCTGCTCGAAGTGATAGCCGGCTTCGTAGGAGAGAAATCCGGCGACGTGCAGGCCGCTGGCAAGCGTTGCTTCGATGGCGTAGAAGAGTTCGGGGAGATCGTTGAGCGAGTGAGCGATGAGGATGCGAACGGGGTGGAGAAAGATGTAGCTGTGTTGGTTGGCGGCGTCGAAACGAGAGGTTTCGAGGAGGATGGAGCTGGGGGTGTGCTGGATGAGAGCGCGCGCGGAGGCCGGGAGTGGAGCCCAATGCGTGGCGCGAGGGTGGGTGGAACTGGCGAGCGACATGCTAAGGCTGATGATTGCAGAGACAGCGGATGGAGGCAATGGCAGCGCGAAGGGCAATTGGATAGGCCGGGCATACCGTTGAGCGGATATAACCACACGGATTTTTGGCAAGCATACGGCGGGGCTAAAATCCCACCCTTCGAGGTGAGATCGCATACGGAGAGTTGCTGGGACGGATGAGGTGAGGCCGATATGCTCTCTCACCATATACTTGATAGGAGATTGAGATCGGGGCTGCACGGCGTTCGATGCGGACCGTCTTTGAGGAGTTCATGGCTGCACTGATTGAAGCGATTCATGTGAAACGCAAGACGATGTTTGAGTTTGAGAATGCTCCGTATGCCTGCCTGGATTCGGACATCAGCACGCCAACCGCGCGCGGAGGACAGACGCTGGTGCGGTTGAAGATGCGCAACCTGCTGACCAGTGCGGTCTTTGAGAAGACATTCAAGGCGGATGACAAGTTCAAGGAGCCGGACCTGGTGCTGGTGCCGGCAACGTATCTGTATAGCGACAACGATGGATCGTACTTTCTGGACCAGGAAAGCTACGAGACGCTGACGCTGCGCGGCGAGATGCTGGCGGGAGCGCTGGATTTCCTGATCGACGGAACACAGATTCAGATGCACAAGTACAACGGCAATCCGATTGGGCTGCAACTGCCGATCTTTGTGGAGCTGGATGTTAAGTACACCGAGCCGGCGGTGCGTGGGGATACGTCAAGTGGCAGCGGAACCAAGATTGCGAAGCTGGAGACAGGTCTGGAGATTCGCGTGCCGCTGTTTATTAAAGAGGGCGAAAAAGTGAAGGTGTCGACCGAGAGCCGGGAGTTTGCGGGACGGGCGTAGGTGATGGGGGCGGCCTTGGTGTGGAGGCCGCGGGTGGAAGTGGGAGTGCGATTTGTGCGGTGACTGTGCCGCTTATCGCACTGGTGGCTGAAGAGAAATCGAGTATTTCCTTGGCATTTGCGTGACGACGAATTGTCCTGCTGGTCAATTGCGCGACATAAGCATAGGATTTTGAATCGAGATTCGGGCGCAGGGTCCAACGTATGCGAAACCGTCGCAATGAAGCGGCAATGAACCATGCGCATGGTGTCAATAAGAGAGTGAACCGCATGGAGGGAGGGTGGCGATGAATCAGGAGATTGGCAGTACGAGGTCGAGCATTTGGAACAAGCTGTTGTGGGTGCTGATTGTTGGGCTGGGGGTGGTTTCGTTTGCCTTCGTGGCGTTGCATCGGCATGAGTCGGTGGATGCTGCGTGGCTGGTGGTGGCCTCGGTATGCATTTATTTTATTGCGTACCGGTTCTATGGCCTGTTCATTGCGAATAAAGTACTGGGCGTTCAGGCAGGACGGCAGACACCGGCGTATCGGCGCAATGATGGACTGGATTATGTGCCGACGAACCGTTACGTGTTGTATGGGCATCACTTCGCGGCGATTGCCGGAGCCGGACCGCTGGTCGGACCAGTGCTGGCCGCGCAGATGGGGTATCTGCCGGGTACGCTGTGGATATTGGCCGGATGCGTGTTCGCCGGAGCGGTGCAGGATATGACGGTGCTGTTTCTCTCGACGCGGCGCGATGGGCGATCGTTGGGCGACATGGTGCGATCAGAGATGGGAGTGGTTGCGGGAACGGTGGCGAGCATCGGTATTCTGCTGATCTGCGTGATCATCCTGGCGGTGCTGGCGCTGGTGGTGGTGAAGGCGCTGATGGGCAGCCCGTGGGGCACGTTCACGGTGTTCTGCACGATTCCAATAGCGTTCATCATGGGCCTCTACAGCCGGTTTGTGCGGCCGGGACGGATTGGCGAGATGTCTGCGATCGGCGCGGTGCTGCTGGTGGCGGCACTGGTGTACGGGCGCACGGTCTCCGAGACGCCGGCGCTGGCGGGTTACTTCAACCTGACGGGAACGACGCTGGCACTGATCATTATCGCGTATGGCTTTGTGGCTTCGGTGTTGCCGGTGTGGCTGCTGCTGGCGCCGAGGGATTACCTGACGACGTTCCTGAAGGTGGGCACGATCTTTTTGCTGGCGGTGGGCGTGATTATTGTCCATCCGCATTTGCAGATGCCGCCGTTCACGAAGTTTGTCGATGGCACAGGGCCGGTGTGGGCAGGGAGCCTATTCCCTTTCCTGTTCATTACGATCGCTTGCGGCGCGGTGTCGGGTTGGCATGCTCTGATCTCTTCCGGCACGACGCCGAAGATGATTGAGAATGAGAATCAGATCGCGTTCATCGGCTATGGGAGCATGCTGATGGAGTCGCTGGTGGCGATCATGGCGATGATTGGCGCTTCGGTGATTCATCCGGGCGTGTATTTTGCGATGAACAGCTCGGCGGGCCTGATTGGAACGACGAGCGCTCATGCGGCGCAGGTGATCTCGTCGTGGGGTTTCACGGTGACGCCGGATGTGTTGACGCAGATGGCGCATAACGTGGGCGAGGCGAGTATTCTGTCGCGAACTGGCGGCGCTCCGACGCTGGCGGTGGGCATGGCGACGATCCTGTCCAGCTTCCTGGGCGGGACGATGATGATGGGACTGTGGTATCACTTCATCATTTTGTTTGAAGCTCTGTTTATCCTGACCACGGTCGACGCAGGAACACGCGTACTGCGGTTCATGATCCAGGATTTTGTCGGCACCGCGATTCCGGCGTTCAAGGAGACGAAGTCGTGGGTGGGCAATCTGGTTGGCTCGGCGCTGGCGTGCGCGATGTGGGGATACCTGCTGTATGCGGGCGTCGTGGATCCGTATGGAGGCATCTATACGATGTGGCCGCTGTTTGGCACGACCAACCAGATGCTCGCGGCCATTGCGCTGATCTTCTGCACTGTGGTGCTGTTCAAGATGAAGCGCGGAGGCTATGCTCTGGTCACCATCGTGCCGACGTTATGGCTGCTTGCGTGTACGGTGACGGCGGGGCTGGAGAAGGTGTTCGATCCGGACGCATCGATCGGCTTCCTGAGCCATGCGACGAAGTTTGGCAGCGCCGTTGCTGCAAATAAAGTGCTGGCACCGGCGAAGACGATGGAGCAGATGCACCGCGTGATCTTCAGCGACTACCTGGATGCAAGCCTGGCTGGGTTGTCGGTGCTGATTGTTACGGTGGTGGTGATCTATGCGATCATAGCTATCCGTAAGGCGTTGCGCAGTCCGACGCTTACGGCGATCGAGGTAGACGGAGTGCCTGCCATTGCGGGAGGTAGCGGTGATTGAAATCGAGATGATGTACGAACGCGTTTGCCGAACGGTGCGCGTGGCAACCTACTGGACCACACGGACCGCTCGGTTGATGGTGGGGGTGCCGGAGTATGAGACCTACGTACATCGGCGGAGGATTAATCATCCGGGAGAGCCGGTGATGAGCTATCAGGAGTTCTTCAAGGAACGGCAAGACGTGCGATACACGATCACGAAGGGACGCTTCAAGGGGTGCTGTTAAGGACGTGGCCGCGTAGCCCAGAACCACAAAGCTAGTACGCGGGTTTCGCCACTGCGCCGTGCAAAGTGCCGCGCGCCTGCGACGGTGGAACTAAAGTCCACCGCCTGCAAGACGAGGTTTATCCAGAGGTCGAGGCTCGATCACATGAGTTCGTCGATGAAGGACTTCGCGATGTCGGCGGGGATGCGGTTGCTTTGGTGGACGAGCGGGCCAGAGTTGAGGACGGGCTCGAGGGAGTGGAGCGAGGGGACGTCGGTGCGCTCGAAGAACTTTCCGATGGGGATTTCGTCGCCCCAGAGCTGTGCTTGCTCCATGGCGGCGGTCCAGTCGGTGGAGTCGTAGGCGGGGTTATCTTCGAGCTTTTTGACGCGGGGACGGAACCACGGGATGGTGTTGTCGTGGTTGTAGGTGATGCAGGGGCTGAAGATATCGATGAAGGAGAAACCCTTGTGCGCGATGGCGTTCTTGACGAGTTCGGTGAGGTGTTTCTGGTCGGCGGAGAAGCCGCGCGCGACGTAGGTGGCACCGGCGGCGAGAGCCAGGGCGACAGGGTTGACAGGGCGCTCAACGTTACCGAAGGGGGTGGTTTTGGTCTTCATGGCGAGACGGCTGGTGGGTGAGGTCTGACCAGTGGTGAGGCCATAGATCTGGTTGTCCATGACGAGATAGGTGAGGTCGACGTTGCGGCGCATGGCGTGGACGAAGTGGCCGCAACCGATGCCGAAGCCATCGCCGTCCCCACCGGTGACGAGCACGGTGAGGGCGTGGTTGGCCATTTTTACGCCGGTGGCGACGGGGAGCGAACGGCCGTGCAGGGTGTGCATGCCATAGGTCTCGATGAAGCCGGGGAAGTTGGAGGAGCAGCCGATGCCGCTGATGGTGGCGACTTCGTGCTGCGGGATCTGCAACTCGACGAGAGCTTTCTGAACGGCGGCGAGTACGCCGTAGTCGCCGCAGCCGGGACACCAGTCGGGCTCGACGCGTCCTTTGAAGTCGGCCATGGTGATTGCGTTGGGAGTGATGATTTCGGTCGCCATCGGGGTTCTCCTGGGAGTTTGTGTTGGAGCGATCTCTAGCGTTAGACCATGACTTCGTGGGCGGGGATGGAGAGCGTTGTCTTGCCGGCGAGCTGATCCTTGACGGCCTGAACGATGTGCTGCGGGAAGAAGGGCTCGCCATCGTATTTGCGGATATGGCCGGTGGGGACGAAGCTGGTCTCGCTGCGCAGGTAGCGGGCGAACTGGCCACTGAAGTTGTTCTCGACGATGAGGGTGTGGCGCGCGTTGCGGAGGATGTCGAGGATAGCTTCACCGTGCAGCGGGACGAGCCAGCGGATGGGGAGATGGTTGGCGGAGATGCCCTGCTCGCGGAGGAGTTCGCAGGCTTCGTCGATGACGCCGAAGGTGGAACCCCAGCCGACGAGGGTGACGTCGGCGGTGGGGGGGCCGATGAGTTGCGGCGGCGGAATGGCGGCGGCGATGCCCTGCATCTTGCGCATGCGTTTTTCCATCATGGCACGGCGCTTGGCGTGGTTCGTGTATGCGTCGGAGATGAGAACGCCGTCTTCGTCGTGCTCGTCCGAGGAGACGACGTGGGTGTAGCCGGGGAGGCCGGGAATGACGCGCGGGGAGACGCCGCTGTCGGTGATCTTGTAGCGCAGGTAGGGGGCGTGCTCGCCGCCGTTGGAGGTGATCATTTCGCCGCGGTCGATGGCGGGGTGAAAATCGATCTCTGCGGGGTCAACGCTGAGGCGGCCTTCGGCAAGGAGGAGGTCGCAGAGGACGATTCCGGGACACTGAAAGCGGTCAGTGATGTTGAAGATCTCGGGCATGAGCTTGAAGCAGTCGGCGATGTCGAGCGGCGCGGCGATGACGCGAGGATAGTCACCAAAGGCTGCGCCGAGCATCTGCCAGAGGTCGCCCTGCTCGGTTTTGGTGGGGACGCCAGTGGAGGGGCCGGCGCGTTGGCAGTCGATGACGACGACGGGAATTTCAGCCTGAGCGGAGAGACCAAGGCCTTCGCTCATGAGCGCGAAGCCGCCACCCGAGGTGGCACACATGGAGCGGACACCAGCGTGCGATGCACCGATAGCCATGTTGATGACGCCGATCTCGTCCTCGACCTGGCGGACCATGATCTCGGCTTCCCGGGCATGCTCGGCCATCCAGTGAAGGACGCCGGTGGAGGGGCTCATGGGATAGGCGGAGTAAAACTTTACGCCCGCCGCGGCTCCGCCCATGGCCATGGCGCCGTTGCCGCTGAGGACGGCGTAACGGGCATCGGTGAGGGGGAGCGGCCAGGCGAAGGGCTTGAAGTTTTGTGTGGCGTAGTCGTAACCGGCGCGGGCCAGGCTGACGTTTTCGTCGATGACCGCCTGGGTCTTCTTGCGGAACTGCTCTTCGAGGACACTCTCGAGCGCGGCGAATCCGACGCCGACCATGCTGAGGGCAGCGCCCATGGCAAGAGTGTTCTGCGCGACCTTGTTGCGGCTGATGTCGGCGAGTTTGGAGACTGGGAGGGGACAGAGTTGGACGCCTTCAACAGGGGTGGCGGGATGGATGAGGTCGGCGTTATAGAGGCATGCGCCACCGGCGGAGAGCAGTCGGAGGTGGCGGTCGACCGTGTCCTGATTAAGCGGAATGAGAAGATCCATGCGGCCGTCGGTGGAGGTGATTTTGTCCGGGCCGGTGCGGATGGTGAGGAAGGTGTGGCCGCCGCGAATGATGGATTGATAGGCGTTGTAGGCGTTGAGGTGCAGCCCGCGACGACTGAAAATCTTCGCAAAGATGTCGCCGGGAGTGGCGACGCCCTGGCCGGCGGCACCTCCGATACCGATGCTGAAAGACTGTCTCATAAAACGCTTCTCCATACTGGCGTGCCGACTTCAATGGCACTGCGCCAGCAAAATGTCGAACCCACGGATCGTAACGGCAGGTGAGGCAAGGTGGCAAGTGACTCTGCCGATCGCAAGCAAATTAGACGCGGATGGAAGGAAAGCGTGTCGCCTGGCGAGGAGAGGATTTTTCGGGCGCGCTGCGCGGGACGTGGTGGCTGAAGCGGTCTGCACTCGGAGCCGATGGCCGGCGCGTAGTATGTTTAACGACGCGGGTCAGAGTTCGATGTTCACTTGAGATGAGGGATCGGCGCGCCGCAGCCGTTGATGGATGAAGGGCTGTCGCGAGATTGCCAGAGGAGAAAGTTTCCGTTGAATCGTCCGACGCGAATGAGCGATGTTGCAAAGCTGGCGGGCGTGGGGACGATGACGGTCTCGCGAGTGCTGAATGATAACGTCCACGTGACCGATGAGACGCGAGCACGAGTGCTGGCGGCGATTGAAAAGCTGAACTATGTGCCCAACGAGGTGGCGCGCTCGCTGCGCGACCAGCGGACGCGGCAGATCGGCATGATCGTTCCCAATCTGCACGATCCGTTCTTTGCGCAGTGCGCGCATTCAATCAATCTGGTGGCGAAGGAGCACACGTACTCGACGGTGATCACGACCTCAGATGATGACCCGGCAACGGAGTTCATTGAGGCCAAGCGGATGCTGCGGCGGCATATTGAGGGACTGATTGTGGTGCCGGCAGCGGGTAAATCACAACTGCGCGATCCGGAGTTTGAACGGACGCCGATTGTGACCCTGGACCGGCCAGTTCCCGGGAGTTCGTTTGACAGCGTCACGGTGCAGAATAAGCGCGGGGCACAACTGGCGGTTCGTCACCTGATTGAGCACCGCCATCGCCGCATTGCCTGCATCGGGCTCTCAAGCCAACTGTGGACGCTGAAGGAGAGACTGGAGGGATATCGCGCGGCCATGGTGGTAGCCAAACTGGAGCCGGATGCGTACGTGGTTACGGAGTCGCAGACGGAGATGCTGCAAATCATCCGCGTGCTGCTGGGCAGCAAGGCACCACCTACGGCTCTGTTCTGCACCAACAACCTGGTGATGCGCCACGCACTGCATGCGCTCGCGACATTGGACGCGAAGGTCCCGGAGCAGATCGCCGTCGCGGGATTCGATGACTTCGAGATGGCCAGCATTATCCGGCCTGCGGCCACGGTGGTCAGGCAGCCCACGGATGTGCTGGGACGGATCGCCGCCGAGTTGCTGTTTTCACGGCTGTCAGACCACGTTCAGACGAACAAGGCCAAGCGTATCGTGCTGCCGGTGGAACTGGTGATCAGGGACTCCTGCGGTTCGCACACAGGAAGATTCTCGCGCAAGACCGTTACATAGGCAGCGCTTGCCGATAGTTGCTCCGTGTGACGACGACGAGATGAATTGCTACATGTTATCGTTATCTTTCTAAGGCGCTGCCGCAGAAGATCCAGACGAGAGCAGGCTTCGGGAGGAATCGCTTGTCGCTATCCAGACGTGAGTTTTTGAAGAGCTCGATGATTGCAGCGGGAGAGGTGGCGCTTCCGACGCTGCCGGTGATGGCCGCCACGTTAACCCCGGCGAGAGATGGCCTGGATGCGATGGTTGGAGGGGATGGGGAACACGTTGGAATCGGCAACGTGCCGGCGGGGTATACGCGAGGGATTGGGATCTATCCGGGGAGCCCGGCGGATGTGTTCTCACCGAGGATGGTGGTGGATGCGTCGACGTATAGGAATCTGGCGTTGCGGCGGCCTGCGATGCACTCGAGCAGCTATGACTACAACCTTACGGCGCAACTGATTACGGACGGGATCAAGGACACGCAGTTGCCGGTGTGGGTTGCGGTTTCGACGAGCACAGAGGGCCCGCTGCCGAAGCCTGACCGCGAGATTGTGCTCGACCACTTCCCTCCCCTGGGAGTGAAGCTGGAGGGCGCTAAGGTGTCGGTTGAGGTGCAGGTGGCCGGTGGTACGGCGGTGCCTGCGGTGGACAGAGTGCGTGTGTTTGTGATGCTGCCGGAGTACGTGGCGGCACAGGATTTGAAGCTGTCGGTCGCGGTATCGAACGATGGTCGCGGGTGGGAGGAGGTGGGAACAGCGAGTGAGTTGGAGGCTATCTCGCCGGAAAACTTTCCGCCGGACCTGGTGAGCGGGAACAGCCTCTACTTCCCTTCGATGGTACTGAGTCGCCTGTGTCAAAGCCGCTTTTACCGGGTGACGTGCGAGCGGCTGAACCATGCGGCGGATACGCTGACGGTGCCGTGGATGGTTGGGCAGGTGGAGTTTTACAAGGGTGACGCGCGAGTGGAGATTGGCGGGCCGTACAGCTTTACGAGCGCGTGGATGAGCGCGGGGTCGGCGGAGGAGTGGGTGTCAGTGGACCTGGGGGCGCGGTGCACGATTGACCGCGTGTCGCTGTACTGGATTGCGCGCGCGGCGGAGGGGAGCGTGCAGGTGTCGGACGATGCGCGGGCGTGGGCCGACGTGCATCGGCTGAACGGAACAGAAGATGTAGAAGAGATTCACCTGGCGCGGCCGGTGCATGCGCGCTACGTGCGCGTGCTGATGACGCGGCCGAGTTCGCCGCACGGATACATTCTGAGCGAGATGGAGGTGTATGGACGCGGCGGGCTGGTGGCCGTGGCGGCGCCGGCGGCCAAACCGGACGCGGCGGGCGGGCTGGACCTGGCAGGAGGGGCCTGGCGCGTGGAGCGCAGCAGCCTGGTGGAGACGGGCGGAGAGACGCTGTCGCGGGCAGGGTTCACGGATGCTTCGTGGGTGGTTGCGACGGTGCCAGGGACGGTGCTGACTTCGTACTACAACGCGGGCGCGATTCCTGATCCTAACTTTGGGGAGAATCAACTCTATGTTTCGGACTCATATTTCTATTCAGACTTCTGGTATCGAACTGAGTTCGATGCGCCGGTGGTTGATGCAGGGGAGATTGCGTGGCTGAACTTCGACGGCGTGAACTGGAAGGCCGAGATTTTTCTGAACGGCAAGCGGCTGGGACGCATTGACGGCGGATTCATGCGCGGACGGTTCGATGTGAGCGGAACGTTGCTGGCCGGCAGGCGCAATGCGCTGGCGGTGCGCATCGAGAAAAATGCTACGCCGGGAAGCACGAAGCAGAAGACGTTTGAGACACCGGGACGCAATGGTGGGGCGCTGGGCGCGGATAATCCTACGTATCATGCGTCGATTGGATGGGATTGGATTCCTACGATTCGCGGGAGGAATACGGGGATATGGGGAAATGTTTCGCTGACGAAGACAGGTGCTGTGACGCTCGATGCGCCGTTTGTATCGGCGGCGATGGCGCTACCGGATACGTCGAAGGCGGACGTGAACGTGGCGGTGGATGTGGTGAATCATGGAGCGAGTGCGGTGGAGGGCACGCTGCGGCTGCGGTTTGGATCGGTGGAGGTGGCGCAGAAGGTGAGCGTGGCAGGTGGCGAAACGACAACGGTGACGCTGGACCCTGCACAACATGCGGAGCTGCGGTTGAAGAACCCGGAGCTGTGGTGGCCCGCGGGCTATGGCGAGCCGCACCTGTACGACGTGGAGATACGGTTTGAAGTGGAGGGGCGAACGCTCGATCGGAAGAGTTTGAAGTTTGGAATTCGCCAGATGAGTTCGAACGAAGAAGGGGGGAAGCTGCGACTGTATGTGAATGGACGGAGGTTTATCTGCCGCGGAGGAAATTGGGGGTTCGGCGAATCGATGCTGCGGTATCGTGCACGCGAGTATGACGCTGCGGTGCGATATCACCGTGAGATGAACTTCACGATGATTCGCAACTGGGTGGGACAGATCGGCGACGAGGCATTCTACGATGCGTGCGATCGGCACGGAGTGATGGTGTGGCAGGATTTCTGGCTGGCGAATCCGTGGGACGGGCCGGTGCCGAATGATGATGCGATGTTTATGGCGAATGCAAAGGACCTGCTGCTGCGCATTCGCAACCATGCATCGATCGGGCTGTACTGCGGGCGCAATGAGGGCTACCCGCCGAAGACGCTGGAGAAGGGACTGCGCAAGATGCTGGCGGAGTTGCATCCGGGGATCGCGTACATTCCGAGTTCGGCGGATGATGTCGTCAGCGGACATGGACCGTACCATGCACTGCCGCCGGTGGACTACTTCCGGATGGCAGACTCGAAGTTGCACAGCGAGATTGGGATGCCGAATATTCCGCCCATGGAGAGCGTGCGACTGATGATGACAGAGAGTGCGATGTGGCCGCAGGGACTACAGTGGGGGCTGCATGATTTCTGCCTGAATGGAGCACAAGGGGGAAGGTCGTTTCGCAGCATCATCGATGAGAGCTATGGCGGCGCCGACAGTGCGGAGGAGTGGGTTTCGCTGGCGCAGTTTGTGAACTATGAGGGCTATCGCGCGATGTTTGAATCGCAGGGAAAGTATCGCGCAGGGCTGCTGCTGTGGATGAGCCATCCGTGCTGGCCATCGTTTGTGTGGCAGACGTATGACTATTATTTTGAGCCGACGGCGGCGTACTTCGGTTGCAGGAAGGCGTCGGAGCCGCTGCATATCCAGTGGAACCGCGATGCTGAGACGATCGAAGTGGTGAACTATAGTGCGGGCGATCGTCGCGGACTGCGTGTGGGCGTGGAGATTCTGAATATGAACGGAGCGCACGCAGGGTATGAGACGGCGACGGTGAGCAGCCAGGAGGACAGCGTCGTGACGGCGATGCGGATGGAGTATCCGAAGGGACTGTCGCCGGTGCATTTTCTGCGGCTGACGCTGATCGAGGGGGATAAGACGGTTTCGGAGAATGAATACATGCGGAGCGTGGTGGAGGGAGATTATCGAGCGATTCGGCAACTGGCGAAGGCGCGAGTGCAGGCGGCGACGAAGGCTGAGCGAGAGGGTGACGTGTGGCGCCTGACGACGGAGTTGCACAATACCTCTGCGTGGCCTGCGTTAATGACGCGGATGAAAGCGGTGCGCGCGGTGAGTGGCGACCGAATTCTACCGGCCATCTATCGTGATAACTATGTGACGCTGATGCCGGGCGAGCGAAGGACGCTCGAGACGGAGTTGCAGCATGCAGATACGCGTGGAGAGACACCGAAGATTGTTGTAGGTGGATTCAATGTTGAGTAACTGAGGAACGGCAGGCGAAGACGCGTGAGTGCCGTGGGAGAGTTGCTGCCCGGCCCGCAAAAGCGAGACCGGGCACACGTTGCGTGTGATGGGATGAGCACCATCACGCAGCTTTAAGCGCTGCGCAGTTGGGCGGTGGGTTCGGGCTGAGCCGCGGGATGGATGGTGGTAGGGAGCGCCTTCAGCGAATGGGGGACAACGTCGGCCTTCTGGCTGGCCTGCGCCATGGCGACTTGTGCGATGGGCAGACGAGCTACTGAGCAGGAGACGTAATCGACACCGAGCGAGTGAAAAAAGTGGATGGACTCGGGATCGCCGCCGTGCTCACCGCAGACGCCAATCTTGATCTTCGGGTCCACCGCGCGGACCTGACGGATGGCGAGATCGACGAGGTAGCCGACGCCTTCCTTGTCGATGGTGACGAAGGGGTCTGTCTTGAAGATGCCGTGTTCGAGGTAGTAGTCGAGATAGTTGCGGGCATCGTCGCGGGAGAAGCCGAAGGTCATCTGGGTGAGGTCGTTGGTGCCGAAGGAGATGAAGGAGACGTGCCTGGCGATGGCGGCGGCGCAGATGGCCGCGCGCGGCAGCTCGATCATGGTTCCGATGGTGTAGTGAATGGTCTGGCCCAGATGTGCGAAGACCTCGTCAGCGGTCTCGCGGATGAGGCGTGCGAGAACGACCATTTCCTCTTCAGAGGAGATGAGGGGGACCATGATTTCGGGCAGCGGGTGGAGGCCGTCGGAGGCGACGGCGAGCGCTGCCTGAAGAATTGCCTTGACCTGCATCTGAAGGATCTCCGGATAGGTGAGGCTGAGGCGGCAGCCACGATGGCCCATCATGGGATTGACTTCGGTGAGCGCTTCGATATGGCGGCGCTCGTGCTCCAGGGCGATGCACTGCTCCCAGTTTTCATCCTTGCGAGCAGCAGCGATCTGAACATCGATCTCCTCGGGCGAAGGCAGAAACTCGTGCAGCGGCGGATCGAGGAGGCGAATGGTCACGGGCAGGCCAGGCATGGAGCGGTAGAGTTTTTCGAAGTCCGACTGCTGCATGGGCAGGAGCTGATCGAGCGCCTTGACGCGGTCTTCGACCGTGGCGGCGAGAATCATGGCGCGCATGGCGAGGAGACGGTCGGGGGCGAAGAACATATGCTCGGTGCGGCAGAGGCCAATGCCCTTGGCACCTGCGGCGAGCGCGGCTGTTGCGTCGGCAGGCGTGTCGGCGTTGGCACGCACGACGGAGGTGCTGACCTGTGAGGCCCAGGTGAGGAATTTGTTGAGTGCGGGAAGGTCGGTGCTGGCGACGCGGGTGGGCAGTTTGCCGGCGAAGATGCGACCAGTGCTGCCATCGAGCGAGAGCCAATCGCCGGGGTGGAGCAACTGCTCACCGATCCAGACAGAGGCGCCACCATCGACGGTGCGGATAGCGCGGGCTCCGGTGATGCAGCACTTGCCCATGCCGCGGGCGACGACGGCGGCGTGACTGGTGGCGCCTCCGCGAGCGGTGAGGAAACCGACGGCTACGGACATGCCTTCGATATCGTCGGCGGTGGTTTCTTCGGTGACGAGGATGACGGCGTCACCACGTGCGGCCATGTTGACGGCCTCAGCGGTGGAGAGTGCAATTTTGCCGACGGCGGCGCCGGGTGAGGCAGGCAGGCCATGAGCCAGCGGCGCGGGACTGTCATCATGAAGATCAAGCTGCGGAGAAAGGATCTCGGCGATGCTGTCGGGCTTCACACGAACGATAGCTTCACGTTGGGTGATGAGGCCCTCTTCTACCATGTCGACGGCAGTCTGAACGGCAGCGAGTGCGGCACGCTTGGCGGAACGCGTCTGGAGCAGGAAGAGCCGGCCGTTCTCGACGGTGAACTCGAAGTCCTGCACGTCACGATAGTGACGCTCGAGATGAGCGACCAGATCGCTGAGCTGCGCGTAGAGTTTGGGTGAGGTCTTCTCAAGTTCGGCGATGTGGGTCGGGGTGCGGGTGCCGGCAACGATGTCCTCGCCCTGCGCATCGCTGAGGTACTCGCCGAAGATGTGCTTGTCGCCATTGGACGGATTGCGACTGAAGCCGACGCCGGTGCCGCTGTCCACACCACGATTGCCGAAGACCATGGACTGCACGGTGACGGCGGTGCCCATGTTCTCAGAGATGCCGTTGAGCTTGCGGTAGAAGACGGCGCGCTCGCTGCGCCAGGAGTCGAAGACGGTTTCGATGGCCAGCGAGAGCTGCTGCTGGGGGTCCTGCGGGAAAGGCTTGCCGGTGTGCTCGAGTATGAGGTCCTTGAAGCTCGAAACCACGGTGCGAAGTGCTTCCTCGGTGAGTTCGGACTCGTGGGCTGCGCAGCCAGCATGAGTGGTCTGCTCGAAGGTGCGATCGAAGAGCTCCTTGGGAACGCCCAACACGACGGAACCGAACATTTGCAGGAGGCGGCGATAGGAGTCGTAGGCGAAGCGCGCGGAGCCGCTCTGCTCGGCGAGGCCCTGAACGCAGGCATCGTTGAGGCCGACGTTGAGAATGGTGTCCATCATGCCGGGCATGGAGATGGCAGCGCCGGAACGAACGCTGACCAGCAGCGGGTCGCAGGGATCGCCGAGACGCTGGACAGCGATCTCTTCGAGCCACGCGACGGCCTCACGCAGTTCAACCGCGAGGTCGGCGGGGAAGATGCCCTGAGCGAGGTAGTATCTACAGATATCTGTGGAGATGGTGAAGCCGGGCGGCACGGGGAAGGAGAGGCGCGTCATTTCGGCGAGGCCCGCGCCCTTGCCGCCGAGTAAGTCGACCATCTTGCCATTGCCGTCGGCCATGCCGCTGCCGAACCTGTAGATGCTTCTTGCTGTCTGTATCATTGCAACCCCTGACTTGTTTTTCTGGTTTGGAATGGCTGGCTGATTGACCAGCTATAGGGCAAAGCTAGCGCGGGTTGGAGGGTGCTGCAATCGGGGGTCGTCCGTTTCGGACGAGGCACGCAACAGCCCATTCGCACAGGGACAGGGCGGCAGCGAGGCGATGGATCGCATAGGCTATAGTGAAGGGCTATGCCGCAGCAAACTCTATCCGCGACACTTCTCCGGGGGCTCGAAGACGCACTGGTCTCGAGGAATATCCGGGCAGGGTTTGCGCTGCTGGAGGATGCGTTCGGCGCTGGACAGACGCTGGATTATGACGATCCCGATGCAATGGCGATCCTGGTCTGCCTGGCGCAATGGACCGATCTGGGCTACCGGGATATCGGGTTCGTGGAAGCGTGTATGGACGGGTTGCCAGCAGGACGGCGCACTCAGTTCCGGATTCTGGATTTTCTGCGACTGAGGATGGTGGAGGCCTTTCAGGCGCTTGATCACGAGGACCTGGACCGCGCGATTTCTCTGCTGGAGATCGTTCTTCGCGCAGGCGAAGGTCTGCTGCCGACGGAGATGGTCTTCGTTGCAAACTTCTGGAAGGGCCGCGCGCACCGGAAGAAGGGGGAGTACGAACTCGCACTCTTCCACATCGCCGAAGCGCGGTCGACGGCCTTGGCGGCGAAGGCTGCGAAGCTGGTTGCGGTGACGAAGATCCACGAGAGCTGGCTGGTATTTCAGAAGGGCGAGCGACGGCACGCGCTGGACCTGCTGGATGAGGCTGAGGATGAACTGCGAGCGACGGGGCATGCACTGTCGCTGGGAAATATAGAGTCGGCGAGAGGGCGATTCGTGCGTCGGTCGGGAGACTATGCGCGAGCGCTGGAACACTTTGAGCGTGCGATTGCGATCTACTCGGTGAACTACGGAGGCCATCCGAATCTGGCGCGGGCCCTGGTGAATGCTGCGTATGTGAAGCGGTTGATCGCGCTCGACATGCAGGCCAAGTGGAAGGGCAACCATGTGCGCGGAGCCGTCCATGCGGAGTATTTACAGATACTGAAGGATGCACTGCAACTGCTGCGCAGGGCACGCGAGATCTATGTGCTGCATCAGCATCAGGGAGGCATTGGGTCAGTGCTGGTAAATGCCGGGCATCTGCATCTGGATGGCGGGGAGACGGACGAGGCTTTTGCGGAAGCAGAGAAGGCGTTTGCGCTGGGACGGGAGCGGCACGATGTGATTCTGATGGCGCGCTCGCGGATTCTACAAGCCGCGGTGGAACTGGCCCACGCCGAGGAGGAGATGGACGAGTCGCCCGACGCGGCGTTTCACGCGCATCGCGCCGTGCAGTACGCGGATGAGGCTATCGGGCACGCGCAACATACGCAGAACCGGAGATTGCTGGCAGAGGCCTATCTGGCTCGTGGAGCAGCGGCAGCCGACGACTTTCCGCCGGAGTGGGAGACTGCGCGCGAGTATGCATCGAAGGCTGCCGCGCTGCTTACCGAGGACGACCGCGATCATCTGGTGACGGAGCTGAGCCGGCTGAAGGCGAAGATTTTACGCTCGACCGGAATCGACCAGACACTGAGGTTGTGGTCGGACGGTCAGTTGGGCAATAAGACGTTTCAACAGATCGAGGAAGAGTTCGCGGAACTCGTGATCCCTAAGGTGTGGAACAACATGGGAAAGAACGTGTCTCTGGTCGCGCAGAAGCTGTCGATCTCTCCGAAGAAGGTGCGGCGCATTCTGCGCAATACGGGATGCGTGGACGGACCGAAGAAGCGGTAAGGGGTACTTCCGCCGTACCATATAGAGGTACATGTTGAAGCCATTCCTGCTGCTACTCACACTCTCGACCGCCCTCGCCGCGCCGACGCAGACTCCAACCGCTGAGACGCTGGCGCGCAAGGTGGACGCGCACTATAACCATCTGCAATCGCTGACGGCGCACTTCACCGAGCGTTATCAGGGCATGGGCATGGACCGCACCGAAGCTGGAACGCTCACGCTGCGCAAACCCGGACGAATGCGGTGGGCCTATGATGCGCCATCGGGTAAGATCTTCGTGCTGGACGGAAAGTATGCCGTGAGCTACACGCCGGGCGACTCGCAGGCGATGCGAACACCGGCTAAGCAACTCGACGACCTGCGATCGCCGCTGCGCTTTCTGCTGGGACACACGGAGATCGCCAAGGAACTCGACGGCCTTACGCTGACGCTGGTGAATGGCGGCTACACGCTGTCGGGGACGCCGAAGGGGATGCAGCAGACCGTGTTGTCGATCGGGCTGACCGTCGATGCTGCGGGACAGATTCGCGCGATGCGCATCGAGCAGACGGACGGCTCGACAACCAGCTTCGCATTCACCGATATCCGTGAGAATGTGCCCGCGCCAGACAGCGATTTCACGTTCTCCCCGCCGCCGGGAGTGACGGTGATCAACGGCAGCGCACCGATCTAATTTACTCTGCCTTGCATTGAATTTCGTGTTTGCTGTTTCGCGCGTGTACCGTAGCAATATGCGACTTGTTTCCAGTGCCAGGCTTGCGGCCTGCGCCACCCTTCCGATCGCGCTCCTGGCAAACGCTCAATCGACGCTGCACCTGATCCCGATACCGCGGCAGGTCGTGAATGTTCAGGAAGTGCCGTTGGGCACGGCGAGTGTTATCTGCTCGGGCTGCGACTCTGAGGATGCGTTTGCGGCCAACGACCTGCGCCAGACGCTGGCCGACCGAGGGGTCCCCGCGGGTACTGGGTTGCGCATCATTCTGCATCGCCTGGCACAGCATCCGGATCCGAGCTTTACGGAGGAGATGCGCGCGGAGGGCTACACGATTCGATACGCCAGCCGAACGCTCACGCTCACGGGCGCGACCAGCGCGGGCCTGTTCTACGCCGCACAGACAGCAAAACAGTTGATTGAACGATTGCCGAGCGGAATGGTTCTGCATACGGCGGAGATTCATGACTGGCCGGCGATGCGCTATCGAGGGCTGCACGATGACCTGTCGCGCGGTCCCGTGGACACTCTCACGTTTCAGAAGAAACTAATTCGCACGCTCGCAGCATATAAGGTGAATGTTTACTCGCCGTACTTTGAGAATACGCAACAGTATGCATCGAACCCGCTGCCTGCTCCGCCCGACGGAAGTGTTTCGGCTTCGGACGCGCGTGAGTTGGTTGCGTACGCCGCGCAGTACCACGTTATGATTGTGCCGGAGCAGGAGGCCATCGGGCATCTGCGGAAGATGCTGACGTGGGAGACCTATGCGGATGTTGCCGAGACACCACATGGAGCAGTGTTAGCGCCGGGTCAGCCTGGCTCGCTTCCTCTGATCGACGCGATGTTCAAGGAGCTTGCGGCACTGTATCCGAGCCCCTTTCTACATATCGGCGGTGACGAGACGATCGACCTTGGCGTTGGACGCACGAGGGCCACGGTCGACACGCAGGGGCTGGCACAGGTGTACATCGATTACCTGCAAAAGATCGTGGCCAGCCTCGAGCCGCTGCATCGCAAGATACTTTTCTGGGGCGACGTTGCGCAGAGTGATCCTGAACTATTGAAGGCAATGCCGCGCACGATCAAGAGCCAGATGATCGCCGTCGCGTGGGGCTATACACCCAAGCCAAAGGGCTTCCTACAGGAGTTGAAGCCGTATACCGAAGCGGGGATCCCGGTGTGGGTTTCGCCCTCGATCAACAACTACCGCCAGGTATGGCCGAACCAGGAACTCGCGCTTGAGGACATCCAGCAGTTCACGCGCGACGGTCAGCGCTATGGCGCGAATGGCCAGCTCGATACGCTGTGGAATGACGACGGTGAATCTCTTGCCAACATGAACTGGTACGGCATTCTATTTGGAGCGGCTGCGGCGTGGCAGCATGGAGAATCCTCGATCGCAGCATTTCAGCAGAGCTATGCGCAGGTGTTTCATGGAGATTCTCTGGGGCTACTGAACGAGGCGGAGTACGAACTAACGGCTGCGATGACGCTGCTTCACGACACCAAGGTCATCTCAAATACTGAAGGAACCGATACCCTGTTCTGGATGGATCCATGGTCGAAGGATGGGATGGTGACGGCGGAGAAGATGCGGTCCATCAACTCGGCCGTGCGCCTAGACGCCGAGCGCGCGCTTATGTTGATCGCACAGGCGAAAGCCGCGGAGCCGGAACTGCGCGAGACAGACGCAATCTCCGCGATGGAGTTTGGTGCGCGACGAATCGATTTTCTGGGGCTCAAATTCCAGCTCACCGATGAGATGGCAGAAGGATACAGCCGCGCGCTGGCTACAGCGCAGATGGTGCCTGCGCCCGAACAGCAACGCCCACGACCTTCGGTTCCGGCTCTGCTGTCCGACATCAACGGCGTCAATGGGCGGCTACAGGACATCATCGACAACTACTCGCAATTACGCGACATGTTCGCGCAGCAGTGGGGAATGACGTATCGTCCTTATGGCCTGCGGACGGTGCTTGAACACTACGACTATACGATTGGCCAATGGTACGCACGCGTGGACAAAGTTCGCAGCGCGCAACGCCAGTGGGCCGAATTGAAGACGCTGCCGCCTGCCAGCGATCTGGGGATTCCGTCAGCGCCGGTTCATGCACTTATCCCGGCGACTGCGCCAACCGCAACTCTAATGCACTAGCAGGGGATTCAGATTGCCCAGCACGCATCTCGCTCTATTGGCAGCCGCGCTCGAACATGTCGCCATACCCCAGCATCTGCGCGTGTTTGACCTGTTGCTGGTTGCGGCCTACCTCGTCGGAATCACGATCTTTGGCCTGCGCTTCCGCAAAAAACCCAGCACGGGAGCACCCGCCGATCGCTCGCTACGCAGCTACTTCCTCGCCGACAATACGATTCCGTGGTGGGCGATCTCGCTCTCGATCGTCTCGGCGGAGACATCGACGCTGACAATTATCTCGATCCCCGGTGTGGCGTTCGCTGGCGATTTCGGATTTATACAGATCGTCATCGGCTATATGCTGGGGCGCATAGTGGTGGCGATGCTCTTTTTGCCACGTTACTTTGCCGGTGAGATGCTGACGGCCTATCAGCTGATCGATAGACGCTTCGGTCCGTCGCTGCATAAGGTCACTGCCGGACTCTTTCTGCTGACGCGTGCCGCTGCGGAAGGAGTGCGCGTCTTTGCGGTGTCGATCGTGGTGGGCATTGCCATTGGCACGCGCGATGTGTTCTCCATCGGCATCATCTCCGCCCTCACGCTGCTGTACACGTTTGAGGGTGGAATGGCCGCCGTCATCTGGACAGACGTGGTGCAGATGGTGATCTATATAGGAGGCACCGTTATTGCGATTGCTACGCTCGGCACCCACGTAGGAGGAGGATGGGGAGCGATTCATGCAGCAGCGGCAGCGGCGGGCAAGTTTCACATGCTGAACTTCGCGTGGAACCTCACGACGGCCTACACGTTCTGGGCGGGCGTACTCGGAGGAACTTTCCTCACAATGGCCTCGCATGGCACCGATCAATTGATGGTACAACGCATGCTTGCGGCACGAAACCTGCGCGAGTCTCAACTGGCACTGCTGAGCTCGGGCGTCGTGATCTTCATCCAGTTTGCGCTATTCCTGCTGATCGGTGCGGGGCTTTACGTGTTTTATGCGCAACACCCCGTGGCATTTTCGAGCGCTGACAGGATCTTTCCAACATTCATCGTCAGCGAGATGCCGGTGGGAATTGCCGGGCTATTGGTGGCCGCGATCCTTGCTGCCGCGATGTCGAATCTTTCTGCGGCGCTCAATAGCCTTTCGTCGACTTCGGTCGTCGATTTTTATATGCACATCCGACCTGACGCAGACCACCGTGAGCGCGCGATGATCAGCAAGTCGTCCACACTTCTTTGGGCGCTGGTGCTGTTCGCAATTGCGACGTACGCATCTGCTGTTGGGGGGAGAGGCCACGTGGTGGAGATCGGCTTGTCCATTGCATCGGTTGCGTATGGATGCCTGCTAGGCGTGTTCCTATTGGGTACACTCATGAAGTTCGCGACGCAGATGGGCGCAGCCATTGGAATGGTCGTCGGCTTTGTCCTCAATCTCTGGCTCTGGCAAGGAGTGTTTCCCATGCACCTCGGCACCATCACGATTCCACATGTTGCATGGACCTGGTATGTGCTCATCGGTGCTGCTGTTACGTTTGGCGCCGGCACGCTCTCGAGCCTCATATTTGGCAAGCAATCAGCACACCGCGTCACGGTTGTTCTGCTGGCATTGTTCTGCTTGGTGAATGCTGGCTCGGCACAGGCGCAGCAGCAGCGGCACGCCACTCCAGACTTCAGCATGGTCTCAACGCTTATCGAAGCTGCAGTGGCTACACATCGACCGCCGGGCGCGGTGGTGCTCATCGGCCACAATGGCCGCGTTGAGTTCGAGCATGTGTATGGCGACCGCAAACTGGCGGGCGAACCCGGCCTCGACGGAAGGCCTTCGCCGGCTGAACCGATGACTGAGGATACGATCTTCGATATGGCTTCGCTGAGCAAGTGTCTGAGCACTGCCACGGCCATCATGCAACTCTATGAAGCCGGTAAGATTCAGAGCTTCGACGACCCGGTCGCGGAGTATCTCCCTTCCTTCAATCCACCGGTCAATGACGTGATCGACCCCGTGCGAGCGAAGGTTACTCTGCGCATGCTGCTCACGCACACATCCGGCGAAGCGCCCGACGTGAATCTCAAGGACCCATGGGGACTTGCAGTTCCTGATAACACTGAAGGCATTCATCGTGCGCTTACAACGCCTCTCAAAGCGGCACCGGGCGACCACTTCGAATACTCCGATATCAACTTTATTCTTCTCGGCTACATCGTCGAACAGCTTTCCGGGCAGCCGCTCGACGTCTACGCGGAGGAGCACATCTTTCGGCCGCTCGGCATGCGGGACACACGCTATCTTCCATTCGCGAAGGTCTGCGGCCCGCACCGGGTAGATGGTGCAGCGATTGCGTGGGAAGAGCCAACGCGCGGCCGGATGAAGTACGCCTGCCCAAGCGGCGATTGGAATACCTCACTTTTGCCACGCATTGCGCCTGAGGCCCATGACGACGAAGGAAAAGCTGATCCTGCTACTAATCCGGACTTCGATCACCTTCTGCGCGGAACGGTGCATGATCCTACGACGCGTCGCATGGGCGGCGTGGCTGGACACGCCGGTGTCTTTTCTACCGCGCACGATGTTTCGCTTTACGCGAGTGCCCTGCTTGAAAAACTTCTGCACAACATCGGCCCATTTCCCCTCAAGCAATCCACGCTTGAGCTGATGACCACACCACAGCAGCCAGGTCACTATGCCGGCCAACTAGCTACAGCGAACGCTGCCGAGCATGCGTCTATCGCCGCTGGAGACAGACCTGCGGCACCCGGACTTGCACCCCACTACCCTGCGATCAAAGACCAGGATATTCACGGACTCGGGTGGGACATCGATACTGGCTTCTCGAAACCGCGCGGCCTGATCTTTCCCATCGGCAGCTTTGGGCACACAGGGTTTACCGGCACGTCGCTGTGGATGGACCCGGGCTCCGATACGTATGTGATTCTGCTCGCAAACGCGATTCACCCTCGCGGCAACCCACCGCTCTCAAACCTGCGAGGCGAAGTTGCGACGGCCGCGGCGGAAGCACTTGGCTTGTACGGAGAGCCTCCATCCGTGGCAGCCGCGGTGTGTAACCCGACGAAGGCACCTTGCGAGCCAACAAAGATTCCGAATACGCGCACTGGCATTGACGTTTTAGAGAGCGATCACTTCAAGCAGTTGGCAGAGGTTGCCTGTCATCACAACCATCATCTGAACATCGGCCTGCTTACGAACCAGACGGGGCTTGACCACGCGGGACGACGAACAGTCGATATTCTCGCAACAGAACTGCCGAAAGAAGTTGCAGGAGCAAAACTCACAACGATCTTCTCGCCGGAACACGGCATCTTCGGGAGACAGGACTCTACACACATCCGAGCTGAGACGGATGCTACTACCGGCCTGCACGTTACCAGCCTCTACGGCCCGACCGATGCTGACAAACGACCCTCGCATGAGGAACTCAAAGACCTCGATGCTGTCGTGATCGACCTGCAGGATGCAGGGGTTCGCTTCTATACGTATGACACTGTGATTGGCTACTTTCTGGAGGCCGCGGCGCTCGAGAAGACTGAGTATCGCCATGAGCTCGCGATCGTTGTGCTGGATAGACCTGATCTTATCGGGGGCGAACAGGTGCAGGGGCCGGTCTCCGATGCGGACCTGACGACCGGGCCGGGATCGTACATTGACTTCATGCCGCTGCCCGTTCGACATGGGCTTACGCCGGGTGAGTTGGCGCGCTACATCGTTGGGACCATGCACCTGGATGTGGACCTCACCGTCGTTCCGATGCAGTACTGGTCAAGGTCTGAGTACTTCGATGAGACGGGTTTGCCGTGGACGAATCCAAGCCCAAACTTGCGTTCGCTCACGGCTGCCACGCTGTATCCGGGGCTCGGTTTTCTGGATTTCACAGAAGTTTCCGTGGGCCGCGGCACGAGCACTCCATTCGAACTTTTTGGCGCAGCGTGGATGCACGCGGACGAGGTCGCCGCGGCGCTCAATGGGCGGCATATACACGGCGTCAGCTTTACTGGAACGAGTACCACCGTTACAAACGATGCAAACCATTACCCCTTCCACGGCGAGACAATCGAGGCAGTGCGAGTCACTCTGACCGATCGCAGCGCGCTCAACTCGCCGGAGCTTGGCATTGAGATTTTGAGCGTGCTGCACCGTCTGTACCCAGAGCAATTCCGACTTGAGAAGACGCTGCGTCTGATCGGAAGCCGCGCCTCACTCGATGCCATTGAACGTGGTGACGATCCGCGCAGTATTGCAGCCAGTTGGGCTCCTGCGCTTGCATCGTATCTTGAAGGGCGCGCGCCATACCTTCTCTATCGCTGAGATGCGCATCGGAGGGGCGCCGAGATGAGCGCCGGAGCGTTGAACCAGGATCGAATCGCACGCAGAGAGTGTGAATTGTTACTGTAGCCAGGAAAGCTTTTAGTGGAATAGAACCTTTTAGCGATGTAGGGTGAATGCATCACAGGAGGGAAGCTATGTTCTCACGTACTGCCGCAGTGCTTGGAAAAGTTGGACTGCCTGCGTCGTTGCGTGAACTCGCGACGCGCACCTGGGACGCGGTTATTGTGGGCGCCGGGCACAATGGATTGGCGTGCGCAGCGTATCTGGCACGCGCCGACAAACGCGTGCTGGTACTCGAAGCTCGCGAGCGTGTTGGAGGGGCATGCACTGTCGAGGAGCCATTTCCGGGGGTGTATATGTCACCGTGCGCCTATCTCGCAGGGCTGCTGCATCCACTCGTCGTGGCTGAGCTTCGTCTTGCTGAGCGCGGATTTCAGTGGACGCCTGCGGTGAATGGACTCTTCGTTCCGTTTCTTGACGGCTCAAGCATTCAGTTGTGGGATGATGATGCGGCATGCGAGGCGGAGATCCGGCGGTTTGCTTCTGGGGATGTCGAGGGCTGGCGTGCGATGAATGATGTAATTCGCCGGTTGCGCGATGCGCTACGGCCAGAGGGTGATCGCGACATGTGGATCGGCGATGCTCCTACGCAGGAGCAGGTGGACGAGCGGCTAGGTTCAGACGATGAGGCGAAGCACCTGCTCTACGACTGGTCGATGGCGGAGTTCGTTGAGCGGTATCTCCGCGATGAGAGGCTGCAGAGCGCGTATCTTGGGCAGGGCGTGATCGGAACGAATGCGAGCCCGTTCGATCCAGGAACTGCGTCGATTCGATTTCATCATGCGTCCGGCAGACTGGGAGGGATGCCTGGCATGTGGGGCTACGTGCAAGGAGGGATGGGCATGGTATCGTTCTATCTCTGCGATGCGGCGCACGAGGCTGGCGCGGTCGTTGCCAGCGGGGTTCCTGTTGCTCGCATCATCCCCGGCGATGGAGTTGTTCTGGACGGCGGTGAGCGCATTAATGCGCCTGTTGTGATTTCGAATGCCGATCCAAGACGAACGTTAGCGATGCTTGGGGAGACGGCGGATGCTACGTGGCAGACACGGGTGGAAGGAGTGCCCATCGAGGGCTGCACGGTGAAGCTGAACGTGCTGCTGCGCGAGTTGCCGAACTTTATTGCGCGCCCGGGAACGGATGCGCCGCATCACTATGCTCAGATCAATGCTCCTCTGACTCACGCCGAGTGGAAGGCTGCGTTTGCTGCATCGCGTCAGGGTGAGTTGCCGGAGCACCTGTGGTGTGAGCTTTACTTCCAGAGTGTGCACGACTCGACGGTCGCACCTGCAGGTCTGCATACGATGTCTGTTTTTGCCCAGTATGTGCCGTACCGCTTTACTGACGGCACCTGGATGACGCGGCGTGATGAGGTCAAGAGGCTTGCGTTCAAGTCGCTTGCGCGCTTCTGCTCCAACATCGATAGTGCGGTAATGGATGCGCAAGTGCTCGGGCCGCCGGACATTGAGCAGAACGTCGGGCTCACGGGCGGACACATCTTCCAGGGGGAGTGCCTGCCGCCGTTCATGGGCGCAAAGAGACTCTCCGCACGAACGCCGATGCAGGGTGTTTATCTTTGCGGTGCGTGTACGCATCCCGGAGGCAGCGTCATCGGCATCAATGGGCGTAATGCGGCGATGGCTGTCCTGCATGACCTTAACAAGCGCAGCTAAGCTGCATCGCGTGTTAGTGAGCCAGGGAAAAGTGGCATGCGTGAAGTGGATAAGGGCGCTGCGATTCGCGGGAAGAGCTCTGCAGAGATCACAGGCGATCGTGCCAATAGATAATGCGATGACTGCGTGCCCTATAGGGGATTGAGGTGGGCCGCCCAGGCGGATGTTGACCGGATGATTGCATCGGTGTGGCCCTCGAGTGTTGCCAATTGAACTGCGAAGTTGCCGATTGTAGAGCACTCCGCACCCGCGCGGATTACCTGTAGACCGGTTGCTTCGGCGGTGAGGCGATTGAGTAATTCATTCTGGCTGCCACCTCCCATTACATATAGGCGCTGGAGATTTTTCCCGGTGAGCGTAGCGACGCTGCTGAGTACTTCGGCATAGCGGACAGCGAGACTGTGGAAGAGAAATGACGCAAGCTCTGCTGCGTTGGCGGGTGTTGGATCGAACTCAGGCAAGCTGCGGCGACGAAGCTGGGCGTTGATGCGCTGCACCATGTGGCCCTGAAGCAGCAAGTCAGCGTCATCCACGTCTAGCGTGTAGCCGCGCGGAGCAAATGCTTCAGCGGCATGGACGAGATCGGCTATCGTGAGAGGCTTGCCGTCTTCGCCATCCGTGAGGGCAATCTGCTCATTCCAGGCTTCGATGCATTGACGCAGCAACCACATACCGTTGACGTTCCTGTGAAAGCAGAAGGTTCCATCGACGCCACGCAGATTGGTGAAGTTTTCCGCGCGTGCCTGCGGGGTATTGACGGGCGCGTTGAGCAGGGTTCCGACGAGGGACCAGGTGCCCGAACTGATGTAGGCCCAGTCGTCTGCGGTATCGGGAATGGACGCGATGGCCGACGCCGTATCGTGACAGGCTGGAGCGATGAGACGTGTGTCAGAGAAAGCAGCAAGCGTGGTCAGTGTGCCACTCAGTCGCCCAATATCGGTTCCGGGTTGCACCAGTTCGGGAGCGCATTCGATCGGCGCAGCGATGGCCGTGAAGATCTGCGGAGACCAACGTCCATCGAGGTCGAGAAGTTGTGTGTGGCTAGCGTTCGTCCGCTCTGCGACGGGACGACTTCCGAGGCGATAGAGCACATACTCGGGCAGATTGAGCCAACGCTGGCGACGCAGATCGGCACTCTCTGCGAACATCTGATACACCGTATTGATGCGGAGAATTTGAATGCCGGTGATGTCGCGCATACGCTCCGGAGTCAAACGTTCATGCAGCGAGGGCTCACTGGACAGGGTGCGCTGGTCGCGGTAGCAGAAGGGGTCGGCGATGGCTGCGCCCTGGGTATCGAGGCGGACGTAGTCTACGGCCCAGCCGTCGACGGCGATGGAGCGAATGCCTTCAGTTGCAATGGCAGCACAGGCGGTGAGACCGCGCTGCAACTCGTCGAAGATCAAAGTCATGTTCCAGTGCAGGCCGTCCGCGCTGTCGATGGCATGATTTGGAAATCGGTATACCAGTTGGATGCTGAATGCGGCTTTGTTCCAACGCAGCAGGGAGACACGGCAACTCTCCGCACCGAGATCGATGGCGACGAGAGCACGCCGATCTGTTGGACTCGCTGGCGACGTCGAGGCCTTTCGAGGATCGTCAGCGAGAGTTTCAGGCATCATCGCAAATAGGCCTCGGTGAGGCCGCCGTCAACAGGGAAAAGGTGGCCCGTGGTAACGGGTGCTCGCGGGCCACCGATGAAGAGAATAGCTTCGGCGCAGTCCTTTGGATCAATGGGGACGTGCGTCAGCGTGCGCTTGGCATAGAACGCGGCAAGTAAATTGCGTAGTACGTCGTCACTGGCACTCTCATCAAAAGCGATGGCGTACTTGGTGAGCGATGCCTTGACGCGGTCGCGCGGGAACATCGTCGAACCCTTCACTACGGTCGCGGGGCTGATGCCGTTGACGCGCAGCAGGGGTGAGTATGCAACAGCGAGCTCGCGCACAAGATGGCTAAGCGCGGCCTTTGAAACGTCGTAAGCTTCACTCCCGCGCTTGGGAACGACAGCGTTCGCTGAGCTGGTGAGGACGACGCTTGCGGACAGTCCCTGGGCCTTGAAGATGTGCGAGGTTTCGTCGGTGAGCAGATAGTTTGCCGTGACGTTGACCTCAAGGGTGAGCGCCCACTGCGCGTCCGAGATGGTGCCGTCGGGGGAGGACGGGAAGAGGGCAGCCGTGTTGATGAGAAGGTCGATACCGCCGAACGCTGTGACAGTTGCCTTGAGGGCGGCCTTGATGGCGTCGCGCTGGCGGATGTCGATGGCAACGGCGACGGCGCACTCCTTGCCGCCGATGGCTTTGGCTTCTTCTGCCGCCGCCTGCGCGGCTTCGAGCGAGAGATCCGCGACAACGATGTGGGCTCCGCGCTCGGCTGCGAGAAGCACCGTCTCACGGCCGATGCCACTGCCACCTCCAACAATCAGAGCGATCCTTCGACTTAGTTCCTTCTCGGGCGGCTGACGGCGAATCTTGGCCTCTTCGAGCTTCCAATACTCGATGCGGAAGGCCTCGCTGGGAGGTAGCGCCACGTAGTTCTGAAACATCGTGAACTGGTCTGCCGACGCTGCTGGACCGGCCTGCGGGATGTCCGCGCAGATTGTGCCAGCGCCGAGCGAGCCTGCGCCCCGCATCACTCCGATGGCGTTGACGTAGAACTCTCCTGTGATGCGCGACTCTGCCTTGTTCTTGCCAAAGCTGAACATGCCTACGCCTGAGATCAGAACGATGGTTGGACTTGCATCGCGCAGGGCTGGGGAATCAGAGGTGGCATGCAGGTGGTAATACTCCGCATACTCCGCGCGATAGGTTTCGAGCGCGGCCACGATTAATTTATTGAGTTCCGCGGGGTCGCCAGCCGGGTTCCACTGGATGAACAGGGGACGAATCTTAGTACGGATAAAGTGGTCCGGACAGCTCGTTCCAAGATGTGCGAGTTTCTGCGCGTTCGCAGAGTTTACGAAGTCCAGCACTTGCTGCGATCCCGTGTAGCTGCCGATCCAACGCTGCTTGCGCGACAATGCTCCGCGCAACACGGGCATGATGGCTGTCGCAATCCCTACGCGGTCCTCACGCGTCTGGACTTGGGCTCCGCCGAAGTGCTTGTGACCCGCAGTGGACGCGTGGCGCTCAATGAATTGACCGAGCTGATCGATGATCGTGATGGTGTTCAGGTAGCTTTCCCGCTGCGTGTTTCCCCATGTGAACAGGCCATGGCCGCCGAGCACCACGCCATCGCACCCCGGCGTGCCTGCAACGATCCTCTTGAGCATCATGCCAAGTTCGAAGCCGGGACGCTGCCATGGCAGCCACACTAACTTATGACCAAACTCCTGGTTGAACTCCTCCATCTTGATCTTCCCGTTGGCGGAGGCAGCGAGAGCGATCCCCCAATCGGGATGGAGGTGATCTACGTGCGGAAAGGGTAGAAATCCGTGCAGGGGCGTGTCGATGGACGCGGCGACGGGGTTGTTGCCGAAGGTGCACAGGGGATACATGTCCACCATCTCGTCTTCGAAGTCGACACCACGGTAGATGGATTCGAGAGCAAGAAGCTTGTCCAGGTAGAGCGTGGCAAAGCCGGTGCGCTTGATGCTTCCGAGGTCGCCACCACTTCCCTTCACCCATAGGATCTCTTTGACCTTGCCGTCCAGCGGATCAACCTGCCCCAGCTTCGAACTGGTGTTGCCGCCGCCGAAGTTCGTAATGCGAAGATCGGAGCCAAGCAGGTTCGAGCGATATCGGAGCAACTCGGGAGCATCGAGCGTTGCCGCGACGGATTCATCCCAGCGATCCGCCAGAAACCGAAGGCCACCATGCACTGTCATGTTGAATTCCTATTCCTTTCCATCAAGCGAGTCTTTACCTATCATTCCACAGGTTCAACCAATACAGCAACTATTTCCAGTATGAATTTAAGAATCAACCCTCCGGCCAACTCACGGAGGATGTCGAGCGACTCAATCCACTGCCGGAGCAGAGCTCTAACCCGGGAATGACTCGCCTGTTCCTAGCTTGAAAGCAGCGAAGTTCGCGTCACCATTTTATGGGTGACGTAGTTGTACGGCGCAACGGTCTGACCGCGCAACAAGGACAATCCAAGGCTCATCAAGCTCGGGCCGTAAGAACTTGTCTCATGAGAAACCGAGCCGATGAGCGGAGACTTATCCTTCTGCATCTCGGCGATGGCTTCGGCGATGCAATCCTGCCCCACGATAGCAATATGCTTTTCACGTTTGTGCTCGCGGGCTGCGTCCACTGCGCCGAGAGCACTTGAATCGGTCGCGGCTGCGATCAAAATGTGTTTGTCCCTGGGATGGCGATCGAGAAAATCTGAGATGAGCTTACGGCTCTTCTCGCGCAGACCCCGTCCGTCGATGCGCACGAAGAGTTCAACGGGAAGATCGGGCCTGCCCTTCCGCACGCCTTCAAACGCACCCGTAATGCGGCTCTGAACAAGTTGACCGGCCTCCTGCAGATCAAGGCCAATGACCCAATCTATCTTGCCGCCCCATTGATTGATGGCATGTGTAACCAACTCTTCGCCAGCTTCCAGGCCGAGCCGGTAGTTATCTACACCGAAGTAGGTCGCATTCGGATGCGGAATGTCGATAGCGATGAGCGGAATGTTGGCTGCGGCAATTTTGTCGCCGATGACGGGAGCGACGTCCTGCTCAATCTGAAATTCGATGACGAGATCCACCTTGTTCTTGATGAACTCCTCTGCGTTGCGCACGGCGGTGGCGGCGTCGTAACAATTGTCGAGAATGAACAGGTCAACACCGACGGCCGTGGCCGCTGCTTTGAGGCTCTCGGTAACCTCTACGGAGAATGGCATATCGGCGCTCTGGCCACCAAAACCAAAGCGCAGCTTCTTGGGCCCCGTCACGTGCCGATACATTCCGTCGGAGGCCTGAGATAGATATCCGCGATGCACGAACGTCTTCAGGACGCGGTATACCGTCGTCTTAGAGATACGCGTCCTCTGATGGATCGCCTCGAGCGTCATCGGCTCGTGCTCTGCCTGGAGAAGTTCAAGGATATCGAGTGCTTTGGAGAGCACCGGGATAAGATAGAGGCGTTTCGTCGTCTTGCGCGCTGCCATGTTCACCTGCCTGGATCGGATAGAAGCTGCACCATTATCCAATACCCTCTTAGGATTTCCCTAATGAACTACGAGGCTACAGGAGGGATACGCTTATGCCTACAGAATGAGCTTCACCCGGGAGTGCGCCCGCAACCGGGTTCTCATGCGTAACTGCTCGCCGCAGCAGAGTTGCGGCCTGAGCGTTCCTTGGTGATTTTCTCCACGTAGCCACTCTCCGCCAGCGCCTTAAGGGGATCGACGGGCAGTCCGCGGGCTTGCCGCCAGTTGTGCACGATGGGCCGCACATCCTGCCAGAATGCGGAACGCAAGCACTCCTCGGCCTCGACCAGCATACAGCCCTGCTGCAACAGTGCGAGCCGTTCGCGATCAACCAGCGCCGCCTTTGCGTAGAGCTCCTGCGCGGTAACGACGGTCTGAATCATCGCCTCGACCTTGCCCTTGAGGTTATGGCTCTGGTCGATCATGAAGGCTATGTTGGTGCGCTCCTCGGGGCTTGCGTTGAGTATCTCGTGAAAGATGCGGAAGACCTGGTAGGGATCGATGGAGCCGAGGGTCAGGTCGTCGTCCGCATATTTGCGGTCATTGAAGTGGAATCCACCGAGCGCTCCGAGGTGCAGGAGCCATGCGACGATCTGCTCGATGTTGGTTCCCTGATAATGATGGCCGGTATCGACGAGCACTTTCGCCTTGGGGCCCGCTCGCCGTGCAAACTCAAGCGCCATGCCCCAATCAGCAATATCGGTGTGGTAGAAGCAGGGCTCGAATGGCTTGTATTCGATGAGCATGCGTTGGCCGTCGCAGAGCGCAGCATGTGTCTTGCCCAACACCTCCTCCATCCAGCCAATACGGTTGCGGATGCTCTGAGTTCCGGGATAGTTTGAACCGTCGGCTATCCACAGTGAAAGATCGCGCGAACCCAGCGCTTGCCCGATGGCAACGGAGTCGAGCAGGTGAGCCAACGCGCGCTGACGAATCTCTGCACTTGGGTTCGCAACGGAGCCGTACTTATACTGCTGATCCTGGAACAAGTTGGGGTTGATGGAACCCGCTTTGACGCTGTATCTCTTTTCGAGAGCCTGGATGGTGGGCACGTCAGACGCGCCACAGGGAAGGTCCCAGAGGACATGAAGAGCAACGGTCGGGCTGGCGCCGGTGAGAGCGTGTACCTGCGCCGCATCACTGAACTTTTCTTCCACGGTGGTGGCCGCTGCGGCCTGCACAAACTTTCCAAATCGCGTGCCAGTATTGGAGAAGCCCCAGGACGGAAGTTCGATCTTAAATTCATCCAGGGCCGTCCAGACCCTTTCTGATGCACGTTCAACGTTGTTTAGCATATTGGCTCATTCTCCAGGGCGGATATCTCACATTTTAGAAATATACTCCGTATTGAAACTTATGGAAATATACGATTCGGACAGACGTTAGCAGAGGTCATGGGGACAGGGCTCGAAGGGCGGAAGCCACATAGAGAGGGGCTGTCCGATGCCGGGAGATGCCGTGCAGTGGCGTATTAGAAAATAATTCAATAGGGAGTATGTTTCCACTCGTGTGGGTTGTCAGATAGGATGGTACCGGTCTGGGAAGAGCTGTATCACTTTGAACTCAATGAGGGCATGTGGGACCGAATCCATTTATCGGTGTGATCTATCACTGGATCGGCGGATTCGCCTCCGCCACAAACTTCATTCCTTTTCGAGGAATCAAGCGCTGGTCATGGGAGATCTACTGGCTGGTCCAGGGGTTCGCCGCCTGGGTTGTGGCTCCGGCCGTTCTCGCTGGGCTATTGGTACCAAATCTATCCATGGTGCTGTATTCCGCACCTCGGTCCAGCATCTACTACGCGCTCCTGTGGGGAGCGCTATGGGGGGTGGGAGGGCTTACGTTTGGGCTGGCCATCCGCTACCTCGGAATTGCATTGGGCTATGCCATCGCGCTCGGGCTCTGCACGGCGTTCGGGACGCTGATTCCACCGATCTACGATGGCTCGATTCATACTATCGTGCATGAGACCTCGGGTCAGATTATCCTTGCTGGAGTTTTTCTTTGCCTGATCGCGGTTGCCGTCAATGGATTGGCAGGTCTATCCAAGGAAAGAGAGATCACACCGGAGGAGAAGCTTGAGACGGGTGAGCTGGACTTCTCGTTCGGTAAGGGCATTGCGGTGGCGATCTTTGCCGGGATCATGAGTTCATTTTTTGCCTTCGGACTGAAAGCCGGGGCACCGATTGGGGCGATTACAAAGTCCACGCTGCTTGCACATCACGATCTTGACCTATGGCAGAATCTTCCCATCCTGATCGTTGTACTGTGGGGAGGATTTTTCACTAACGTTATATGGTCGGTCATTCTTATTCTCAAAAATGGGTCCAAGGGGCAATTTCTAGGCGAGGCGGGAATCAATCCGATGCGGGCCGGAGCTCCGTCTGGAGAAACCATCGCGGACTTTGATCCGCGCGATGCAATGCAGCATCTGCGACTTACCCCCAACGCGCTCGTATCAAACTATTTATTCGCAATGCTGGCGGGAGTTATCTGGTACTTTCAATTTTTCTTTTATTCCATGGGACAGACGAAGATGGGAAAGTATGACTTCTCCAGCTGGACGCTGCACATGGCTTCCATCATCATCTTCGCAACACTATGGGGGCTGGCACTGAAGGAATGGCGAGGCACCAGCCGCCGCACCAAGCTGCTGGTAGCTGCTGGCCTCTTCCTGCTGGTGAGTTCCACAGTCGTTGTGGGCTATGGCAACTATCTCAAGGCTAGCGAAACGGCGCCCGTCACGGCTCACTCATAGCCCAGGCCGGTCAAAGGACATAGCCCCTCAGGCTGTATCCAGGAGACGATCCTGCGTCGGGCTATGCTCTGGAAATATTCATGGGCGCGACTAGGCCGATGTTGCTACTTAGCCGCCGGAGCGATCTCCACTCCAAATACATAGGTAGGACCGAACATATTCGAGCGAAAGATAATCATCTTCTCATCGGGCGTGAAGCTCACGTTCGGCTCAAGCCTGTAGTTGTGTTTGGACATATTCACCAGCTTCTCGGCTCGAAGCACCCGCGGCTGGATAAAGTCCTTTTGGTTGATGCCATCGGTCTGTCTGGGCATCTCGGGACGAAACAGATAGATCCACTCGCCATCGGGCGCATGGGCCACCTGGCCCGGATCGCCACCATCACCGGCGAACATGGTCTTGTCCGGGCTGACGTTGAAGTGGATCGACCATTCATTGCGGGCCATGTGACGCCAGACCTGCTCTCCTGTCTTGAGGTTCATCGATGCAAGCCAGAAGTCTTCTCCCTTGGGCGTCTGGAGGTCGTAGTAGACGGTATCTCCATCCCATCCCCAGAATTCATGGCCGGCGATCTCCATGAACATCGTGCGCTTGTGCATGAGTTGGTTGCCGGTGCCGTCGGTGTGTATCGTCCAGATGCGGTCGACCTTTTGCCACGGTCCTTCGTGACAGTACATCAGCACGGTCGGATCGCTGGGGGAGAAGAGGAGGTGGTTGACCCAGTCAGTGGAATGCAAGAGTTGGGTTACTTTTCCGCTGCCTGTAAGGTCAATGGTAAAGAGCACAAGAGGGATACGAGCGGCGAGACGACGCTCCATCATCTCACCTTTGTTAGCGGGCTGGTCAAGCGGGCTGGTCTGCGATGTTCCAGCAGGCACGGGCTTGCCAGGGTTGTGTCCGTACTGATCGGCGGGACTGTCCTGCTCGTCATAGGTGCCGGCAGCGAGCGTCTCGTCGGCGTTGACTGTCACAAGATTGGCGCGGGGAGGCACACGGGCCAACATCTTCGTGACGCCGGTATCGACGTTGGTAGCGTAGATCGCCATAGGCGTGTTGCGGAACTCGGCTGGAGTGGTCGGCTCGGGAGCACCTTCAACGGGCCGGGTGTAGAAGATGCTGGGGGTCTTATGACCGACGACGAGGGTATGCACATGGCCTGTGACGACGGAGCGTGTCTTGAGGGTCTTGAGGTTCAGGACGGAGATGCCTGCGGGCGTCGTATAGACCATCTCGCTTCCGTCGGGCGTGTAGGCATTCACGTTGAAGTAAAAGCTGGCGGAGTTGGGTTCGTCGGTGAGCCGGACGATGCGGTGGCCCGTGTCCTTGTCGATCCAGGACTTGGGCGGGTTACTGATCTCCGCGGCTGTCGGCATATTCGCCGTTGAGCGGGTGTCTTTGGCGGGTGGAAATCCCTGCGCAAACCCGGACGGGGAGAGGATCGCAATGACCATGAGGAGGAGTGAAGAGCGAAGTATGAAGGTTTTCAAGGAGGAACTCATTCCGTCTGGGCTGAATAACCTAAATGGATAGGCTGGTGACATATACTTACATGCCACCAGCCATATTAGAACGTATCGCAGCACGCAAACATGTGATCGATGAAGAAGCTAGAACACGATCTTTGCAGAGAACTGCCAATCGCGAGCCGCATTGGTCTGGCCGCTAATGGTACCGAAGCTGCTGTTGGTGTTGGTTCCGAGGCTGTTAGCGCCAGGGGTCGATACTGCGGCGGGTGTCACCGTGGTGCTGCCAACTCGCCAGTGCACGGCGTTGGTTACGTTCGTAGCCGTCGCGGTAAGAGTGAGGGCAATACCGTCATAGATTTTGAAGGTGCGATTAATTGCACTATCAATATCGAAGCCGCCAGGGCCAAAGAGGTTGTAGGCTCCGGTTCTGGCGAGGTTTCCAATCTGATAGGTCTGATTGGGAATGACGAATGCAGTGGCGTCGATGTAAGGGTGGGTGCCTGCAGTGGCTGCTGTGATTCCCTTACCCCAGCCACCACCCATGCGCGGAGACTTGCTGTAGGCGGTGTTGTAGCTCGGCATGCAGGTTCCCTGCCCGATGACCTGGCAACCACTGGCGGTGATCGCCAACGGCGAACCGGAGTAGTAGCTGTAGATCCAAGAGATATTCCAGCCGTTGGTCAGCCCATTGACGAAGGAATGTTGGCGGTGCGTTCCCGGAATATTCCACACTCCATAGATGTGGAGCATTTGAGGAATGTCGCCAGTTCCAAGGGAACGGTCAGCCTCGCCTTGTTTACGGGGAATTCCGTCAGTCATCACGTTACCCGGAATGGCCCATCCGGAGCGGTGCGTCCCGCTGTCGTCCATTTCTTTGCTGTACGTGTAGTTGACGGTGTAGGAGAGGCCGTGCCACGGACGCTGCTGGAGTTGGAACTGCACAGATTCATAGACTGAGTTGCCGACATAGCCGAAGGTATCCGATATTCCTCCGTATTGCGGCATCGGCTTCAACATACTTGCAATGGTAGCTTGAGGACCACCGAAGTTGGCGTAGGGAAGGCCAATCGTGCCAGCGCCCATGATCGCCTGAGCATCCTGCAAGTAGGTCAGGCCGGTCTTTGTATCGATTGAACCTGGTAGTTGGTTAAGGAGAGACCCAAGAACTTCATATTGCGGGTCGAGTTGATTGATGATCGCACCGCGCGAGCCACCATAAATAAAATGCGATTCGCTGCCTGAAAAATCAAGGCTTGCGGTAAGTGTGCTGGTAACAGCCCTCTGCACGCCCAAGTTATAGGTGACGTCGTAAGGCGCACGCCCTCCGATGACCGGATCCGCATAGCTGACCCCTTGCGCAGTCACCGGGCTGCCAGCACTGACCTGAGGATTAATGCCAGAGTTGATATAGTTGCCAGCGTTGACGATGGGATTGATGAACGGATGCACACTATACGCCGGTAGATTGACGTTCGAGATACCCAGCGCCTGGAAGTCCGGGGAGTTGTTGATGTAGAAGGCCGGGATAGCTCCCCGCTGGCCGGAGCTTGGGAATTCCGCACTCGCCGTCAGACCAGTCTGGCCAGTTCCGTTATTGGCTCCTCCAGCGCCGCCGACTCCGCTACCGTGCGCGTAGAGGATATCGAGCGCTCCGCGGATGACGGTCTTGGTCCCGGGCGAGTAAGCGAAGCCTAGTCGCGGTCCAAGATTGCGATAAAAGGTCTTGATCGGGGTTCTGCAGTCGCAGCTATCGACTCCATAGCCAGCAAATTGGATCGCGCCATAGGTCCCAGTTGCAGGATTGACGAGTTGCGGATTCATAAACGACCAGCGGTTCTGCACCTCCTCATAAGGAGTGTAGAGGTCCCAGCGTAGACCGATGTTCACCGTCAACTTTGGAGTAACACGCCAATTGTCCTCGACATAAGGTGAGAATGCCTTGTAACGTGCGCCCAGGGTGGAGAAGGGCTGAATGCTGAAGCCCGTGCTGTTGACCGCTCCCAGAAGGAAACTGGCGAAAGGGTTACCGCTATTGGTGTTCTCGATCAGGCCGGATGCGTTGTACCCAGCCGTATTGACGTTGCTATAGGAAAGATCCAGCGGAGCAGTAGGAGTGTAATGGCTCGACTCATTTTCATTGAGCCACTGAAAGATCGCTCCGTAGGTAATATTGTGATCGCCGTGCGTGGTAATGAGGTTGTCTACGGCCTCATATGTATTCACATTTTGCAGATACCCATCATCGCTGCTCCAAGTAGTTGGATTGTCTGCAAATCCGTTGAAGTTGACCAGAGGGAATGAATCCGATGCCTCGCCGGGGGGCAGATTACCAAAGCCCGCTGTACTCAATTCATACTTATTGATACCTTCGGTGAGGCTTCCAGCCCCTCCCCAGCCACGCACGAACGCGTACCTGAAATTATTGACCGCGTTGTTTGAGATTACGTAATTGTCCTCGATGATATCCGCGGTGAAATGCTCCGAAACGTTCTGGCCGCCAGCATATGGGATCGGCAGTTGCGTAGTAGCCCCCGTTTCAAAGGGGAGGAAGTTGCGCACGCCTGTATCAGAGATGATGGAAATACGCTGCGCGGGAGTGATCTGGGCATCGACTCTTCCATCTACAATCCAGTTCGAGTTGCCTTGCGGAATGCCGGTCAGCAAATTGTTTTGGGTGACATTGTCATTGTCCGCGGTCGGAAGGAAACTCATCAGGTACTGGGATTGCGGTGAGATCTCGGCTGCCGGAATCACGTTCCCAACTCCACCAGTGACAAACTGCGAATTGGTGCAGCTTGCATCGCCAGCGGTACAGACCGTGGTGGTGGGGTCGTAGATTTTGGTATTGTCGCTTAGCTGCGTGAAGTTTCCCTGGCGCTCCAGGGAGGTCGGGACGGAGTAAAGACTCGGATTGACACCCACGGTCTGGTGATAATGTACATACGAACCGTAGAAGAACAGCTTGTCTTTTCCATTGTAGAGATGGGGAATTCGGACGGGCCCTCCGCCGGAGAAGCTTTCTTCGTCTTGATGCTCGGCCGGCTTCGGGATCTGCACCTTTGTCGGTACTCCATTTACCAGTGTCGTTGTGGTGGCGGCCTTTGCGAAGTATCCCCATGCATCGAAAGCCGTGTTGCGGAAGGCAACGTAGGCCTGACCGTGATAATGGTTGGTACCGGACTTAGTGGTCCAGTTAGCCGCGCCGAAGCCATCAAACTGAACGCTCTGGCCGCTGACTGCTACCTGAAACTGATTCACGGCATCGAGACTTACGCCCAGTTGAACATTTCGGTTGTCTCCCTGCATGTCGATCAGTGTTAGGGGAACGCCATCGAGATAGATTTCATCCACTCTTCCTGCGCTACCTCCGCCACCGTTGAAGCTTCCAGATCGCCCAATCGGTGCTACTCCATTCATCAAGGTTACAAAGGCGGTTGGGTCGAGCGGGCCAGAGTTCATGATCAAGGGCAACTGCTCATACGTAGCGTTATCCATGACTTCGCCCAAGGTGGCGTTCGTGGTCTGCAGTTCTGCGGGCGCCGTGGTGACAGTCAACGTCTCCGTCTGGTTGCCAACAATAAGCTTGAAGTCCAGGCCGACGGACTGGTTGCCGTCTACCTGGATGTGCTCCTGCACCGATTTTTGAAATCCCGCCGCCGATACAGAAACGGTGTATTCGCCGACCGGGAGGGGCGTCAGAGAGTAGACACCGGTCGAAGTCGCCAGACGGGAGGTACTAACGTGAGTTGCATTTTCGGTGGCCGTGACGCTTGCACCAGGAATAACTGCGCCACTGGGATCAGTAATGCGGCCCACAATGGCACCCTCACCGGCGATCTGTGCCAGGACCGCGGGAGCAGAGAGGAACGCAGCGAGGAACGCCAACGCGCTGATCCAGCCCTTCGCTCTAAACAAGCGAGAGGGAAAGAAATATTTGCGCGGGTTAGGTGAATCGATGTTTCGGGCAGTCATGGTCTCTCCAAATAAAGAACGCGTAGCTAGGTGTGTTTCGTAGCAGCCAAACAATATGTGGCCAGGCATACATGTGTCAATAGAAAAATAATGTTCGCAGAAAAATATGACTTGTTGATTTGAAATATGCGACTCGTTCCTCGGGAGATGGGGGCAACGTCCGGGCGAACCTTTTCTGTTGAAGATGTAGTGCTAACGATAGTGGGGCTTACATCTAGCGCGAAAGACCAAACAGTCGAGGAGCCGCCGACGGTTGATTGATGGAGCAACAATTGTGCTCGGACTTGGCTCTGGCAGAGCCATCGCAACGCACTGCGGCAAGGCGTCATCCAAGAGGCCCGCCGTATTCTTCTGAAGAAATTTCTTTTCTATTGACATCACACCAGGCCGCCAGTACCGTATCGCATAGATCAAAGCAGATACCATCAAGGTCTGATGGCGGCGGCCTTTCACGCATTCGAATGACAGCCCGGAGAACCGCGTGACAAGCAGGCATCGGAGATACATCAGGAAGCCGATCGTTTTTTTCCTCGTGATGGGCTGGTGTTGCACCTCGCTGATCAGGGCACAATCACCAAGAGTGGTGAAGCCCTTCGATCATGATTGGGCATTTCTGCCCACCGACAGCGCTGCTGGATCTGATCCAGCACTCAACGACCAGGACTGGGTGAGCGTCGATCTGCCGCACGACTGGGCGATCCAGACGCCATTTGCTGCGAGCAATCCATCGGGCGGTACGGGAGCGTTTGCAACGGCAGGAACCGGTTGGTACAGAAAACATTTTGCGCTGCCTCGGCGCGATGCCGGAAGACGCATCTTCATCGAGTTCGATGGCATTATGGCGAACAGTGACGTGTGGATCAACGGCTTCCTGCTTGGACATCGGCCTAACGGCTATGTGAGTCTCCGTTATGAATTGACAGGTCATTTGCTCTTCGGCGATGGAGGGTCAAACGTCCTTGCAGTGCGAGTAGACGATTCCAGACAGCCGGCATCACGATTCTACGAAGGAGCGGGTATCTACAGGCATGTACGGCTACTGATTGAAGATTCCGTGCATACCGTTGGAGACAGCACCTTCGTATCCACACCGAATGTCTCCAGGGCCTCGGCTACAGTGCAGGTGCAGAGTGCGGTACAGAACGATTCCACTGCTCCGGCCAGAGTTTCGTTGACGGCAACATTGATCAACTCTGAAGGACATGAGGTTGACGCGGTCGCTAGTTCAACCCGCGTCATCCCCGCGGGACACCAGCAAAGTTTTGATATTGCCGCACTGGTTCATAAACCCGAGATTTGGGATATCGAACACCCGGTAATGTATCGCCTGAAGTTGACGGTAATCTCTGATGGGAAGGTGAGTGACACCGATCTGGTTCACTTCGGTGTTCGCGAATTTCACTTCGATGCCGACACAGGCTTCTGGTTGAACGGGCGCAACGTAAAGATCAAGGGTGTTGCATTGCACAGCGATGTGGGAAGCCTCGGTATGGCTGCGCCCCTCGGCGCATGGGAACACAGGCTGGCTGCGATGCAGCAGATGGGCGTGAACGCAATCCGCACAGCACATAATCCGGTTGCACCGGAGTTTTTGGATCTTTGTGACCGCATGGGCTTTCTGGTAATGGACGAGATGTTCGACCAGTGGACTGTGGGAAAGAATCCTTACGACTATCATCTTTACTTCAAGGAGTGGTATCTCACGGACACGCGCGACACTGTGCGGCGGGATCGCAATCATCCGAGCATCATTCTGTATAGCGCCGGCAACGAGATCCACGACACGCCACATCCGCTGATTGCGAAACCGATTCTGGCCGCACTCGTTGATACCTTTCACGAGAATGACCCGACGAGGCCGGTGACCATGGCGCTGTTTCGCCCAAACACAAGTCATGACTACGAGGACGGACTTGCGGACATGCTGGATGTCGTGGGGCAAAACTACCGTACCGATGAATTGCTCGCAGCTCACGCGCAGAAGCCGAGCCGCAAGATCATCGGCACAGAGGATATCCACGACCGAGCGACATGGCTGGTGATGCGCGATCATCCAGAGTTCTCCGGCGAGTTCATCTGGTCCGGAACGGATTACCTGGGCGAGTCGCGGCACTGGCCGGTGATAGGCGACGCGAGCGGCCTGTATGACCGAACGGATGCACCAAAGCCGGACGGGCTGGAGCGGCAGAGCTGGTGGGGCGATACACCGGTAATCCATATCGTGCGGCGTGTAGCACCTACTCCACTGGCTCCCACCGATCCTGGCTATGAAGCGCAACAATATCGTCCGCGACAGGTTGTTTTCGCGGATTGGACGCCTGCAAATCTGTTGCCGCATGATGAGCAAGTCGAGGTTTACACAAACTGCAAAGAGGTTGAACTATTTCTGAATGACCGGTCACTGGGTAGCAAGCCGCGTAACCCCGATGCACGCCCGATCGAGTGGTCCGTGCCGTTCCAAGCAGGGAGCCTGCGCGCCGCAGGGAAAAACGACACCATGGCTTGTGCAACTGAGACGCTGCACACCGCAGGCAAACCGGCGAAGCTAACCCTGACGGTGGAACGTGCACGTCTGTCGAACTCGTGGGATGACATTGCCTATCTGCGTGCCGCTATCACGGATGCTCAAGGTACTTGGGTTCCTGATGGCCACGCAGCTCTTCACTTCGCAGTGAACGGACCAGGAAAGATTATTGCAACGGACAATTCAGACAATGCGGATAACTCCGGGTTCCAGCATTCTGATCGGGCAGCCTTCCATGGAACAGCGATTGCGATCGTTCGTGCGACCGCAGCCAAAGGCAATGTAACTGTGACGGTCTCAAGCGAAGGGCTCGGATCAGCGTCAGCCAGCCTTCCCATCGTCACTGCACGGGATCTCCATTAGGAATGTGTGGAGTATTCGGTGCTTTCACTCGGTGTCTGATGCAGCAGAAATATGGCTCTACGCAGCGGCCCTAACTCATTTCCCTGCGTAACAAGGAAGTATTCAGGAAATATCCTATAGCACTGCGCTGTATTTAACCCGTAAAGAAACGAGGAAGCCTGATGCCATCTCACGATCTATCTCGCCGTAAATTTATAGGAGCTGCAGCATTTGCAACAGCAGGGTTGGCTACCGTACTCAGGCAGGCTTATCCGGTATCTGCCGCTATAGTATCCCCATCCTACACACCGCCGGAATCTCCTCGCGTCCTACTGAACTTTAATCTCGACTGGAGATTCCTACGCGAGGATGTGACAGGCGCTGAAGCGATCCAGTTCGACGATTCGAAGTGGTCTGTGGTCAGCACGCCGCACACATTCAACGATGTGGATTCCTTCCGGACCTTAATCTCGCACGGTGGCGGCGACCGCGGAACCTATAAGGGGGTGGCTTGGTATCGCAAGCACTTCTGCCTCCCCTCTGACATCTCGGACCGCAGAATCTTCCTCGAGTTCGAAGGCATACGCCAGGCTGGAGACATCTACCTCAACGGGAAACAGGTTGGTCTCTACGAAAACGGTATTACCGCCTATGGCATCGACATCACAGATATGCTACTGACAGGGGGGAAGGACAACGTACTGGCGGTCAAGGTAGACAACCGGACGAGCTACGTGGAACGAGCCACGGGCACAGAGTTCGAATGGAATACGAATGACTTCAACCCCGACTTCGGCGGCATCAATCAACATGTGTGGCTGCATGTTACGGGTAAGATTCACCAGACATTGCCGCTCTATTACGGTCTCGAAAGCCAGGGAGTGTACGTTTATGCGCAGAACTTCGACATTAGAAAGAAGACGGCGGACCTGACAGTTGAATCTGAGGTAAAGAATGGCTCGGGAGACCGCGCAACAGTTGGACTGTCGGTTGTCGTCGTCGATGCTGCAGGACAGATCCAAGCTCGCTTCGAGGCTGACCCTGTCGATATGGTGGATGGCGAGAAGAGTGTTCAGATCGCAACTGGATCGATCAAAGAAGCACGCTTCTGGAGCACGGAAGATCCTTACCTCTACGACGTCTATTCAATACTCAGGGTCGACGGAAAGGTCGTGGATGTCTCGCACACAGTTACCGGATTCCGCAAAACAGCGTTCAAGGGAGGCGTCGGCACCGGTGGCGTTTATATCAACGATAGATTTGTCTATCTGAAAGGTTATGCTCAGCGTTCGAGTGATGAGTGGGCTGGCCTCGGTCAGGCCTATCCGGACTGGATGCACGACTTCAATGCGAGACTCATGCGGGAAAGCCACGCGAACTATGTGCGCTGGATGCACGTTTCTCCGCAACGCGTGGATGTTGATGCGATGGCACGCCATGGCATAGTGCAGATCTGTCCCGCAGGAGATAAGGAACGTGATCCGATTGGACGGCAGTGGGACCAACGAGTGGAGGTCATGCGGGATTCGATGATCTACTTCCGCAACAACCCAAGCATCCTGTTTTGGGAGGCCGGCAACACCGTGCTGACGGTCGAGCAGATGGAGCAGATAGTTGCCCTGCGTAAACAGTGGGACCCGAACGGCGGGCGCGTGATCGGGTATCGCGATAACGATAATATTGCTGCGAACTCCGCACTAACTTCAATTTCGGAGTACTACGAAGTGATGATCGGCCAAGCACCGCAGACCGACGCGTTGAAGACACCCGATGCACTATTCCGCGGCTACAGCGCGCAACGGCGCAATCGCGCGCCGATCGTTGAAGCTGAGGACTTCCGCGATGAGGGCGCGAGACGCTTCTGGGACGACGATTCGCCACCGTTCTTCGGTTTCAAGAAGGGCCCTAATGATACGTATGCATACACCTCTGAGAGTTTCGCCCTGGCGGGGGTTAAGCGCTATTGGGAGTACTGGCAGAATCGCATCTCAAACACAGATCCGGCTCACTCAAAGTGGTCAGGCTATGCCTCCATTTATTTTTCTGATTCCAACGCCGACGGACGTCAGGACTCGAGCGAAGTAGCGCGCGTAAGCGGTAAGGTGGATGCTGTTCGATTGCCCAAGGAGATTTACTTTGCCGAACGAGTGATACAGAACAAACAGCCAGATCTGCACATCCTCGGCCATTGGAGTTATCCCACGGGGCCGGGTGCAAAGAAGATTGTGAAGACCATCTATGTCATCGCCAACACTGGATCGGTGGAGTTATTTGTGAATGGTACGGCACACGGAGTGAACTCGACGCCGGAAAGTGGCTATATATTCTCCTTTCCGGATACGGAGTTTGTTCCGGGTGCCCTGCGGGCGATTGGCCGAAGCGGAGGTAAGCCCGTGGCAGAGCATGAGCTCACCACTGCAGGTCCGGCAACGCAGATTAGGCTAACTCCAATCCTGGGGCCCATGGGACTGCAGGCCGATGGACAGGATGTCGCGCTCATCGATGTGGAGGTTGTCGATGCCAGGGGCCAGCGGTGCCCAACAGCAGAGATGCGGATCGACTTCACGTGCCGGGGTCCAGCGATCTGGCGCGGCGGATACAACAGCGGTCAGATCGAATCGACGAATAACCTCTTTATCGATACGGAACTCGGCATCAACCGCGTGTCAATTCGGTCGACACTGACGGCGGGAAGCATCATAGTGACAGCAAGTCATCCTGGGCTGAAGCCGGCTACGCTTCGATTCACAGCGAATTCGGTCGAGTGCAAGCATGGCGTTGCAACCTGGATGCCGTCACGCATGCAAATGCTTGCGATGAAGTGAGTTTCTACATGCTACGAATAAAGTTTTGCCGGCATGATTTCGGCTTCCTGCTCGCCGGCAGCAACCATGCACTTCTTCAGTTCCGCCCGTAAGAGTGCTGCCTGATTGACAAACTCTTTGCGACCCGCAAGATTGACCTGCTGCGCGGGATCGTCCGCGAGGCTATACATCTGATATTCCTCGTAGTGCAGACTGGATGGCTGCTCACGACCGGTTTTACTGCGGTCCACGACGCAGTAGCACCAGTCCTTCGTGCGGATTGCGCGGGCCAACATCGATTCGCTGATTTGGATATAAGCCGTGTTATCCCATTGTCGTCGCGCCTCGGGAGACACTATGAGAGGTGCAAGATTCTTGCCCTTCATAGATTCAGGGACAGGGACACCAACTGCAGCAAGGAGGGTTGGTGTCAGATCAATCAGGTTCACGACCTCGGATAGCGTGATTGCGTGGTCAAAGCCGGGGCCTTGAATGACGAATGGGATGCGAATCGAGCTATCATGCGGGCTGCGCTTGTACTCTGGGTTGCGGGTCCTGAATTGGCACCCGTGATCACTGATGAACGCGACGATCGTGTTATCGAGCAGATTCTGTTCTTCAAGCGTCCTAAGAATCGTTCCAACGGATTCGTCGATTTTTTGAATGCAACCATAGTAGTCCGGTAACTCCTGCTGCCAGTCACCGGGTAGGGGTCTTAGATCCGCTGGGACAAAGGGGTTTTGGAAGCGCGCTGCATATCCTTTGGGAGCCACGATGTGCTTTGCGTCATCCTGCTGATGCGGCTCCAACTGCGACACATAGAGCAGAAAAGGCTTTTCGTGCGGCTGACGCAGAAACTTTACGGCACGATCAGTGAGAAAATCGACTCGGTATTCGTCCTTGTAGGTGATCTCCCGTCCATTGGCGTCCCATATTGTGCCTTCATACGGATGCGTTGTCCATTCGAGTTCGTTGGCACCCTCCCATAAATCGAGAAAGCCACCCCGATTTTCAGGAGGAACATACCCGAAGCCGGCATGAGTCACTTCATCCCGCTTCATGAGATGCCACTTACCGATAAAGTTTGCCGTGTAGCCGCTTTCCCTAAGAACGGAAGCTAACGTCGGCAGCTTCCAGTCCATTCCAATGGCGAGCTTCCACTCTCCGGTCTCCGTAGCATACCGGCCAGTTATCATACAGGATCTGGCGGGCGAACAGAGAGGCTGATTCGTCATTGCATACTTAAACGATGTTCCTCGCTCAACCATGCGATCAATATTGGGGGTCAAGGACTTTGAGTTCTCTCCATAGGCGCCGATGAAGTCGGCACGCATCTGGTCACAGCAAATCAACACGACGTTCGGACTGCGAGATGCTGAGGATTCTGCCCGCGTGCCGGAAGTTCCTGCCAACGTCGATGCCACCGTCGGCGCAGCGCTCAATGCCAATCCAGAAAGGGCTGATGTCTGCAAGAACTTCCGTCTGCTGGTTTTCATTTTTCCCAACTCTCACTACCTCCACCTAAGCGTTATCTCTCCTGATGCAAGGATTGCACCAACCGAGCTCTCTTCACAATCGATCAAGGCTCGGGTCAGTAGTCTTTACATCGCCGCTCTCCGATTGCGCTGCTGGAACAGGATTAAAGTGAAAAACCTCGCGCATGTTGCTCCACTTCTCACCAGGGAGAGCGTCGGGCATCGTCGATTGCATGGGATCCATGATGCTCCACCAGCGCTGAGTATCGACACACGCAGACATCTTTTCCATGTCTGCAGGAAGGTCAGAACCTGAATACTCAAAATAAGAGAACAATAGACCGTTGCGGAGGAAAATACTGTAGTTACTAATATTGCATGCGGTGATAGTCGCAAGCACCGTGGGCCACACCTGCTCGTGATAGCGGATATATGCAGCCTCGTCGTTTTGATTCAACTGAATGACCTGTGCGACTCGTTGCAATCGACCGTCCTCATTTCTTAACTTATTCATTTCGTTATGATCAACAAGCATTTCTACTACGCAAACGACCGCTCTTCACTTGTCAGCGCGTATCCTCGTCTGAACAAGCGCTCCTTCAGACAGCATCTTCGAAAGGAGAACGGCAATTACAAACTATCCACAAACCAAGAGTTTCACCACATAAGACTAGCTACTGATTGAATTTCTACTCTGTGCGCGAATTACGATAATAACCATACTGATTACTTAACGCTGGACGGAATAATTGCCTTCCCTTTCGCGGAAAAGTAATTTTTTACTGGATCATCAGGAAGATCCTTTAAGCCTGCGACCACGCTCTCCGCATTGATGATGGCTCCCGCAACGGTCGTATGCGTATGAGGGTCACCGAAGAGCGCCTCAACCGCTGAGGGTCCCATCGTGTCGTACTTGCGGGCGGTGATCTCGTTGAGGTCAATGAAGTCGGTGCGTTGTGCTATCGCGACATCGTGCGTCCATCCACCATAGGTTGAAGCACCACGAACGATACTCCGGTCTGCCCATATCTTACGAGGAACCAAAGAGCACAGAATTGGCTTTGCCCCCTTGCTTCTCGCACCTAAAATATACTGTTTCATATACCAGCCGAATGTGTGAACTAACTCAGGGCGTTTCTGCACTGGGTTGTAAATCTCCCGGGTCTCATTGCCCACGCCAGGAAGCGAAGCTCTTGCGCGAGCGGGATCGTCGACTGCTCCGCCATCATTATGCCCAAACTGGATCAGAACGACGTCGCCCGGCTTGATCATCTGCATCGCTTGGGCCCAATGGCCTTCGGTGATGTAAGTCCGCGAGCTTCGTCCACCGATCGCGAGATTGACGATGTTCACCATGTTCGTGTTGAAGTAGGGAGCAAACTCATCACCCCATCCCATCTGGTTATGGGCACCATCGCCATGCCCATTGCGGACGGTCGAGTCGCCCACCAGCCAGATCGTTGGAAGATCGCGCTTGAAATTCTCGGGGAGGCTCAGCTGCATCGTCGGTCCTGGATCGGTGCTGATTGCCGCTGATTGCCGATCTCTCACGGCCATGCGCATAAGCTCACTTGCAGCCAACAAATATGCACCGACTCCATAGTTGTAGCTCGATCCCGGCAGGTAGTATGCGGGCTGCGCACCGGTCTGCTGGATGCTACCCAGTCGGCCATCCGCATACACGTGCTGCAACATGCCTCTCCATCCTCGTTCAATCACAGGGCGATAGATCTTTGTGTCAAGGACGCCTTCATTGATGCCCCATGCCATTGCATAGATCATTAATGCCGAGCCTGACATCTCCGGTTCCGGATAGTCCTTTGGATCGAGAAGAGCGGAGGTCCACAGACCATCGCTGCCTTGCAAGCCAGCCACGCGTGCAGACATCTCTTTCAACTGATCAATATAAAATCCTCTGCGCGGGTCGTTAGCGGGCAGATACTCCAGTGTCCGCACGAGGCCGCCTATCACCCAGCCTTCGCCACGCGACCAGAAGACCTTCTTCCCATTCGGTTCGAGCTTGCTTTTGTAGGATTCATCCCGCGCATAGAGATGTTCGTCTTTGTCGTAGAGCAGATTGGAAGTCTGCTGCCATTGCTTATCGAGGTAGTTGATATAACGATGGTCGCCAGTTGCCGCATACATCCGCGCCCACACTGGTGGCGCCATAAACAGCGCGTCGCACCACCACCATGGCAGCCTCGAATCCCCTGACTTCAAGGTATTAAGTTTCATGACCGCATCGAGATCGCTGCGTGTAGGCGCGATCATTGCCGCATCCTTCTTGCCATCGAGAAGATAGAGTTCGAGGTAGGTCTGTGCCACACTTTGGTCATCTGCATTGGGCAACCTGTTGCGCAGCGACCAATTGAACTTTTCCGCCATCGCGGTCATGGCGTCGCGATACTTTGGATTTCCTGTAGATTGCGACGCAGCCATGAAGCCGCTATACAGGACGCTCCAGGTCCATATGCGATCGAAGTACAGTTGAGATCTTGCCATCTCCCAATCAGCTACCTTGCGCGTAGCCTTATCTATATCCACCGCCGTCAACGCAGGCGATAGATCCTCTGCCAATGGACCTGGGTCGAGCGGAGCGTCGCCAAAGTGGCGGGCCGTATCGGTGTCAATGCCTTGCTGCTCTGCTGGCGTCGGCATGGGGGACCTCTGCCCGCGCAGTGGAGCGATCACAGAGCAAAGTAACACCAGGATGAGCGTATGAATCCATCGAGTCGCCGTCATTAGTTTCTGTCCTGTTCCGCAAAGCTTTTTACTGAAGGCTCGGTCTTAGTTGGCTTTGATACTTCGAGGGAGACGATACCATTGATATTTGCATCGTCCGACAGCGCTACAACGCTCTTGTCGGCTGTCGTCAAGGAGACGGCGGAAAATATCCAATCCTGGGCATCGTAAATGTGGCCGGCCGTGGCGGCTTCAATTTGAAGCGATTTAAACCTGAAGTGACTGAGTCGCATCTCGGGATACGCGTTTACATCGAACGCAGTCTTTGCCCCGGTGGCTTTTACGTTCCAGATCTTCACATTATGGAAATTCGCTCGACCCTCCGCCTGTGGAACAGGTGTCGCTAAAATCTTCCAGTAGGCTGGATAGTCCTTCATTTCAGCGGGGATCGTTGCATAACTATAGCTAGGGTTCCAGTTCATGGTGATGCGGAAGACCACCGGAACGTCAGCCAGAGTAATGTCATGGATGAGAATGTTATCCGACCAGCCTCCACGTGTATGAGCGGACTTGAACAGAATGCCGACACCAACCGGGGAGAGTCCTATAAGGTTATAGGCCTGTATGTTGCGGAAGCCACCAGACGTCTCACTCCCGATGGTGATAACAGCCGCACCGGCACGAACAATTGAGTCGCGGATGATGACATCCTCTGTGGGACGATTTACACGTAGTCCGTCGGAGTCGCGTCCAGCCTTAAGACACAGCGCGTCATCATTCACCGAAATATCTGCTTTCTCTACCAGAATGCGACGAGATGAATCGATGTCAACGCCGTCTGTTGATGGTCCACGCCCATCTACATTGTTGCGAATTGTGATGCCGTGGACGGTAACGCCCGTCGAATAGCAGATGTGCACGGTCCAGAAGCCGGAGCGACGCAGGTGCAGCCCTCCGCCCAGGTGCACGTTTGAGGATTTGAAAATCTGGATAAGCCGCGGTCGTTGGGCATCATAATCCGCGGCCCAGCGGAGTCCGTGTGATTCGTACTTTTCACGCAAACTCCAATAGCTCTCCCAGAAGATCTTGCCATCACCGTCGATGGTCCCGGGCCCTTCAATCGACGCATCGGTTTGGTTAGAGATGTTAACCAGAGCTGCCGGCCACAACATCTCAATACCTGCGATGCGCGTGCGCATCACCGGATAGTCCGCGAGTCGCTGCGATCCCAGGAGAGTTACACCCTTGTCGATCTGCAGCACGACGTGACTTTTCACAAAAATTGAGCCGGATAAGTAGCTTCCGGGCGCGAAGGTTACGGTGCTGTGGGTAGCCTCAGCTGTATCAATAGCTTTTTGTATCGCGACCGTGTCTAGTGTTACGCCGTCCCCTTTGGCACCAAAGTCCTTCACATTAACCGTTGCAGCACTGACTGGAGCAGCACATGCGAATAAAACGATGAAGAGGTTAGCCAGACGACGTGTCATTTCTCCTCCGCGCTTACGAGATAAATGGAGCCAAGCAGCCCAGACGAGATGGGTCTCACCTTATCCATGTCTTGCATCTGGAAACGATCTCCATACTTTGCGATGAGCGGTGCATAATTATGCGGAGGCAGCGCTGACCATGCATTCAACGCCGTGTTGAATACACGGATTTTGATCTGATTTTTACCGGGCTTGAGATACTTCGTTACGTCAAGGACATAGGGAGGATGCCACAGCGCGCCAACCCGTCTGCCGTTTATCTCTATCAAAGCAGCTTCGCGTATGGGCGGATCGTAATACACACGCATGCCCGGTCCGGTATGTGTGACGAGAGGGTTGACCATGCCATCAGCTCCAACCGACTCGGGTGCAGCCTCAGAGTTGGGAGCACCAGGCAGTGGTTTTCCTCCATCGATCGTGAGCCAGACAGTACGATTCGCAGGCAAGACGGCTACTGTGAAATCACGCTTGTAGATCGCTTCGCCTGAGTAATGAAGGGTTGTTGGATCAGTGGTCCAGTCCGAGAGCGTGTGTTCGTTGATGGATCGATTGATGGTAGGAAACGTGACCTTCCAGTCATTGCTCAGGTTGGCGAATTTGCGTGTAGATATTGGCGTCAAGTCTGGCGCGGTAGCCCAAGGAGTGTCGGAGAAAACAAAGATGCTGGACTCATACGGAGCCACATGAATTCGTTGTGACGTTGCCGATGCTCGGGTAACAACGGTGGTATCCGGGTTCCACTGCTCTGCAACCCTGTGGGTCGTGGCAAACGTAACGGTTGCGTCCATCGTCCGGTTGCTCGTGTTAACAACAAAATAGATATCTGCAGAGGCGAGCCTGCGACGGATGAAGCCGAGTTGATTTCTGGTTGCAGGATTTGCATCGATCAATTGAAGATCGGGCTGTGCAGCTTTGTTCAAAGCTTCGCTGAGTTGCGATGGATCAGAGATCAGGGTGAAAGTCTCTGTATCAAAGAGTGGACGACACGCTGTCGAACTGCGGCCCTCCGCAGCACCATTACAAACCTGCGGAATCTTCAGGGGCCCGCCTTCGGGAGACATTGAAGGAATACGGCCGACACCAATAACCTTTCCACCGTCGCTGGCAAACTTTGCAATCTTCTCGAGCGTCTTAACCGGGATGCGGTCGGTGGGTGGGAGAACAAGAATCGGGTTGCGAATGCCCACGCTATTGATGGCATCGGCGTCGGTAAAGTCGATGTTGTAGCCAGCCGAGAGAATGTTGGCGATGAGAGCAGGCGGTACTAGTGTCTTCATCTGATCCGTGATGCTGACCTTGCCCGGGGAGAACCTCGCCCACGCATCATCGGTTGGCAGGAGAACCGCAACCTGGTTCGAGGGCTTACCCTGCCGCATCAGATAGCTCAGTCGCGATATGTACTTTGTGACTGATGGCATGACAGGGTGCCAGGGGTTGTGGTCATTGAGTGCTGCCGCAGCGTAAAGTGACCAGCCAGGATTTCCTACTTGACGTGGAGAGTAGGGCCAGCCGTGGAAGATCAACTGGTTCTCGCCCATAATGAAATCGATGTCCGCCTCGGCCTTCATGTCCAGCGGAGTGGCACGGAAGACAGGAGAATGCAGCCATGTGAAGGTCTCGCCCGACGTGATGTTGTGGCCAAAGACATGATTGGCAGAAGTTGCCCAACGCAGGGTGGAGAATTCACGCCACCGTGGGCCCTCTCCTTCTGCCAAGCTGACTAGATTCTGACTGGAGAAGCTGACCGCAGGTGTGCCGTAGGTCTGCGAACGGAACCGTGTCCGGTGAGTCATCGCCCAATCATTGATCTGCGTGAGGTAGTTCTCGTTAATCAACTCAGTGAGCGTTCGACCGTAGTCGTGACGTACTGTATTGGCTGCCACGGATCCACCTATCATCAACTCCGTGAGGTGTGGGACGAGGTCATAACCGCGACGCTTGAGAAACTCAGACGGAAGGTCGGCCGTCCAATCGGCGCCGTAGGTCTCAAGCGAGTCCGAGAAAATCGCATATGGTGGCGCATTGCCAAATGCCTTGACGAGAGGCTCGCCGACAGAATTTAGATAGGTTGCTACAGCGGTGTGGCTGAAGGGGTCAAGAACATATCCCTCTGCACCCACCGCAGCACGTTTGACCTGCTGTCGACTGTGACCCGCGATGAAGAAGAGAACAGTACGCAAAGTACCCGAGGGAGGCACGACAACTCCGTCAGACGTTAGCTTGAGGGTACGTGCGGAACCTACATCCCAATGAGCCGGCTCTCCGTTTACCACAGCCGCCGAGATGAGCACATCGCCTTCCCGTAAAGGTGGACTCGGAACGGTTGTGGCGTCCCTACCCAGTTGAACCTGAACGATACGCAACCGGCCAGCGGCATTGGCAAGAGTTGTCGACGGGCCTCCGTACGGCCATCCGCTGCCGAGTGTGACATCGACGCGAAGTCCGAGCCGCCGGCCCTCGGCCTGCGCATAGGCTACATCACTTAGCATTGGCGCAGAGAGGAAAGGAAGATTTTCAAGATTGCTAGCTGGGTCATTGAGTACCTGGGGATATTCAAAGGCTAGCTCAACACCCCCTATGCCATCGAGCTTCATCTGTTTCAACTCACGGAGAATCTCTGTCTTATCGATGGCAGCACCAAACCACCACCACCGAACCATCGGACGCGCATCGTTGGGAGGAAGAATAAAACCGCGGTATACATCAGCAATATGCTCTGAGCGAGAAGCACCTCTTTGCTGAGTAACCGCCATAGTGGCAGAGACGAGAAGCGCCGTGATGGCCATTAGCATGCGAGACCGAACGATCACTCTCCAGATCCCTGTCGTGCGTCTTGTTCTTTTCTCTACCGTCCTACCCACCGAGACTACCTCACTTACTTCTTATTGGACCTTGAGAGATGTTAGCTGCCCTGGTGGACCGGACAGCATCCGCTGTGCGTACCGTTATTAGAGTTAGACACATGAGAGTAGCTAACATCTGCCTGTCGTTCCCACGTGGTGCAGGTCGACGATTCCAACTTGGTTAGATCCGGGCCGCAGCCACTGAGGACGAAAATGATTCCTGCGGACTCTCGTTCCATTGTAGAAACCATCGACAAGACAAAAACCGGCACAACTAAACCACGTCACAAACTGCAGAGTTCCGGCTCATATGACGAACTGCCGCAGCTGCACTTCTCCGAGACATGCAAACTCTACGCATTCTACGTACTAATGTCAATAGGAAACTTATTTCCAAACATTACCTCCATTGTGTATGATCGCATTCGTCATCTCTATCAGGAATATCCCGTGATGCATTCCACCAGCGCAACGTCCACTGTCATCCGAATTCGACAACTCTGCACCGTGTTGTTGCTCGGCTCAATTTCCATCGTAGTCTGCACGAAAGCAGTGGCGCAGCGAGGATGGATCTTCGATTGCTCGCTAACAAATCCCGCAAAAGATAGAATTCATCTCACAGGAGCGTCTCTTTACAACCAACCAGCATCGACATTCGGCTTCGACTTCGGCACCGTTCCGAATGCCTTTACCGGAGACTCCTGCAGCAGCACACAGCCTTTCTACTTCTCCGTTGCGGCCAGAGATGGCAACTATCAAGTGACGCTCGTGCTGGGCAGCCCGCGTGCTTCCACCACAACCGTGCGCGCTGAGTCCCGTCGTCTCTTCGTAAAGCAGATGAAAGTTGCTGCCGGCCGCTCCCGTCAAGTGGTGTTCATTGTCAACGTCCGTACGCAACAGATATTCTCTCCAGAAGCGCCGCAATCGACTGCTTCCTACCCGCAGGTAAGGCTCAAACAGCGAGAGATTGGCGCGCAGGATTGGGACAATCGACTCACGCTTGAATTCAACGGCGATTATCCCAGTGTTCGGTCGATCTTCATTCGCCCCATCGACAACGTCCCTACGATTTACATCGCGGGCGACTCCACGGTTGTCGATCAAGCCAAAGAACCCTGGGCTGCATGGGGTCAGATGCTGCCGGCCTTTTTCAACTCTAAAATCTCCGTGGCCAACGAGGCTGAGTCCGGTGAGACCATTCGCAGTTTTGTCAGCGAGCGTCGTCTGGCTAAGATCATGTCAACCATTCACCCTGGCGACTACCTTATGATTCAATTCGGGCACAACGATCAGAAGCCAGGTCCAGGCTATGTCCCCGCAGACGCCGATTTTAAAACCTATCTGCTCAAGTACATACGAGAAGCACGCGATCACGGCGCAACACCCATTCTGGTTACACCAATGAATCGTCGCGACTTCGATGCAGGCGGTAAGATTTTGCAGACGCTCGGCGATTATCCCCAAGCGATGCGCGAAGTTGCAGCGCAACAGAATGTCGCTGTCATCGACCTGAATGCCCTCAGTAAAACATTGTTTGAAGCGATGGGTGAGGCAGGAACGCTGCATGCTTTTGTTCACTTTCCAGCGAACTCTTTTCCCAACCAGCCCTTAGAGCTGAAAGACAATACTCACTTCACTGACTACGGCGCGTACGAACTGGCACGAACCATCGTGCAGAACATTCGTGATCAGAGGCTCTCAATCACACGCTACTTGCGGTTACCGGTATCACCGTTCAACCCCGCGCATCCAGACCCGTTTTCAGATTGGTCACTCCCGCCCAGTCCGGATTTTTCTACGACAACTCCTTACGAGCGATGAAAGCAACCAATCAAATGGTGAATAACCACGCAGCATGAAGGGGTTCCCGGATCACAAGCTGTGACAAGCCCCTAGCTAGCGTGTAGGTCTGGATGCACAACTATAAAAAGATATGAGACATGAATTGTTAGAGGATGAGATGAATATCTCGACAATGGAGGAGTATGCGGTGATGATCTGTAGCAACATCTCGTAAGTCTTCGTTAAGAAATGGGAGAACCGAGTTTTTAGCTTTTCGCCACACGCCCATAAGTCAAGTAATGTCGGACTGGCGAAGATATCCATCGTGAATGTAATGATGCGTAGGAGGGAACACCCATGAAGCGATCCACAAAAGTAATTAAAACAACGAAGGCTCCTACTTCTATACGCAAGCTTTCACTTCATATGTTGCGTGGACTGTTGCTCCTGGTCTTTGCGGCCTCCGCAACCAGTTGGGCGCAATCCATCGCTCTAAGTGGAATCGCGCACGTGGCTTTTCAAGTAAAGGATATTGCAAAGACATCCGATTTTTATCAGAGGCTTGGATTTGAACAAGCCTTCGCCTTTAAGAAAGACGGAAAGACCGTCCAAGCATTTATCAAGATAAACGATCTTCAATTTATTGAGTTATATCCGCTAACCCAGAGAAACCCAAAGCCAGGGTTCATGCATCTTTGTTTTGAAGGGTCCGATCTAGTCCAACTCAACTCCGCATACCGACTGCGTGGATTGAGCCCGACGGAGGTAAGGAAAGCGCATGCCGGCAACCTGCTATTTACCATGGTAGGCCCTGAGAACCAGAACATCGAGTACACCCAGTATTTGCCTGGCTCACTTCATTCTGGAGACCGATCGAAACACCTCGGAGAATATCGCCTATCCAAATACCTTAAGACGGTCGGAGTCAACATGCAGAACACTGCCGCAGCCGAGGCATTTTACATCGACGCACTCTCCTTTCAACCTATCTCCAGCGACGATAAGAGAGAACTGCTTTTGCCCGGTACATCTGGAGAAAGTATTCTGTTGAAGAACTCGGACAACCACGTCCTTCCAGATCTGATCTTTCAGGTGCCCAGCATTCGCCTCGCGGCCAAGGATCTGAAGAAAAGAGGGTTTGCCATACGCGCAACTGGCAAAGGCATCTATGTGACAGATCCGGATGGGACTTTGATCGAATTCTCCTCGAATTCAAAAAGGTGAACGAATTTTCCAGATTCGATCTGATGGAATATCCCGACAGCTACCATTTGCAGAATGCGCCATACCCATGTTGACACCAGACAGCTTTACCTGAGCGCCGCCTCTTTTTCAGTCAGATTGTAGAGGCCCATCGTCGGGCTCAACAATCGTCTCGATCGCCGGTCACCTGAGCCTGAAGCTGCTGGAGCGTTATATACACATCCGAGCGAAGGCGAAACGCGATGCGACCTGGGTGAGGCAATGAAGGATTCAGGATGAGCGTGTCATGGTATCCAGACACGGATACCGACACATTCCCACACAATCTGAGTCGCGGAGGCTGGAGTAGAGCCAGAAGTGGTTGATTGGATTGGTCGGGGCGGAGGGATTCGAACCCCCGACCCTCTGCTCCCAAAGCAGATGCGCTACCAGACTGCGCTACGCCCCGACTGTCTTATCATATCAACTCATTGCCAGCCAGGTGAGTGCAACCCGCGGAGTAACGACCTGCCCATCCAGATCAGCAGCAGAAATGGAAACATGGCCAGAATCAACAACCCCAATCCCAGCAGCCCCATGTACAGCCAGTCGCGCAGGGTATCTCTTTGCGATGCGGCCAGGCTGCGCTCCAGAAGATGATAGTTTCGCCGATTGGCCCGCCAACCAATATCAAATAAATTTCCCAGCACCGGCACCAGGCCTACGCCAACCTCAATCGCCAGATTCGTTATCATGCGAGCGATGGTGACCAGCGGAACTCCGCGAAAATAGGCCGCCAGCACGATGATGCAGCTCGCCAGTCCACCCAGCACGTCGCCTATCCCCGGGACGAAGCCCACAATGCCGTCCAGTCCAAAACGAATGTTCGTTCCCGGAACCCGAAACCAGGTGTCGAGGACGCGGGAGAGTAGATCGAGATTCTCATCGCGAAACGCCCCTCCCGCCCCGCCCATGCGCGGGAGAACCCCACGGCGCCGAGTTCCTGCCCGGGCCCCAGGCGGCAAAATCTCAGGCTGCGATGTCCTCCTCGTCATCCTTCAGGCGTCCTCTTCGCTTCTGCTTCGTAGGATGCTATAATCGATGTGGATACGGCGGCTATAGTTCAGTGGCAGAACGCCGCTCTGTGGCAGCGGATGTCGTGGGTTCGACCCCCACTAGCCGCCCCAATACTTCCAGTCATCGCTCACTCAACCCGCGGCGCGACTTTGCGCGCCAACTACCGATTGCACAGCGAGGCCCCCTTGCAGGGCACCCCGAAAGCCAGCACCGCCAAAGCTGCCTCCCTCAGACACTCACCACGCAGACCTTTCGCCAGAATCTCCGGCTGGGCGTACGCAGTCTTCCAACTCTGGATCGCGGCAACCTTTCGCTGGGGAGCACGCGCATGACCTTGACGCCACTTGCCCCTGCGCAGCCCGCGCCAAACGATGCATGGCCGACAGACTACCCGCGATTTCGCCCGCGTTCATGGCTGGTGAACGGCCATTTCCAGACCATCGTGGGCAACTTCCTTCCCCGCCCTGACGCACTTCCAGCGTCCGACATCGAATTCGTCGAAGTCACCCCTGCGCGCGGTTCGCAGATTGCCAGCCAAGTCCTCTGCGAGTGTCACTGGCAACCACTTTCCAGGCGCGCGACCAGCCCCACCGCGATCATCCTTCATGGGCTCGAAGGTTCATCGAACTCACAATACGTCATCGGCAATGCCAACAAGCTATGGAGAGCCGGCTGCAACGTCGTGCGCATGAACATGCGCAATTGCGGGCCACGCAAATATGGCGATATGCTGCGTCTCTCGCCTACGCTCTACCACTCCGGCATGTCCAACGACGTCGACCGCGTACTCCGCTACTTTCTCGAAACACAGGGTCTAGAGTCTGTTGCGCTCATCGGCTACTCGATGGGGGGCAATCTCGTTCTGAAGTTAGCTGGCGATCTCGGATCTTCCGCGCCACCGCAACTGCGATCGGTGGTTGGCGTCTCACCGGCAGTGGATCTCGGCGCCTGCGCCGACGCCCTTCACGAACCCCAGAATCGCATCTACGAACGCAAGTTCGTACGCGCACTCCTCAAGCGTTTCCGCCGCAAGGCCTCGTTGTTTCCCCGCGCCTTCGATCCCCGGCGCGCCAACGATATCACTTCCCTGCGCGAGTTCGACGACCGCATTACGGCACTGTACTGCGGCTTCGCCTCTGCCGACGACTATTACTCCCGCGCTGCCGCAGCCCGTGTACTCGATCGCATCACCGTTCCGACTCTCATCCTCAACGCCGACGATGATCCCTTCATCAGACTCACCGAAGGGACGCGTTCAACCGTCGCCGCTAATTCTCACATCACGTTGCTTGAAACCGAACATGGCGGCCATTGCGCCTTCCTCGGGCCGTCCGATCGCGACTCCGGCAACGACGGCTACTGGGCTGAGCACACGGCACTGCGCTTCGTCCTCTCGCACGCCTGACGTATTCTAAAGGTTGATGCTCTCTGAATGGACCGCCGAGTGTTCCTACGATGCGCCGACGCTGATCGTACCCTGGTCGGCCAACCCGTCAGAAAACCTGTCCGACCGCGACTCCGCGGCGACAGCCGGTACACGCTTCATCGACCTTCGCGCCAATCCCTACGATATCGCCGAGATTCCCGAAGCGGAGCATAATCCCACCCTTGCCCGAGCCCTGCGCTCACTCAACGCCACCCGCTCCCCCTTCCTCACAGCCAAGTGCGACACATGGATGCTCTCCGCCTCCGCTCATGCGGAGGCCCTCGAAGCGCTTCGTCTCGAACTGATGCTTCACGAAGACGAGTCCCTCCACGGCTTCGCCAGCTACGTCGACCTGCTGTGGCGTGAACGCTCCGTCTTCGCCTCGGCCCACCAGCAACAGGACCGCCTCGACCGCATCGTGCGTCGAGCCCAGCGGCTCCGCCACGCAGAAGCCGCGCTCGAATGCGTTCTCCGACCCGCGTTGCTTGACCTCAATGGTCCGCTCGAAGGCTTCGCGGTCACATGCTACCTCACGGCCCTGGGCCCGGCCCCCGAGATCGCCCGCCGCCGGTGGGAGTTGGCAATGGAGGATCTCGTGACACTCCTGCGCAGTAAGGAACTCGAAGCAGCACGCGGCTCCGCTACAATCGATTTAACGGATGCTTACCCCCTGCGTGTTCGCCACCTGGGGTAGCACCCCGGGCCAGCCCACAGCCCAGCCGTTGCATTGGGGCGAGTAGCTCAATTGGATAGAGCACGGACCTTCTAAGTCCGGGGTTACAGGTTCGATCCCTGTCTCGCCCACCACTTCATAGTTCAGAGACATCCGGGGCAACATTGGGACAACTCTACTTCAATAATGATCAGAGCCCTCACCAGAAGAAACAGACGGGGTCTATGGCTCCGCTCAACTCAGTCAATTCAGATTGATATGCCGCAGCACTGATGCCGAGTTGCAAATCACGCAGAACGTGCCGTCAGGAACGTGGCCCACGCACGCGCCATCTCTGCTCCGCCTGAGGAAGTAAGACTGGCTTCCGTCGTGATCTTCCGCTTACGCACAGCGACAACCCAACCCTGAACACTGAGAGTTTCGCCGATGCGGACCTTCCGGCGAAAGCGAATCCTTATCTCGGCCGTGAACGCTTCATGGCCGGAAATGATGATTGCCTTGGACATTGCTTCATCCAGCACGGCTGAGATGACCCCACCATGGATCACCCCCTGAAAACTCTCCCACCCCACGCTTGCAACCCACGAGGCTCGTGCAGTGCAGGTGCCTGGATCAGCCTGAAACTCCAGATGCAGACCATGCGGATTGTCCTGCCCGCACACCACGCAGGCCGGATTCAGAGGTGCGAGCGCACGCTGGCCGGATCCTTCCTTGCTAACACCGGTGACGAACGCACTTCCGAGCGCATGCTTGCCACGCTCAACAGAACGCAGCGCGCTTTCTTGCAAACTAGCACTCTTCCGCATCCCACCTCCTAAGATTCGCTCGATGGAGCGAGTGAATGGCAACGCCCTGCATGACGTTCCGGACTGGATACTTCATAAAACTCCAAATGCCAGACATTCATAACTCAGTCGATGCGGACACGCTGCGAGAAAATGCAATCATCTCCTTACCCAGCGTCTGCAGCAGATGCGCCCAATCGCGAAGGTGCATGTGACCTGAGCGCGTCAGCGAGTAGGTGCGCCTCGCAGGACCGTCTCCCTCGCCCCACATCGAAGTAACGTGGCCGTTTGCCTCCAGGGTTCTCAGTGTGCGATAGAGCGCTGCACCTTCGATCCGGGCATCGGTCAGGGCGTATTGGGGGAGGCACTCAGCGATCTCATAGCCGTAGGATCTCTTCTTCTCCTTCAGAATCCGCAGCACGACTGGCTCGATGAATCTGGACACATTGCCCATTGCGCACGTGCATGCATGACCCGTCGCCGGCTGCCTGCATCCGTTCGGCCTGGCATTGTTGGCTGGTTGAATCACATTTCTGGTTAGCATTTGCTTGTTTGGCATGGAGGACTGCGAGTTTCCTTTGATCAGGCAGAAATCGATACTAGGTGTATATTACATGTAGTGGGTTGTCCGCTGCTCCTGCCAGCAGACGGTCCCCCAATCTGAGCAAAACGAAATGAGGATGGCAGCGATGAGCAAAGTTGCAGTAATGATGTCGGAGAACAGCCTGGAGGGACAGATGTCCTCGCATTTTGGCAAGGCTGAGTGGGTGTTGGTCGCGAACACGGACAGTGATGCTCACGTGTTTTTCAAGAATGATGGTGCACAGGGCAAGAGCGTCGTCGAGTTGGTCGCCAGCCAGGAATGCACGGATGCCATCTTCAGCGAAATTGGCAACGGTGCCCTGGGTCACCTGAAGGCCGCAAACATTGGTGGGTGGGTGGCTCCCCGTCACATTACGGGATTGCAAGCCCTGAAGATGTATCAGAACCAGCAACTGCCGCCGGCAACGGCCACCGACGCCCATGCCGGCAAGGGTTGCTGCCGTACAAGCAGAACCGGTTCCGAAGCTCACTCCTGTTGCCACAGCTAGGAGCCCTGCCCATCCGATTACCGCAGCGTCACGCATCACATACATCCCATTGCCCCGGGCATACACTCTCACTTTGATGGCACATCATGCCTGCGTGAGGTGTATCCATGGCACGTCCGTATTGGAGCGGCACCATCCGACCCTCGCTGGTCTCCTATGGAGTCAAGCTCATCGACGCCAGCGAAACCGCCAGAGACATCCACTTCCGCCTCATCGGCCTCTGCACCGGTGGGCGTATTAAGCAGCAGAACGCCGCCATCAGCAGCATCAAACACAATTCTGACGAAGCCGACGACCCCGTTCAAAGCTCCGTCATCGTCAAAGGCGACGAGTATGCCCGCAGTCGCTATCTCCCCCGCAGCTTCACCGACGGCAACGAGGCCGCCGTCATAGAGCTCGTCGGCGCCAGGCTCAAGCACGCTCCCGTTCCTCGTGAAGGACCTCCCAGGCGTATACGGAATCGTCCGATACGCCTCATGGCGCACTGCGCAAGTCCATAAATGATACAAAGACCAAAGACACCTTTGCCGAAGAGCCAGCTTCGCTGAAGGGTCCCACGCTCATCAAAGCCTGCCTCCTCCTCCCACTCGCACCGCAAAGCCAAGCCACATCGGACCTCTCCCAGGCGAAAGACCGCGTAGGAATCCATCATGGCAAGCAGAAAAACCATTCCCTCAAGTACTCCCCACAGGCGCAGCCCGCAAACGAGTACCGCATCCACCGCCATCGACGAGCAGCTTGCGCGCTATCGCTCTATGCGCGACTTCAACCTCACCGACGAGCCCTCGGGCTCTGGCGCCAACACGAGCAAATTCACCCTTCGTAGACCCAACGTTTCGCGCGGTCTTCCCTTCGTCATCCAGAAGCACGACTCCTCACATCTCCACTACGACTTTCGTCTCGCGTGGGGTGGCGTACTCAAGAGCTGGGCCATGGCTAAAGGGCCAAGCTTCAACCCCCAGGAACGCCGCCTAGCCGTCGAGGTTGAAGACCACCCGCTCGAATACGGTGGATTCGAAGGCATCATTCCGAAGGGTCAGTACGGCGGCGGCACCGTCATGATCTGGGACCAGGGGAGCTGGTGGCCTCAACTCGGAAGTGAGAACGTCCAGGCCTGTCTCCATAGCGGCCACCTCAAATTTGAGATGAGTGGAGCCAAGATGAAGGGCAAATGGGCCCTCATCCGCATGAATAGCCATGGAACAGACGAGACGAACGCCAACGCCAAGCCCCACTGGCTCCTCATCAAGGAGCATGACAAGTTCGAGCATGGCCCAGACGATCCAGCCATCACCGACGAGCGGCCCAACTCCGTTATCACCGGCCGCTCTATCGCGCAGATCGCCGCCGCCGGCGACCACGTCTGGAGCGCAGCCGATCCTGACGTCGACGCCGATCCCGCCGGATACAACGCCTCGCGATCACACAACAGCCCCGAACAATCGAAGCCTCGGGCAAACCACGCCACTGCCATCACCCTCGGCGCTCTCCCCCAGGAGTCTCAGCCCGACTTCATCGCCCCGCAGCTCGCACTCGAAGCCACCGCCACCCCCATTACCGGCGACTGGCTCCACGAGCTCAAACTCGACGGCTACCGCATACAGGCTCGCAAATCCGGCTCCGAGGTCACGCTGCTTACCCGCAACGGACTCGACTGGACCCACCGCATGCCCGTCATCGCAGCCGCTGTTGCCCAGCTCCCCGTACAAGATTGCACTCTCGACGGCGAAGTCGTCGTTCTGGCCCCCGACGGAAACTCCAGCTTTGCACTCCTCCAGGCATCCTTTCAAGATGCCCATGCCCACCGCCGCACCTACTTCCTGTTCGACCTTCTTCACCTCGACGGCCACAATACCCGCGACCTCACCCTCCGCGAGCGCAAGCACCTCCTCGCCCAGATCATTCCACCCCGCGATGAGACCCTCCGCCTCTCAGAGGGCATTCCCGGCAACGGCGACGACGTCTTTCGCCACGCCTGCCAGCGTCACACCGAAGGCATCATCTCCAAGCGCGCCGACGCGCCTTATCGCAGCATCCGCAGCGCCGACTGGCTTAAATCCAAGTGCCTGCGCGAGCAGGAGTTAGTCATCGGCGGATTCACACTCTCCTCCGAAGACCCCGACTGCATCGGCGCACTGCTTCTCGGCTACTATCCAAAGCCAGTTCGCGGAAAGTACGCTCACCCTAAGCTCATCTATTCTGGCCGCACCGGAACCGGCTTCACCGAGCAACTCCGGCGCGATCTACTCGCACGGCTCGTCCAACTCCGCATCCCGGAACCCGCCTTCGACCATATTCCGCCCGAAGCCTCGCACGGAGCCTACTGGGTCCGTCCCGAGCTCGTCGCCCAGATTCGCTTCGCCACCTGGACCACCGACAACCTCGTGCGCCAAGCCGTGTTCCTCGGTCTCCGCGAAGACAAATCCCCCTCCGAGGTCACCCAAGAATCTCCTACCGCAGCCCCCAAACCTAGATCCCCACGCGCCAAACCAACGCATGATTCCGCTCCACCTAAGGTTCTCAAACGTATCTCCCCGCGTCCCCGGGCAACCCTTCATACCGAGACCCTGCAACGTTTGACGCTCGCCCCCACGAACCCAAGACCGAGACCCAACACCACGCCTGCGACCCTTCGCCTCACACACCCCGACAAAATCCTCGACCCTGAAACCGGCCTCACCAAGCAGCAACTCGCCGACTACTACGCCGTTGTCGCCGACCTAATGTTCCCCCACATCGCCGGCCGCCCCCTGAGCCTAGTCCGCTGCCCCGACGGCACCTCCAAGCCGTGCTTCTTCCAAAAGCACATCAAGACCGCGCTTCCGCACGGTATCCGCAGCATCGCCATCACAGACAAAACGGCTGACCAGCCCGAGCCCTACATTACGGTCGACAGTCCCCAGGCCATCTTGTCCTTCGCCCAGTTCGACGCGCTCGAGATTCACCCCTGGGGCTGCACCAACAGTCATATCGAGCACCCCGACCGCCTCATCTTCGACCTCGACCCCGACCCCGCCATCCCCTGGCTCAGCGTCGCCGCCGCCGCCGCCGAAGTCCGCCAGCGTCTCAAGAACGCAGACATCGAAAGCTTTCTCAAGCTGACCGGAGGCGCGGGCCTGCATATCGTCGCACCCATCGAACCTACCATCACATGGACCGAACTGAAGTCCGCTGCCCGCGCTCTTGTCCTTTCCATGCAGCGCGACAACCCCGCCCTCTACCTCACCAAGATGACCAAATCCTCCCGCCACGGCAAGATATTCCTCGACTACTTCCGCAACCAACGCGGAGCCACCACAGTCGCTCCCTACTCCCCACGCGCCACTTCCGGAGCCCCTGTCTCACTGCCCCTTCCGTGGTCTGCGCTCAATCACGCCACCCATCCCGTCTTCTCCGTACACAATCTCGACGCCTGGCGCAACCGTCTTCGCACCGACCCATGGAAGGATCTCCTCACCACTCAGCAGCAACTCCACCCCTTTCACTTCACCGCTCTCTAAGCCGCTGGCCTTCACTTGCTTTAGCTATCGTTCTTGACTCTTCCACACTATTCGCTGGCGTCCAGAGCAAGATCAACGAAGAAGCCGCGCGCAGCAATCTCCGAGCCGCCAAACAGCCGTTCAATAGATGGCGCTTCACTGTGACACAAGCCCTGCCGATGCCAGGCATCACCACGTCATCTTCTCTCAAAGCCTCTAGAAATAAAGTGCCCAGTTGCCGATAGCTGGACTGCATGCGCAGCATGAAGGCGTAATCCCGGGTCAACAGCCCGGATGACACGCTACGCCTGCATGCGGAGGTGGCCGTTGCAGGGTCAGTTCTATGGCGATAGCGGCTCCGGCGCACGATCCTACGAAGCCTTTCACGTTAACTCTGCGCCGAGCCCGACCACATGGGAAGATGACGGGCCACTTGCCCGCGAGATTCAGCAATTGCTGGGCGATGATTTCGACCTCGATGCTCTCTTCCTTGAAGAAGTGTGGACCTTCGGTCTACCCATAGCAATCGAGAATCGTCAGCACCGGCAGGTGCGCCGAAGAGCGCAAAAGGCAGTGCACATCACTTTCTATGAACTCGACAACTTTGCGAAATTGTCCTTCATCCAAACCAAAGGCTGTCGCGTGGATTCCGCTCCTCGTGGCCAGGCTGCCGCAATCGCACGATGCTACGATGCAGACTGGCTGCAGGAGACTACCGGCGAGACGGCCGCACCGATGCGAGAGCAACTGCCAAGGTGTTGTGACACATCTCCTGAGAAGCGCTCCAGCGACCGCTGCATCTCCTATCCGAACTCACATGGTGCTGCCTGCCAACTCTTGGGCGTGGCCGCAAATAGTAGCAGCGAGCAAATTAAAGCTGCGCACCGACGGATGGTACGCCAGTGGCATCCCGACCGCCTCAATAACCAACTCGAGGAAGAGCGTCAATTCGCCAATAGGCAGATGGCCGCGATCAACGAAGCCTACGGCATGCTGCGCAGTTCGCTGCCCCTGTCATCCGTCTGATTCCCCAGAACAACAACGCCTACAGATCGTTTAGCATCGGCACCAGCAGGAGCCGCTTACCCACCGTCAGCGTAGCTCTTCCCTCCGCACTTCCTGATGATGCACGTTGTGTCCTCAACGGTATATCTTGATCTCACTGTATAGAGTTGAGGATGCATGTGACCGAACTATTCATCTCCGGAAAGCTCACAAAATATCACCCTGCCAACAAGGTTCGATTTGTCACCGCGGCCTCGCTCTTCGATGGCCACGACGTTTCGATCAATATCATGCGCCGCATTTTGATAGCAAACGGCGCCGAGGTCATTCACCTCGGACATAACCGTTCGGTGGACGAGATCGTAACGGCCGCTTTGCAAGAGGATGTGCAAGGAATCGCAGTGTCCAGCTACCAGGGCGGACACCTTGAATACTTCAAGTACATGATCGACCTACTGAAGGAGCGAGGAGGCTCCCACATCAAGGTATTTGGTGGCGGCGGCGGCGTGATCATAGCCGAAGAGATCGCAGAGTTGCAGGCGTACGGTGTAGCCCGAATCTTCAGCCCCGAAGACGGCCAAAGGATGGGTCTGGCAGGCATGATCTTAGCCATGATGCAGGCTTGCGACAAGGATCTTTCTGAGTATGCCCCCACCGATCTTAGCGCGTTAATGAATGGCGAAATGCAGTCGCGCCATCGCGCGTTAGCACAATTGGTCACCGCCCTAGAGAACGGAAAGGCAGATCCTGCCCTGAAAGCTTGGCTGCATCGGGCCGCAAGCTCTGTTGTGGTACCAACGCTCGGCATCACCGGTACCGGGGGCGCCGGGAAGTCATCGTTGACCGACGAGTTGATTCGTCGCATTCGGCTTGACCAGGGCGACACCCTGAACATCGCCATGATCTCCATTGACCCATCCCGCCGCAAATCGGGCGGGGCATTGCTGGGTGACCGTATACGCATGAACGCCATCGCTCCCTGGAGCGGCCAGAGCCGCGTCTTCATGCGCTCATTGGCGACTCGCGAAGCCAGCTCAGAAATTTCGTTGGCGCTACCTGACGTGATTGCCGCCTGCAGAATTTCGGGCTTCGACTTGATCGTTGTAGAAACCTCGGGCATCGGCCAGGGTAACGCGGCCATTGTTCCGTTAGTCGATCTCAGCATGTACGTCATGACGCCAGAGTTCGGCGCGGCTTCGCAGCTTGAAAAGATCGATATGCTCGATTTTGCTGACTTCATCGCCATCAATAAATTTGATCGCAAAGGCTCGCACGATGCGCTCAATGCCGTGTCGAAGCAGGTTCAACGCAACCGCGAGCTCTGGAGCCAGCAATTGGAACAAATGCCTGTCTATGGCACGCAGGCTTCGCGATTCAATGATGATGGCGTAACTGCTTTGTATCAAGGCCTGCTGCCAAGACTGGCATCACTAGGTTTGCCAATCAAGCCCAGCACACTGAGTCCGGTGGACATGAAGTTCTCATCCGCCGAGCACGCAATCATTCCGCCCTCTCGCATCCGTTATCTGGCAGAGATCGCTGACAGCGTGCGAGGCTATCATCTCTTCGTTGCGAAACAGGTTACGCTGGCACGTGAGCGCCAACAGTTGCAAGAGTCGCAGCGGATGCTGACCGCGTCCGGGAAGAACTCAGACCTCGACGAACTGATTGGCGAACGCGATACCAAGCTGGACAGCGTGGCCAAGGAATTCCTCACAATGTGGCCGACGCTGAAGGCCAATTATTCCAGCGATCAATATCTCGTCAAGAGCCGCGATAAGGAGATTCGCAAACAACTCGTCACTACTACCTTATCGGGTACGAGAATCCGCAAAGTGGCGCTGCCACGCTTTGTTGATCACGGAGAAATCCTGCGCTGGCTAATGTTGGACAATGTGCCCGGGGCCTTTCCCTACACCGCTGGCGTCTTCGCTTTCAAACGCGAGGATGAAGACCCAACCAGGATGTTTGCTGGGGAAGGCGATCCCTTCCGCACGAATCAACGATTCAAGCTGTTGTCAGAAGGCATGACGGCCAAGCGCCTGTCTACGGCCTTCGATTCCGTAACACTCTACGGAGCGGATCCGGCCATGCGTCCCGACATCTACGGCAAGATCGGTAACTCCGGCGTATCGATCGCAACTCTCGACGACATGAAGATCTTATACGACGGCTTTGACTTGTGTGACCCCAGCACCTCGGTCTCAATGACCATCAATGGCCCCGCCCCGACCATACTTGCGATGTTCATGAATACTGCAATCGATCAGCAGTTGGAAAAATTCAGCGACGAGATCAAGCGAGAGCCGACTACCGTTGAGGCCGCCAGCATCAGAGCCAGAGTCTTGAAAACTGTACGCGGCACCGTGCAGGCGGACATTCTGAAAGAAGACCAGAGCCAGAACACCTGTATTTTTTCGACTGACTTCTCCCTGAAAGTCATGGGCGATATTCAGGAGTACTTTGTACAGCATCACGTACGCAACTTCTATTCCGTATCGATCTCCGGCTATCACATCGCAGAAGCAGGTGCGAATCCGATTTCGCAGTTGGCATTCACGCTGTCAAACGGTTTTACCTTTGTCGAAGCCTATCTCGCCCGCGGCTTGCATATCGACGAGTTCGCTCCCAATCTCTCTTTCTTCTTTTCAAACGGCATGGATCCTGAATACACAGTGCTCGGAAGAGTAGCACGGCGCATCTGGGCCATTGCGATGAAAAATAAGTATGGCGCCGACGAGCGCGCTCAGAAACTGAAATACCATGTACAGACATCTGGCCGTTCCCTGCATGCTCAAGAGATAGACTTCAACGACATCCGTACGACGCTACAAGCGTTGATTGCGGTATACGACAACTGCAATTCGCTGCATACCAATGCCTACGATGAAGCCATCACAACGCCAACCGAAGAATCCGTGCGCAGAGCACTTGCCATCCAGTTGATCATCAACCGTGAATGGGGTCTGGCCAGGAATGAGAATCCAAATCAGGGAAGCTTCATCATCGAAGAGCTGACAGACCTAGTCGAAGAGGCCGTACTGAAGGAATTTGAACGCATTGCCGAGCGCGGCGGTGTACTCGGAGCCATGGAGACTGGCTATCAGCGCGGAAAGATTCAAGATGAGTCAATGTTGTATGAGCAACGAAAACATGATGGAACAATGCCAATTATTGGCGTCAACACCTTTCGTAATGAGAAGCTATCCCAGAGAGCAAACCACATCGATCTGGCGCGTTCTACTGAAGAAGAAAAACAATCACAGTTGATCCGACTAGCTGCCTTTCAGTCCCGCAACGCGGCAGTGTGCCCCGCAATGTTGTCTGCATTACAGCAAGCTGTCATCCACAATGACAACGTATTTGAAAAGCTTATGGAGGCGGTACGCGTTTGCTCGCTAGGGCAAATCACCGAAGCGTTGTTCACAGTCGGAGGGCAGTATCGCCGCAACATGTAACGTTTAACCAAACGTACTTCAGCGCATAAGAAAGGGATGGCTTCAGCTATAACTCATCCCGTACTGCCCTAAACATGTACTCTTATTTTTGGTGTTAGCAACGGATGAGATGTACCACGAGGGTTTTTCAATATAAGTTTCTTTCAACATGTCATGGTATTACTACATGGCAACGCGGTAGAGGGTGGTTCGATCACCTACGCCAATATAATGCTGGTCCTGCAGGATAGCGTAGCCAAGTAGCTTCTCCCACAAGAGAAGCTACTTGGCCCAAGAAATGAAGTTTCATTACCTCGTTGAATTTGAGGGCGGACGTCTTCAGAACTTCACATTAGCGCCCAGCCAAATGGTCCGGTTACCAGGATCCGGTCCAAAGTAGCCGCCGGGTTGGGCACCTCCAGTAACAACACCGAAGTTGTTATTGGTACCGGTGTTACAGAGTTGCCCACTGCCCGCGAATGGCCCCACCGTCGTGGCGCTGGATGGGCAAGAACTGTTCGGGTTGGCAAAGTGAGGAGTGTTGGTGAGGCTGAATGCGTCTGCACGAATCTCGAGCGTGGCCCACTCCTTTACCTTGAAGTCACGTACCACACTCAGATCCGCGATAAAGTAACCAGGACCGCGGAACTGGTTGCGATTCGTATTGCCGTAGTGGGCATTTGCAGCGCTGGTAATCAGCGGCGCAGCAAAAGAGCTCGGGGCAAAGTATTCGCAGGTGGGGTCGCCCAGGGCACAGGTTACACCCGTGCGCGGGGGACGTCCGTGCGTTAAGCGGAAGGGTGTTACAAGGTCAGCCGTTTGCCCGGAGCCATTCGCATTAAGGTTGCCACCGGCGTTGACAGTAAATGGCACACCACTCATGGAACTGATCACCGGGTTAATGAGCCAGTTACCAAGAATCGCGCTGCCAACTCCATGCTGCAACCACGGCTGTCCCTTACCGAATGGCAGTGCCATCACGCCCAGAATCTCGAGATTATTTGTCCGGTCGAAACTTGCCACAGAGTAGTTCTTTTGCCAAACCGCTGGATAAGGGAATGAAAGTCCTCCCAGATCTTCGTCGTCTGCATAGCTCATCGCCTTGGACCATGTATAGATGACATTGAGACTGGATCCTCCACCAAACAGATAGGTCATCTTCGTCTGCAATGAATCGTAACTGCTGTGCTTGAATGGATTCAATTCGTTGATCGTACCCGTGTAGTTCGCTCCGTACTTCTGGCTCAGCAGGCCACCGGCGCTGCCAGTACCTGGTGCTGACGCGTTGGCATTCATATTCACCACCGGCCTAACAGCGTAAGCACCGACATAACCAACGTTGAGCGTAACGCTGTGGCCGAACTGCTGCTCGAGTGAGAGGTTGTAGGAGTTAATGAACCCACGTTTGAAGGGATTCGGGATAGTTGTCGTGCTGATGCTGGTAGGTAGCGCGATCGAGCCGGAGCTCAGATCAGGCAGAGGTTGAAGCACAATGCCTGTCGGCACGGAGTAGCTTCCGCTACCCAATCCCGTACCGTTCAGACCTGTCAGGCTGGCCGCCGGAATGTAACTCGCCGTATTGGATGGAATGTTGGTATCGAGCAGCACAGACGGATATGAGTTCATAAAGACATGCCAAGTATAGGGATCCTCGCTCATCCCATAGCCCGCCCTGATCACTGTCTTGGGCATGATACGGTAGGCAGCACCCAGGCGTGGCAGGAACTGACCCGATCCCACATCGACGCCATCGTTAACAGGGGTATTGCCATACCCGCCGAGGAGGACATTCCCCGTATCCAGGTTAAGATAGCGGAGCCCCTTCCCGTTATCGCCGTATGCGAAGGGGTAGAACTCCCAGCGTAAGCCCAACGTCAGAGTCAGCTTGGGCGTCACCTGGTAATGGTCTTGCAGATACCAGGCCCACTGCGACCAGCGCATGGCGGTCGGGTTGAAGAGCGCTCTCGATTTACCGGTAGCGCTGGGCAGGCCAAGAAGAAAATCTGCCCACGAATGAAACCATGTTGGAGTAGACCCTTGCAGATCGGTAACAAATCCATTGAACGATAACACTCCACGTGGGTTTTGGAAGGTTCCGCCCTGTGGCTGGAAGTGGTTGATCTGTGAGTGATTCCACTCAAGCCCACCGCGGAATGCATGCTTGCCTTTGTTCCAGCTCACATTCGCGCCCGTCACAAATTGCTGGTCACGGAACAGGAATGGATTGGAGACTTGGGCATTCCCAAGGTTTGGGCCAATTTCATTTCCAGTGCCTGGCGGCGTACTGCCGACGGGGAAGATGAATCCTGGATACCCATAGTAGAGGCTTGGATCTCCGGTGGTACCAGCATTATTCGTTCCCGGGATGTGGAACGTGTCTAGTCCTCGTGCAGAAGTGAGATCGAACGTAGAGCCCAACCGCTGGCGCGTGAAACCGAAGTTCCAATCAACCAGCAGAGATGGCGTAAATGTGTGGGTAGCTCCAAGACCGATGTTCTGCACCAGACCGGGCGCATTCCCGAGCTGTCCACCATTGGTAGCATCACCAATGGCTGTTCCAAGCAGAGGAGGGTCGTACGCCAGGGTCTTCGAAAAACTATAGCGTCCGAACATCGTAGTGCTTTGGCTTGGAATGTAGTTGATCTTGATGTCTGCGTTGTCGCGGTTGAACAGCGCAGTTCCGCTCCCCGTCCAATTGTTTGTATCGTTGCTCGTGGAGAATTCCTGCGGAATCAAGGGCTGCAACAACGTGACCATCGCTTGCGCGGCCGGATCGATCCGGTCCGGGCAAATGACATTCAATACTCCGTTGCAGGAGACCTGCTGCTTGTTCGCTCCGTTCTGGTCACCCGACAACGGATCGTAGATGATTGGGTCCCCCGGTAGATTGCGGAAATCGCCTGTCATCATCGCCGCAGTCGGAAGCGTCCGAGTGTCCGGTCCGGCCAATTGCCGCTGCGTCGTACGTTCGTAGTCGCCAAAGAAAAACAGCTTATCCCTTATGATCCTCCCACCGATGGAACCTCCAAACTGGTTCTGATTATTACGGTTCTTCTTCGGGAAGAGCGTGGGATCGGTCTGGAAGTAGTTGCGGGCTGCGAAGTTCTGGTCTGTATGGTAGATGTGGGCGCCACCGTGGAAGTGATTGGTGCCTGTCTTAATCTCCACATTGATGGCGGCGCCACCCGCCATTCCCTGCTCAGCATCGAATGAGTTGGTCGACACATTGACGGTCGCGATCGCATCAGACGGTGGAACATAGGCTACGTTGGCGGGCAAATATGGATACGCGTCCTGAACTCCGTCAATGCGCGTATTGTTCCCCTGATTCGACATACCGTTCACATTCGTATTGATCGCCCGCTGCGGGTTGCCTGCAAGCGAGTTGGTCTCCGCAGTCAGTCCTGCACCAGGAACCGTCCGCAGCAACTCCTGGAAGTTCCCTCCCTGGGAACCCATGATGGGCAGATCCTGAATCTCTTTTGCCGTGATGTCGGTATGCACATCAGCAGAGTCGGTCTGCAGAAGCGGTGGCGCCGTGGTCACGGTTACGTTCTGCGCTGCAGAGGCCACCTTGAGTTCCGCATCGACTCGCGCGATTTCATTCGCACGCAAAGTCACTCCTGCGGTTTCCTGTGTGGAGAATGTAGGAGCGATGACCGTCACTTTGTACGTTCCCGGAAGAAGCGCCGTGAAGCGATAAATGCCGTCTGACCCCGAAGTCTCTGTCTGACTGACTCCTGTTTGGACCTCCAACGCAGTTACCTTGGCCCCGCCCACTGCTGCGCCGGTGGAATCGGTCACAGTGCCGACAAGCGAACCATAAAGCACCTGTGCCTCTACGGCCGGTAGCGAAAGCAGAGCCGCCACCAAAAGCAAGGCGATGCCCAAACTCCGAGTTACGAACAGCCGGCCGTCGACTACCGTGCGATGGATGCTATGCATCATATTTGTTGCCTCCTGAGGGTACTGCTACGGAAATGCCCCACCTCACTGGCGACGGTGTCGACAAAACCTAATTTAATACGCGATGCAAACAATATTGAAGTGCTTTAATAAATGTCAAGCCTTTTCTTTAAGAAGTTTCGCCTGCGCTCAAATCTATTTTCTGGCGGCCCCAGAGATCGCTGGAAACCTCCGAGATCCTTCCTCGCATACCAATGAATGGTTTGTACCGTCTACTTCCAACAAGTTGCCCGGAAGATTAAGAGAGTCGGCTTACAGTTCCAGATCATTCTGATCGTCGAGCCAACCGAACAATCAGATGATTCGAGTCCTTTTACATCAGCAGCAACTAAAACCACACTTGATGGACAGATCGCAAGTACTTTACTTAAGGCGCTGTATCGAAACCATCACAACACATCTATCCCAAACAGCCACCGGAGGTTTCAAGCGTCTCCCCATAACCTTCTACTGGACGATCCAAGGAAGTTGCGAACTCAAAGGCTTTTCGAGCGTGCACCTCGTCTTCTGAGTTCCAATGTCATCATCGGTTAAATCACGGGCAGGGTACCTGAGGGGTCATCGTTGCGGCTTCTTGTATCGGAGGTTCGCAACATCGCCTCCAGCCATTAGCTGAAGGCATCTTTCGATGCAGGTGGGTGTTGAGCCGCTCCGCAATCAACTCTCGGGAGATTTTCCACTTTAATCCTCACCGCATGCGCACTGAACCTCCGTTGAGTTTTGCAGTAAAACAAACAGAAACGAATCACAACCGTATAGTGTCCAGCGAGGAAACAGTTTCTATTTGCTATCTCCCGTTCCATTGTCATAGATTTATCTTCTAAGTTTTCGTACCCAACTAAACGAAGGCACGCAAAGCACAAACGCAACGAAGCACTTGCCATGCCAACGGATCGGGAGGATCACGCTCCATGAATTCATCAAATCGACGTTCGTTTCTAAAAGGAATTGGCTCAGCAGGCGCCTTTTCGGTGATGCCGGCTGCCGCCTTTGGTGGCCTGTCGCACGGCAACGGAATCATTCATGAGGTCGCTTGTCCTGAGCCGCCCCCCAATGCAGAGCCAAAGTACTCCATCAAGTTCGCCGTTGCGGGTATGAGTCACGACCACATCTACGGAATGGTAGCAGCAATGATTCGAGGTGGCGGCGAACTAGTAAGCGTCTACGCCAGCGAACCCGAGCGCGGAGCCGCATTCCTTCGTCGCTATCCTCAAGCAAAGAAGGCCGCATCGATCGATGAGATCCTCGACGACCCCTCCATCCAACTCGTGCTCAGTTCGGCGATTCCAGACGAACGCGCCCCACTGGGCATTCGCGTTATGCAGCACGGTAAGGACTACCTCTCTGACAAGCCCGGAATCACCACCCTCGAACAATTGGCGGAAGTACGGCGCGTCCAGGCCGAGACCAAACGAATCTTCGGCATCATGTACAGCGAGCGACTCGAAGTCCGCGCAGCCGTCAAGGCAGGAGAGCTTGTTCAAGCCGGTGCCATCGGAAGAGTCGTGCAAACGCTGAACATCGCGCCCCACCAAATCCAGCAAGGTCACGGAGACAACGGAGGAGCCTCGCCGCGGCCAGACTGGTTCTGGGAACCCGCAAAGTACGGTGGCATTCTTACCGACATCGGTTCCCATCAGGTTGATCAGTTTCTCTTTTACACGGGCTCCACCTCGGCTGAGCCTGTCACCTCGCAGATCGGCAATATCAACCATCCACAGCATCCGGAATTCCAGGACTTCGGCGACGTGATACTGCGCGGCAATCGCGGCGTCGGCTACGTGCGCGTAGACTGGTTCACACCCGACGGACTGGGAACCTGGGGCGATGGCCGGCTCTTCATCCTCGGCACCGAAGGCTATATCGAGTTACGCAAATACACTGACATCGCCGGACGCGCGCACGGCAATCATCTCTTCGTCGTGGATCAAAAGCAGGTTCGGTATATCGATTGCAGTAACGTCCCGTTGCCCTTCGGGCCTCAGTTCATATCCGACATCGTGAACCGAACCCAGACCGGACAATCTCAGGCGCAGACGCTACTTGCAGCAGAGTTGGTGCTGAAGGCGCAGAAGAACGCACACTGGCTACACCTCGACGCCTGATGGAATCAGATCAGGGGCATCATCCCTGTGCCGTCGCAGAATTTAGAGGGCTGAATATGAAGCAGACAAAAAATAATGGAATCTCGCGACGTACTTTTTTAAAGACCTCACTGGGGGCCTCTGCCGCTGTAGGCTTTCCAACCATCGTTCCATCCTCCGTCCTCGGGCAGATGGCACCGAGCAAGCGCATCAACGTGGGGGCAATCGGAGTTGGCCGCATCTCGCGGGGCCACGATATGCCGGGCATCTGGAAGTACAACGATGCTCGCGTTATCGCCGTCTGCGACCTATCCGATGACCGTATCGAACAAGCCAAGACGCTGGTCAACAGCGTCTATGCCAAGCAAACTGGCAAGTCCTACAATGGCGTCACTGGCTATCGCAACTATCATGCCCTGCTTGCCAATAGGGACATCGACGCAGTCCTGGTGAGTACACCCGACCATTGGCACGCGTTAATCGCTGTCGCCGCAGTTCGCGCGGGCAAGGATGTCTATTTGCAAAAGCCCGCGTCGCTCACCATCGCCGAAGGTCGCTATCTCAGCGATGCAGTGCAAGCTTCCGGGCGCATCCTCCAAATCGGCAGTCAGCAGCGCTCGACTGTGCAATTTCGCCGCGCGGCAGAGTTGGTGCGCAATGGCCGCATCGGCGATCTCAAGCATGTGGAGATTGGCCTTCCCGGCGATCCGGCAGGCGGCGACCCAACGCCGATGCCCGTTCCCGCAGGCTTCAACTATGAGATGTGGCTAGGCTCAACACCAGACGTCTACTATACCCTGGACCGCGTCATGCCTACCAAAGACTTCTCCCGACCCGACTGGATGCGCTGTGAGCAATTCGGCGCAGGCATGATCACTGGCTGGGGCGCGCACCATGTCGATAGCGCCCATTGGGGCATGAATACCGAATACACTGGCCCCGTTGAAATATGGGGTTCTGCCAGCTTCCCCACACACGGCCTTTGGGACGTGCATGGCGACTTCCTCACCCACGCACGCTATGCCAACGGTGTCACCATGGACATCTCCGGTGCATTTGCCAACGGAATAAAGTTCTATGGCACCAAAGGTTGGATCTTTGTCACCCGCACCGAGAATGTGACTCCTACTGATCCAGAAAGCAATGTGCCCGCAAGCGCACGCCTTAAGGCTACTGGTCTGGACGCCAGCGACCTTTCTATCCTCGATTCTGTGATCGGCCCCGACGAAGTTCATCTTTACGTGAGCAACGATCAGCATCGGAACTGGCTCGACTGCATTCGCACGCGCCAGATCCCGATCTCACCAGTTGAGATGGGACACCGTGCCTGCTCCACCTGCCTGCTGCACCACATCGCAATGAAGACAAATCGCCGTCTCTCTTGGGACCCGCAACAAGAGCGCTTCCATAATGACGATGGCGCGAACGCGAGATTGTCGCGGCTTCAGCGAGAGCCATACACATTCGCGCGTGCATAAACTTGCCTGTCAGATTAGCGAAGTAAAACAAGTTTTGTTTATCGACATCTCCATTCGTGTTCGGAAGACTACGTCGGACTTTCGGATCTCCCGATAGCGATCACGCAGTAGTTTGCAGGCGTGTCTCCTATATTTTTCAATCCGTGCATAACGTTGGATGCTGTGAACACCACACCACCTGGACCTACCTTCTCAGGCATCCCATCGTTGAGAAACTCCAACTCCCCATCTCGGATAAACAGTATCTCGGAATGGCGGTGCCGATGTGGCGGATGAGGCATCTTGCCAGCGGGCAGCATCGTCTCGTGAACCTCAATGTATTCGCCGGTAGCCAGAACTCCTGAGATCACCTTCCGCATGGCGCCCCCATTTGGCATATGTACCTCCGGTAGCTGATCGTATGAAAATGTTTCAGATCGAGAGAGCACTTTGTCTCCAGTACCATCACCTATCCCTTCAGCAGTTGCTGGGCACTCTGCACCACTCAGTGCCATCACAGCCGAGAGGGCAATGCACATATCACGACGATTCATAGTTTTCATGGAGCTTATCCTATACGCCACAACTCGCATTCGTCATGCGATATCTGGCTCATCATCACGCTCTTGATCCAACTCGAAGGTAGTGACTACAGGATATACGGCTTAGCGTCATGTCGAACGTACTTTAAACGAAATTCGGGTAGCAAACACCACGCTCAGCGGTAGCGATAAAGCCTCACCCGATAAATTCTGCCCCCCGCCGAATCAGTGCTGTACAGCCTCAACGCCTGGCCCTGGGAGTTTTCGTCTCCATTGAGCCTCCGCCTCGTGACCCACCTTCCGCTCTCAAACAACTCCTCGTCGATACTCTCCACGCCGACAATCGGTAGTCCCGGCTTATCGGTCGAAAAGACAACCTGAGCATCGCCACATCCAGTCACCAGAAATTCGCTTGGCCCAGTCTGAAGGAACATCACACCGATTCGCTCGTTGGCGCCCACTGTGCTCGCTACTCTGGTGATGGTCGCAGTGTAATCTCCAACGAAAACTCTTGCCGCGCGCTGAGCATCCCCTTCGATGAGCGCCGCCTCAAGTCCGCCTGTCTCTTGCTTTTCGAGAATCACAGGTGCAAGCCTTGCTAGCTCGACATACATAGAACTCAAAGGGCTGTCGTCCACGCGCTCGGATGGATTCGTAATACCCACAAGATCAAGCGGAACATTCCCTTGATCATCAACACCAAACGCAGAGAAGCCAATGGCGGCTAACCGTCCAAACGCATACAGCGCATTCGCTGCACCCACCGAGCCGGCCTGAGCCTCCGGGATGAAGAGCGGATTATCGGGTCGCGTATACGAACCCGCCCAACGCGCAAAATCGTTGAAGTAGATATCCGGAGAAAGAAAATCGAGCGACGGCGCGCCTGCATGCCACACGTCCATCGAATGTGGCAACGGCCCCCCGCTGTTATATTGCCCCGGCTCATAGTTCGGCCGGATCAATGCTGCATTCGCGTACATCGGCAGCGGATATTCTCTTTTGCCAGCTTCGGCGATCTGATCGATGTATGTGGCATAGTGCCACGCCATGAAGAGATCGTCCGTCAAAACCGTCTTGCCGAACACCTCTTGCCACGTCCCGGCTTTCTTGTCTCCCGCAGCTTCCCAGATAGCGCGAAACTCTGGGTTCAACGTTGCTTGATGCGTCTCAAGAAAGTTCATGAGCGCCGCTGGCACGGCAGCAGCAAACGAAGCATCTGCAACCTGCGAGTAGTCCCGCGATTCGGGGATGACGCCGACCTCATTCTCCACCTGCACCATCAATACGGTATGCCTGTCTCCATCCGCCTCCCGCAGATGATGCATCAACGCAGCGAAGGCTTTCGCATCCGCATCTCGAACGGTCGTACTGAACGGTGATAGCCGCTCCGTGTCTCTGCCATCGCTAGTCTGGACCCTTGGAAAACGCTCTATGTTCGTCTTAACCCACCCGGGTGCGTAGCTCGAATAGGTGTTCTTCCACGCACCAAACCACAGCATAACAATCTTGAGGTGATTCTCGCGGGCTCCAGCCAGCAGTCCATCCACGCATCGGAAGTCGAATTTTCCTTCTTCCGGCTCAATCGTCTCCCAGGCAACCGGCAACACCACTGTATTCAGGTGCATTTCCCCCAGCCGAGGCCAAACAGATTGCATGTACTCCACACTGGATGAACTAGAATTGTGCAACTCTCCGCCCAATATCAGGAACGGCTTACCGTCAACGATCAACTGTCTCGCATTCCCGATCTTTTGCAAATGGGGCGGCGACTGCAGATCAGAATTTTGCGCTACAGCAGGCAGGGGATAAGCAATCGCGCCTGCAAGTATGAGGATGTTGAGCCTGCTCAATGATGGCGTTCCATTCTTGTGACATAGTCTCGATGATCAGGTTGAAGACAATATCTTCGGACGGTCTTAGACATGTTTGTTTTACCTTGAGCTACAGCATTTGCGCAAGATGCGGTTGCCACCACTGCGTTGCATTCCCTTCGCCAAACGCTGTAATGCACTTCATCACGAAGTGCATTACAGCAGAAGGTTCCGAAGCGAAAGGAACTGAACGTGACCCACGTTGCGAGCGGCATCTCGCCAGCACTGGCAGTTCATCTCCATCCTCCACTACTCTGTCTTCGAAAGAATTCCCATCTCCTCATAGATCGGCCGCATCACCGCGCGCATGCCGGGTAGCTGCACAGTGAACCACAGCGACCCCAGCACGCACGCTGCACCCGTAATCATTACCGTATGTGGAGCCCCGAGCTTATGCGCTAGAGTTCCAGCCAGCAAACTTCCGAACGGCGCCATCCCCACAAACGACATCGTGTAATAGCTCATCACGCGTCCGCGCTTGTCCTCTGGCACCAGCGTCTGAATCACCGTATTGCTAGCCGCCAACCCCTGCATCATGCCGAATCCCACCACCAACATCAGGAGCATACTCAGCCAAAGCACATGTGACAACCCGAATAAAATCAGCCCCACCCCAAACATTGCGGCTGCCAACTGGATCATCGTCGTCAGACCACGCACCGTCTTGCGAATTGCCAGCGAAACCGCCGAAGCCAACGCGCCAACCCCCGAAGCTCCCGTCAAAAAACCCAGCGTGTGCGCTCCTCCATGCAGAATCTTTCCTGCGAAGATCGGAAGCAGAACCATGAACGGCATACCCATCAGGCTGATCACCGCAAACAGTAGCAGGATCGTCCGGATCGGCTTGAAGGTGCTCACGTAAGACCATCCTTCTTTCATCTGCGCGAGCATTGTGGCAGGTACCCGCTGCAGCTCCAGCGGCTTCACATGCATCATCACCAGTGACCCGATCACTGCGCCATAACTCACGCCATCGATGAGAAAGCAATACCCCTCGCCTACCCACGCAATCACTAGTCCCGCCAGCGCCGGTCCCACCAGCCTCGCCAGATTCACAATCGACGAGTTCAGCGCAATCGCGTTGCCCAGGTCTCGCTTGTCGTCTACCATCTGCACCAGAAAGGCCTGCCGTCCCGGCATATCAAACGCATTGATCAGCCCCTGGAGCGCAGCCAGCACAATGATCTCGTGAATCGTAATCACCTTCGCCAGCGTGAGCGCAGCCATCGCCAGCGACTGAATTCCTGCCAACGCCTGTGTCCACACCAGCAGCTTGCGCCGGTCCAGCCGTTCCACCCACACCCCTGCAAAGGGCGCCAAAAGAAACGTCAGAATCTGTCCGGAAAATCCTACCACTCCCAGCAGCAGCGCAGACCCCGTCAGCCGGTACACCAACCAACTCGTCGCCAAGCGCGTCATCCATGTTCCAATCAGCGAAATGCTCTGTCCGGCAATATACAGCTTGAAGTTCCGATGCCGCAGCGCCCTCCAGGCATGCGCAAATCGGTTCCCCGCCTGCTCAATCTTAACTTCCTGCATCGTCTCTGCTGCCATAGTTCTCTAGATGTTATCGCCAGTCGATCGACTCATCGCATCAGGCATCAGCGTCACTCCGCATCGACCCGAGCACAAACTAAAGGGTACGCGCCAGCTTATGCCGCACCAGATCTTTCTCAATTTCCTCCGTGTAATCTGAGTACACCCGAACCGATCGTCCGCCCAGAATCACCTTGCGATCTGTCGCAGCATCGCCAAATGGATTCTCAATATTCTCTGTATCCAGCACCTGCCTCCACGGACACCCAGCCGGAGGTTCGGGCAGCACATACTCCACGCCCTGATCCGCAGCATTCACCAGAATAAGAAAGCTGTCGTCGATCACCGGCATGCCCTCATCATCCATCACATTCAGGGTCTTTCCGTTGAGCATTAATCCAATTGACTTGTTCCAGGCCTCACTCCAGGCCTCTTCTGGAATTTCGTCGCCATCGGCCCCATGCCACGAAATATCACGCACCACCGACCCGCGAATCTGGCGGTCCTGGAAAAACTTGCGGCGATGTAGATTCGGGTGATCCTTTCGCATCTGGATCAGTTTCGACGTAAATTCAATCTGCCTTCTCCTCGGCTCATCTAGCTTCCATTCGTACCACGTCGACTCGTTATCCTGGCAGTAGCAGTTGTTATTTCCCTGCTGCGAACGCGCAAATTCATCACCGCCCAGCAGCATCGGAACACCCTGACTGATCATCAACACTGTCAAAAAGTTACGAATCTGCCGCTCGCGTAGCAGGTTGATATGCGCATCGTCCGTCGGCCCCTCAACGCCCATGTTCCAGCTATCGTTGCTATCGGACCCATCCTTGTTCTCGTCGCCATTCGCCTCGTTATGCTTCTGGTTGTAGCTCACCAGATCGCTCAACGTAAATCCATCATGTGAGGTGACGAAGTTGATCGACGCCGACGGCTTGCGTCCATCGCTCTTGTACAGATCGCTCGACCCCGTTAGCCGGTACGCAAAGTCCGACAGTTGCCCGCTATCGCCCTTGAGAAACCGCCGCACCGTATCCCGGTACTTGCCATTCCACTCCGCCCACAGCACCGGGAAGTTGCCCACCTGATAGCCGCCCTCACCGATATCCCATGGCTCCGCGATCAATTTCACATCCGCCAGCGTTGGGTCCTGGTGAATCGTGTCGAAGAACGCACCCAGCTTGTTCACATCGTTCAGCTCGCGAGCCAGGGTCGACGCCAGATCGAATCGAAATCCATCCACATGCATCTCCGACACCCAGTAACGCAAGCTATCCATAATCAGTTTCAGCGTCTGCGGGTTATACACATTCAACGTATTTCCTGTGCCCGTATAGTCCACGTAGTAACGAGGGTCGTCGGCAACCGTGCGGTAATACGTTGTATTATCCACACCCTTCAGCGACAACATTGGTCCTCTCTCATTGCCCTCGCATGTATGGTTGTACACCACATCCAGAATGATCTCGAGCCCCTCTGCATGCAGCCGCTTCACCATCTCCTTGAACTCAACCACCTGCTGACCATCATCACCGCTTGAGCTATAGCGCGACATTGGAGCAAAGTAGCCCAACGTGTTATACCCCCAGTAGTCGCGCAACCCCCGATCCAGCAAATACCCCTCATCGATGAAGTGGTACACCGGCATCAACTCAACCGCCGTCACTCCCAGTTTCTTCAAATAAGCAAGGCTCGCATCGTGCGCTAATCCCGCATACGTTCCGCGCAAATTCTCTGGCACATCCGGATTTCTCATTGAGAATCCACGCACATGCATCTCATAGATAATCGAATCTGAAATCGGCGTCTCGGGCGGAGTATCCTCTCCCCAATCGAAATGCCAGTCGACAACAACGCTCTTCGGAACAAAGTCCGCATTGTTTATCTCGCACTTCTTCCTGTCATCGCCTGACGCCACGTCATACGGCATAATCGGCCCCTTATGGTTGACCTCGCCAGAGATTGCCTTCGCGTAGGGATCGACCAGCAGCTTCTTCACGTTGAAGCGCAGCCCCTTCTCCGGCTCCCACGGCCCATCCACCCGATACCCGTAACGCTGTCCCGGCTGGATGTGGCGCAGCAGTCCATGCCACACAAACGCCGTTTGCTCCTTCAGCTCCACGCAATCAATCTGTTTGCCCTCATCATCGAACAAACAAACATGAACTGCCGTGGCGTTCTCCGAGTACAAGGCAAAATTCGTCCCCAACGCTGTAGGAGTAGCGCCCAATGGGTACGGCTTTCCGGGCAACAACGTTCGGGGCATGGATTCATCTCACTTCATCAACTCAGGCGAACGCAACTCGTCGTCATCAGAATCTCGATAAGAGACTTCTCCTCCCCATAGATGCATAATTCCATCCCGGTAGCTGCCCACTCTCGTCCCTCTTATTCCCCTACTCACCAGCGCGCCAAAGTTCTACTCCACCACAAGCGTCACCTGCGTCGAGTGGCTCACCACCGCACCTGCCAGGTTCGTCGAGGTTCCCGTAACCGTCAGCGTATACGATGTTCCTCCCATCGCAGCCGAAGAGATCGTTCGATCACCGCATCCCGCGGCACTCAACATCACCGCCATCACGGCGCACAGTGCTATCGCCCTCCGCGGTCTGCGTTTTATCATCAGCAGCCACGGCAGCAGCAGCAACGCCAACACCACCCTGCGAGAACGCCTCACCATCTCTGCAATCGGCAGCACCGCACTCGTCTGCACACTCATCGTCACATTCACAGGACTCGTCCCCGGCACCACCTGTGGCGGAGAGAACGACACCGTAGCCCCCGGCGGCAATCCACTCGCGCTAAAATCCACCACCCCGGTAAACGCCCCGGACTGTGCTCCCACGGTCATCGAGTAGTTCGCAACCTCACCCGCTGCAACCGTCTGCGTCGTAGTGCCCACCTGTGCCATCGTAAAGTCCGGCATTGCGCTCACCGTCGTCGTCTGAGCCAGTGATGAACTCGCCGTGAAGTTCACATCACCGCCATAGCTCGCAACAATCGAGTGCGTCCCCGTTCCCGGCGAAAGATACGTCCCCGACGCAACTCCATTCACCACCGTCGCCGTCGCCACCACCGCACCTCCATCGAGAAACTGCACCGTTCCCGTCGGCGTCCCCTGTGTCATGGAACTTACATCCGCAGTCAGCAGCAGTGGCAGCCCCGTGTAGGAACTCTGTGCCAGTGGCTGCTCCACTGTCACGCTTCCTGCCTGCAAGATTTGCAGTGAACCTGACGAAGCGCTCATCTTCACGCTGTAGTTCGCACTCGCCGGCCCTGTCAACGTCGCAACAATCGGATAACTCCCTGTCGGCGACAGCGCCCCGGCCGTGGTCGTAAATACCGCCGCAACATCTGCCACATCCTGCGGCAGCACACCGCTCAGCGACCCCGTCAGCGCAGGAACCGCCTGCCCGTATTCCATGCTCGCCGCATTCGCCGTCGCGGTAACCACTTGAGCGGCAACACTCACATTGGCCACAGCACTCGCCGCCGCCGGATTCACCCCATCCCCAAGATACGCAGCGCTCAACGAGTGCGTCCCCGCCGACAGCGCCTGCGGAGCAAACACCGCCACCCCGCCCGCCAGCGCCATCTGCGCCACCACCAAACTCCCATCCATCAACTCCACCCCACCCTGCGGCGTTCCTGCTAACCCCGTCACACTCGCCGTCGCACTTGTCTGCCCATACGTCGCACTCGGGCTTACATTCAGCGTCACCGTCGAGCTGCGCGCCGGTGCTAACCCCGCCGGCACATACACGTTGCCGTTCGCAACGCTCTCGCGCACCAGATAATTCAACGCATCCGCATATACCGGCGCACCCAGGCTCGACACCGCAACCCCGCGTGGCGAATTCATCGCCGTTGTCATCGCAGCACTGCCGTCGCTTGCAGCCCCCTGCACCCCACTCCCCACGATCGTCGTAATCGTCCCACCAGCACTCACCATCCGTATCCGCTGGTTGTTCGAGTCCGCAAAGATCACCGCGCCCGATGGCATCACGATCAGCCCGCGCGGCAGCGAGAGTTCCGCCGCAGTCGCTGCTCCACCATCGCCTGCAAACCCCTGCACGCCATTCCCAGCAAACGTGGTGATCATGCCATTGGTAGCGATGACACGGATTCGATCATTGTGCGAGTCCGCGACAAAGATCCGTCCGTCCCCACTCACTGCCAACCCCATTGGCGTATCCAACTCCGCACTCGTCGCCGCAGCACCATCGCCCGCGAACCCCTGCACGCCATTCCCAGCGATCGTCTGAATCAACCCGGCGCTAATGCGCCGCACACGCTCGTTGCCCGCATCCGAAATCAACAGCGCCCCACTCGCATCGATCGCCAACGCATTCGGCAGGCGAAACGACGCATTCACAGCCGCTCCGCCATCGCCTGCGAAGCCCACACTTCCATTGCCCGCGAACGTCGCAATCACCCCACCGCTGACAGCCCGAATCCGGTTATTCCCCGTGTCCGCTATATACAGTGTTCCATCATGTCCCACCGCGACGCCCTGCGGCGAGTCCAACTCCGCACTCGTCGCCGCCCCCCCATCTCCGCCGAACCCCTGAACCCCATCTCCCGCAACCACACTCAGCACCCCGGCCAGGGAAGACTCATACACCACATGCCGATTCGTATCCGCGAAGTACAGATTACCCACCGTATCGTAGGCTACGCTGGTCGGCAGCAACGGCAGCGCCACCGTCTGCGCATCTGCCCGTCCCACCGCCAGAGCCAACAGCATCCCAAGCAGCGCCACCGCAATGCCAACCAGAACCGCAGAACCCGGCAACGCCGCGAACGCCGCCAGCAACTCCCCGGCTCCACCAACGCCCGCGCCTTTGGCCTCGCCTGAACTACGCAAGAATCCTCCTCAGCGATGCGCAGATTACTCCTCGCGCAAATAACGGATTCAACCCCCATGCTATCCCAATCGACCCTCTCCCCCGGCGTCTCAGTACACAGCAGCATCACTAGCGGTAAGCTCAAACCATGCGCTTCACTACCAAGTTCCTTCTCTCCGCCATGAGCCCCGATCACTTCCCCGACATAAGCCGCACCTTCGACGCTCCCGAAGTCGCCTTCCTCGGTCGCTCCAACGTCGGCAAGTCCTCGCTCATCAACACCCTGCTCGGCTCCAAGGAAGCGAAGGTCTCATCCACCCCCGGCCGCACCCGCGCCATCAACTTCTTTGCACTCCACCAAGGCACCGAAGTCAAATCAGCCTCCCGTCCATCGCTTATCTTCGCCGACCTGCCCGGCTATGGCTACGCCAAAATCTCCAAGTCGATCTCCGCCGAGTGGCCTGGGTTTATTGAGCCCTACCTCACCGAGCGCGCACAATTAGCCCTCTGCATCTGCCTGACCGACACCAATATCCCGCCGCAGGAGAGCGACACGCTCCTCATCAACGCTCTCCGCTCCATGCACCGGCCCCACCTCGTCGTCGGCACCAAATCCGACCGCCTCAGCGGCAACCAACTCACCAAGTCCCTCGCCGCTCTAAAACTAGCCCATGGCGTCGACCGCATCATCCCCGTCTCATCCAAGTCCACAGGCGGCGTCAAGGCCCTCTGGCCAGAGATTCTCAACGTCATTCAGGACTAAACCCTCCTAGGTTTCAAGCTCCGCCAATTCCGTCTCTGCCAGCCACACCACCCGCGCTCCCCCCGCCACCGGCCGCTGATAGTGCGCAATCCGCTGCACCCAAAGCCGCCGCACCGCATCCCCCTCCGGCACCATCTCCAGAAGTCGCAAATCCAGCTCTCGCATCTCCGCCGTCGTCGCCCGCTCCAGCACCGCCTCCACCCACCGACGCTCCTGCAACCATCTCCTAAGTTCCACGCTTGGCGCAACCACCATCCCCTCCCGCGCCAACTCCAGCCGCACCGCCCCCGGGTACGCAATCTCACCCTCCAACTCCATCTGCATATCCGGCAGCACACCCCTCTCCAGCATCTCCTCCAGTGCCGGCTGCACCGCTCCTTCCAATGCCACGCTCAATGGCCGACGCTTGCGAATCTCATTCTTCAGCACCCGCATGGCCTCATCCAGCGTGTTCACCACAAAGTCCACGCCGCCTGTACGAAACACCGCCTTCACCGCAGCCACATCCGGATCGAGCACCAGTGACGTCCCACCTGCAATACTCACCGCGGCCGGTAGTCCACTCGCTGATAAGCCCCGCCCGCAGGCAAACACCAACCGCCCAGCCCAACTCTCCCGCCGCACTACCAGTTCGCCATATAGCCGCAGCGTCTGCCGTTGAAGATCAATCGTGCTAAGCACTCCGTCCCCCGATCACGTCCTGCCCTCACAGACAAAGAAGCCCTGCAACAACGCGTTGCAGGGCCTCTCCTCCGATCTGCTTCATTTACTCGCCGTAGTAATCCAGACCTAGGTGCGTGATCAGATCTTCACCCATAATGTACCGCAGCGTATTCTTCAGCTTGGTCTGCTGGATAAACAGATCATGCTCCGGATACACACCCGGTGCACTGTCCGGGTCCTTAAAGTAGAAGCTCAGCCACTCCTGGATGCCCAGTCCACGCAACGCCGGCGTACGTGCTGCGAGGTCCATGAACAGGCAAAGATCCAGCGCCAGCGGAGCCGCCAGAATCGAGTCGCGGCAAAGGAAGTCCACTTTGATCTGCATCGGATACCCGAGCCAGCCAAAGATGTCGATGTTATCCCAGCTCTCCTTGTTGTCGCCGCGCGGAGGATAATAATCGATCCGGATCTTGTGGTACACATCGCCATAGAGGTCCGGGTTCTTCTCCGGCTGGAAGATGTGTTCCAGCACGCCCAGCTTCGACACTTCCTTGGTCCTGAAGTTGTCCGGGTCGTCCAGCACCTCGCCATCGCGGTTGCCCAGGATGTTAGTCGAATACCATCCACTGACGCCCAACTGGCGCGATTTGAAGCCCGGCGCAAGCACCGTCTTGATGAACGTCTGGCCTGTCTTGAAGTCCTTGCCGCAGATCGGCGCGTTCATCTTCTTCGACAGCTCTTGCAGCGCAGGAATATCCACCGTTAGGTTCGGCGCACCGTTGGCAAAAGGAATCCCCTCTTTCAGCGCCGCCCACGCATACAGCATGGAGGGCGAGATGTTTGGATCGTCCTCGACCAGCCCCTTCTCAAAGGCCTCCAGCGTCTGATGCACAGCCGACGGCTCAATATAAATCTCCGTCGATCCCGTCCAGATCATCACCTGGCGATCTGTCTTCGTCTTGAACTCCGCAATGTCGTTGCGGATCTGGCTCGCAAGGTCGCACTTATTCTTGCCAACCTTCTGCACCTTCGGCGAAAGACGCTTTACCCAGCGCTGATCGAACGCCGCCGGCATCGGCTCGATGCCCTGCAGAAAATCCTTCATGCCTTCCAGTTGATCGCGCTCGAGCACGCCTGCGGTCTTCGCAGCGTCGTATAGATTGCCTCCGAAGATATCCCAGCCCGTAAACACCAGATCGTCCAACTGCGCCAGCGGAGCCCAGTCCTTGATCAAGGGCGTACGATTATCGGTGCGCTTCCCCAACCGAATCGTACCCATCTGCGTGGTCGAGCCAAAAGGCTTCGCAAACCCTCTGCGCACGGCCTCTACGCCTGCGATGAGCGTGGTTCCAACCGCTCCCATCCCGGGCATCATAATTCCAAGTTTTCCAGTTGCAGGCTTGATGCTCGCTGCATCCGGAGACGCGGCGTTGGTTGTAGACATTATCGGTACGTACCCTTCCTGTAGTGCAAATTTCCGTAGAGTAAAGCGGACACTTCAGTATCGCTCTTTGCCAAACCTCGTTGCAAATAGGCTGCCATAGCCCTCGAACCTGCTCTCATCATCTGAACTGCATGGAGGGCTTCAATTGCGTCCCCATCTGGCCAGCCTCGTCGAGGATTTCCGCCGCAACGGCCGCCAAACAGCGGTTGTGCGCTACCACGGCGTCCGCCACTACGCCACCTCCTACGCCGATCTCGCCCTCCTCGCTGGCCGTTTCGCCGCCGAACTCAACCGTCGCAACCTCATCCCCGGCGACCGCGTCATTCTCTGGGCCGAAAACTCCGCCAACTGGATCGCTGCCTTCTTCGGTTGCCTGCTGCGCGGCGTCCTGGCCGTCCCGCTTGACGCCGCCGGATCGTCCGAGTTCGCCGCCCACGTCATCGCCGACGTCACCCCCAGGCTCATTCTCGCTGACGCCCCACGCCTCTCCTCCCTCCCCGCCACGCTCTCGCAACTCTCGCTCGACGACCTCGACATCTCCCTCCCCGCCCAGCCGCTCTTCTCCGTCTCTTCCGCCATCACTCTTGACGCTCCCTTCCAGATCATCTTCACCTCAGGGACCACCGCCGCGCCGCGGGGCATCGTCCACACCCATCGCAACATTCTCGCCAGCCTCGACCCCATCGAGCGCGAGATGCAGAAGTACCTCCCGTTCGAGCGACCCTTTCACCCTCTGCGCTTCCTCCACAGTCTTCCGCTCAGCCACGTCTTCGGCCAGTTCATGGGTCTTTGGATCCCCGCCTTACTCGCCGCCGAAGTCCACTTCGAGCCCCAACCCGAACCCGCTCGCATCATCGACCACATCCGCCTCAACCGCATCTCTGTCCTCGTCGCCGTCCCCCGCGCGCTCGAACTCCTGCGCTCCCATCTCCAACTCGCCTTCCCCGATCTCACCGCCCAACTCGCCGCCACCGAAGGCTGGCCCATCTACAAGCGCCTCCTCCGCTTCCGCCGCGTTCATCGCCTCACCGGCTGGAAGTTCTGGGCACTCATCTCTGGCGGCGCCACGCTGCCGCCCGATCTCGAACTCTTCTGGGCACGTCTTGGCTACGCCGTCATTCAGGGTTACGGCATGACCGAAACCGCCGCGCTCGTAACCCTCAACCATCCCTTTCACGTCGGTCGCGGAACTCTCGGCAAGCCGCTTCCCGGCCGCGAGGTCCGCATCAGCCCCGAGGGCGAGATCATGGTGCGCGGAGACGTCGTCTCTGCCTCGACCTGGGCCAATGGCCAGATTCAGCCCCGCTCCAGCGATTGGTTCGCTACCGGTGATCTCGCCACCCAGGACGTCTCCGGCGAACTACGCTTCTCCGGCCGTCGCGGCGACACCATCGTCACCGCCGCCGGCCTCAACATCTACCCAGAAGACCTCGAAGCCGCACTCCTGAAGCAGCCTGGCGTCCGAGCAGCGGCTGTCGTCGGCTGCGAAGGCCCCAACGGCCCGGAGCCTGTCGCAGTTCTTCTATCGGATGGCAACGAAGCGCACCTCCGCCTCGCCATCGAGCAGGCCAATCGCTCCCTCGCTGCCTTCCAGCAGATCCGTCACGTTCAGCGCTGGCCCGAGCCCAGCCTCCCCTTCACCTCCACCGGGAAACTCCTTCGCCGCGTGGTCGCCGCCTGGGCCTGCGCACAACTGGCCACCACCACCCACCCCGTCACCCTCCGTGGCGACGTCCTCCTCCAGCTCATCGCCACCGTCACCGCCGAGTCCCCCGCCAGCCTCGCCGATACCGCGCGCCTCTCCGAAGACCTGCACCTCGACAGCCTCGGCCGCGTCCAACTCCAATCCCTCCTCGAACAGCGCTTCGGCCTCGAACTGGAAGATGAGCAGATCGCCGCTGTGACCACGCTCGGAGAGCTTCGAACGCTCATAGGCTCACCCTCCAGCGTCCCATCCACAGCTCCCACACCAGAGCCGACCTTCGCCCCACCCGCCATCCCAGGCCAACAGCCCGTGTCCGCCGCCACCTCCGCAGCACCCACTCCCACGCCAGCCACACTCGCCCATCGCTACCCCCGCTGGACGTGGCTTCCTCCCGTCAACACACTTCGCATCGCCTTCCAGGAACTCCTCCTGCGGCCTCTGGTCTGGTTCCTCGCAGCACCCCGCGTCGAGCATCCAGCCACCCCCACCCCAACGCCGGCCGCCCCCCTGCTCCTTGTCGCAAACCACATCACCACCTACGACGTTCCCCTGGTGCTCTACGGCCTTCCACCCGCTCTTCGCCGCCACATCGCCATCGCCATGTCCGGTGAGCTGTTGCTGGACTACCGCAGCGGCCACGGCGCCGGAAGTGTCTTCCTCGAACCTCTCATGCCCATCGCCTACTGGCTCATCACCGTGCTCTTCAACGTCTTTCCGCTGCCGCGCCTCGGAGGCTTCCGGCGCAGCTTCGAGCACGCTGGCTGTGCCCTCGACCGCGGCTACTCCGTCCTCGTCTTTCCCGAAGGCCAGCGCTCATCCAACGGCCAACTCCAGCCGTTCCGCTCCGGTATTGGCCTGCTCGCACAACAGGCCCAGGCGGCCGTGCTACCTATCGCCCTCGTTGGCCTGGGCGACCTAAAGCGCACCCATGGACGCTGGTTCCACTCCCGCAGCCTCATCGTCCGCGTCGGCAACGCAATCGCCTACGACCCGCAAAGCTCCCCTGGCCAGACCACCCAAAGACTACAGGCCGCAATGGCGGCTCTTCTCGTCTAGTCAAGGTGCAGCCGCTCGCGATTCTGCCAGTGCGTCCATACAAAGTACGCAAATCCCACCACCAGCACCACCTCAACGCCCAGATGGAAGCGGTTAAAGAACGCCTTGAACCTCGGATCGCTGTTCCAGCGCACACCCAGCTTCATTCCAAAATACGCCAGAGCGTAGCACCACGGAAATGATCCGATAAACGTGTAGATGTGGAAGCGCACCTGGTTCATCCGCGCAATTCCCGCCGGAAACGCAATGAACGTCCGAATGATCGGCAGCATCCGTCCTACCAGCACCGTAATCGATCCATAACTCAGGAAGAACTTGTCCGCCCGGTCCAGATCGCGCTTGCTCAGCAACAGATAGCGCCCATAGCGCTCCACCATCGGCCGCCCGCCACGCGCACCCACCCAGTACGCCGGGATCGACCCCAGGTTTGACGCCAGCGACGCCACCGTCGCCAGCACGATCAACTGCATCTGCGTGTGCGCCAGCGCATACCCCGCCAGCGGCATAATCACCTCCGACGGTATCGGAATGCAGGCCGACTGAATCGCCATCAGCAGCACAACCGACGTATAGCCCCCAGCGCTGATCAAGGAAATTAGAAGTGCAATGAATTTTGCGGACATGAGCCTTTAGTATACCGGCCAGCCCACGCGGTTGCCGCTGACTTTCTGACCGTCATTCTGTAGCGATATCCTCATGCCTCGCCATCTGCCTGAAGCTAAAGCCTGCGCCGTTACCTATCCACTCCCGCGATCCGCGCAGGACCTTTGTTAGCATGTAGCCATGTCTGACGCCGTAAACGCTCCCGCCCCTGCCACCCCCGTCGCCACCGAACCCGCAACCCCAGCCCGCCCCCAGCCAGGCGGCTACGGCGCTCCCGCCCACGGCTCATCCCCCGTCAAGCGCCAGATCGTGTGCTTCAGCTTCTACAAACTCATGCCCGAGTGGCGCCGCCTTCCGGCCGAGGAAAAGACCGCGCAGAAGCAAGCCTTCGTCGACGTCCTCACCCGCTGGAACAAACCCGGCGAGTTCATCTCCCTCACCTACTCCACCATCGGCACACGCGGCGATGTGGACATGTGCGTCTGGTCGATTGGCTATGCCATCGACGAGCTCAACCGCATGCGTTCCGAACTCCTCGCCACTCCACTCGGCGGCTATCTCTCCACCCCACACAGCTTTCTCGCTATGACCAAGCGCTCGCAGTACACCATCGACCGCGAGGATGAGAGCGAGGGCGAAGGCCGTGGCGCCATCCGCCCGGGCGGTCAGAAGTACATCTTCATCTATCCCTTCTGGAAGACCCGCCCCTGGTACCTCCTTTCTGCCGCTGAGCGCAAGCGCCTCATGGACGAGCACATCCGGATCGGCCTCCTCTACCCCCGCGTCAAGCTCAACACTACCTACTCCTTCGGCCTCGACGACCAGGAGTTCGTCGTTGCCTTCGAGACCAACTTCCCCGAAGACTTCCTCGACCTCGTCCAGCAGCTCCGCGAGACCGAGGTCAGCCTTTACACTCTCAAGGACTTCCCGCTCTTCAGTTGTGTTCGCCTCAAGCCGATGGAGATGCTGGACCGCCTGGGCTAATCGTGACACCCGCGACCAAGGCAGCAAAGAAACCCGCACGTAAGAAGACCGCCAACCCGCTCTCGCCCGAGCGGGTTGCGGCTATCTTTGACGCCCTCCAGAAGGCTTATCCCAACGCCGTCTGCGCGCTCAACCATCGCAACGCCTTCGAGCTCACCATCGCCACCATCCTCTCCGCCCAGACCACCGACGTCGGTGTGAACAAGGTCACCCCCGAGCTCTTCCGCATGTACCCAACTCCGAAGAAGCTCGCCGAAGCGCCGCTCCCCGAACTCGAGCGCATCATCCGGGCAACCGGCTTTTACCGCGCCAAGGCAAAGAACATCCAGGGTGCCGCGCGCGTGCTCGTCGAGAAGTTCGGCGGCAAAGTTCCCCAAACCATCGACGAACTGACCCAGCTTCCCGGCGTCGCACGGAAGACTGCCAACGTCGTCCTCGGGAGCTGGTACGGCATCGCTTCAGGCATAGTCGTCGACACGCACGTAGGACGCCTCTCGCGGCGGCTCGGCCTCACAACCCAGACCGATCCGGTAAAGATCGAGCGCGATCTCGAGCAGGTGATTCCGCAGGACCACTGGATTCAGTTCAGCCACGAGTTGATCCATCACGGACGCCAGGTTTGCATCGCGCGCAAGCCGCGCTGTGTAGATTGCTCGCTGGAGAAACTGTGCAACGCTGTGGATAAGACCTGGAGTTCTGATCACCTGTCCGGTCCGCGGTAAATCATCGGCCATCGCCAGCCAGTTCTGCCAACCTCCGCGTTCCACCGGCACGCTGTGATACAGTCAGATGGTTGCTTAGCGACGGAGCGGACAGATGGCCGAGTGGCTGAAGGCGCACGCTTGGAAAGCGTGTATACCGCAAGGTATCCAGGGTTCGAATCCCTGTCTGTCCGCCACATTATCAGAGCCTCGCTAAGTTCAGATCCCCCTGAATACCTCGCACTGAATAACAAAGGGCTGAAGCGGCTAAAGCACACTTCAGATGTACGAGCGTCGTAGTCGGCTGGCAACGAGGCAGCAACAACGGCTGATCGAGTACTTCGTGACGGGAGCGGCGGCACGTACGGCAGATGGTCTGGCAGAGGGCCAACCCAACCCAGCGGTAAGCCTCTTCATGCGCCTGAGGAAGTTGCCGGCCGACTACCGAGCTACGAACTAGACGACGAAGTGGTGGCGACGAGAGCTGCTTCGCCAGCCATCGCAAAGGCAAACGCGGCCGTGGTGTTGCGGGCAACATCGCTGTTTTGGTCTATATGTCAGTAGATTTTGGTAGCGTTACCGGGGCTCGAACCCGGACTCTTCGCCTTGAGAGGGCGACGTGTTAACCAGTTACACCATAACGCCATAAACGGATGAGGAATCCGTTGCAACTCATCAAGTATAGCAAAAATCTCAACCGGAACGAAGCCGATTCCTCCGCTTCCCGAAGCAAGGACAGCCCGCTCAGAGCCCCAGTTTCTTGACTTCGTCGTTATAGTACTTGCGGTAGAGGATATCCCACTCCTGGGAGCCCTCGGGAATGATGCGGCGCTGGGAGGCGATCTTCTGGCGCGCAGCGGCATCGATCTTTACCTCTTCGAGCAGAAGCTTGGTAAGCGCCTTGCGGGCCTCCTGGCGAATCGTGTTGCGGTCTTCGAGGAAGTCCACTTCATCGATCTCTGCGAGCGCGTCAGCGACGGTGTGAGCCAACTTGTTGAGCTTGTCGTCGGAGATGCGGGTGGTGTTGGTCGACTTGATGTCAGGGGCTCCGCGCATGGCACTCATAGGACCGCCTTGTATTTACGTGCCAATTCCTGTTTAACTTTCTTGAACATCTCAGGGTAGCTGGCGCCGGTTTTGAGCATCTCGTCCTGAAAGGCTTCGAGGATAACGCGCACTTCGTCGTTGATGCGATCTTCGAGGGCGAGTTCCTCGATCAGTGCGGCGGCGAGACGTTCATCCACCAAGGCCGGCTTGCTGGTCTTGATCATCTTTGCCGCCACCAGGTGTTTACTGGTCTGGCGGGCAAGGTAGCTGACGTAATCCTTCGAGAAAATCATGGGCAAAGATAGGGTAGCACGCAGAGATTGGCGCGTCAGGTGACGGTAACATCTGCGAGAATAAGAGTCTATGGAATTTGACGATTTAACAGCAGTGAAGGACGATATGGTTGCGTTCATCGCCGGCCATGGCATGCGGCGGATGAAGAGCTTTGTACCTGAAGATGTGCCGACCGTTCTGTTTGAAGAAGACGACGTGGACGGGTGGAAGGACTTCGTAGAGCATGCGAAGGCCGCCAATGCTCCGTTTATCACGATGAGCGATGTGATCCTGGAGCCGGAGGATGTGGCAACCCTGATCAGCCAGGTACGCGACCAGCAGTATCCCGACGGAGACTCCGGTGAACTCGAGGAGGCCCAGAGCCTGATGCAGCACGTGGGAAAAACAGGCTACCTGCAGTTGGGCTTTGCCCAGGGCGGGGTGATCTTTCTCTATGAGACGGCGACGGAGTGGTACGACCTCTTCCAGGAGTTGATGGAATCGGTGTCGGAACTGGGGCACATTATCGTGGATGACCGCGACGACGAGTAGGTGCGGGCGTGGGTGAATCAGCGGGTGCGGGCGCGAATGAGCAGATGAAGTGGGTAGTTGCCGCTGCGCAGAGTGATACGTCGGCAGAACTGGCGCAGGCGCTCGGAATTCCAGAGACGGTTGCGCGGCTGCTGGTTTCACGCGGCTTTGAGACGATCGATGCAGCACAGGCGTATCTGCATCCGGCACTCAGCCAGCTCCACGATCCTTACGCCATGCTGGGCATGCGCGAGTCCGTCGCGCGGCTCCGACAGGCTCTGGAGAAGCGTGAGCCTGTTCTGATCTATGGCGATTATGACGTCGATGGCACGGTGGCGACTGTGCTGCTGAAGACCGCGATGGAAAGGGCAGCGGCGGCTATCGGCTCAGCTTCCGGATCGGGCGCAAAGGCGGACGTACGCTACCACATTCCGCATCGTATCCGCGACGGCTATGGGATGCAGGACGCCCGGATTGAAGAGGCGGCGGCCGAGGGTGTGCGACTGGTGGTGAGCGTCGATACCGGGATTCGGGAGTTTGCGGCGGCCGCGGAGGCCAAACGCCTCGGTCTGGATTTGATCGTGACCGACCATCACCTGCCAGAGGGACCGGAAGGCGTTCCCGAGGCGGTAGCCGTGCTGAACCCGAACCAGCCGGGGTGCGGGTATCCTTACAAGGATCTGTGCGGGGCTGGGGTTGTATTCAAACTTGCGCAAGCCCTCTTGGAGAGCACCGCCCGCGACGACGCGGAGCGGGTGCGAGTGCGAGAGAAGACTCTTCCCTCTTTTCTGAAGCTGCTGGCAATTGCGACGATTGCAGACGCTGTACCGCTAACGGGCGAAAATCGGACGATTGCGGCCATGGGGCTGGTGGAGTTGCGGAAGCCGTCGCAGGCGGGGCTACGGGCACTGATGGATCTGGCCCAGATCGATACCGCCCGGCCGATCTCGGCGACGGACGTAGGGTTTCGCCTGGCGCCGCGCATCAATGCCGCGGGTCGGATGGATATCGCCTCGGATGTGGTTGAGATGTTTCTGACCAGGGACGCGGATTACGCCCGGGCACTGGCCGAGAAGCTCCACCGGCTGAACGATGAGCGCAGGGCGACCGAGGCCGAGGCACTGCGGACGATCGAAGCCCAGATGGAGGCCATGGAGGAGTGCGCCCCTGCTTGCTTTGTGCTCGATGATGCGGACGGCCGCAAGGCCTGGCATCGCGGGGTCATCGGGATTCTCGCGTCGCGCGTAGTAGACCGCTCGGGCAAACCCGCCGTTGTGGTGACACACGAGGATGGCATCGCCTACGGGTCCGGTCGGTCAGTGCGAGGATTTCATCTACTGAACGCGCTGACGGCCGCTCACGAGCAGGGCGCCGAGCCGTTGCTGACGCGCTTTGGAGGCCACGCCTATGCGGTCGGATTTTCCATGCGGTCTGATCGGGTGAGTGACCTGCGCGAGCGTCTGGTGCGTCTGGCCGCCATCGCCCAGGGCCAGCAAGAGCCGACGGAAGACTTGAACTGCGATGCCGAGGTGCGGCTGGGCGAGCTCACGGCTGACTTTTTGACAGCGCTTGAGCAGTTAGGCCCCTTTGGGCACGGCAATGCCGAGCCGGTCTTTATGAGCCGAGGGGTGAGGCTTACGGCCCCGCCGCGCGTGATCAAGGAGCGGCATCTTCGGCTGGCCGTGGAAGATGTTGCCGACGGGGTGCGCTTTGCGGGGATAGCCTGGAGCCGCCGAACGGATTGGGCAGCGCTTGCACACGCCGAAGGTTGGGAGCGCGGAGACTTGATGGATCTGGCCTATCGCCTGCGCAGAAACTGGCATCCAGACTTTGGCGGATGGGAGCTCGAAATTGTTGGGATCCGGTCGGCTGCAATCCGGGACGAGTGACGCCGGCGGCATTTGAAACGCGAAGCATGAGCCGCAAGCAAAAGTTTTGACGCGCCAGTGAAACCTCGCGCGTCTTATATACTGGCATTTTGATTATGGCTCAACAAGTTCCGGCACAATCGCGCGGGTGGGTATGGGTGCTTGTCGCGATTGCGGCAGGGTTCGCGGTGTTTTTCTACATTCACAACCAGCATCAAATTGTGGAGGTCACGGCCGCAAAAGTCGAGCCTCAGACGCTCCTGCAGAAAAAGTCTACCAACGGCAGGGTTGAGCCTCTGAAAGATTTTGAAGCGCATGCGCCGTTGGCTGGGGTGGTTAACAACATTTACGTGCATCTTGGTCAGCAGGTGCAGCCCGGCCAGGAGTTGGTGCGAATGGACGACAGCGAGGCCCGCAAGGAACTCGCTGCTGCTGAGGCGAGTCTTGAATCAAGCGTGGCAACATTGCAGGCGATGCAGCAGGGAGGCACACAGGATGAGCGCCTGACCGCAGCAGCCGAGCTAAACTCAACGAAGATACAACTACAGCAGAACCAGGCATCGCTGACAGCGTTGCAGAACCTGTTGGCGGAGGGTGCAGCCTCGGCCAACGAGGTTGCACTCGCGCAACATCAGCTAAGTGCTACTCAGGCTCGGTTGGCGCAACTACAGGAGCGCAAAGGCGAGCGTTATTCAGTCGATGATCTCCGAGCTCAAAAGGCGCAGGTAACCCAGGCGCAGGCTGCCGTCGATGCCGCGCGGGCGATCTTTGCGGGAGTTGACATTCATGCTCCATTTGCCGGAACAGTGTATGCCATTCCCGTCTCTCAATATCAGTTTGTGTCAGCCGGAGATACGCTGATTCAGGTCGCCGACCTGAACAAGCTGGAGATCAAGGCGTACTTTGATGAGCCCGAGATCGGTCAGCTCAAGGCCGGGCAGCCGGTAACAATCGTGTGGCCCGCCAAGCCCGGCGAGGAGTGGCACGGCCACATCATGCAGGCGCCAACAACTATCATCACCTATGGCGGAACCCGCAATGTGGGTGAGTGCCTGATCAACGTCGACGACAGCAACGGCATACTCTTACCTGATACCAACGTCACCGTTACGGTGACCGAGTCGCAGCGTAACAACGTGCTCAGCCTGCCTCGCGAGGCTTTGCATACCGAAGGGGTACGCGATTACGTCTACCGGATCGTCGATGGCCACCTGGTCAAGACGGACGTCCAGGTCGGACTCACCAACCTCACCCGTTTTGAGCTTCTCGGCGGGCTCAAGGAGGGCGATGAAGTGGCCCTTGGATCGACATCGGAAGCCGAACTGAGTGATGGTCTTCGCGTGAAGGTACATCCGTAGGGGAGATGTTCTTGACCAGATCCATCATCGCCCGTGCGATTCGAAACTCGATCCGGCCAGCTTCGTGTTTGCGACTGCTGCTGATCGCCTTGGGCTTAGCTCTCGGCGCAGGCAGCCTGCGTGCGATGCAACGTGTGGCGGCAACGCGCCTGATTACAGAGCAGGACGCTGCGAAGCAGGCGCTAATGCAGGGCCAAATCGACATAGCCGTTGCAAGCCTTCAGCGCATTGCGGCGGCCAATCCAATGGATGGGCAGACATACCTTCTGCTCTGTCGAAGCTTTTATGCAGAGGACCACACCGATGAGGCAATTGCGGCGTGTGCCAAAGCGGTGCGCGCCCTCCCACACAGCAGCGAGGCGCAGGACTGGCTGGGTCGCGCCTATGGGATGAAGGCCGAACACGCCGGCCCCTTCTCCGGCCTCAGGCTGGCGCTCAAGGTCAAAAATGCTTTTGAGGCGGCCGTGGCTCTCGATGCCTGCAATGGAGCGGCGGCCAATGACCTCAGCGAGTTCTACATCGGCGCTCCTGGAATCGTTGGAGGCGGCTTGGACAAAGCGGTCGCGCTGGCCGATCAGGTTGCGGCTCGCCTCCCCCAGCAGGCACACAGAATGCTCGCTCTGACGGCGGAGAAGCGCAAGGACTATGCAACAGCAGAACGTGAATTCAGAGCGGCTGTCGAGGTGGCAAATCGCCCCGATGCATGGGTCGATCTTGGAGCCTATTACCTGCGGCGCGGCCAATACGATCAGGCCCTGCATGCACTCAACCAATGTCTGGAGGTCGACCGAGCCAGGGACGCGAGCATTGTCGATGCAGCCAGTCTTCTGAACGAAATGCATCGCGAACAAGGAGTCGCACAGCAGGCCTTGCGAGACTATCTCGCGAGCGATGCCAGAAGTGATGCGGCTCCCGTAATCAGGGTGCGTGTGATGCTGGGCAAGATGTTGGCCAGTACCGGGAACAAGGCGGGAGCTAAGATCGAATTTGGCAAGGCGCTGGAGATGGCTTCAGGCTATGCCCCCGCAAAGCAGGCTCTACGGGAGCTGTAAGTCGGGTAGCTGTGTTGGGAGTTGAGTTGGTGAGACGAGTGCGGATGAGCCGAGGGATAGGATGCGCGTAAGAACCGAATGGGCGATGGGCATCGTGATGCTGGCGGCGCTGTCGGTTAGTGCGCCGGCGCAGATCTCACTGAGTTCCGCTGTCGACCTGGCGCTCCGCAACGATCCACGCGTAAAGATGTCCGAGGCCGCAGTGGAGAAGGCACAGGCTGCGCTGAGCGAAACCCGCGATGTTTATGTGCCGAACCTCACCGCCAACGGAGGCTATGGCCAGGGCTTCGGTGTGCCAACCGGGTTGCCCACGGTATTCAGTCTGTCCAGCCAATCTCTGGTATTCAACTATTCTCAACGCGACAACATACGAGCCGCCGCGTCGGGGCTGGCGGCGGCGAAGCTCGCATTGAGCGACATGCGCGAACAGGTGGAGGAGGACGTCGTTATTGCCTACCTGAATCTCAACAGCGACGAGCAATGCGCAGCTACGATGACCCAGGAGTACGGAGATGCCATGCGGCTTGTCACCATTGTTGAAGCCCGCCTGAACGCAGGACAGGATACGCGCATGAATCTGCTGCGCGCACAGCGGACCGCCAAGCAAATTGAACTGGATCAACTCAATCTCCAGGATGAGGTAGCGACCCTGAGCGATCATCTCTCGCGGCTGATGGGCCTATCAGCCGAAACCTTCACAGCGGTCCCAAGCTCGATCCCCGATCTGCCAAGCGTCCAGGCTGCGGCCGGGAACGGAAGTCAGTCCTACAGCGCGGGCATCCGATCGGCTGTCGCGAGTGCGAGAAGCAAACAGCAACTCTCCTTTGGCCTGAACCGCTATCGCCTGCGGCCGCAGATGAGTCTCGGCATCAACTATAGCCGTATCGATACCGGGCAAAATGGCTATGCCACCTACTACCCCAGCTTCGCGGGGAAGAGCCAGAATGCCGTCAGCGTGTACCTCGAGATGGAGATCCCGATCTACGACCGGTTGCATCAGCACCAGGCCGACGAGGCGGCGGCCGAGGCCAGTCGCGCCCACTTCGAGACCGAGCAGCAGCGCAATCAGTTCCTCGAAGGCCGCTTCAAGCTGAGACGCAGCGCAGCAGAACTGGATAAGCGCAGCGACCTTGCCCAGATCGATCAGGATATTGCGCAGGAGCAGGTGAAGGTCGTCAGCGCCCAACTCTCAGCGGCGAGCGGAAGTTCCAGCGGCGAGCAGATGACACCCGTCGACGAACAGAACGCAAGACTAACCGAGAGCGCTCGCACAATTGACGTACTGCATGCGCAATTTCAGCTCAGCCAGGCCAAGGTGAACCTGCTGCGCCAGACCGGCCAACTCGACGATTGGCTGAAGGCTGCGATCAGAATCTCTGAAGGCATCCCCACACCGGACCTAAGCCACTGATTGCAATGATCTGATGGCGGATCATTCTACACGCAGCACAACACGCCGCAGACCAGCGCACAATGTGCCGACAGGCCCATCTGATCAATCTTTTCTGGGGACAAAGTGATAAACTGAAGGTCATATTATGCCGCTCAAAACGCTTCTCCTAAACCCGCCTTCCTTTGAAAACTTCGACGGTGGCGCCAGCTCCCGCTGGCCCGCGACTCGTGAGATCGAGTCTTACTGGTATCCCGTGTGGTTGGCTTATCCGGCCGGAATGCTGGAAGGCTCCAGGCTGCTCGACGCACCGCCTCACCATGTCAGCGCGGAGGAGACCATCGAGATCGCCAAGGGTTACGAGTTTCTCGTGCTGTTCACGTCAACTGTAGGGTGGTCCGGAGATCATGCGCTGGCCCGCGCCATCAAAAAGGCGAACCCGGCGATCAAGATCTGTTTTGTCGGGCCGCCGGTAACCACCGACCCGGATCGTGCACTCAACGAGTGCGAGGTGCTCGACTTTATCTGTCGCCGCGAATTCGACTTCTCGGTCGTGGAGTTTGCCAACGGCAAGCCGCTCAATGAGATTCTCGGCATCAGCTATAAAATCCGAAACGGATCTGGGAATTCTGATGCGAGCGGAGTGATCCAGCACAACCCGGATCGTCCGCAGGTGGAAGACCTGGATGCGATGCCATGGGCAACGAAGATCTACGCACGCGACATGGATGTGACGCGGTACAACGTTCCGTTCCTACTGCATCCGTATATATCCCTGTACTCAACACGGGGCTGCCCGGCGCAGTGTACATTCTGCCTGTGGCCACAGACGCTGAGCGGCCACGCATGGCGCAAGCGCTCCACCGATGACGTTGCCGCAGAGATGGCGTGGGCCAAGCAGAACTTTCCCCACGTGAAGGAGTTTTTCTTTGACGACGATACCTTCAACATCCAGAAGGGCAGAACGATTGAGCTTTGCGAGAAGCTGAAGCCGCTGGGCATTACGTGGAGTTGCACGTCGCGCGTAACGACCGATCGTGACACACTGAAGGCGATGAAGGAGGCCGGTTGCCGGCTCCTGATCGTGGGCTTCGAGTCCGGCGATCCCCAGATCCTGAAAAATATCAAGAAGGGTGCAACAGTTGAGCGCGCGCGCGAGTTCGTCAAGGACTGCCACGACCTCGGGCTGATCATCCATGCTGACTTTATTCTTGGGCTGCCGGGTGAGACCAAGGAGTCGATCCGCAACACCATCAATTTTGCCAAGACGCTGGATTGTGAAACGATCCAGGTCTCTGTCGCCCATGCGTATCCCGGCACCGAGTTCTATGATTTCGCCAAACGCAATGACTTCATCACCAACGAAAAGATGGAGGATGGCGGCGGCCATCAGATGGCGCACATCGAATATCCGGGCCTGCCCACCGAGTACGTGATGGAGATGGTGCACAAGTTTTACGACGAGTACTACTTCCGCCCAAAGGCGGCGTTCCGCGTGGTGTGGAAGGCCGTCGTAAACCGGGATGTGCCGCGGCTGTATGTCGAGGCCAAGGCGTTCATGAAGCTGCGTTCGCAGCGGAACAAGGCGTCACGTGCCAAGAAGGAAGCAAATGCACTCAAGGGTGCCAGCGCAAACGTATAGTTTTTGTTGATGATCGAGGGGCGGCCGGCGCACTCCGCTGGCCGCCTTTTTCTTTGGAGTAAACATCCTTTGATGGAGCAGCAGAAGGGATTTGCGTGAAACACGTTCTCAAACCGTCGCAGTATGCGATTTTACTGGCCATTATGCTGACCGCATCCGTTGGCGATTCGTTTCTGAAACGCGGCATGGAACAGGTTGGTGCGGTGAACATGCATCACCTCGGCCTCCTGTGGCATGCCCTGTTCAACCCCTATGTCGACATCGGGATTTTATTGCTCATCGGTTTTTTTGCGACATACACGACAGCATTGAGCTGGGCAGATCTCACCTTCGTGATGCCGGCGACGGCCTTCGGCTACGTGGTGATTGCTCTGATGGGACGCTACTGGCTGCACGAGCACTTATCGCTGTCCCGGTGGATCGGAATTCTGCTGATCGTGTGCGCCGTGGGCTTCGTGGCTGGCGGCCCATCCCGCACGGAGCATCCGGAGCTTGACCAGATGGATGCAGGGGCAGGCCGATGACACTATCGCCGGTGGTACATGTGTGGTCTGCGATTTTGTTTGTGGCGGCACTGGCGGTCATTGGCGAGGTGATGATTGCCTCGGGGATGCGGCAGCTTGGTGACCTGGATGATATTAGGGCACTGCATGGACTCGGAGGGACGATTGGATCCGTGCTCACGAATGCGCGGTTTGTAACCGGCGCACTCTGTATGGCGCTGAACTTCTTCTCAATGCTGTTCGCTCTGAGTATTGCAAATCTCTCGCTGGCAGGGCCGGCGATTGCTGCACTTACTTATATCGGAAACGCAATTGCGGCAAAGTTCTTTCTACACGAGAAGGTAGACCGGCGGCGATGGCTGGCGACCATTTGTGTGGTGGTAGGCGTGATTTTGCTGGCGCGCTAGCGGGCGAAGAACTTCATCAAGCCAGCGGCGGGCAGGGCTGGCGTCAGAAACTCGGCAGCGTTGCCGGCGGCGCGGGCAATGGATTCGGCGGCGAGACGGCCGCTGCGAACAGCGCCTTCCATAGTCGATGGCCAGCCGGAGAGCGTCCAGTCGCCCGCCAGGTAGAGACCGTCGCCCGGAGCATCGGCTGCGGGGCGGAAGCAGTCCAATCCCGGGGTGACCGAGAACGTGGCGCGAGCTTCTTTGAGAACACCGGCTTTTAGAAGTTTGGCTGCGCGAACGCCTGGAAAGAAGCGTGCGAGTTCGGCTAGCGCAGCCGCGAGAATCTCTTCACGAGGCTGTTGCAGCTCTGGGAAAGAAGCGCTGATGACCAACTCGAGGTATTGGCCGGGCGTAGCCGCCTGACTTGTTTCAAAGCGACGGATGAGGGTCTTGTTGAACATCCACTGTATGCGTGTGTCGAGTAGCGCCGCGTGATCAAGATCGGTAATGGTGCGATCGAACCACAGGTGGATGGTAGTAATGGGCGCATGGGTGAAGTGTGCGAGCGAAGGCACGATGCGCTGGCGATGCTCCGAGGCGTCCGGTAGCGTAGTGAGGAGGCGGGCAGTCTGTTCGAACGGAAGCGCGAGAAGCAGGTTGGGAGCGCGATGGATGGTGCCGTCGGAGGCCGTCACCTTCCAGACGCTGCCGGGAAGCTGCTCGATACGGTCGATGCTGCAGCGCAGATGCAGGCTGGTTCCCTGATGCTCCGCCAGCCGGGCAACAGACGAGTAGAACTCAGAGAGAGGCTGCGACGGGATGCCGAGTCGGCCGCCCTCGGCCGACTTCATAAAGGACTCGTGAAAGACCTGGCCGGCGTAGCGAGTGGAGCAGCGGTCGAACGTGTCGTTGAGCGTGCCGACGATGATGGGCTCCCAGAAGTGGCGGATCGCGCGGTCGGTTTGATGGGTTCGCTGCAGCCAGGCGGAAAAAGGCTCGTCGTCAATGGTGGGGTAGGCGCGGAGGAAGTCGAGCAGGCCCAGAGCGATGCGTGATTTGTCCGCAAGCGAGAGCATCGGCGCACGGAGAAAGCTGAGCGCGGAGTGGCCGGGCGATGGTAACAGGCCCGGACAGATGTCGCTTCGTCGAGACGGCTTGGTCTCCGACGAAGAGGCTTCAGTCCCGGGCTCCAGAAATGTAATGCTGTCGTACCAGCGAATATGTCGACTTGCGCCAGAGAGATTGCAGAGGTCGATGAGGTTGGTACAGCAGCCGAGCAGAACGTGCTGAGAGTCAATGACCTCATCGAGCGCAGGATGCGCGTAGGAGTACGCGCGGCCACCGAAAAATGGCTTGCGCTCAAGCAAGGCGACCTTTGCCCCCGCACCAGAGAGAGCTACGGCTGCTGCAAGCCCTGCGGCACCTGCGCCGGCAATCACAACATCGACGTCATCGGTAGTCCTGTGCGCGCTCATCCGACCAGCCTGACCTTAAACGATTGGAGGATGCCGATCGCAAGAATGCTGAGCTTCCGCGCCGTGGAGACGGAGACGCGCTTGCAAAAGACAGCGCCTCGATCGGCCGCGATGCGGTCGAGCAGCTCGTGGTAGATGCGAACGAGGACGCGCATGGCTGGACGCGCATCGGCGTCAAGCAGCGGAATGAGCTGATCGGCGCTGCGATAGAGTGCTTGAGCGTGCAGTTCAATGCCTCGTAGAAGAGCGAGTTCGTTCGATTGGAGGGGCTCTCCAGAGGCGAGAGCGAGGATGCGCTCAGGGGCGACAGCGTTGTCATGGAGCAGATCGGCTGGGAGATAGATGCGGCCACGGTCTGCGTCTTCTCTCACGTCGCGGAGGATGTTGGTGAGTTGAAAGGCGATGCCGGTGTCGATAGCAAACTGGTCAGCACGGCGGTCGGTGTAACCAAAGATGCGGATGCAGACCAGTCCTACGACGGAGGCCACGAGGTAGCAGTAATGATGGAGCGCCGCTACGCTATCGTAGATTTGGACAGTGCGAGGCACACCGCTGGGACTGGGGACTTCGAAGGTGTGAACGCCATCGGACTCTGTCTGGAGGTCGAGAGTGGTTCCGGCGACCAGTTGCTCAAGAAGATCGTCAGAGATGGCGAAGCGTTGCTGCGTATCGTTGAGCGCAAGGAAGATGGGATCTTCGCTGGATGCGGCGCGGGAGGCGCGCCAGGCGGCGGTCCAGGTGGCCATGGCTTCACGGCGCGCGTCAAGCGAGATGGATTCGTCGTCCGCGAGATCATCGGCCTTACGCATGAAGGCGTAGACCGCGCACATGGCGTCGGACTTGTGCTGGGGAAGGACGCGGAAAGAGTAGTAGAAATTTTTAGCTTCGCGTTTGGCGATAGCACGGCAAGCTGCGTACGCCGCGCTGATTTCGGGAGACTGTGCGGCGCTCATGCGGGCCGGCCCTTGGCTGCTCCTCGCGACGGCAGCAGGGATGAGGTGAGCTTTCCAGCAAGCGCTCCACCGAGTAGGCGAAGCTTTGCTGCCTTGGTTACGACGGGGCGGGAGCGGAGGGTGTCATAGTCCTGCGCAGCGATTGCGTCGAGAATGGCATGGCCGCCGTTGACGAAGAGCTGTAGTGTCGACGCTAGATCACGGGAGACAAGGCTGGTGATCTGCTGGCCGCGGGTAAGGCGTTCGCGCGCGTCAGCGACCAGGAATTGCATCATAGCGCGGACGTTGAAATCGAATCGTCGAGCGATGAGTTGCTCGTCAGTGACGGCGAAGCGCCGCATGGCGTCAGCAGGGATGTAACGCCGGCCGCGGCCACGGTCTTCTACGACGTCCTGATAAAAATTGGCTAGTTGAAGGCCGGTGCAGATGTCGTCAGAGAGCTGCATGAGCTCTTCGGAGCGGTAGCCGCTGACAAGAAGAACCAGGCGGCCAACAGGGTTGGCCGAGTAGCGCGAGTAGTGCTCGAGAGTAGCCAGCGATTCGTGATGAGTGTAGACCTGATCCTGCTCGAAGGCAGAGATGAGGTCGTCAAACGGCTGCATCGGGAGGTTGCACTGCACAATCGTGGGATGCAGGGCTACGTAGACCGGATGACGCGAACTGCCAGGGTCGACGAAGCACTGATGGAGCATCGCGCGCCACTCGGCGAGCAGGCGCGTGGCCGTGGTGGTGTCTGCTACTTCATCGCCAAGATCGTCCGAGGTGCGACAGAAGGCATAGATGCTGTGAAAGTGCGGACGCAGCGCAGCGGGAAGGAAGAACGTTGCAACGTGGAAGTTCTCATAGTGAGTGGTCGCGAGTGTCTTGCACCATGCCTGCGCTTCCACAAGCGACGGGCGAACGGCTGGAGTGAGATAGAGTTCGGGCGCACCGGGCAGGCGGTCATCTATCGGTGAGGACGGCGCGGAAGTCACGTTGGCGAGGGTGGTCATCCCGGCTCCTCAATTGCTGCGACGGACTGCGAAGTGTGAGCACTGGGAAAGATAGCCGTCTTGATCTCCGCCGCGATACCGTCCGCAGGACGCGTGAGCATGCGGCGAAATACATTGGGCAAGTCTTCAATGGTGGCCGTGCCAGTGAGGAAGTCCTGGCAGTTAAAGCGGCCAGACGCAAGCATCTCAAACGCACGGCGCGCAGTTGCAGGTGTGTGGTGGAAGCTGGCTTTGAGGGTCAGGTCGGAGTAGTGGATGAGATTGGTATCAAGCGAGACGGAGGTGCCGCTGGGCGGGCCCCCAAAGAGATTGACTAGGCCGCCCTTGCGCGCCATCTGCACCGCCCACTGCCATGCCTCAGGAGTGGCAACGGCTTCGAATACGATGTCTGCGCCACGGCTTTCCGGGGTGAGAGCACGCGCTGCCGCAACCGGATCGGGGACGTCCTGGATACGTACAACCTGCTCGGCGCCGAAGTGTTGTGCAGTGGCGATCTGGTCCTTGCGCTTGACCACTGCGATAACGTGTAGGCCCATGAGCGACGCCGCATGGATGAACAGCAGGCCGATAGGCCCCGCGCCGAGAACAATGGCGGTCTGCCCGGCGCGAGCGTTTGACTCTTCCAGTCCGCGCAGCACGCACGCCAGTGGCTCGGTCAGCGCGGCATATTCAAAGGGCATCGCCTCGGGAATGCGTAGCGTATTTTTTTCGACGATGCGCGCAGGGATTCGGATGAACTCCGCATACGCCCCGTTGTTGAAGAGGAGGTCGTCGCAAAGATTCTGTTGCTGGTTGCGGCAGTAGAAGCACGCATCGCAAGGCGCGGAGTTAAGCGGGAGGACACGGTCACCGATCGCGAAGCTCGCCGCTCCGTCGCCAACCTCCACCACCGTGCCGGCCAGTTCGTGCCCGAAGAGACGGTCGAGCGTCAGCATCTTCGCGTGGTACCCGCGGCGGTACACCTTCAGGTCAGTCCCGCACGTCAGAGCGGCACCAACGCGCAGCACCAGTTCACCAGGGCCAGCACTGGGGACAGCGACGTCCTCGACGCGCAGGTCTTCCTGACCACGAAGAACAGCTGCTCTCATCGTCCGGCCAGCGGTCTGGTTTGCAGCAGGGGCCATCTTTTTATTTTCTCATCCCGGAGGCTTCTCGAACGCCATTCCCGAACATGCGACCGGGAGCAGTCCATGTTGCATCTGATACCCTGAGCCAAGCGCGAACCCATGAGATTTGTCTCTCCAGAAGCCTACGCTAAGACCCTTGTCGCCTCCGTGCAGGAGTATTCTCTGCTCTGCGCGCAAGCGATCGGCGATGTCTTCTCGCGGCCACGCTATATGGCCGACATCTACACCCAGATGGACTCGATCGGTGTCGGTTCCCTGCCAATTGTGGTGCTGACGGGCTTTTTTACCGGCTGCGTGCTGGCACTGCAGGCGGCCGTCTCGCTCAAAGAGTTTGGCGCAGTCAATATGACTGGCGAACTCGTCACTCTTTCCATGGTCAAGGAGTTGGGCCCGGTGCTGACAGGGCTGATGGTGTCCGGCCGCAATGCTTCTGGAATGGCCAGCGAACTGGGCTCAATGAAGGTCTCCGAACAGATTGACGCCATGCGTGCGCTGGGTACCGATCCGGTTCGCAAGCTCGTCACTCCGAGACTGGTCGCAACCGTATTCATGCTGTTCTTCCTCACGATTATCTCGGACGCATGCGGAATCGCGGGTGGAGCATTTGTGTCGGTCGCCATGCTGAAACTAAACGCGGGAACGTTCTTCCACACCGGCTACATGTCGCTGGTGCATGGCGATGTCGTCGAGGGGCTGGTGAAGCCACTCTTCTCCGGGTTCATCATTGCTACCATCGGCTGCTACTACGGGTTGAGGACAACGGGCGGAACCCGAGGTGTGGGCCAATCAACAACCCAGGCCGTGGTCGCCTCGTCGGTGATTATTATTCTGGTGGACTTTCTCGTCACGCAATTGATGATCGGGATCTTCGGAAGGTAGGCGATGGCGGAAACGGTCATGAGTCCGCAGATGTCCGAGTTTCTTGCCAGCGGCCAGCCCATGCTCGAGTTCGAGAACGTCTCCATCGGATTTGAAGGCCACCAGGTGCTGAGCGAGGTGAGCTTCTCGGTGGCACATGGCGAGACGCGCATCCTGCTGGGGCCGGCAGGCGGTGGCAAGAGCGTACTCATGAAGCTGGCAAATGGGCTGCTCGAACCCGACAGCGGTGAGATTCGCGTCTTTGGGCGATCTCTGCAAGCGATGAAGGAGCGCGATATGTACGAGATGCGCGCCCACATCGGAATGGTGTTTCAGGAGAGCGCACTGTTTGATTCACTCAACGTGGAAGACAACGTGGCCTACCGCCTCGAAGAGGAACATGTCGATCCCCAGGAGATCCACGCACGCGTTCTGGAAGCACTAAGTTTTGTGGAACTCGATAAGGCGATCGACAAGTATCCGTCGGAGCTGAGCGGCGGCATGCGGCGGCGCGTATCCATTGCGCGCGCGATCATTGGACGGCCCGACCTCATCCTCTACGATTCGCCAACCGGCGGACTCGACCCGATCACGTCGATGACCATCATCGAGTTAGTTCTCAAGCAGCGCGATGTATCCCGCACCACCTGCCTGCTGATTACCCATCGGCTACAGGACGCATTTACGCTGGCGACTCACCGCTACAACATGCAGGAACACCATATGGAGCCCATCCCGAACCACGGCATCGACCCCAGCACCCGGTTTCTGGTGCTCAACGAGGGCAAGGTCGTCTTCGACGGAGCGACATTGGAGTTAACCCACACTCAAGATCCCTGGCTCAAGGAGTACATCGAGTAAGAGCAAGGAATCACGTGCTGCTGTCGCTAGGCTCCCACCGCAATCGTACGGTGAAAGAGATCCAGCGCCAGGCCAAACATCGAGCGGGCGAGATCGGGGTCGTAGCGCACACCTTCATCACGCAGAAACGCATGCGCGCCGTTGACCTCATGCCAGTTCAGCCGCGTTCCCACCTCGTTCAGCCGTTCCAGAACCTTCATGCGTCCTTCGGTGGGAATGTGCGGGTCCTGGCGGCCCCATACCATGAGTAGTTCGCCCTTGATCTCTCCTGCCCGGGCCATGGAGTTGTCCTTCATGCCTTCACCAAGTCCGCCCTTGTGAATGTCGGTCGCATAGAAGCACACGGCGCCAAGGACCCCAGGGTTCATTGCGGCACGAAACGCAAGATGCCCGCCCATGCAGATGCCCATCACACCCAGGCGGCCGTTGCAGTCGCTTCGCCCGGCCAGGTATTCAAGCGCTGCGCTCGCGTCGTCATCGTAAGCCTGTACAGGCTTGGTCGTCTTCAGTGCATTGCCCCGGTCGGAGCCGGCCTGGTCATACTTGAGCACGGTGCCGGCCGGCTCATACTCGTGGTAGACCTCGGGCACAGCGACAACATATCCGTGGCCCGCTAACTGGAGCGCCGTGCGATGGATCGGCGCCGTCACCTGAAAGATCTCAGAGAAGAGCAGAACGCCGGGGTAGCGGCCAGGCGCGGCAGGCCGCACAATGTGGGTTCGCATCGGGCCAGTGGGTGTTGCCAGGTCAACATACTCTGTATCGATAACAATCATGTTATTCCCCCCATGGAAAAGTTGTTTCAACTGTTCAAGCTTACACTTCCGAATTGATGCGCGAAGCTCGACCAACCCGGAGCACCGATGAAGCATTCCAATCACTGACGGTCCAGGAGCCGTACCATGGCAATCGAGAACACATACACCTCAGCGCAGGTAGCAGTCGCCGCTCAAGAGTTGCGCCAGGCCGCCGGTACCGAAGAAGCACGATTTACCCCCAGCCAGGTTATTGCCATGCTCCATAACGAGATTCGCATGCTGCGCGAGCGCGGCTTCACTGACAAACAGATCGCGGACCTGTTTACCGGCTTCGACATCGGTGTAACGACCGAGCAGATTGCGCAGCATGCACCCCCCACGCTGTAGTCCAGCCCCCCCGAACCTCAGTCCCTCCCTGCCTGAAATCTCACGCGAACAGGTCGATCGCCTGCGTCTCGCTCGGCTCGTTGGATGAGTGCTGCGCTTGGGTATCCTCGGCGGAATCATCGCATCGATCCTCCGAGTATCGATCCTCCGACTCCCCATCCGCTGAACCGCTGGCGGTCGGCTCTCCGCTGGGCGAGTAGGTTTCATCCGTACTTGCGGACGGGCTCTCTATCCGCGCGACAGGCACCAGCGGCTCCAGCCTCGGCTCATCGGACTGCGTAATCGTTAGTGGAGAAATATTGACTACAGGAACCGTACCCATATTCGCTCGCTTCCACAGGAAAGCCTCGCCATCTATTTCTATCGGCAGAATAGGACGGGACTTCTAGCAGAGGAGTCTTCCGCGAGCGTTCTCATCCATAAAGGAGGATTCCCATCTGACTGATGAAGGTCCACAAAACAGGATCGGCAGAAATCTACTGCTTTGAACTGGGCGTGGTGGAGCCGGTCGCTTTCGAGGCATCCGCACCCGCACCGGGCAGCGTGTAGATCACCTCGCCAGCACGCGTGTAGTGCAGTTCTTCGCGAGCCTCATGCTCAATCGCATCTGGATCACTCTGCAAGCGATCGATGTGCTCATTCAGTCGCTCATTTTCTTTCTGCAACTGTTGCATCTGTTGTTGCAACTCCCTGGCCTCTTCGCGCTTGTGTATATAGGCCGTCACGCCGTTATGTCCAAAGATGACGCCATAGAACATCATCAGCGCAAGGGATCCGGTGGCCATCGTCGCGCCGCGCCGCCGCCACAGATAGACCCTGTCCTTCGCAGCTCCGGCCAGTGCCGGCAGCTTCGCGGTCAGTTTCAATCTATGGTGCATGGTTGCCAACTCTGGGGCCTCGCCGGTTCATCTCCTGCAACGCAGGGCTTTGTAAAAGTATCGCCCACTCCAGCGTGGAGCGGGGCCAGTATCCGCCGGCGTGAACCAGACTCGTCGACACCCGGCGCCAGGCGCAATATCCCTGCCGTCTGCATTTCGTTTCGCACCGCCAGCTTTGGTATCCTTGGAGGGCCCCATGCGCGTCCTCTTTTTCATCTCGATGCTGGCCCTGGTCGCACTCCTCTGGGCCTCCGTCGCGATTGCACGGCATGTGCAACAGGCTCGGCGGCTCCATCATCGTGAGCCGCAAAACGAGCCAGTCACCGATGTGAAGGGCAGACCGTAGATCGAAGCAGGACCGACGTAACCCTCGAAGCACGTGATTCAAACGCTGAAAGACCCTCAACACTGAGAGACCACTATGCAAACCGCCACTGTACACTCCTCCCCCACGCAAAGCCTCACAGCCTTTGCTGCGACAACTCCCGGCAGAATCCTGATCGGCCTCTCCGCCACGGTGGTCGTCGCAGCAGCAGCTCACGTTGCGATCCCCCTGCCCTTCACGCCCGTCCCGCTCACCCTGCAGCCGCTCGCCGTGTTGGGGGTGGGTCTGGCACTCGGCCCCGTCGCTGGCTTCCTGACCATGCTCGCCTATCTCGCTGAAGGAGCGATGGGCCTTCCCGTCTTCAGTCCGACTGGCCTGGGCGGTCTGGCGCAGTTGTTTGGCCCCACCGGCGGCTTCCTCATGGCCTACCCCCTTGTGGCGGCCGTCGTTGGCGCCCTCACGCGAGGCCTCACCACTCGAACTCCCCGGTTTGTGGCCGCGTTTGTGGCTGGAACTTTGGCCATGGCCGTGCTCATCGTCTCTGGCGCCTCCTGGTTGATGTATCTGGGCCATCTCTCCCTGCACGCCACCTGGATCTCCGCCGTAGCTCCCTTTCTCCCCGGGGAACTCGTCAAGGTTGTGATAGCAGCGGGCGTATACAGCACCCTGGCCCGCGCTCCACGCATCTAAATCTCAGTCATCCACGGATGACCAAACAGGAGTGGCTCTCCAGCGCACTCCTCCTAACAAGCAAAGCTCCAAAGGGACACATGACGACTGCAGCATCAGAAGTTCGCGAGATTAAGATTGCCCATAGCCCCGACTCCGACGACGCCTTTATGTTCTATGGTCTTGCCACCAACAAAGTGCGCGTACCGGGCTACAAGTTCACCCACACACTCACCGACATCGAGGCGTTGAACCATCGCGCCATGACCGATCAGTACTACGACGTGACGGCGATCAGCTTCCATGCCTACCCCTACGTCCAGGAGAACTACACCCTGATGGCATGCGGTGGCTCGGTCGGCGACAGCTACGGTCCCATGATCGTGGCAGCGAAGAATTACACCCTCGACGAGGTCAGGAAGCTCCGCATCGCCGTCCCCGGAACGCTCACCACCGCCTACCTCACGCTGAAGCTTTTCGCGCCGGAGGTCGAGACCGTCACCGTCGACTTCGACAAGATCATTCCCGCGGTCGTCTCGGGCGAGTTCGACGCCGGCCTGATTATCCATGAAGGCCAGCTCACCTATGGCCGCGATGGCCTCACCAAGATTCTGGATCTCGGCGTCTGGTGGAACGAACAAACCGGCCTTCCCCTCCCCCTCGGCGGCAACGCGATTCGCCGTTCCCTCGGCCATGACGTGCAAATGGTCACCACCAACGCCCTGCGTGAGAGCATCCAGCACGCGCTCGATCACCGTGAGGCGGCGCTCGAGTATGCCATGCAGTTTGCGCGTGATCTCGACCCCTCCATGGCTAACCGCTTCGTCGGCATGTACGTCAACGAACGCACCTTGAACTATGGCGATGACGGTCGTGTAGCCATCCGCAAGCTGCTGGACATGGGCTACGAACGCGGCATCATTCCCCACAAGGCCAACGTCGACTTCGTTGGCTAACCTTCTGCCGGCTGCCAGGTCCGGCCGCTGATTTCCTCACGATCCGGTGCTGCGCTCGGGTGCCGGATCGTGTTATCCTTTTCAGGTGCGGTGAGGTTCCCCGCGCATCCCTTGGCGATCTACCTGTAGTTCGCTCTTTGCCTCCACGGCAAGGTTCAAGGTCTGGACGCGTAGCTCAGCTGGTAGAGCATTCGACTCTTAATCGACTGGTCGTAGGTTCGATCCCTACCGCGTCCACCATTCTTTCCTTTTCAGATCAACAGCATAGCGGAATTAGACGATGCTTGATTCAGCGATGTTTTGAACGCCATACCGTAAAACGCGACATGAACCGTTTTCTCTTGGAACGACATCGCCGAGTTCGGCGAAGATAAGCTGGCGCGGTAAAGGCGTTCCTGACGCTCCCATCAGGCATTTCATCGCACGATACGTTCAACCGGGTAACCATTGACGCCATGGGCTGACATCTCGGGATCGCCCGCCAGATCATCGACAAAGTCAACCGACTATGTCCTGGCGGTCAAGGAGAAGAAAGCTTTTGACGAACAGGTAAAAGACTTGTTTCTGTCGTTGGAGTCCAACGCAGTGGCCGAGGAAATCGGCTGTGGCCACGGGCGGGGCGAGCGACGCAAGTCTTCGGTGCTGGCCGATCCTGGCCTGATCGAAAAGGCATCCGAATGGCCTCTCTGCAGGTGTTGGTGCGTATCGAGTCGGAACGGTATCACAAGGCCACCGGTAAAACCGAGCGCGAGATTCGGTACTACGTCACCAGCCTCAGCTCCGATGCGGAGCGGTTGAACTCCGTGATCCGCCAGCGCTGGAGGACCGAAAACAAACCGCACCTGGCACTTGCCCCCGGCTTCGGCGAAGACCTGTACCGCAAACGGGCTGGCCACGCTGCACAACAGTTCTCCATCCTTCAACCGAATCGCCTCAACCTGGTCAAACACGGCAAATTCTCAAAGCCGTTTGGAGCATCTCCCTATCTGCTCACGCTACTCGAAATCTGAATATGCGCCGGTCCTTAATTCAGGTGACCATTACTGGCCGTCGCCCGTCGATCGCACTACAATATCCATTCCATCACCCGCATCCAGTGTTTCGATTGTTACCGAATGACCGTCGTCGACGTGTGCAGCGATCTTGCCATTTACGGTAACCACTGAGGCTTTTCCATTCAGACCGTTCACCTGGACGGCAAGCTCTTTCCACCATGCCGGGTACGTCCCCTCGTGCTTTCCTACCCGAACACTCACGCGGCGATGGTCCGCTGTAGCCTCGCAGGTAAAGCTCATGCGAAGAAATGCTCCCTGCTTGTAAGCAAAGCTCCGGCCATCATCCTGATACAGATGCCCGCCGCAGTCCGCTCCCGCAAAGACGCGCAGCGTCAATGGTCCTTTCGGGCGCTCTTCGGTACTCTGCACTAGCGGCTCCATCGGAATAATCGCTCCGGGCCGTACAAATACCGGCAGTGTAGCCAATTCGCGATGGACACGCACCGTCGGCAACGCCAGTCCTGCGCCGATCCCTGGCAGCATACCCCCTGTTTGCAGTTGCTCCTTGTCCTCGGCTACTTCCTTGCCAGTCCAAAAGTCATACCAGCCACGCGATGGAAGTGTTGCATCATAGTCGTCCGCCTTGTCCTCGAATGCTGGAGCAGCGACCAGCAGGTCCGGCCCTACCATGAACTCGCCCGACGTATTTACATCCACATCCAGAGGGTGGTGGTCAGATGCAGCATCTGGAAACTCCAAAAATAGCGGCCGCAGCAGCGGCAGGCCCGTATGTGTGTCCTCCTCGGTAATGGTATAGAGGTACGGAAGCAGCCGGTAACGTGTCTCAATAAACCGCCGGCGGATATCCTCCTGCGCCAGCCCATTGGCCCATACCTCATGGTCACCTGTGCCCTTCTCCGCATGATCACGATCGATCGGCTGGAACGCGCCAATCTCGATCCACTTTGTCAGCAGCTCTGGTGTGGGCGTGCCCGCATATCCTCCCACGTCCGCCCCGGCCAGTGCAAATCCGCTCAGCCCCAGGTTTTTCAGCATCGAAGTCGTTAGCCGGAGGTGATTCCAAGTGGCGGAGTTGTCGCCCGTCCATGTAGCTGCGTAACGCTGTCCTCCCGCATACGTCGCGCGAGTCAGCACAAACGGTCGCATATCCGGGCGCAGCGCCAGTTGCCCCTCAAACGTAGCCCGCGAGTTCTCCATCCCATACACGTTATGAATCTCGCAATGCGTAGCCGTGCGCTCTGCAAACCCCGGCTCATCGAGCTGATGCACGGTCGAACACGGCATCGTCTTCAACTCATCGAACACCGAAGGCTCATTCATGTCATTCCAGAACCCATCGATACCCATCTCCGTAAAACCCTTGTACAGCGTGCTCCACCACACCCGCGCACTCCGCTTCGTGAAGTCAGGAAATACGCTCGGCCCTGGCCAAACCTTTCCCACATACACTGACCCGTCTGGATTCTTTACAAAGTCATCCCCCGCCATCCCGCTGTTGAACGGCGCATAGTCCTGTCCCGGCAGGTACGCAATGTGCAGGTCCGTAATCGCCACCACATGAAACTTCTGCTCATGCAGCGTCTTGACCATCCCCGGAATATCCGGAAACGCCTGCGTATTGATCGTGAACGGTCGATTCTTATTCTGGTAGTCGATGTCCAGATAAATCGCATCCGACGGAATCCGGTCCTTGCGCAACCGTTCGGCCACTTCCAGCACCCGCGCCTCGGTCATATAGCTGTAACGTGATTGCTGAAACCCCAGCGTCCACAGTGGTGGCAGCGGCGTCGGTCCTGTCAGCCATGCATAACTCTTCAACACCTGCTTCGCAGTGGGGCCATACAACACGTATACATCCGCCGCCCCCCCATCCACACAATACTGCATCGTGTTTTCCAGCGTCTTCCCAAAGTCAAATGACGAAGGCCATGTGTTATCCATCAACACGCCCAGCGACACACCCGCGCGATACGTCAAGTAGAACGGAATGCTCTTGTACAGCGGATCGGTCGACTCCTGCCACGCATAAGCGTCTGTGTTCCACATCCGGAACGCTTCCTCACGATGGTCAAATGCCCCTGTCTTATCGCCCAGTCCAAAGTAGTGCTCATCAAGAGGCATCGTTTCCGCTGCGCAAAACCGCTTGCCCTCAAACTGCATCGGCTCCGCGTCCTGTTGCAGCACATGCCCCTCAGCATCCATAAGAGTTATTAATCCCGTCGCGCGGTCGACCCTCACCTCCAATTTCGAAGTACGGAATCGCACCGTACGTGCACTGCTCTCCTGCTGCACTGCCACCGATGCTCTTCGCGCCTCCGGCAGCACCGCCCAGCTCGCATCCTCTGGTAACACATCTGTGCGTGACGCCCGAATCCGTAGCACATCATCACGCAGCGCTGTGATCTGCATTCTCAGCCCTCCATCACGCAGGTCTACCCCGTTGCGTAACGCCACAGAGGACGTCAGCTTCGAAAAGCTGGCAGCCTCCTCAGCACCACTCGCCTGTGTCTGCGCCCTCGCGCTAATACCCGCGACAACGACATACAAAATCAACGAAGCAATTGACCCCGAGACCCATCGACCGGATATTTGATTCTCCACAAAGTCCCCTAAAAGAAAAAGCCGCGGCGGTATGTCTCTCCGTCACGGCTTGAAGAATGGCTAGAACGAATACACCAGCGAAACTTCGGACACCCTCCTCCCAAGTTTCAACGGAGCCGATCCAAAACCCTCACTCGGGTTATACGTTGCCGTTGCAGGAGACCCATTTGGTGACGTGTCGCTCAACTGCAGCGTAGTCTGCGAAGCATATCCCGTTCCAAAGCTGTTCAGCCCATGGTTGATGAAGTTGAACGCCGCATACCGAATGTGCAGACTGCGCCCGTCTCCCAACCCAATGCTCTTCTCCAGTGTCAAGTCGGTGTTGAAGAACGCCGGCCCGTGAGCGTAGGGCTCGATGTACTGACCGTTGGTTCCAATCGCCGGCAACGCAAAGCAGTTTGGGTTCAGGTACTGATGTGTTGTCAGGCCCTTCGCCGGATTGCACGTCAGCACCGGCTGCAGGTTTACGTCCGGAGTTCCAAGAATCGACTGTGACTCCACTGGATATGCCGTCGCACCCTGCCCGATATTACCCTGCAGGTAGTAGCCCGGCGAAGGGCTCACTCCCGTCTGCATATTCGGTCCGCTCTGGATATTCGTAATTCCCGAGATCAGCCAGCCGTTGATGAAGCCGCCCAGTAGCCGCGCGTCCGTATATTTGCCTGTCTGATACGAGTAGCTCAGGTTCAGTACCTGCGAACGGTCGAAGTTCAACGGCCCATAGTTATTCTGCAGATGGAAGGGGTCGATGCCGGCTGTCCAGTTAAAATCCGCCGACGAACCCAGAATACCGAGAGCCTTGGAGAACGAGTAGTTCGCATTGAAGTTGAACTTGCCTGCCTGCTTAATCGCTACGATCTGGAGCCCGTTATAGTTCGCGTATGTGTTGTGCCTTGGTACAAGAATCTGGCTGTAATTGGGATAAGGCCTCGCCTTTTGAACAGCCTTGTCGCCGGTGTAGTTGTAGATGTTATCTAGGCTCGCCGCCTGCACCGGAGTGCAACCTGTCGGATTGCAGGCATCGTAACCCGCAGCTGCATTAATTGCCGTTGCTGCCGCTGCCGTGAACAACGTTCCCACGGGGATCGCGTTCACGTTATCCAGCACCACGGGCTGCGTAGTGCCGTTGTCCATCATGGAATTAGTATTGTTGCCCGCATAGGAAACCTGCAGAATCCAGTTGCCCGGCATCTTCTGCGCCACACTGAGGCTGTAGTTATTCGTCACAGGCTCCTTGTTGTCAGTCGGATCGAGCCCATAGATCGTCGACGGAGAGATATACGTCTCCGTGCTGCCTGGGCCCGTATCTCCATATGTGTTCGGATTCAGGTGAAGCGTATTCACGCCTTCCAGCGTGTTATCGCCAAAGCCTTGCAGATCGGTGTATCGGACGTTCTCCGCCTCGGCAAACTGGCTCGTCACATCTGTTACCGAATCATGGAAGCGATACACACCCACTCCGCCACGCAGCACCGTATTTCCGTTCTTGAAAACGTCAAAGGAGAATCCGACGCGTGGCTCAAAGTAAAGCGGCGGCGCTGCTGTACCAGAGTTCGGAACCGACGGTGTAACCGCATGCCACGTAATGCCGGGCAGAGGATTTGTCGTTGCGTTGTAAGTGGAGGTGTATAGCGCTGGGTTCCAGATCGCAGCGCCAATCCCATGCGCATCCTGCCACGCACCCAGCTTGCTAATGCGTGCGCCATAGGTCACAACAAAATTCGATGCTGCATGCCACGTATCCTGCAAGTAAAAGTCCGTGTTCCAGAAATACAGGTCTGTATAAGGATTGAAATTCTGCTGATGCCAATCCTGAATCTGCCCTTCAAAGAAGTTCGCCAGCGCATTGCCGCTGTTGTAGTGCGGCTTTCCATACGCCGGCGATCCATCCGGATACGTGCCGTTGTAATCCGCAAAGTACGCTCCCGCAGGTCCGTAGTAGTAGTCCTGGATGATGCCGTTGGTCGCAGGATTGGTCGCCGTCTGGTTGTTGGTTGTACGCTGGCTGAAGATGCCGATCTTAACCGTATGCTTACCCCACACCTTGGTCAGGTTGTCGCCGACGTTCGGTTGCAGCTTCTTTAGCTCTAGCGGGTTTTCCGAGTAGTCCGGCCACAACCCCAGAGGTAAGCCGCCATAGGTCGTATAAGTTCCTAGCTGCGGATACTGCGTATCGTTATTGTTGAATGCGCCGTTATACGGATAGTTGATTCCCGTCTTCTGCAGCGCAGCGATCTCTCGCGCTGCAAACGACTCCGTAAACGCTGTAATGGTGGCATACATCTCGTTGGTCAGCGTCGGCGTAAACTGGGTCACGTAGTTGGCAGCACCGCTGTGCACCCACACGTTATTATCCACGCCATAGCCAGGAGTATTCACCCCTCCCATCACACTGGAAGACGCTGGCGAATAATACGGGACCTCCGGCTCTCCCTGCTTCTGTTTTTCAAAGCTGTACCGCGCGAAGAAAATGTTGCGTGGCGTGACACTGTAATCCACGCGACCAACAAACTGGCTCACATTGTTGTTCACCAGGTTCTGCGCATCGTAGTTGAACCCGTCCGTGCCCGTCTGCTGCCGTGTCGGCAACGGAAGCGTGCCATTTACCAACGCCATCGCTCCAGGATTCAGAAACGCCGCAATATTACCGTTGCTCAGCGCTGATCCATCGTCACCCACAGTCGGGGCAACATTGAACGTCCCATAATTCCCATTGTTTATCTCTGGTCCCAGGTACGCCGCCAACGCAGCCTGGCTGAAGTCGCCCGCACGCATCGCGGCAGTGGGCACCAATGCATGGATGATCGCGCTACCCGAGCTGCCATACGCATAAATATTGCGCTGTGCGTCATACTCTGCGCCAGCGAAGAACGTAACTTTCTTTGTATGCGGAACAGGTCCGCTGATTGTTCCACCCGGATACACATAACGGTCATCGGGTCGTGCAATGCCGTCATAGTTCGCCAGCCAGTCGTTAGCGTCCAACTGATACGTGCGTGCGTACGTGTATACCGACCCGTGATATTTATCCGTGCCCGACTTCGTCACTCCCGTGATCACTACTGGGCCGTTCGATTGGTCCGCACCGAAGTTCGACGTCTGCACCTGCACCTCGCTTACAAATGAGTTGTCGATATTCTGCAGCGCCGCCCCGAAGTTTCCAGCATCTGTCAGGTTCGCACCATCCAGCGTCAGGGTGATGCCTGCCACCGGCGAGCCATTCGACGCATATGGCGTCGGCTGCCCTATCTCCACCTGCGTATAGTCCGGCGCCGCGTTCGTCGACGCTAGGTTGCGGATAGCAAACCCCGGCAGAATGCGTTCCAGTTCCGTCGAATCACGCCCCACCACCGAGAGCCGCTCCAGATCGTTCGATGTAATCGTCGAGCTTAGCTGGCCGCTATCCAGCGGCAACCCTGCCACCGTCGTACTCACCGTAACGCTTTCGCTCACATCTCCCAAGCTTAGGCGCACATCTGGAAGCGCCAGGCTGTCCCCTGGGTTCAGATGAATCTCCGGATGGACCAATTGCTTAAATCCCCTGTGTTCCACCGTCAGTGTATAGTCGCCGCTGGGAAGCGCCGAGAAGGTAAACGACCCTGCTCCATTGCTCTGCAACGACCGTTGCGCTCCGCTAGTCGTGTTCCGGATAGTCACCTTGGCGCCCGGAACAATCGCCCCGGTCTGGTCCTGCACAATGCTGCTCAATGAGGCGGTGCCCACCTGGCCCCACGCCGAACTACACAGCATGACCAGCAACATCAGGCAGACGGAAAAGCTGAGGACGTAACGGTATCTCCGGATGATCCAGAAGTAAGTTGCGTCAATCTCTATAAGATTGCGGTTCATATTGCCTCCAAAATTTGGCCTGCTTCTCTTGAAGCCGGGATGACTCGTGTGTAGAACTACAGTTGACTTCAAGCATTGCCCGGTTATAAGTTTCACCCCTGACACTGTCTAGAGCCTTTCGGTAATGCACAATCTCTTATCCTGATAAGAATCGCTAAAACATTGGGAAAATCATCGCTTTCAGTGCGAGACAAAGATATTCAGAAGACGGTATAATCCGCCCTTGGCGAGATATATGGCGGACTACAAGAGCGTTTCAGTACCCGTGTATGGCGAACAAGAGAAGGTTGACATTCTGCGCCAGTTGGACCGCCTTCTGGATAACCAGCACTTCTCCCATAGCAAACGATTCCCCAGCTTTCTCCGTTACGTCGTCCAGGAAGAGCTTGAAGGCCGCAGCGACCTGCTGAAGGAACGTACGCTGGGCATTGAAGTCTTTGGACGCAATGCCGGCTACGATACCACCTCCGACCCCATCGTCCGTGTCACCGCCGCCGAAATTCGCAAGCGCATCGCCCAGTACTATCAGGACACGGAGACCCACAACGAGCTACGCATCTCGCTTCCCCCTGGTTCCTACATTCCCCACTTTGAATGGCCCCATGCCGCTTCTTCGTCGGCCCCCATTGCGCCGGTTGCATCCTATCCACCGCATGCCAACGGTTTCATCTCCACTAAAGATGCTCCTGACACAATCGCACACTCCGCCACTTCATCGCGCACTCGGCCCCACATCCACTGGCTGGTGATCGTCCCGGTGCTCATCGTCGCTGTAACTGTTAGTTGCGGGTACTGGTTCACCTCGCGTCTCTCCACACTCGATAAATTCTGGGCCCCTGTCTTCGGATCATCGGACCCCATTGCGCTCTGCTTTCCCCAGAGCACGTTCACAGGCCAAACCCTCCTTGACGCCACCGCCCCAACGCAGGAGCGACATCTCGACGAGCAGATGCGTGGCGTTGTACTCGACGATCTCCAGCCCCTCATGAGCCTCTCTGGAATCCTGGAGATGCATCGCAGCCGCTACACTCTGCTCGACGAGGGCACGGCCACTCTCACCGATCTGCGCCAGGGCCCCACCATCTTCCTCGGTGCCTTTGACAATGCCTGGACGCTGCGCATGACCCACGATCTTCGCTATCGTTTCGGTAACGATCCCGGCATGACCCACTTCTGGATCGAAGACACGCAGTCTCGTCAACAACTCCGCTGGAGCATCGACCGCGAAGTCCAACAGACGACCCACAACTACCGCGACTACGCCATTGTCGCCCGCTTTCGCGACCCCAATACCGGCAAGTTTGCCATCGTCGCCGCCGGCATCGCGCGCGGTGGCACCGTCGCCGCCGGTGAGTTCCTCACTCAGCCCGGTGAAATGGACGCCATCAGAGCCTATGCCCCCAAAGGCTGGGACCAGAAGAATATGGAAGTTGTCCTCAGTACTGAGATCATCGACGGCAGTTCCTCTCCGCCAAAAGTGGTTGCCACCTACTTTTGGTAAGTTCGAACCTTAGATCGTCTTCTGATTCTGACAATCGACCAGCCTTCTGGTAAGTTCATTTGCATGTTATGCACGCGTCAACGCGTCTGTCTCTTCGCCTCGCACCTCTTGGCGACCTTATGTTTATTCACACCCTGTTCCCTGTGCGCACAGCGTCTCGTGTTCGCACACTACATGCTCGCCAATCAGGACTACACCGCCGACACCCCCACCGGTGCGACTAACATCGCCTCCTACGAGCGCGAGATCCAGCAAGCCCAATCCATCGGCATCGACGGCTTCGCCCTCAACGCCGGCGGCTGGTTCAAAGAGCCCCGCTATATCCGCCGCGCTTCAGAGATGTTTGAAGCCGCCTATCGCCTCCACTCCGGGTTCAAGCTCATGTTTTCGGCCGACATGTGTTGCTCCAACGACGCTCCCGACATTCTCGACATGGTCCGCCGCTTCGCCAACAATCCCCGCTATGCGACGATCTGCTTCCGGCACAACGGCCGCTTCGTCCTTACAACCTTCGCCGGCTCCAGCCGTGGACCGCGCTTCTGGCAGCAGCTCCGCGACGACTTCGAGCACGGCACCACTCCATCGCTCGTTCCTGCACCCAACGCGCTCGCTCCCGCCGCAGGCGTTCCCTCCAGCGCACCCCTTCCTGTCTTCCTTGTCCCCTCCTTTTTCTGGGGTGGCGAAACACCAACCCCTGACGATATTGTCAACGGCATAGCACCTTACCAGCACATCCTCGATGGAGCTTTCTACTGGGGCATCGCCGGCGTCCCCGGTCTCGGCCATCCGCCCGACCAGCTCCTATCCTCCGCCACCTACGCTGTCTCCCTCCACGCCGCGTGCAAGCTCTATATGGCACCCATTGCCTTCCAGTTCTGGGCAGCCAACGCGAACCGCTACTATGAGTACAGCGGGTACTCCGGCATGCGCGCCCTCTGGATGCAGGCAATCCAGACGACCCACCCTGACTGGGTCGAGATCATCACTTGGAACGACTTCATCGAAGGCACCTACGTCAGCCCCATCAACGACCCTGCCCTCTATCCCGGCGCCAACGACCTCGGTGCCAGCATTGCTCCGCCCTCTACTCTTCACTTTTTTCACAGTCACCGCGGCGTAACGAATCTCCTCTCCTACTTCATCCAGTGGTACAAGACCGGTCGCCAACCCATCCTTGAGCACGACACCATCTATTGGGCCTATCGCACCGTCCTCTCCATCGCACACCAACCACCCATCAACCTCTACGGGCCCGTCGCCAACGCCCTCTATATCACAGCAAATCTCACCGCACCAGCCGAAATCCGCGTCACAATTGGGACTTCCATGCAGACCATCGCTCTGCCCGCCGGTTCCACCGACGCCCAACTTCCGCTAACCAGCGGTCCCCCACCTGAGTTCACTCTCACGCGTGCGAACGTGCACCTTATGCAAGTCGTTGGTGATGACCCTATCGTCGCAACACAGCCTTATCCAGATCTGTACAACTCCACAGGCTCGGCACACGACTAGCGACAGAGGCTGCTTCGCAATGAGTACGGACCATGCAGTGTTAGGGAAAGAACAGACCCTGCTCACGCATCCAGAGACGGTTTGGTCGCAACGCAACTGGGCAGAGCGCATGGATTGGCAGCGAGCCCTACCGCCGCACTATGCAACCCTGCGCAGGATGCTGGACATCGCACAAACCCGTTGCCCTCTGCCGCCCATCTGTGTCTGAAACAGATGGCGCATCGGCAGGGGTCAGCGACACCTTTTATCCCACCGAGGCAAGTGTCTTCTTTGGAGACAAGGGTGATCCACCAGACGCCACGTATTCGATCCCTACCGCGTCCACCACTTACCCACAATCGAAACAGTCAGGCACCACAGCCATGGCACGCAGGGCCCACCCTCATTGCATGGCTACGCAAACACAGGCGTCAGTAGCTTTACCAACTGCTCCGGCTCCACCAGAAACGCGTCATGCCCATGCACCGACGCCATCTCCCTGTAGTCGCACCGGGCCCCCGCGGCCTTGATAATCGCCGCCAGCGACCGCACATCCTCCGGCGGAAACAACCAGTCCGTTGAAATCCCAACCAGCGTCAGGTGAGCAGTGATCCGGCTATAGGCCTCATAGGGCGACACGTGCGCGCGGATCGGATCGAAAATATCCATCGTCCGCGTCAACGAAATATAGGAGTTCGGATCGAACCGGCTGATGAACCTCTCTCCCTGGTAATCCAGATACCCCGCAATATCGAAGCGCCCATTCTGTCCCGCCGAAGTCGAAATCCATGGATTCTCGTCCCCTCCCCGATTCGGCTTGCGGTTGAACCGCTGCTCAAACAACGGCACGGACTTATAGCTGATAATCCCCAGCGACCTCGCCAGCGCCAGTCCTCCCTTGGGCGGCTGGTCCGGTTCGTAGTACCCGCCCTTCCACGCTGGATCCAGCATGATCGCCTGCCGCTGTAGATGATTCAGTCCCAGTCCCATAGCGCCCAGCGGAGCCACGCCGATGCTGATCGCCCGCGCCACGCGATTCGGAAACTGAATCGCCCATTCCAGCACCTGCATCCCGCCAATCGAGGCGCCAATCACCAGCTTCAGCTTCTCAATCCCCAGCGAGTCAATCAGCCTCACCTGCGCACGCACAATATCGCGTATGTTGATCAGCGGAAACGTCGGCCCATACAACTTCCCCGTCTCCGGATCAACCGTCGATGGCCCCGTCGATCCATAGCACGACCCGAAGATATTAATCCCAATGACGCAATCACGCTCCAGGTTCAGCAACCCGCCGGGCTGAAACAGTTGCGGCCACCACTCCGCCACCTCCGCCGAACCCGACAGCGCATGGCACACCAGCACGGCATTATCCCGCACCGCATTCAGCCGTCCGTAGACGGCATAATGCAGCGTTGGCTTCACCAATACCTCGCCGCTTTCCAAAGGAAGGACTTCGTTCAACACGAAGTCCCCCTCGTACGCAGGCTCCAGTGTCATAGGCGCCATGGTCGAACTACTAATCATCTCGCTCCGTTCGCCGCAAAAATTGCCTGGTCCAGATCAGCAAGAATATCGCGAATGTCCTCGATTCCGATAGAGAGCCGCACCAACTCAGGAGTTACCCCCGTCGTTGCCTGCTCCTCCACCGTCAGTTGCGCATGCGTGGTTGATGCCGGATGAATCACCAGCGACTTCGAATCTCCAATATTGGCCACATGCGAGAACAGCTTCAACGAGTCAATCAGCTTCTTTCCCGCCTCATATCCGCTCCCGCCGGCCCTCCCTTTAATCCCAAAGGTGATCAAGGCGCCAGCACCATTTGGCAGGTATTTCTGTGCCCGCTCATACGATTTGCTCGACTTCAGCCCCGGATAATTCACCCACTCCACCCCCGCATGCGCTTCCAGGTACTGCGCCACCGCCAGCCCATTCTGCGAGTGCCGCTCCATCCGCAGATGCAGCGTCTCCGCTCCCTGTAGCAGCAGGAACGCACTGAACGGCGACAACGCAGCGCCCGTATCGCGCAGCCCCTGCACCCGTGCCTTCAGGATAAACGCCAGCGGCCCGAACGCCTCCACATAGGAGAGCCCGTGATACGACGGGTCAGGTTCCACAAAATCCGCAAAACGTCCCGACGCCTTCCAGTCAAACTTGCCCGCGTCGACAATAATGCCGCCCAGCGTCGTTCCATGTCCGCCAATAAACTTGGTCGCGGAGTTGATCACAATATCCGCTCCCCACTCAATCGGCCGCACCAGAATCGGCGATGCCGAGGTGTTGTCGATGATCAGCGGCAGCCCATGCTCATGCGCAATCGCAGCGAGCTTCTCTATGTCCACAACATCCAGCTTCGGGTTGCCGAGCGTCTCCGTGTAGACAGCCTTCGTCTTCTCGTTGATGGCCGCGCGCAAGCCGGCGAAGTCATCCGCATCCACAAACCTCACCGTAATTCCCTGCCTCGGCAGCGTGTAGTGGAACAGGTTGTACGTGCCGCCATACAGCGACGTCGTCGACACAATCTCGTCGCCCGCACTGGCCAGCGTTTGGATCACCAGCGTCTCCGCAGCCTGCCCTGAAGCCGTTGCCAGCGCCGCCGCTCCACCCTCCAGCGCCGCAATCCGCTTCTCAAATACATCCGTCGTCGGATTCATCAGCCGCGTATAGATATTCCCAAACTCCTGTAGCCCGAACAGTCGCGCCGCATGGTCCGAATCGTTGAACAGATACGACGTCGTCTGATAGATGGGTACAGCGCGCGCGTTCGTTGCGCCTTCGGCCACCTGTCCGGCGTGAATGGCAAGCGTTGCTAGTTGCTGCTTCGGTGTTGCGGTTTCCTCTGGCATGCACTACTCCTTTGTCGGTTCAATAAATTTGGATGAAGCAAGTAACGTTCTGCAACGAAAAGGCCCACCATCCTGTTGAGGACCGTGAGCCGTTTGGAATCTGATCTTGTCTGCGTTTAGCGCATCAGACAGTTCCCACTCGCACCCACAGGCAGCGACACATGGGCATACACATGGCCATGGACGTAACCGGGGTGGAGCAGAGAATCATATGTGCAAGTATGCTCCGCACAGCCACCTAAATGCAAGTGCTGCCTATATTCATCGCAGCATGCCGGCACACAACAGTAAGCCAACCAGATTCATTGCTACCAACTGTGCATCGTGCCGTCCTTCAGCCGACATACGGGGAGGTACGCGCGCTTATACGGAAACTTTGTCGCCAGCTCTTCGTTGATATCGACGCCATGGCCGTGCGCCTCTCCCGGGTTCATCATCCCACCGGCGAAGCTGTACGCGTGCGGAAACACCTCATCGGTAAGCGCAGTATGCGGCATGTGTTCCTGAATTCCGAAGTTGGGAATACTGAGATCGAAGTGCAACGCTGCACCCATGCACACCGGCGACAGATCGGTTGCTCCATGACTTCCCGTCTTCACGCCATACAGATCAGCGAAGCTGGCAATGCGTCGCATATGCGTTATGCCTCCGGCATGGACAACCGTCGTGCGAATGTAATCGATCAACTGCTCGCCGATCAGGCGCTGGCAGTCGAAGATCGAGTTGAACACTTCGCCCACAGCCAACGGCGCCGTCGTGTGCTGACGTATCAGCCGGAACGACTCCTGATTTTCCGCAGGTGTCAGGTCTTCAAGCCAGAAGGGCTGAAACTCTTCAAGACTCTTTCCCAGCGAAGCAGCCTCGATCGGCGTCATGCGGTGATGTCCATCATGAAGCACCGCCAGGTCGAAACCAAACTTCGAACGCACAGCATCCATCAGCTTCGGCATGAAGCGAAGGTACTTCGCCGTGTCCCACGTCTCTTCGCGCGGCAGATCTCCATCCGCAGGTTCATAGGGCTTCTCTCCGTGCGGAACGCCATACGCATCGGCAACCCCCGGCACCGCCGCCTGCACGCGAATCGCCTGATAGCCAAGCTCCCGATGCTTCGCCACCGACTCCAGAAGATCGCTGATCTCATGTCCATTGGCATGCGCATACACCCTCACGCCCTCGCGGCAGCGTCCTCCGAGCAACTGATACAGCGGCATCTCCGCGCGCTTGGCCTTGATGTCCCACAGCGCCACATCCACCGCCGCAATCGCGCTCATCGTCACCGGTCCGCGACGCCAATACGCACCGCGATACAGGTACTGCCACGTGTCTTCTATACGATCGGCGTCTCGACCGATCAGGCACGGAATCACATGTTCCTGCAGATACGCAACCACAGCCAGCTCACGTCCATTCAGCGTTCCATCCCCGATGCCATACACTCCATCCGCGGTCGTAATCTTCAGTGTGACGAAGTTCCGTCCAGGGCATGTAACGATGACCCTGGCATCCAAAATTGTTGTGTTCATCGGAGCTTTCCTCAATGAGTTGCATCTTTCTTCGTGGTCGAATGAACCGCGCTCGGTACAATCTCCAGATAATCAAGCGGAGCAGGCTCTGGCCCGTCCGGCCACCCCGTCACGCGGATACGATCGCCTCGATGGATCGCCACGCGATTCAACACCCGCCGCGTCGAGGTGCTCCCATTGAGCGTGTCTCCCGGCAACCTGTCATCAGCAATCCAGTGCTCAACCTCGTTGCCGGCAACCGAAAGCGAAAACCGTGAGTGCCCATGCAGCAGATCGAAATACTGCACCGTGACATCGTACCAGCCATCTGCCTTGTCCCAGGTCGTCTCAACAGAACACTCGGCCAACTCGCAGATCACAGCGTTCCCGCCCGAGGCCGTCTCCCACGGCGTCACCTCCGCTACTTTGTACCCATTCAGTTGCATGGACTCCGCCTCGACACGTCCCGCATAATGTCCCACGCGCCCCAGCGCATCGGGTATACCGGACTCCTTGGCGAACCACATCGTGACGGCATCACGCCAGACAATTGCTGCCCCGGCCTGAAACTTGAGTCGCCTGAGCACCTCCGCGTAGGTCGCATCCGGAACCTTCCCCTGGAGCTGCTCCCACGCCGGGACCTGCGCGGCTGCGGCCTGCGCACCCCGGTAGTGCGTATCGTAGATATGCTGTATCACCGTCTCGCCGGAGCGCAGGCGGTACGTATAGGGCACGTGATGCATAAATAGCAGCAGGTCATCCGGGCACGTCGCAAGCGACTCATACTTTGCAGCAAGCAGCGCAGGATACTGGCCGATATATCCAGTGCCGGTTGCGACCGTCCGATCCATGCCGACGCCATCATGGTCAGCACGAATCCACTGCCCCCACCCATTGCGCTCGGCAGACTCGATCCCCGGGCCAAAGTGAGAGCCAACAATATCAGTCAGCGTTCCCAAGCCAAGCGGTCCCGTGTAGCTCTCATAGATGTGCCAGGAGTTGAGTTCCAACTGATTGATTGCCCCGCGCACCTCAGCATCGTTACCGAAGCTGAGCCGCGTCCACTCATCGCTGATGGCCGCTGCGCTCAGGTTCGGATCCCACGCCAGCCGTCCAAAGCCGTAGAGGTTCGCCATCGCCAGCGGGCTGCCCAACCATCCGTCAGTGCCTACGCCTGAGACTCCCACAAAGCCACCCGTCGTATGGTGTTCCGTTCCCACCATCCTCCCGCTCACGATCAGCTTTACCGGCAATGCCGCTGCCGTTGACGATGCGCGCATATCCGTGTCGAGCGCTTCCTTCCACATCGGCACCAGGTACACAAGATGCCGCTGCTGTCCCGTATACTCCTGCGTAATCTGCAACTCGATCGCCTCGTTGGTATCAGGCAGACCGGCGAAGAGCGGGCTCACCGGCTCGCGCACCTGAAAATCAATCGGCCCGTGCTTGATCTGCACAATCACGTTGTCGTCAAACCTGCCATCCAGAGGGTGGAAGATGTCATAGCCAGCCCGAGCCCGGTCCGCCTTCATGTCATGCCAGTCGAGATGATTGTTATAGACGAACGCGCGATACAGCACCACACCCCCATGCGGCCTCAGCGCGCGCGCCACAACATTCGCAGCATCCGACTGGCTGCGGCCATACTGCGATGGCCCGACTCTACCTTCAGAATCCGCCTTGATCACAACTCCGCCAAAGTCTGGAATCGCTGCGTAGATCTCGTCAACCTTCGCCTTCCACCATGCTGCGACCTCTGGATCCAGCGGGTCGAAAGTCTTCAAGCCGCCAACGACCTTCGGGCTGCTCATATCCACCGAGAGCGAAAGCCGCACACCGTAGGGGCGAAACACATCCGCGATCCGCGCAATGTCCTTGATCTTCTCCGGCGTGAGCAAATCGATGGCCGCATTAACGTTGTTGATGGTGCACCCATCAATGCCTACCGAACTCAGCAGCCGCGCATACGCTGCGGCGCGAGTCAGGTCCGCTCGCACCTTCCCTCCTTCGAAGAATATCGACGGCCCCGCATATCCCCTCTCAATGGTGCCGTTGGGATTATCCCATTCGTTCGTCCAGCGCACCGCCGCCCACGGAGCAGACGCCTCATCCAGCGACGCGAGTGAATGCTCTTCGGCGATCAGTCGCAGCAGCGCAAAGCCTCCGTAAAGAACTCCGCGGGCATCTCCTCCCTCAATCACCAGAAATCCGCCATCACGATACAGCCTGTAGCCGTCCGGCGCGAGCGGTTGTTCGCGCCTCAATCGCGGCCTCCACAAAGCAACCTCAGCTTGCGTTCCGATCACAACGCCCTCGTTGAACTCAGCGCCAGGACTGCGCACCACGCGCGGCTCATGCCGCAACATGCCTCGCCATCCCAGTGCCAGTTCTCGTGCTGCAGACTCCTCAAGCACGTCGTGGCCAAGCTCAACAATCGTGTCTGGAATACCGCCCGGAAACACCGCCACAGCATGCACCGGCCCATACGCCAGCCACGCCGGCTCCCCCGCACCCAGCCGCATCTGCGCAACGCCATCGCACCTCGCGGCTAACAACAGCATTACCGCCGCAAGCGTCGCGCGTAGTGTCATACTCTCCCCGCTCACCCTCACTTGGGCAACCCCTTGCTTCCGTGAATTATGAACGACGCTTCCACCGTGGCGCCTTCGCTCGGCTGAGTTCCGCCAAGATGCAGCGCATATTCTCCCGCCCGCACCGTCCGCGTACCATCCGCATTCACCGTACTCAAATCCCGCTCGTCCAACGTAAACCTCACATGCTGCCGTGCTCCTGGCGCAAGCGTCGTACGTTCAAATCCCACCAATCGCAGCTTCGGAGACGTCGCTGTCGCCGGCGGTGTGAGATACAGCTCACTCACCACATCGCCAGCGCGCGAGCTCGTGTTCTCCACATCCGCATCCACCCTGAGCGGCTCTCCAGCCTGTAGCAAATCCTTAGAGAGCTTCACATTTGTCCACTTGAACGCCGAGTAGCTCAGTCCATACCCAAATCCCCACAGCGGCGTTCCACGATAGTAGCGATAGGTGCGATCGCTCATCGAGTAGTCATCGAATGGCGGCAGGTCCGATGTGCTCGCATAGAAAGTGACAGGCAGCCGTCCCGCAGGATTCACCGCTCCATCCAGCACATCTGCAATCGCAGTTCCACCCTCTTCGCCCGGATACCACGCCTCGACGATAGCGTTCGCATGCTGCTTCGCCCAGTCCACGGCCAGCGCGCTGCCGTTCAGCAGCACCACCACCAGCGGCTTCCCGGTCGCAGCAACCGCTTCCAGCATCTTCTCCTGTACCTCCGGCAACTCAATACTCGTGCGGTCGCCGCCATCAAAGCCCTTGATATGCACCGGCATCTCCTCGCCCTCCAGATCAGGCGAAAGACCTACAAACGCCACCACCACATCGGCCTGCCTGGCTGCATCCACTGCTGCTTCGCGCTCAGCGTCGATCGCTGGCATCCAGTTCAGCGTGATGCCCGCACCAAAGAGCCTCGCCTTGTGCGTGTACTCGATACGAATCATGTGGGGCTTCGTATCCGCAAAATGCAGGGTAAACGGTTCCAGCCCGCTTGACCGGTGTTCCTTCGCAGACACCGGCTGATCGGCCAGCGGCTTATCGTCAAAGAACAGCTTGACCCCCTCCGCATCGCCGCAAGGATAGCAATGGGCCAGCGTGAAGCTGAACGCATAGTCTCCCGCCACTGGAACCTCGATCGTCCCCGTCCAGCGCACACCAAAGTGTGCAGCACTGATGCTCTTGTACGGCGTCGCTGCGTTCCAATCGAACTGCACCTGCGGGTCGATGCGTGTCATAGCGGGCTCGCCTGTAAAGTTCACATTGTCGAAGTACTCGCCCTTCAATCCAAACTGAGCCTCCCCTGCTGCCGGGTGCAACAGCGTCTGCGGAACAGGAACCGGCAGCTCGCTTACATACGGTGCGCCCTGCGCATACTTCACGTGCTCCGCCCCAAAGGCCCTCTCCATCCCAGCCAGCGGAAGCACAGGCTCTGACGGCACCGCGTTATAGTTCCCTTCTATGGCAGCCAGACTAGCCGCATTCGGTCCCACCACTGCAACGGTCGTCGTCTTTTGCAAGGGCAGCAGGCCATCATTCTTCAGCAGCACCATCGACTGCCCCGCTGCATCAAGCGCCAGCCGGCGATGCGCCGGGGAGTCATCTTCGGAGAATGGAATCTGCGCATACTTCACCTTTGCAGGATCATCGAACAGGCCCAACTCAAAGCGCGCCGTAAACAGCCGCTCGACAGAGCGATCAATCTCTTTCTCTGAGATCAGCCCGTCATGCACCGCCTTCACCAGAACAGCATATTCATCGCCGCAACTGGTATCGGTCCCCGCCCGCACCGATGCGACTGCCGCATGTTCCATATCCGGCGAATAGTGGTGCCCAACATAGACGTCCGTAATTGCCGCGCAATCTGAAGTGACATAGCCATTAAAGCCCCAGTCCCCGCGCAGGATAGTCTTAAGCAGCATCGTATTCGCGCAGGCTGGTTCGCCATCAATCGAGTTATACGCACACATCACGCTGCCCGCCTTCGCCTCGGTCACCGTCGCTCGAAATGCTGGAAGATACGTGTCCTCCAGATCGTATGCTGACGGAACAACGTTCGCAGTGTGCCGCGTCGTCTCCGGTCCGGAGTGCACCGCGTAGTGCTTCGGCGTTGCAATCACTTTGTAGTACGTAGGATCATCGCCCTGCAGTCCTTCTACAAACGCAACGCCGAGACGCCCCGTCAGGAAAGGATCCTCGCCATAAGTCTCCTGCCCCCGCCCCCACCGCGGGTCACGAAAGATATTGACATTCGGCGACCAAACATCGAGCCCGTAGTAAATGCTATGAATCCCCTGACGCAGCGCCTCGCCATTCTTTGCGCGAGCCTCCGTGCTGATCGTCGCACCAATCTCGTGCATCAACGGTGCGTTCCACATTGCCGCCATCCCAATCGCCTGCGGAAACACCGTCGCATAGCCCGAGCGCGCGATGCCATGCAGCGCCTCACTCCACCAGTCATAGGCGGGCACGTTCAGTCTCGGTATCGCGGCCGCGTCGTTCTCCATCTGCGACACCTTTTCTTCCAGTGTCATCTTCCCGACCAGCTCCGAAACGCGCTTCGTCGTCTCCGGCGTAGGCACGTGCGCTGGAACCTGAGCCGCCAGCGTCCCACTCAGAAGGCATACCCCACACAGGCTGAACAGCCAACGTGGAACGAAATAATGTTGATCAACACATGCGACACTCGTTGAACGGATCATCAGGCTGCTTTCAGTTGCTCATATTTCGCAACAGTACTCGTTGAGAATGCGATACCCCCCAGGCACGCAAGGAATGTAAAACTCCCTGCAGCGCCAAACGGCGGGCTCCGGTTTGCACATTCGACCCATCTGGCGCTGCAAATGGATCCGTCCATCGTCTGCTTCTAGCGATCTGGACATGGACTACTGGTCTTACGCTCTGCGCGAAAGCAACGCCTTCTCTGCGCAACATTCCGCGAATGAACGTCGGAACGCGATGACGTTATTAGATTGAATCAAGGGTTGTCAAGTTTTTCTTAAAGCGTTTTACATGATAGATTCTATGCAAACTCGCCAATGAGTTCCAACCCGTGAATCGTGTGCGTCTCACCTGCTCGCGGCAGTCCTCGGACTTCATCGCAATCCCCGCGCAGCGCCGGAGACTGTCCGAGCCAATAAGTTTTCTCGTCCAATAGCAAAGTTCGTCGTGCCGTCAGCAGATTATCTCGCCAGTATGGCAAGACTCTCTGCGCGGTCCGCATCGCCCACCAGAAACCCATCCGTCTTGGTCATCTGGAACAAAGACAGAACCCGGGGCGCAACACCACACAGGCGAAGCGCGCCCTGTTTTTCCTGGAGCGTGCCATAGACATACACCAGCATCCCCAACCCCGCGCTATCCACATACTCCACGCCCGTCAGGTCGATCACCATTCTGGTGACACCTTCCGCAATGGTCGCATGGATCTGCGAATCCGCAATCTTCAGGGACGTTCCCAGTGTCATCCCTCCCGCCAACGTAACAACGGCAGTTCCCTCGGGCAGCTTTTCAATGGCTACGCTCAGTGGCATGGCGACATTGTACCCCGTTTCTATAGCAGGCCGCAGCAAGCGACCGCGTCATTGGCTCGCCGTCACCTCTCAGGTCGCCATCGCCACTCCACGCACGCGAGTAGCCCATCCCCTGATCGTCCGACGCGCCTATCGCACCTCGGCCTCCGTGATTTGAGCCCCAAGCGCCGATTGTGGCCCGCTGGGACCATAGTCGAGGTTCGCGACCGCCTGCATTCCGCGGATCAGTCCAACCGGAGCATCCATCGGGTCCATCACCACCTCAACAAAGACCATCCCCCGATGCGCCGACGAGAGCACCGCATCCAGCTCCAATGAACTATGGACGACGAAGGTCTCAATCTCCTGCGTGCGGCTCAGTGACTTTGCCATCTCCGTATAGCGCCAGTTCGCAATGTCGTTATACTTTGCCGTGCGCCCAAGAATCGTTCTCTCAATCGTGTAGCCACCGTTATTGATCAGGAAGATATACGGCTTCAACTCATATCTCAAAATCGTCGAAAGCTCCTGCGCCGTAAGCTGAAACGAGCCGTCGCCGATCCATAGAATCTGCCGCCGTTCGGGCGCTGCCATCAGTGTTCCGAGCAGGCAGCCAAGACTGTACCCGATCGACCCCCACACCCCTTGCGTGATCAGCGTTGATCGACACGGAAGCCGCAACCCCGCAACGCCCGCGCCGGACGTTCCATTTTCAGCCACCAGCAGGTCTCCGGGTAAGATGAAACGCTGCATGGCTTGCCAGTACTCCCGTTGGCTCAATGGACGCCGGCTCAGATCCCACGTCTCTGCATCTGACGATTCAACCACTCTGCAATCTCGCTTCGACTTCGCATCTGTTTCCCGCACCAGCAGTGAAAGCAACTCACCCAAATAGACATCCTCGAAGTTGTCGTCCTCCATGCAAACCGATTGTCCATTCAGATGAATCGCGTTGCCCGGAATATCATCCGTGAATGTTCCAGAGGTGCTGTCGACGCGACGATAGCCGATCGTCAACAGGCAGTCACTGCTCTCGACCAGCTCCCGCACCTCCGCGCCACTGCACGCGCCGCAATAGACCCCCGCAAACAAAGGCGATTGCTCACAAAACATTCCCTTCGATCCCGGCATGGTCGCAACCGGAAGCTGCAATCGTTCTGCAAGCGCCGCAACGCGCGTCGCCACACCGAACCTCTCCGTATCGATATCCAGCAGCAGTGCCGGGCTCGCCGCGTGCTGCAGTCGCGCCACAATCTTCTCGCAGCATCGTGCCAGGCTCTCCTCATCGCTCGGCGGATACGAAAGCGTCAGCGACGTCTCCGGCACATCGACCTCTACGTACCCCACGTCGGAGGGCAGCTCCATATAGACCGGCAGCTTTTCACGCCAGGCCGTCAGGATCAGCCGATCGATCTCGACCACAGCATTCTCCGGCGTAAGTTTCGCCTGCGCGACGGTCACTTCAGCAAACGCTCGATAGAAGCGATCCTGGGACCCATCCGCCATCGTGTGATGCATCAGCCACCCGCAATCGACTGCCTCCTGCGGAATCGACCCGCACACACAGATCACCGGCACGTGTTCGCAGTATGATCCCGCAATCCCGTTCATCGCACTCAGAGACCCGACCCCATCGGTCACGATGAGCGCGCCCAAGCCATTCATTCTGGCATAGCCATCCGCGGCGTACGCTGCATTCAGCTCGTTACAGTTGCCCACCCATTCCGGCCCCCGGCGATCCTCCAGTTGTTGCAGAAGCTCAAGATTGTAGTCGCCAGGAACACCAAAGATATGGCGCACTCCAACCTCTTCAAGCCGCCTCAGCAGAAACTCCCCGATCCTCTGTATCACGTCCACTCCTTAGCCAGGCAAACGGCGGGAGATCCCGAAGGCGGCCTTCACCCTTTGCCGCATCAGAGCATATCTCCATTGCCTCACAGTGGACTGTGACGCGCTGCACATCAATTTCTTGCCCGAGAGGCAGGAGAGCCAGCAAACTCCCGCACCACACCGCCGAATCCCTTCACGGCATTCTCGACGGCAGCTCAATCGTTTCGCCATCGACAACAAACCTGCCATATCCATGATGGTGAATCGTCTTCGGATTCTTCTGTTTCGGATCAATCCACGCCTTGAGCACTTCCACGACGAAAAGATTGTACTTATTGACCAGCCGCGTATCGACAACCCTGCACTCGAGATTGGCGAAGCACTCTCTCACCAGCGGTGGTCCTACGTATTTCGCTGGCGCTCGCGTCAGGCCGAACCTCTCGAACTTATCCTCATCCCTTCCCGTGCAGTTGCCCACAGCCACCACCTTCGGCGCAAGCTCCACTGCCGGAATCGCAATCACACACTCTTTCGTGGCACGCAGGGCTGCAAAGCTGTAATCCGAATTGCTGACAATGCAGGCAACCAGCGGCGGTTCAAAATCGGCCATCATGTGCCACGACATCGTCATGACGTTGGCGCGGCCCTTGTACGCAGTCGTCAGCAGAACCACCGGACCCGGTTCAAGTAGCTGATAGACCTTCGACAGTGGAAACGTCTTCATCCCCGTGGGCGTTCCCATTGGCCGGAGACGGCAGACGCAAAGATGGCTTCAATCACCGCCATGTTCTTGATGGCATCCCCAACCGGTACCGGAACCTCCCCGCCTTCCAGCAAAGCCTTCGAAAACGCATCGCCCTGCAGCGTGTACTGATCGCACACCGCGAAACTCTCCGTCACCATGCCACCTCCAAACAGATCTCTGCCGTCGTCGATGAACAGACGTGTCGGACGGTCGATAGGCGCGTTGAATGGAATCTCCATCTCGATGCGCCCGCGGGTTCCAACAAAGTGCACCCGCTGATACGGAGCCAACTGCGTGCTGCACGTCAGGATCGACTGTCCACATGGAAAGTCAAGCATTGCCGACGTAAGACGGTCCGTGTGCATCTGCGGGTCGCGGTCGATGCATGCCACCACGCGGGCCGGTTCCGCGCCGAAAGCGAAGCGCGAAGCGTGAATCAGATAGCAGCCGATATCCATCAACGCGCCACCGCCGCACTCCACCCGGTTGCGGATGTTCGCCGGATTGATATTGAAGTAGCTGAAAAATCCCGTGACCGAACGAAGTTCTCCAATCCGCCCTTCGTCCAGCAACGCACGCAGTCGAAGCCATTGCGGATGACTCCGGATCATAAACGCCTCGCCCACCTTCACACCAGTTCGCCTGCACACCGCGAGCAGCTCCTCGGCCTCCGCCACCGTCATGCTCAGCGGCTTCTCGCAAAGCACATGTTTTCCCGCCTCCACAGCTTTAATCGTCCACGGAACATGCATCTGGTTTGGAAGTGGATTATAGATAGCATCTATATCCGGGTCGGCGAGGAGCTCTTCGTACGATCCATAAGCCGTCGCAATGCCCAACGCAGCGGCAGCGTCTCTCGCCTTGGCAAGGTCCCTCGATGCGATCGCCGTCACGCTCACATACTGCCCCTTCTGCATCCCCGGAATCACTTTGTTGACACCAATAGCTGCCGTGCTGAGCACTCCCCAGCGAATCCTCTTCGACATCGTCCTCATCCTTGTCTTGCGTCTTGCAGGTTGTACTTGCCGCCGTGGTTCCGCAGCCTCTCCGCTACTTCAGTCCGGCGATCGCCACAGCATCCATATCGTCATACCGCTGATTCTCTCCGCCCATCCCCCAGCAGAACCCATAACTCTGCGTACCCACCCCCGCATGAATGCTCCATCCCGGCGACACCACAACGTCGCGATCACTCAGCACCAGATGCCGTGTCTCATCCGGCGGACCCATCAGGTGCACCACACGTTGCGATGGATCCACATCGAAGTAAAAGTAAACCTCACTGCGGCGCATATGCGTATGCGGCGGCATCGTGTTCCAGTTCGATCCCTTCGCCAGCAGCGTAAAGCCCATCACCAACTGGCAGCTTCGAATGCCATCCAGAAAAATGGCTTTATAGATCGACCGTTTGTTGCACGTCTCCTCAGATCCCAGGTGTACCGGCTCCAACTCGGCAAACTTCGCCAGCCGCGTCGGATACGCCGTATGCGCCGGATAGCTCAGCAGATAGAAGGCCGCCGGTGTCCTCGCGTCATCGCTTGCAAAGGTCACCGCCTTGCTGCCACGCCCCACATACAAGCAGTCCAGCTTATCCAGCGCAAACGCTTGTCCGTCAACCGTCACAGAGCCTGCTCCGCCCACATTCAGCACGCCCAACTCGCGCCGCTCCAGAAAATATTCAGCACGCAACTCAGCATGCGTCTCCAGCGTCAGAGCCTTGGTCGTCGGCACCGCTCCGCCAATCACCGTGCGATCCAGATCCACATAACGTGTCTCTATCTCGCCTTCGCGAAACAGCGCTTCCAGTAAAAACGTCTCGCGCAACTCCGCCGTCGTCATTCTCGGATACCGAACCACATCCGCCATCTGCACAATCTTCATTCCCTGCTCCTCGCGCCCATCTGCACTTACTGACTACTGCTCTCCGGCTCCCGCACCTTGATCACATAGATAACGATCGTCTGCCCCGGCGCCTCAATCGACTGATGCGGTGTCCCTGCCGGAATATGAATCACGTCGCCCTTATGCAGCGCATGCGGAGTAGCTCCCTCAAGTCCAGACCCGTGCACTTCGCCGCCCGGCAGTTCCTTCGCGTTTACCATTCTCCCACCCGTCATCTCCGTCCCCTCGCCATCGACGACCATCAGAAAATCCGCAAAGTGTTTGTGCAGCTCTCCGCCTCCGCTCTTGCTGCGCGCCGTCAGCATGGTGTAGTGGCCGTTGTAGTTCGCCAGAATAATCCCCGCGCTGCCACTGCCCGCTTTCGCCTGTTCCAGCAAAGCCTTGCCACGCTCCGCCAACCCATCAAGATTCAACACCTCCGGCTGCGTCTGAATCGTCGGCGCCGCAGCCACTGGTGCCTGCACCACTGTGGCCTGCCTGCCCGCCGTCAACCCGCTCGCTGCCGCCAGCGACGACAACACAACCGCATTCGTTGCCACTGCAAGCCATCCCATCCTCGCACTCTCCACGTTGCTGCCTTACCCAGCATAAGGAATCCAACTCGCCGCGTCACTTCGCCTCCGCACATCAACATATCCAACCGTCTCCGTCCGCACGGCGTTTTGCATTTGCTCCTCCGCTCCACGTACAGTTGACCTCATGTCCACCCGCAACATCCTCGAACTCTTCCGCCTCGATGGCAAAGTCGCCCTTGTTACGGGAGCAGCCAGTGGCCTCGGTGCCGCCATCGCCATCGCCCTTGCCCAGGCCGGCGCACAGGTCGCTGTTCACGGCAACCGCCGGCCCGCCGACGAAACCGCCGCCACCATCGGCACCAGCGCCGTCGCCTTCCAGTCCGATCTCTCCACCACCACCGGCGCCGAAACTCTCTTCAACGCCGCAAAGCAGCACTTCGGCCACATCGATATCCTCATCAACAACGCTGGCACCATCTCTCGCGCCCCCGCCGAAGACACCACCCTCGAAGACTGGCAAACCGTTCTGCAGGTCAACCTCACCAGCGTCTTCCAGCTCTCCCAGCTCGTAGCCCGCGACATCTTTCGCCGCAAGGCCGCCTTCTGCCTCTCCTCCTCCACCGGCAAGATCGTCAACATCGCATCTCTCCTCAGCTTTCAAGGCGGCATCCGCGTCCCTGCCTACGCCTCCTCCAAGGGCGGCATCGCCCAACTCACCAAAGCTCTCGCCAACGAGTGGGCTCCCCGGGGCATCCAGGTCAACGCCATCGCGCCCGGCTACTTCGCCACCACAAACACCGAAGCTCTCCAGGCCGACGAGACGCGTAACCGCCAGATTCTCGAACGAATTCCCGCCGCCCGCTGGGGCCAGCCTCAGGACCTCGCCGGCTCCGCGCTCTTTCTCTGTTCCCCCGCCAGCGACTACGTCACCGGCACCGTCCTCACCGTCGACGGCGGCTGGATGGCCCGTTAGTCCAGGCCCCGCATCATTCACCGCGCACGCAAAAAGCACTGCCAGCCATCGGCAGCGCCTCGTGCAAAAATCTCTCATGTGAAATGAAATGTATGGAGCCGACGAACGGACTTGAACCGTTGACCTGCTGATTACGAAACGGCCCCGCCCTGTGTAAGTTATTGTGTAGTAAGGCTCGTTGGAGGAGATTTCCGGGTATTGCTGGGTGTTTCTGGCCCAATTTGTACACCACTTGTACACCACCATTGAGGAGTTGATTGTTGCTCATCACCTCGCAGAGCGGGTCGTCCGGAGCCCGACCAAGAGACCTGCGTGCGTCAGCACGCAAGATCTCTTGGAAGGACGTCACGGGAAGGAAGGCCCGCTTCCATGAGTGTGCTGCTAGGTGTCGAGACTCATGATTTAATCACCGCTTCCATGCCATGAAGTGAGTCCCTAGCCAAATTATAGACGGTAAAGGACTTATAAACCGGAAGAGTCGGCAAAACCGGCCCAATGGGCTGTATTTGCGACAAAGATGCGACAAACTTTTACCAAGCGGAGCACCGGGCTGAACTGTGGGGGATCAGCCCGAATTTCCATCCAACAGAACATGCCACGTAAATCCAAGAGAATACCTTCATGCCACAACGCCGTTATCCTGGCGCGGATAATTCGTGAAGGTTGAAGAAGCGAATTATCCTTGTTAGGTCAGCCCGCATCCATGCAGGTCATCCAGTTAGAAGGTAAACTCGGCGCTGATCTGCATCCTGCGTGGCGGGTTTGCTGCCACGGCCTGTCCAAAAAACGGAGATGTGATCACACCGATGTAGGGTAGGTCATTAGCCCGGATAATTCGTGAAGGCTGAAGAAGCGAAAGCCTCTTGTGCTACAAACATGTTGTTGAGGCAGTGTTTGAGGCAACAAAAGAGGCTATCGCGTGATCGACTTTACCATGACAGAGTGTTTATTGTTTCCCGAGCTTTTCGCCAAGCCAGCGGTGTTGAAGTTCGATCAGCGGCAGGGCTCCTCCGATGGAGGAGCGATCCTGCTGAAGGCCGCCGAGCGGCGCTATGGATTGATCGAAGGCCTGGCCGGATGCGTGGAGGACAAGCGGCAGGCAGGCAAGGTGGAGCACTCGCTCAACGAGTTGCTGGCGCAGCGCGTGTTCTCGATTGCGTGCGGCTATGCGGACGCCAACGACTCGGCGCGGCTCGGCGCCGATCCGGTGCACAAGATGCTGCTGGGCCGCGATCCGGTGACGGGCCTGGATCTGGCCTCGCAGCCTACGCTGTCGCGCTTTGAGAATGCGGTGGACCGCAAGCAGCTTTACCGCATGGGCGAGACGCTCGCAACCAGCGTGATCGAGCGCCATGCCAAGCGGCTAGGCAACCGTGCTCTGCTGGTCACCCTCGATCTCGATCCGACCGACGATCCGACGCACGGCGCGCAGCAGATGTCGTTCTTCAACGGCCACTACGATAGCTGGTGCTACCTTCCGGTGATGGGTTTTGTCAGCTTCAACGACGAGGCCGAGCAGTATCTGTGCGCCGCCGTGCTGCGTCCCGGCAACGTGACCGCGCCGGTGGGAGCGGTGGGGATTCTGCGCCGCCTGCTGATGATGGTCCGCCACTTCTTCCCGGGCGCTCGCATCCGGGTTCGCCTCGATGGCGGCTTCGCGCATCCCGAGTTGCTCGACTTTCTGGACGCCGAACCTGGTCTGGAATATGTTGTTGCAATGGCCAGCAACGCGGTACTACAGCGCGAGGCAGAAGCGGCGATGCAGGTTGCACGCGTGCTCGCCGAAGTGACCGGCAAGACCGAACACGTCTACAGCGAAACGAGCTACGCAGCCAACACCTGGCCGCGCGAACGCCGCATGATCTTCAAGGCCGAGGTGGTCCGCGCCGACGGCAAAGAGCCGAAAGATAATCCGCGCTTCGTCATCACCAACCTACAGCAGACGCCGCAGTGGATCTACGAAGAGGTCTACTGCCAGCGCGGCGAGATCGAGAACCGGATCAAGGAACTGCACGCGTTGGAGATCGACCGCACCAGTTGCAGCAGCTTCTGGGCCAACCAGTTCCGCGTGCTGCTGACCGCCGCGGCTTACGTGCTGATGCAGGAGTTGCGCCTATGCGCCGCGGGCAGCAACTGCTCCCGCGCCCAGGTATGGACGCTGCGCGAACGGCTGCTGAAGCTGCGCGCCCGCGTCATGGTTTCGGTGCGGCGCATGGTGCTGCATCTGCCCGCATCGTTCCCGTTTCTTCCGGCCTTCCAGCAGGTGGCCGCTGCGCTCGGCGCCTCACCGGGGTAGCAACGTCCCGGCGAACCATCATCCTCATGTTCCATCTCTGCGCAAACAGCGTACGCAGGAAAGCCATGCACAAAAACTGCCTGCACCCCGTGAGCACACCCTCAAGGCCGCCCGCCCGGCGATACCGCCAACCTCAATCAGCGATGAGCATCTGCCGGGCAACCTTGTCAGCCCAAAACAGCAATCGCAGCGCCTTCAGTAGAGTCGAGGTGTGACGCGGTTCTTTAGATGGGGCCTATCCGTTCCCGGCCCTTTCGGTTGCCGGTGCCTCAATATCCGCATCATGTCCCGTTTTCACACCCCGCTCATCGAACCGGACGGACCGTCTTCCCGCATCCGGCTCTCGGACAAGGATTTTGAGAACAACGGAGACAAGTCCATGGATCAACACGAAGAGACGATGGTGGTCGAGCTTGGG